>NZ_POVL01000051.1 GCF_002939185.1 Enterobacter sichuanensis | reverse complement strand
AACTGTAGTGGTTTACTGAATTTGGCCACCTGAACAGAGGTGATATGCTCATCTCAGAACAATACAGGTGTCCCAATGAAAAAAAGAAATTTCAGCGCAGAGTTTAAACGCGAATCCGCTCAACTGGTCCTTGATCAGAACTACACCGGTGCAGCTGCGGCCAGTGCTATGGAAGTGGGGCTTTCTACCATGACGCGATGGGTAAAGCAGTTACGAGATGAACGACAGGGCAAAATACCTAAAGCCTCCCCTATAACCCCGGAACAGATTGAAATACGTGAGCTAAAGAAAAAGCACAACGCATTGAAATGGAAAACGACATATTAAAAAAGGCTACCGCGCTCTTTATGTCGGACTCCCTGAACAGTTCTCGTTAATTGAGAAACTCAGAGCGCAGTATCCTGTGGTCACACTCTGCCATGTGTTAGGGGTTCATCGCAGCAGCTACAAATACTGGGTGAAAAGCCCCGAAAAGCCAGACGGCAAGCGGGCTGTATTACGTAGTCAGGTTCTGGAGCTGCATAACATCAGCCATGGCTCTGCTGGCGCGAGAAGTATCGCCATCATGGCAACCCTGAGAGGCTTCAGAATGGGACGCTGGCTTGCCGGCAGGCTTATGAAAGAACTGGGACTGGTGAGTTGTCAGCAACCCACCCACCGGTATAAACGTGGTGGCCATGAACACATCGCTTTCCCAAATCACCTTGAGCGACAATTCGCAGTGACAGAGCCTAATCAGGTATGGTGCGGCGATGTGACGTATATCTGGACAGGCAGGCGCTGGGCTTACCTTGCCGTTGTTCTCGATCTGTTCGCCAGGAAACCGGTAGGCTGGGCGATGTCATTCTCACCGGACAGTAAGCTAACCATCAAAGCGCTGGTAATGGCGTGGGAAACCCGAGGCAAACCAGCGGGAGTGATGTTCCACAGTGACCAGGGTAGCCACTACACAAGCAGGCAGTTCCGACAGTTATTGTGGCGTTACCGGATCAGGCAAAGTATGAGCCGACGTGGAAACTGCTGGGATAACAGCCCGACAGAAGTCTGAAAAACGAGTGGGTGCCAGTGACAGGCTATATAAACTTTAGCGAAGCAGCTCATACGATCATAGACTATATCGTCGGGTATTACAGCTCGCTAAGGCCGCATGACTATAACGGTGTGTTACCTCCAAACGAATCGGAAAACCGATATTGGAAAAACTCTGAAGCCGTGGCCAGTTTTAGTTGACCACTACAAACAGTGTGAAATCAATTTCTCCATAGGTGCGGTGGTCACGTGGAATGCAGTCGTACCCACCTGAAAGGCCCCTTCACGGTCAATGTGTGGATCATTAGCATTGGCCCTGCGACTACTGATTTTAACATCTAGGGAAACGTAGCTGATGTTTGGCTTCGATAAGATTCTGTAGCACCGCCTCAGTGGGGTTGTCAGAACATTTCGCTGCCGCCTTAAGAATATCGCCTACTACAGATGAAACTGGTTGATTGAAATCCCGGTCGACCGTTACTCTATGTTTATCCGGATAATTTTGGCGTACACATTAAATGAAGAAAACTTCAAAGTGATTTGAAACAGATGTTGTTTTCACTGGCTCATTTACATTAACTTGAGTGTTGTTCAGCACATGTTGAAACGCAGCTGTAAGGAAGATGATACAGCCAAGATGTATCCTTCATTATGGGGATTGGCGCGATGACCACCACGGCTTAGCCCGATTGATTATTTGGAAATTGATTAGAATGCATAATCTGGGCTGAGCTCACTTAAAGTCTCTAATGTTTGACTCGGAGATTGGGGGGGCAGTGGCTTTCAGTTTTGTTAGCTCTAACATCTGTTTTACGTTCCTTTTGGAACAAGGAGCAGAGGTCTGCTAAGTAATGGTTGTACTGCTTGTGATAAGTATGACTGCATGTTCAGCGAGCAAGAATGGCTTAAAAGTTCTGTTACTGAGCACCCCATGAAGTTAGAACGATGTCATAAAGTGCACGTAACCGTTGAACTGTTCTCTTACAGATAATCTCTACATAGCTATTATTGTTTAGACGGTAGCTATGTAGATGGTTTTTGTAATATTATAGTAAAAGTCCATATAGCGACTATAGCATCATTGCGAAAAATATCAGGAGGTGAGTTTAATGTTACAAAAAAGCAAACTTACAGAGATATATAAAAGGTTTGGTTTTACTGAAGAAAATACAGGTAACGAAAGTATTGCTGTATATTCTATTAAAACAGGGCACTACCATAACGCGGACATACTTCCACTAAATAATGAAGTTAATGTAAATCAAACCTTTGAAGAATATAAGCAGTTAGGTTATGCATGTCAAATAAAAAAATATCATTCTTATGAAGAAGCACATAAGGAATTATTTAATGGCTTCTTTAGCGTCGATTCAACTAAAGAAAGGTTGATTAAAGATTATAATACTTTCACAGATTCAATTGTAAAAATTCACTCACCTACTGCAACTTATTCCTACATAAATTCAAAATATTACTTAAATGGTGTTATTGGCGAAGCTAATGTTGTTACGGAAATATTAGAGAGAATACAACATAGGCGTCCAATTCTGTTTTTGATTGAGGCCGCAGCCGGTTTTGGAAAGACTTGCACGGCGTATGAATTATTGAGGGAGATTATAGTTAACAATATAGGGAAAATACCATTATTTTCAGAACTATCCAGGAATAGACAAGCAAAAATATTCAGGTATGTACTATTAGATGAAATTGATAGAAGTTTTCCTTTGTTAAGCTCAGCCTTAGTAAGGAATGAAATAAGAGCAGGGAATGTACCAGTTATACTTGACGGGTTTGATGAACTATTGCATGAAAGTACAAACGGAATTGAAAATAATTATGAAAAAACAGAGCCAATGCTGGAAACAATAAGTGAGCTTCTAACTGATAGTGCAAAAGTGGTTTTGACAACTCGAAGAACAGCTATATTTGATGGAGATGAATTCCATCAATGGATAGCATCGCATCAAGAAGATTTTGATGTGATAAGAATAAGAATTCATGAACCACAAATTGAAGACTGGCTTCCAGGTCAACGTTTAGATGAAATTTCATCGACAGGATTTCCTCTTAACAAATTATCAAACCCTGTACTGCTATCATTTCTAAGATGCATCGACGACACCGACTTTAATAAAGTTATAAGCGACCCAACAACTATAGTGAGGAAGTATTTTGATTCAATGCTTGAGCGAGAGAGAAAAAGACAAGATTTATTAATGTCTATTGAAGATCAATATACTATACTAAAAATAATAGCTGACGACATGGTCGAAGGTAACTACACATCTGAGTCTAGAGAGTATATATCGTTAGTCATAACTGAAAAGAATCAACAGCTCTTGGAGGCTACAAGAAAGCTTTATACTGTAGATGAAAGACCAACTACTGACGAATTAGTTAATAAATTAGCATCGCATGCTCTATTAGATCGGTCAGGCTCAGAAAACCAAGGTATTGGATTTGTTAATGAATTTGTTCTTGGTAATTTTGTTTCTGAAAATATTATTAATGATAAGTCAAATGAATGGATTGGTGATAAACGTTTTATAGAACCAGCTGTGCAATCTTATATGCCGAGGATCGATGATGAAAAAGAATTACTTTGGCATAGCTTAGAGTTTGCTTTATATTTTATGTCAGGTAATGATAAGATCTTGTATAGTCATTTGCTTATAGGAAAGGTTCCATTAGATTTAAAAAATGATAGTGTTGAGCAATTGTCTATATCAAAACTTTCTTTAGGCGATATAAATATAATACATGATACTATCTTTGTTGATTGTTCGTTTTTTAGCAGTATATTTACCTGTGGTAATTATAAAAACGTTACATTTGTGAACTGTTCTTTTATAGATTGTAGTTTTAACGAATTAAGTGGTAGGGAAGATATTTATTTTTTGGGATGTGAGTGTGACAATGATGCTATTAATAAAAAATCTGTCGAGATAAACAGTGAAAATGATCACGATATTACAGATTGTGATATTTACATCTTAGAGAAGTTCTGTCCCAGAGGGAGTGTTAGCTATCATAAGCATCGGCCTATAAAAGGCTTATGTGCTAACAACAATCAATTTCAGTTAAGTGAAATACTCCATTCTTTAGATAAATTGAGAAAAGACGGTCTTTTACTTACGCCAGACAAGCGTTCGTTCCTTGAACTTAACATGGCAAGAATATCAGAGATTAAAGCAATTCTTGGGAGGACTTTCTGATATATAACGGAAATGAATTGCGAATTATTCAAAGTTTGCAAAAAGATATAGAAAATGAACTTAATCGTATTGGATTACTTTATCGTTTTTTTTCGAGGACAAAATCAGAAAGCTCAATAATTAAGAAATATGAAAAAGAGCCTAATAAATACTCAGAGGATGGTAAAAAAATTCAAGACTTATTTGGGGTTAGGATAATATTATATTTTCCTGATGATTTATTTATTGCTCAAAAAACACTGGAAAAATTATTCGAAATTGAATCTAAAACCGTAGACGAAACCACGGCTAATCTCTTTGCGGCAACTCGATGCAATTACGTCTTTAAGTTACCAGAAGTATTATCAAATGATAGTGTCTTATTAAAGAAATATTCTTATATTGATACTACTTTTGAAGTCCAATTCAGAACTATTTTATCTGAAGGATGGCATGAAGTTGAGCATGATCTACGCTATAAGTGCAAAGAGGATTGGGTTGAGCATAATGACCTTAGTCGCGCGCTGAATGGAATTTACGCCTCTTTGGAAACATCTGATTGGGGAATAATGAAGTTATTTGAGGATTTAGCATATAGGAATTATAAGTCAAGCGCATGGTCCGCTATGCTAAGAAATAAATTAAGATTGAGAATGGACGATAAGCTTGATGAAAATATAATTTCAATAATTAATGAGAAAGAGCTTGGTAAAAAGTTTTATAGAATTGACAGAGATCGTTTGTTATCGTTAATGTTAGATTATAATATTGATATACCAATTAATCTTAATAATATAATTTACCTTTGTAATTATTTTTTCATAAAATCTACGGAGCTTCAGGATATAGCCCCTGCTTTAATAATGAAAAAGCTTACAGATGCTGATGAAAAATTCAATAAAAATACTATTTTAGCATCTAAATAATAACTATCTCCGGCTATTAAGTAGGCCTTGTATTTTAGGCCTACTTTAAAAGTTTCATTATGTGAAGTGATGAAGATAGCAAATCTGATATCTTTATGGTTGGATGCGAGAAAATATTTTTATCCCGACATAACAACTGGTAATGATAGAAAATTTAAACCCAAAAATGCTACAGTAGCCGCAGCTCACAAACGGAGTATAAAGTGGCGGTTACTCTTTAGTGAG
Organism: Enterobacter sichuanensis; assembly: GCF_002939185.1. Lineage (GTDB taxonomy): Bacteria > Pseudomonadota > Gammaproteobacteria > Enterobacterales > Enterobacteriaceae > Enterobacter > Enterobacter sichuanensis. Next base: position 28,000 of record NZ_POVL01000051.1, on the reverse strand, counting down.
AATACTGTAGATAGTTGATAAACTTGGCTGGATTTTCTTTTCTAACCGAAGGGAAGAAAAGCAAGGGGAACCCAAAGAAACAAGCGCAGCGGCTTCGTAGGGTTAGCCCTTGCTTCTCTTATAATTGGCATTATTCATTCAAGAAAAATAGGATCTTCGCTTGTACAAGCGAAGCTATAATAAAAACAATCATATAATTATTTTAAAAGTATTAAACAAGAATCTATTGACATTGATAAAATACAAGTTATTTATAATGTATGCCATAAATAAAAATTTTTATGTCATATGTATCCTGCACTATGTGCAGTTAATGTACCACTTGTCCCATATATGGGGATATTGGAAAGGTTACTTTGTTTTGAAGTAGCCTTTCGTCCTTCAATATTAACGATTACTTAGTGCTATAACCAAGAGCAGTCGAATCGAAGAACATCTTTTATCTGAAACGGCTCCTAATACCCGGTTAAAGTCACAATATCTCTCGCATACATTGGCTTTGTGGGTGTTATGAACTTGTGGGTCTATACCATTTGCAAGCAACGACAAGTACTTATCACGTAAAGCTCGTGCCTTCGCAAGTGTAAGGTGAGGATAGGTTCCTAAGCTCACCTTAGTTCGCTTTTTGGTCACAGGCACTGCATATCTGAAAATACCAATTTTTCTTTCCTCCCTTCGCCAAGGGGACGATTCGCAGGAGCAAACCATCGCCGTCAAAAAGGTTAACCTCTTTCTCGGTAGGTTTGGTGCTTTTGATTTCAGTGTCAGTGAGCTTCTTAGCGATTTTTGCCATGTTTGGCACCCTTTTTGGGACCCTTTGTATTGGGCCCCAAAAAGGGTGTCATAACGAGTAGATTCTAGCAATTCTCGGTATACTACTATAGACGTAAAAAAGCCCACAAGGCTGGTTCCATGCGGGCTTGATAGACTTCACTGAACTTCAATATATCAAAAATTGGTGGAGCTGGCGGGAGTTGAACCCGCGTCCGAAATTTCTACATCCTCGGTACTACATGCTTAGTTTGTCTTTACATTCGCACGCCAGCTGCGGACAGACACGCCACTAACGAACTAGCCTGATTAGTTTTAACGCTTCAACCCCAGGCAGGGCTTCCACGCGATCTCTTTTGGGTTTGACCTCTCTTTGATCCCCGTCTTAAGAGCGGAAGCTAGGGAGAGAGGGCTCAGAGCAGGTTATTAAGCTGCTAAAGCGTAGTTTTCGTCGTTTGCGACTATTTTTTTGCGGCTTTTAACGAGGCAAACCGCCCCTCGGCATGCACCTTGGGTTTCGCAAATCCCGTCGAATCCAGAATCAGCCCCAATAGTGTTGAACTAAGTATACCAGATTTCACTTCCTGGATACCAGCCCGGAACGCTAACTTATTGAATAGTACAATAAGTGTGCAGAATCAACGTCCTGCGTTTTTCATGATGCGCGCTTTGTCGAGCTGCCACTCGCGCTCTTTCAGGTCAGTACGTTTGTCGTGCTGTTTTTTACCTTTCGCGACGCCAATTTTCACTTTGCACCAGGCGTTTTTCCAGTACAGCGACAGGGCGACCACGGTGAAACCTTCGCGGTTAATGCGCCCGTAAAGGGATTCCAGCTCACGCTTGTTCAGCAGCAGCTTACGGGTGCGCGTTGGGTCACACACGTAGTGTGACGAGGCGACAGTCAGCGGCGTAAAGTTCGCACCGAACAGGAAGGCTTCGCCATCTTTCAGGATCACGTAGCTATCGCCGATGTTGGCTTTCCCGGCGCGCAGCGATTTTACTTCCCAGCCCTGCAACGCAAGGCCCGCTTCGAATTCTTCTTCAATGAAATACTCGTGGCGAGCACGCTTGTTGAGCGCAATGGTCGCCGAGCCTGGTTTATGTGCTTTTTTCTTCGTCATAAGTGTCGTAAAGCCGTCGGTAATCTGATTTCAAAAAGTCACCTCATTGCGTCCTGTGAGGTCTAACGCGCTATCTTAGCACGAGATGAGGCTTAGCGTTTTTTTAACAGGTGATAAATGTTATTATTTGTCCGTTGTGTGACCATGGGAAATGCTATGCCTCAGATTAGCCGTACTGCGCTTGTGCCTTACAGCGCGGAACAAATGTATCAGTTAGTGAACGATGTTCAGTCTTATCCAGAGTTTATTCCGGGATGCACCGGGAGCCGCGTTCTGGAGTCCGGCCCGACGCAGATGACGGCGGCAGTGGATGTCTCCAAAGCGGGGATCAGCAAGACGTTCACCACCCGTAATACGCTGACGAGCAATCAGAGTATTTTGATGCATCTGGTGGATGGTCCGTTTAAAAAGCTGATGGGAGGCTGGAAATTTACGCCACTGAGTGCTGACGCCTGTCGCATTGAGTTCCATCTGGACTTTGAGTTTACCAATAAGCTGATTGAGCTGGCGTTTGGCCGCATCTTTAAAGAGCTGGCCTCGAACATGGTTCAGGCGTTCACCACTCGCGCCAAAGAGGTTTACAGTGTCGCATAAGATTGCGGTAGAAGTGGTGTATGCGTTGCCGGAGAAGCAGTACCTGCAGCGCGTGACGCTGGAAGAGGGGGCGACCGTCGAAGCGGCTATCCGCGCTTCCGGCATCCTTGAGCTTCGCAGCGATATCGACCTGGCGAAAAATAAGGTTGGAATTTACAGCCGTCCGGTGAAGCTGGGGGATGTGCTGAAAGAGGGCGACCGGGTGGAGATTTATCGTCCGCTGATTGCTGACCCGAAAGAGCTGCGTCGCCAGCGTGCGGAGAAATCTGGTAAGTAGCGGTTTCTTCCCCTCACCCTGACCCTCTCCCCAATGGGGCGAGGGGATCAACAGAAAACAAAAAAGGTGCTCAATGAGCACCTTTTTGCATTTCTGACACCGAGTTATTTGGTCAGGGCAGGCTTATTGTCGATGTTAGTCAACACACCAGCGCTGCTGAAGGTCAGCGTCAGGGTCTGCTGGGTCGCATCTTCATGGCCCGGCTTCTGACGGAAGACATAGAACCAGGTGTTAGTGCCGAACGGATCGGACATCATCGGGGTTCCCAGTGCATAAGCGACCTGCTGTTGTGTCATCCCCACACGGATTTTGGACACATCGTTAGGGGTTAGGTAGTTCCCCTGGTTGATGTCAGGACGGTAAACCACTTTCTCCAGAGTGGAACAGCCTGCGGTCAACATCAGAAGAACCGCTGCGGCAGCGGTCAGCATTTTACAACGCATAGTGATTTGATTCCTTTTCGGGCCCGAGCAGAACGCGGCTCATATGTAATATGCCGATGATAATAGACCTTGCCCCACTTTGAAACCGGTCTGGCGGCGTTTTTGTTGTTCTGTATGACCCTGAGATCCCGAAAAAGTTTATGCCGCCAGCAGTTCTTTCGCGTTCGCGAGTGTGTTACGCGTCACTTCGCTGCCACCGAGCAGGCGCGCCAGCTCCTGCAGACGCGCACGTTTATCCAGCGGCTTCATGTGCGTTTCGGTCATCTCACCGTCGGTTTCCTTACTGACGATAAAGTGATGATGTCCACAGCCCGCAACCTGCGGCAGGTGGGTGACACACATCACCTGCGTTGATTCGCCTAACTGGCGCAGCAGTTTACCGACCACCGCCGCCGTCGGGCCGCTGATCCCGACATCCACTTCATCGAAAATCAGCGCCGGGGTTTCCATTTTACGTGCGGTAATCACCTGAATTGCCAGCGCAATACGCGACAGCTCACCGCCGGAGGCCACTTTGGAGATTGCCTGTAGCGGCTGCCCCGGGTTGGTGGTGACGCGGAATTCGATGCGATCCGCACCTTCTGCCGTCAGGTGATTTTCTTCGAAGCGAACATCAATGGTGAAGATGCCGTGCGGCATCGCCAGCGTGTGCATGCTGTCCGTGATGTGCTGGCTCAGCTCCTGAGCGTAATGCTGACGGATGTCGTGCAGTTTTTGTGCTGTCGCCAGCGCCTGTTCATGGTGCAGGCTCACTGCCAGAGAGAGGGTTTCCAGGGAGTCAGCCTGATCGTCAAGCTGCTGCTGCTCTTCCAGCAGAGACTGATAGTAGCCCGGCAGCTCTTCCGGCGTGACGTGATGCTTGCGTGCAAGCGAGATCTGACGGGAGATACGCTGCTCCAGCTCAAACAGACGGTTCGGGTCGAGATCGAGACGCTCACAGTAGTGGCGCAGTTCGTCACCGGCTTCGGAGATCTGAATGGCAGCCTCTTCCAGCATATCCAGGACACCAGAGAGTTTGCTGTCCATGCCGACCAGTTCGGTAAGCAGCTGACGAACGTTATACAGCTGGCTCTGCAGGTTCACGTCTTCGCCATCCGCCAGCAGGTTGAGCGCATTCTGGCTGGTTGAGAGCAGGTGGCCGCTGTTTGCCAGGCGTTTGTACTCTTCGTCGATTTGCTCAAACTCACCCGGCTGCGGGTTAAATTCGTTCAGCTCTTTAAGCTGGTATTCCAGCAGCTCCGCACGGGCGGCACGCTCCTGGCTTTGCTGTTGATGCTGGGCAAGTTCCCGGCAGCTTTGATGCCACTGGCGATAGTGCTCAGCCATCAGTTGAGTAAGCGCGTACTCACCCGCATAGCCGTCCAGCAGCGCTTTCTGCTGTTCGGGTTTAACCAATTGCTGATGCGCGTGCTGACCGTGGATCTGGATAAGCAGCTGGCCGAGTTCGCGCAGCTGGGAAAGCGGAACCGCCGTGCCGTTGATAAAGCCACGTGAGCGACCGTCGCTGCTGATCACGCGGCGAAGTAAACACTCACGTCCATCTTCAAGCTGGTTCTGTTCCAGCCAGCGCTGAGCAGCAGGGGTGTCTTTCAGGGAGAAACGGGCGCAAAGGTCGGCACGGTTCGCGCCCATGCGCACCATGTCGCCCTCTGCACGGCCGCCAAGGCACAAGCCGAGGGCATCAATGGCAATGGATTTACCTGCACCGGTTTCCCCGGTGATCGCCGTCATGCCGCTGTGGAAATCGATCTCAAGCTCACGAACAATGGCAAAGTTGCTGATGGTCAGTTGTGCCAGCATAATTGTTTTCCTGTATGAAAAACCATAACTGTGTTTTCATACAGTATAAACTGGTTTTATATACAGTAAAGTGCTGGATGCAAAATCAGAACAATTTTTTTGACCAGCCAAGCTTTGAGCTTAATGTGTTGAAATAGCTGTAATCTTTCGGGTGAATGAGATTCAGATGATAATCACACCGGCGAATAAGGACGTCTTCCCCCTCCTGGATCGGCAGCGCTATCTGACTGTCGCAGCTGATCTCCAGGTCGTTACGCCGGTGCGAGAACCGCAGACGTATCGTGCTGTCGCCGTTGATGACCAGCGGCCGGGCGGAGAGCGTGTGCGGGAACATAGGCACCAGGGTAATGGCATCCAGAGACGGGGTCAGGATCGGCCCGCCGGCAGAAAGCGAGTAGGCGGTTGAACCGGTCGGGGTGGAGATAATCAGCCCGTCAGAACGCTGGGAGAAGGCAAAGATTTCATCGATATACACCTCGAATTCAATCATGTGCGCCACTTTACCGGGGTGGAGGACCACCTCGTTAATCGCGGTGCTGATGCGTTTCTGGCAGTCCTGCTGGCACACCTGCGCTTCCAGTAAAAAGCGCTTTTCACTGATATAGTGGCCTTCCAGCACGTCGGCCAGCTGCTGCTGCGCATTGTCCGGGTCGAGGTCGGTGAGAAAGCCGAGATTGCCACGGTTGATGCCGATGACCTTGATGTCATACCGCGCCAGCGTGCGGGCCGCGCCGAGCATGTTGCCGTCGCCGCCTACCACCACGGCGAGGTCGGCCTGTTGGCCAATTTCCGCCAGCGTGCCGGTTTTGACGCTCTTCAGCTGCAGCTCCTGGGCAATCTGCTGCTCGACCATCACTTCATAGCCTTTGCTACACAACCAGCGATACAACATTTCATGTGTCGTCAATGCGGTAGGGTGACGCGGATGCCCGACGATCCCAATACACCTGAAATGATTATTCATTTTCTGGAGGTCCTTGTGCCTGATGAATGATGACAATCTGTCTTGTTCCCTTGAATCCCGGAAACTGATCCCCATAATAAGCGAAGTTAGCGAGATGAATGCAGAAAAACGCGGAGAAATTCATGAGTAGTAAAGAACAGAAAACGCCTGAGGGGCAAGCCCCTGAAGAAATTATCACGGAACAGCACGATGAAGTTGAGGCTGTAGAGCCAGACGCATCTGCTGAGCAGGTGGACCCGCGCGATGAAAAAATTGCGAATCTGGAAGCCCAGCTGGTAGAAGCACAGAATCGCGAACGCGACAGTGTTCTGCGCATCAAGGCGGAAATGGAAAACCTGCGTCGTCGTACCGAGCAGGACGTTGAGAAGGCGCACAAGTTTGCGCTGGAGAAATTCGTCAACGAACTGCTGCCGGTTATCGACAGCCTCGATCGCGCGCTGGAAGTCGCTGACAAAGCGAATCCGGACAACGCGGCGATGATCGAAGGCATCGAGCTGACGCTGAAATCCATGCTCGACGTGGTGCGTAAGTTTGGCGTGGAAGTGATTGCCGATACCGACGTACCGCTGGATCCAAATGTTCACCAGGCGATTGCGATGGTGGAATCTGAAGAGATTGAAGCCGGTAAAGTGCTGGGCGTGATGCAGAAAGGCTACACCCTGAACGGCCGTACCATTCGTGCTGCGATGGTAACCGTGGCGAAAGCGAAAGCGTAATTTGCCGCACGCGTAGTGCCGGGTGGCGGCTTCGCTCACCCGGCCTACAACCTTACTCAGCGATACTTTCGCGCAGGGGTTTAACGGGCAGAACCTTCACCTGCTTAATCATATTGTCCTGCACGTCCAGGATATCTATATCGTACTGTTCAATGCGCACCCGCGTGCCTGCCGCCGGGATCTCCTCCAGCGCTTCCAGAATCATCCCGTTAATGGTGCGAGCCTCATCTTCCGGCAGATGCCAGTTAAAGGCTTTGTTGAGTTCGCGAATGTTCGCGCTGCCGTCAATCAGTACCGAGCCGTCATTTTGCGGAGTGACTTCTTCCGCAAGGGAAGGGGACATTGAGGTGGTAAAGTCTCCGACAATCTCTTCCAGAATATCTTCGACCGTCACCAGGCCTTGAATGTCGCCGTATTCATTGACCACCAGGCCAACCTTCTTCTTGTTACGCTGGAATTTCACCAGCTGCGTGCTGAGCGGGGTGCCTTCCGGCACGTAGTAAATCTCGTCGGCGGCGCGCAGCATCACCTCTTTGGTGAACTCTTTTTTCTCGGTCATCAGACGGTAGGCTTCGCGCACGCGCAGCATGCTGATGGCGTCATCCAGCGAGTCGCGATACAGGACAATGCGCCCGTGCGGGGAGTGCGTCAGCTGACGGACGATGGCTTTCCAGTCATCATTGATGTCGATACCGACGATTTCATTACGCGGCACCATGATGTCGTTCACGCTCACTTTTTCCAGATCCAGCACCGAGAGGAGCATGTCCTGGTTACGTCGGGAGATCTGCGAGCGGGATTCGTTCACGATGGTGCGCAGCTCCTCTTTGCTGAGCGCGCTGCTGATGGTGACATCGGCTTTGATCCCCACCATCCGCATCAGGACGCGCGTCACCATGTTCAGCAGCCAGACCAGCGGCATCATCAGAATTTGCAGCGGTGCCAGCAGGAAGCTGCTCGGGTAGGCGACTTTCTCCGGGTAAAGCGCGGCGATGGTTTTCGGCAGCACTTCGGCAAACACCAGCACCACAAACGTCAGCACGCCGGTGGCAATCGCCACCCCGGCGTTGCCGTACAGGCGCATCCCGACGATGGTGCCAAGGGCAGAGGCCAGAATGTTGACGAGGTTGTTGCCGATAAGCACCAGGCTAATCAGGCGATCCGGTTTGCGGAGCAGCTTTTCAACGCGACGTGCGGCACGGTTACCCTGTTTAGCACGATGACGTAACCGGTAGCGGTTTAAGGTCATCATGCCGGTTTCCGAGCCGGAGAAATAGGCGGAGATGACCACCATGACGATCAGGATAACGATCAGCGTGGTGGTAGAGATGTGTTCCAGGGGGAACTCCTTTGTTTCTTAGCCAGCAAATTGCTGTATGAAGCGGCTGCCAAAATAGGCAAGGGTGAGAATGCCCGCACCCGCGACGTTGAACCAGACCACGCGGCGACCGCGCCAGCCTTCATGGTAATGGCCCCATAACAGGACAATATAGACAAACCACGCAATGATGGAGAGCACCGCTTTATCGATATTCTCCACGCTGAACAGGTTCTTCATATAAAACAGACCCGTGCAGAGCGTCAGGGTCAGCAGCACCACGCCCACCTGGGTGATGTGGAACATTTTACGCTCAATCACCATCAGCGGTGGCATCTCATGGTTAAACGCCAGCTTTTTGTTTTTCAGCTGGTAGTCAATCCAGGCGAGCTGCATGGCGTAGAGCGCGGCGATGATCAGCGTCGCATAGGCAAAGAGTGACAGGCCGATATGCACCAGCATCCCTGGCGTCGCCTCCAGATGCGTAATGAACTCATTAGGCATAAAGGTGGCTAAGGCCAGATTGATCAGCGCGAAGGTATACACAATCGGCAGCAGCAGCCAGCCGCGATTTTTAGAGGCCACGATGGTCATCACCGTACAGATCATCAGGCTGACCAGCGAGCCGACGTTGAGGACGCTCAGGTTTTGCACGCTGCCGTCGCCGGGGATAATGCGTGATTCCAGCGCAAACGCGTGGCTAATCAGTGCGATCACCGCCGAAAGAATAGCCATGCGCCGCCAGCCGCTGTTTTTTTGCAGCAGTCCGGGAATGATCAGCGCGAGGCTGACAGAGTAGGCAACAAGGGCGATCAGTGCGAAAACAGGCATATAGGCATCGACAGTTGTCTTAATAAGAAAGAGAAGCAGTATAACGTTACGTGACGCCTGCTCCAACCGTTGCATAACAACAAAGGCGCCTTCATGTTATACTCCGGCAAAATTCTGTGTATGTGTCGCTCATGGCGGCCCAACGTTTCTACTCAGGCGAGAGACAATGTTTGATAATTTAACCGATCGTTTGTCGCGCACGCTGCGCAACATCAGCGGCCGCGGACGCCTTACCGAAGACAACATCAAGGAAACGCTGCGCGAAGTGCGCATGGCGCTGCTGGAAGCAGACGTCGCGTTGCCGGTTGTTCGTGATTTTATCAACCGCGTTAAAGAGAAGGCGGTTGGTCATGAAGTTAACAAGAGCCTGACCCCGGGTCAGGAGTTCGTCAAAATCGTTCGTAACGAACTGGTTTCGGCGATGGGCGAAGAGAACCAGGTCCTGAACCTGGCGGCTCAGCCACCGGCCGTGGTGCTGATGGCGGGCCTGCAGGGTGCGGGTAAAACCACCAGCGTCGGTAAGCTGGGTAAATTCCTGCGTGAGAAGCACAAGAAGAAAGTGCTGGTGGTGTCTGCGGACGTCTACCGCCCGGCGGCGATCAAGCAGCTGGAAACCCTGGCTGAGCAGGTCGGCGTGGATTTCTTCCCGTCAGACGTTGCCCAGAAACCTGTCGAGATCGTTAACGCGGCACTGAGAGAGGCGAAGCTGAAATTCTACGACGTGCTGCTGGTGGATACCGCTGGTCGTTTGCACGTTGACGAAGCGATGATGGACGAGATCAAACAGGTGCATGCCTCTATTAACCCGGTAGAGACCCTGTTTGTTGTTGACGCCATGACCGGTCAGGATGCGGCGAATACCGCAAAAGCGTTTAACGAAGCCCTGCCGTTAACCGGCGTGGTGCTGACCAAAGTGGACGGTGACGCCCGCGGCGGTGCGGCGCTCTCCATTCGTCATATCACCGGTAAGCCGATCAAATTCCTCGGCGTGGGCGAAAAAACCGAAGCGCTGGAGCCGTTCCATCCGGATCGTATTGCCTCCCGTATCCTCGGCATGGGCGACGTGCTGTCGCTGATCGAAGATATCGAGAGCAAGGTTGACCGCGCGCAGGCTGAGAAGCTGGCCAGCAAGCTGAAAAAAGGTGACGGTTTCGATCTGACCGACTTCCTTGAGCAGCTGCGTCAGATGAAAAACATGGGTGGCATGGCAAGCCTGATGGGCAAACTGCCGGGCATGGGCCAGATCCCGGACAACGTGAAAGCGCAGATGGATGACAAGGTGCTGGTGCGAATGGAGGCGATCATCAACTCGATGACCCTCAAGGAACGCGCTAACCCGGATATCATCAAAGGTTCCCGCAAACGCCGTATCGCAGCCGGTTGCGGCATGCAGGTGCAGGACGTTAACCGTCTTCTGAAACAGTTCGACGACATGCAGCGCATGATGAAGAAAATGAAGAAAGGCGGCATGGCGAAGATGATGCGCGGCATGAAAGGGATGATGCCTCCCGGTTTTCCAGGGCGTTAATCGCTTTTGAGATTGCTTTTTGCCCGAAAATGAGTAAAATTTTCGGGCTTTTAATATGACACCCGGGCTCCGTTCCTCGATGGGGCCCGGTTGTTTTATTCACACAAGAGGATGTTATGGTAACTATTCGTTTAGCACGTCACGGCGCTAAAAAGCGTCCGTTCTACCAGGTTGTTGTGACTGACAGCCGTAATGCACGCAACGGTCGCTTCATCGAGCGCGTTGGTTTCTTCAACCCACTGGCCGCTGGCGCAGAAGAAGAAACTCGTCTGGATCTGGATCGTATCGCTCACTGGGTTGGCCAGGGCGCTACTGTTTCCGATCGCGTTGCTACGCTGATCAAAGCAGCAAACAAAGCAGCTTAATCTGTCACGGTGGTCATGATGAGCAATAAAGCACCTGTTGAACCGATTGTATTGGGAAAAATGGGTTCTTGCTACGGTATCCGTGGTTGGCTCAGAGTGTTTTCCTCCACTGAAGACGCTGATAGCATTTTTAATTACCAGCCCTGGTTTATCCAGAAAGGCGGTAAGTGGGAAGAGGTCGAGCTGGAAAGCTGGCGTCACCACAATCAGGACATCATCATCAAGCTGAAAGGCGTTGACGATCGTGATGCCGCGAATGCGCTGACTAATTGTGAAATTGTCGTGGATTCGTCGCAGTTGCCGGAGCTTGAAGAGGGTGACTACTACTGGAAAGACCTTATGGGCTGCCAGGTAGTGACCACTGAAGGCTACAGCCTGGGGAAAGTCATCGACATGATGGAAACCGGGTCAAATGACGTTCTCGTCATTAAGGCAAACCTGAAAGATGCATTTGGCATCAAGGAGCGGTTGGTCCCGTTCCTCGATGGACAGGTTATCAAGAAAGTCGATCTCACTACTCAAACCATTGAAGTAGATTGGGATCCTGGTTTTTAAATTCTCCGGATAAACGGTAAAAGACGGCGCTATGTGGATTGGCATAATTAGCCTGTTTCCTGAAATGTTCCGCGCGATTACCGATTACGGGGTAACTGGCCGGGCAGTAAAGAATGGCCTGCTGAGCATCCAGAGCTGGAGTCCTCGTGACTTCACGCATGACCGACACCGTACCGTGGACGATCGTCCTTACGGCGGCGGACCGGGGATGTTAATGATGGTGCAACCCTTACGGGACGCCATTCACACAGCAAAAGCCGCGGCAGGTGAAGGCGCAAAGGTGATTTATCTGTCACCTCAGGGACGCAAGCTTGATCAAGCGGGCGTGAGCGAACTGGCGACGAATCAAAAGCTGATTCTGGTCTGTGGTCGCTACGAAGGGATAGATGAGCGCGTAATTCAAACCGAGATTGACGAAGAATGGTCTATCGGCGATTACGTTCTCAGCGGTGGTGAGTTACCCGCAATGACGCTGATTGACTCTGTCGCCCGGTTCATTCCGGGTGTTCTGGGCCATGAAGCTTCGGCAACGGAAGATTCCTTTGCCGATGGATTGCTGGACTGTCCACACTATACTCGTCCTGAAGTGTTAGAAGGGATGGAAGTACCGGCAGTGTTACTGTCTGGAAACCATGCCGAGATACGTCGCTGGCGTTTGAAGCAGTCGCTGGGCCGAACCTGGCTTAGAAGACCTGAACTTCTGGAAAACCTGGCTCTGACTGAAGAGCAAGCAAAGTTGCTGGCCGAGTTCAAAACTGAACACGCGCAACAGCAGCATGAACATGATGGGAATGCGTAATACGCACCCGAATATCAGTTTACCCAGGATAAGAGATTAAATTATGAGCAACATTATTAAGCAACTTGAACAAGAGCAGATGAAGCAGGACGTACCTTCCTTCCGTCCAGGTGACACCGTGGAAGTGAAAGTATGGGTTGTTGAAGGTTCCAAAAAACGTCTGCAGGCATTCGAGGGCGTGGTTATCGCTATTCGTAACCGCGGTCTGCACTCTGCATTCACTGTTCGTAAAATTTCCAACGGCGAAGGCGTTGAGCGTGTCTTCCAGACTCACTCTCCGGTAGTTGACAGCATTGCTGTTAAACGTCGTGGTGCTGTACGTAAAGCTAAACTGTACTACCTGCGTGAGCGTACTGGTAAGTCTGCTCGTATTAAAGAGCGTCTGAACTAAGATTCGCTTAAGCGACATCCTGTTAGAAAGGGCTGGCCGAAAGGCTGGCCCTTTTTTTATCCCATCGCACCTCTCGCGTTAACCATTTCGTCATAAATCATTTACAATGCTTGCCTCTTGAGGGGAGGGGAAGTGGATAACGTACTGCATCAGCAAAACCGGAAACGCGCAGCGGCCTTGATCGCGCTGTTTGCGATCCTGCTGATCGTGGTGGCGCCGCTGATCTCCGTCTCGTTGCAAAAAGATCCCATGAGCGCCATGCCGGGTATGCACCATGACATGAGCATGATGTCGATGGATGAGCACCACGGCGATATGTCCCACACGGTACCTGTTGACCATGCTGAAGCGTGCGGCTACTGCGTGCTGTTAGCGCACGTGCCGGGCATGATGCTGGCGCTTATCGTCCTGCTCAGCGTGGTGCTGCAGAGGCTTCGCGTGAAACCGCCGCGTCAGGCGGTCAGCCACTGGCACTTTTTCCCCTGGCTTTACCCTGATACCCGCGCGCCACCGCGGCAGTCTGCTTTTTCCATTTAAAAAAATATTGATAACTTTTTGCCTTAAAAAGGAAAAGTATGACGACCTGCACTTCGCGCGCGGCATGGGGAAACCTGCTGCGTCGCCTCCATTTCTATGTTGGGCTGTTTGTCGGCCCGTTTATCTTCTTCGCCGCGCTGACCGGTACGCTGTATGTGGCAACCCCGCAGCTGGAGAATGCGCTCTACCGGCATGCGCTCCACACGGATTCCGTGGGCGAGCCGCAGCCTCTGGCGGAACAAATCGCCGTGGCGGAAAAAACCGTTGGATCAGATTTACGTTTGCACGCCGTTCGTCCGGGGCTGGTTAAAGGTGAAACCACCCGCGTGATGTTTGCTGACCCGAAACTTGGGCCATCGGAGAACCGGGCTATCTTTATCGATCCGGTGAGCCTGGCGGTGCTGGGAGATCTGACGGTATACGGCACCAGCGGGATTTTACCCCTGCGTCAGACTATTGATTACCTGCATACGTCCCTGATGCTGGGCGACATTGGGCGCCTCTACAGCGAGCTGGCGGCCTCCTGGATGTGGGTGGCCGCGCTGGGTGGTATTGCCCTGTGGTTTTATACCCGACCCAAACGACGGATCAACAATCGCTTCCAGAACCGGCGTCGCGTGCACGTGACGCTGGGCTGGGCTTTGCTGGGCGGAATGCTCTTATTCTCTGCAACCGGCCTGACCTGGTCCCAGTGGGCTGGCGGGAACGTTGATAAGCTGCGGGCAGAGATGAACTGGCTCACCCCTCAGGTGAACACCACGCTCTCCGGTGTGCCGGAGAGCGTGGATGAACATGCCGAACACCATAGCCATCACGGCGGAATGATGATGCCGGAGATGGCGATGGATCTGACGCAGTTTGATGGGGTCTTAAGCGCGGCGCGTAAAGCGGGGATTGATGCCAGCAAGCTGGAGATCCGCCCGGCGCAAACGGCAGATCGCGCCTGGACGGTGACGGAAATCGATCGCAGCTGGCCAACCCAGGTGGACGCCGTTGCGGTTGATCCGCATACGATGCAGGTGCTGGACCGAACCCGATTTGAGGATTTCCCGCTAATGGCAAAACTGACCCGCTGGGGAGTAGATTTTCATATGGGGATCTTATTCGGGTTGGTGAATCAGCTACTGCTCGTCGTGTTCGGCCTTGCCCTGTGCGTGCTCATCATCTGGGGATACCGGATGTGGTGGATGCGTCGTCCGGCGCAATCGACAGTGAGTCCGGTGCAGACGCTTTGCCAGAGCTGGCTGGCGTTGTCGGGCTGGGGAAGGGGAATTACGGGGTTGATTAGCCTGCTGCTGGGGATAGCCCTGCCAGTCATGGGCGTGAGTCTGGCGCTGTTTGTTCTGGTGGACTGGCTACGCTGGCGAGCGGCAACAGGGGTGACGCTCGCCGAATCTTCCGCTAAATAACCCTATGGCGTGCTGATAACCACGGCAACCCGGCGGTTTTCAGCACGTCCTTGTGGGGTACTGTTGCTCGCAACCGGGTATTTTTGACCCAATCCCTGCGTGGTGAGATTGCTGCGCGGGATATTCGCTCCCTTCGCCCAGGCGTCGGCCACGGCATTGGCGCGTTTTAACGACAGCGCATTGTTGTAGCTTTCTTCACCGTAATTGTCCGTGTGGCCGTCCATTCGCGCGTGGTTCAGGCCGGTTTCGGCAAGGCGAGAGGCCATGGACTTGATCTGTGTTTCACTTTCCGGTCGCAGCCGGGCGTCATTTTTATCAAACAGGATGGTATCCGAGAGGCCAAGTGACCAGTCACCGTTCAGTTCGTTAAAACCGTAAGACTTCATCGCCGCGATTTGCTCAGGAGTGAATTTGCCTTCCGGTGGCGACTGACAGCCTGCCAGAACCATTGAGGCCAGAACTAACGGCGCGAAGTATCGTTTTAACATAGTGTATCCTTTCTAACTTATTGTTTTTGTACGCTGGTTTTTAACCTGGTACATATTGCGGTCAGCCCTCTCCAGTAATGCTTCCATGGAAGCATTTTCCCACGCCAGAGCAAAGCCAATGCTGAGTGACATTGATGCTTTTTGTCCGTTATGGAGATCAAACGGACGGATAAACTGCTGCGAAAGCGCAGCACAAATGTGTTGTACCTCAAGCTCAGAGTGCACGCCGTAGAGCACCATGGCAAATTCGTCACCGCCAAGGCGATATGACTGATGACGTTTGTCGCCAAACTCCATCATTCTGCTCGCCACTTCAATCAGCACGCAGTCTCCTGCCGCATGTCCCCAGGTGTCGTTAATAAACTTAAAGTTATCACCGTCGAGGAAGAGCAGGGCCGAGTTGGTTCTGGCTGAAGGGTCGTTCATTAAGGCCGCAATGCTGTTACGAAACGCCGCACGGTTGGCAAGGCCGGTGAGCGGATCGTGCATGGCGGTCCGCAACAGCTGGGCGTTCTTGGCCTGCAGTTTCAGCTGCCACTCTTCCATCTCATCCAGAAGACTGTTGAAGTCTTCACCAAACTGGTGAAACTCTTCGATGCGGCCATCTTTCACCCTGCGGGAGAAGTTGCGGTTAGTGCGGACATCATGTACGACGTCGGTGATGTTTTGCAGGGCCGTCACCATACCGTGATGCAAAGACTGGGTAATGGTGAGTGCGACGACGGTAGCAAAAAGAATGCAGCCGGTAAGCACGGCAAACGACATCCAGATGAAATGACTGATGAGACTGTCTCGCGCGGTAAGGCGAATTTCGCCGACCATTGCGCCGTTATGCATGATGGGCTGCGCAACCGGAACGGGAAAAAGCCAGCGACTGACCAGAGCGCCCAGTGTGTCGTTGTTATCCTCCGGGTTCCAGGACCAGTAAGCAAACCGCTTTTTATGCGCGTTGACCACCTCGGCCACGGCAAACTGCCCCTGTTTACCCAGGGCCGCAAGCGTTTCGTTGGCCGCCAGAGAATCGTTGAACACCAGCGAGGCTTCCAGGCTGTGGCTCATTGTTGCGCCAGTTAATTCCAGGTTCTTTTGCGCGTATTGTTTTAACGTCACAACGGAAGCAAAACAGAGCAACACCCATATTAACGTCATCGTGATGATGACGCTTATCATGCTGTTTCGCCTCAACGTTCTTTTAAACGTCGGACGTGGCGTTGAAGTGAAATCTTTATCCATGCTGCTTATTCCGTGCAAGCATTAATACATCCGGATTGACTCTAACGCCACTGCGCGTCAGCGCATCCAGATTGACGGAGAACCGTACCTGGTCGCGATCGATCATCAGGCAAAACGCGCTGCCAATTACACATTCCGGATTTTGCTCTGAGATTAAAAGTAATGCTCTGCCCTGATATTGACTTATTAATTCAAGTTGTTTGGCCGGTGATTCAGACCCGAAATAAATAGCATCGCACGTCGCGGCCAGGGCTTCCCGATCGTTACGCACAATAACGGGAGTATAAGGTAACTCGCTATGCCCCTCATTGCTGCTGAGTGCGTGAGTATAATGAGAGGTGGCGTAGACGCAGAGTTTAGGCTGTCCGGAAAGTGACGGCCATCGCGTATAGCTCACTATGCCTGAGACAATCGAACGTACCGATTTATCCGTTTCCGTGAGCGTGCCTGCCGTCGCCGGGCCCACCATAAAGAACAGCATTAGCACCAGAGTAAGTCGGAACAAAGAGTTCAAGAATGAATTTCTCACCAGAATCCGCCACAACGCTCCGGAAATAGATGTCCTTAAGAGTTGCGGGCAGAATACCATTGTTTATCAAAGCCGTCATTATGTCAGGAATAGCGTCCGGCCGACCTAAGCTAAATCCTACAGTTGTTTATTTTTCGATGAATAAAAACAGATTTAATTCAGTCTGCTGGAACGCATACTTTCATCCATTCCTTGTTGCCATGCGGTATGCAGTTTTGCGGCGTTTTCGACAGTATCGCAACTGGCAGGAAAAGATTTGCCTGCTAAACCCCAGGCGTGGATAAAGCCTTCTTCGCAAACTTTCTTCTGACCATCGGCATAGCCGCGAAGATATTCACTACGATCAACGTGTGGATCGTTAAAACTATCGGCCAGGGTCTGGTTATCTTTAACCGGCAGGCCGTTCATGGCGTCTTCTTTACCTGCATCAAACCAGGATGGACTGGTCCAGTCGGGCTGGAAAGTGTAAGGATTGATCTGGCAGCCCGATAACAACAGCGACAACAGCACAAGAGCAATTGAACGCATAGCCATTCTCCTTTTTTCTTCAGCATAGCCTGGCAAATGCTAGCTCGTATGTAATTTAATCTTTACGTTTTTACCGGCTGATATTGGCAATAAAATGGCTTCTGTAAATTAAAGTGTACGTATTTTGGATTGAAATGTTTACTTTTTATGGTATCGTGGTGTCACCTCATTGAGGAAAACAACTATCGCAAACGAGCTTTACAGGATCGCCATCATGCAAAAAGACGCGCTGAACAATGTACATATCACTGACGAACAGGTTTTAATCACGCCGGATCAACTGAAAGCGGAGTTCCCGCTGAGCGTCGCGCAGGAGGCTCAGATTGAGCACTCGCGCCAGACCATTTCTGACATCATCGCCGGCCGCGATCCGCGCCTGCTGGTGGTATGTGGTCCGTGCTCCATTCACGATCCTGAAACCGCCATTGAGTACGCTCGTCGATTTAAAGCATTAGCGGAGGAGGTCAGCGATAGCCTCTATCTGGTGATGCGCGTCTATTTTGAGAAGCCACGTACGACCGTTGGCTGGAAAGGGTTGATTAACGATCCGCACATGGATGGCTCGTTTGATGTGGAAGCAGGCCTGAAGATTGCGCGTCGCCTGCTGGTGGAGCTGGTCAGCATGGGGCTGCCGCTGGCAACCGAAGCGCTGGATCCAAACAGCCCGCAGTACCTGGGCGATCTGTTCAGCTGGTCCGCCATTGGTGCACGTACCACGGAATCACAAACCCACCGTGAGATGGCGTCTGGCCTGTCGATGCCGGTTGGCTTTAAAAACGGTACCGATGGTAGCCTGGCGACGGCGATCAACGCCATGCGCGCTGCCGCCATGCCGCACCGCTTTGTCGGTATTAACCAGGCAGGCCAGGTGTGTCTCCTGCAAACCCAGGGCAACCCGGACGGGCATGTGATCCTGCGCGGCGGTAAAGCGCCGAACTACAGCCCGGCAGATGTGGCGCAGTGTGAAAAAGAGATGGAGCAGGCGGGACTGCGCCCGGCACTGATGGTAGATTGCAGTCATGGTAATTCCAATAAAGATTACCGTCGTCAGCCTGCGGTTGCGGAATCCGTGGTCGCGCAGATCAAAGATGGCAACCGTTCGATTATCGGACTGATGATTGAGAGCAACATTCATGAAGGCAATCAATCATCTGAACAACCGCGCAGCGCAATGAAGCACGGCGTATCCGTGACGGATGCCTGCATCAGCTGGGAGACCACCGATGCCCTGCTGCGTGAGATCCATAAAGATTTAAACGGCCAGC
The DNA here is from genome assembly GCF_002939185.1 of Enterobacter sichuanensis. Classification (GTDB taxonomy): domain Bacteria; phylum Pseudomonadota; class Gammaproteobacteria; order Enterobacterales; family Enterobacteriaceae; genus Enterobacter; species Enterobacter sichuanensis. Next base: position 9,538 of record NZ_POVL01000051.1, on the reverse strand, counting down.
TGGCGGCGCGTCTGGCTTAAGAGGTTAGTTATGGTTGCTGAATTGACCGCATTACGCGATCAAATTGATGAAGTGGATAAGGCGCTGCTGGATCTGCTGGCGCGCCGTATGGCGCTGGTTGCCGAAGTTGGTGAAGTAAAAAGCAAATACGGTCTGCCAATTTACGTCCCGGAGCGCGAAGCCTCCATGCTGGCCTCCCGTCGCAAAGAGGCGCAGGCGCTGGGCGTTTCGCCGGATTTGATTGAAGATGTTCTGCGTCGCGTGATGCGGGAATCCTATTCCAGCGAAAACGACAAGGGCTTCAAAACCCTCTGCCCGTCCCTGCGTCCGGTGGTGATTGTCGGCGGGGCAGGGCAGATGGGGCGTCTGTTTGAAAAAATGCTGACCCTTTCTGGCTATCAGGTACGCATTCTGGAAAAAGAGGACTGGGCACAGGCACCGGAGCTCATGAAAGATGCCGGGATGGTTATCGTCAGCGTGCCGATCCACGTGACGGAGCAGATCATCGGGAAACTTCCTCCTTTACCGAAAGACTGCATCCTGGTGGACCTGGCCTCTGTCAAAAATGGTCCGCTGCAGGCAATGCTGGCGGCGCATACCGGGCCGGTGCTGGGGCTGCACCCGATGTTTGGCCCGGACAGTGGCAGCCTGGCTAAGCAGGTGGTGGTCTACTGTGACGGTCGTCAGCCGGAAGCCTATCAGTGGTTCCTGGAACAGATTCAGGTCTGGGGCGCGCGGTTGCACCGCATCAGCGCGGTCGAACACGATCAAAACATGGCTTTCATTCAGGCGCTGCGCCACTTCGCCACGTTTGCCTATGGTCTGCATCTGGCGGAAGAGAACGTTCAGCTTGAACAGCTGCTGGCGCTCTCTTCACCGATCTATCGTCTGGAGCTGGCGATGGTCGGGCGTCTGTTTGCGCAGGATCCGCAGCTGTACGCGGACATCATCATGTCCTCCGAAAACAACCTGGCGCTCATCAAGCGTTACTATCAGCGATTTGGGGAAGCCATTACGCTGCTGGAGCACGGAGACAAGCAGGCGTTTATCGACAGTTTCCGCAAGGTCGAACACTGGTTTGGCGACTACGCGCAGCGTTTCCAGAGTGAAAGCCGCACGCTGTTGCGCCAGGCAAATGACAGTCGCCAGTAATGCGATGATGTATATACTAAAAGCCAGCATCGCTGGCTTTTTTCATTTTGGGGAACCGACATGGCCGAACCGCAGTTGCTGTTCAATTACACCGGGCATCTGCCCGAATGCCCGACGTGGAGCGCAGAAGAGCGCACACTCTACTGGGCGGATATTCTGGAAGGGGAGATCCACCGATACCATCTGCCGACCGCGGAACATACCGTGCTCTCTTTCCATGAGGAGGTGGGCTGTTTTGCACTGCGTGAGCGCGGCGGGTTTATCGTCGCTATGCGCACTGGCATCTGGCTGGCTGACAAGCATGGCCTTCTGCAGCGCAAGGTGTGTGATAACCCCTCTAATCCGCAGCTGGCGCGTTTTAATGATGGAGGAACCGACAGTCAGGGGCGTTTCTATGCGGGGACCTTCTGGGGACCGGGGGATTACAACGGCGCACTGCTGATGCGTATCGACAACGACCTGACGCCGAAAGTGATCCAGTGCGATATTCACGGGCACAACGGTTTAGCGTTTAGCCCGGATAATCAGTGGATGTTTACCTCAGACACGCCAAATGGTGTGATTTACCGTACGCCGCTCGATGAGCAGGGCGAACCGGGCAGGCGTGAGGTATTTCGTCAGTTCAAAGAGGGGGAGGGGATACCGGACGGCGCGGCAATGGATGTGGAAGGCTGCTACTGGAGCGCGCTGTTTGACGGATGGCGTATCGCGCGTTTTTCTCCACAAGGGGAGCAACTGGAAGAGTATGAAATGCCGGTACGTTGCCCGACGATGGTCTGTTTTGGCGGTGACGACATGAAAACGCTGTTCATCACGACCACGCGGGAAAATATGGACGCGCAGGAGGTGGCGCAGTATCCACTCTCCGGCGCCATCTTCACCCTGCCCGTTAACGTGGCAGGGATGAAGAAAAGCCGCTTTATCGAACGTTAGATGGGATCGACCGGCACGACGTTTTCACTTGGATAGCAGCCCAGCACTTTCATTGAACGGGTAATTTCACCCAGTTCGCGCAGGGCTTTCTGCATGGAAGCAGACTCCAGGTTGGCCTGGATATCAAGGTAGAACATCTCTTCCCACGGGTTCCCGTGGATCGGACGTGATTCCAGTTTCGTCATGATCAGGTTATGGTTACGCAGCACCAGCAGGGCTTCAACCAGCGCGCCGGCCTGCTGGCCGGTCGCCATCAGCAGCGTGGTTTTGGCCGGGACCTGGTCTGACACATTAATGGCCTTGCGGGCCAGCACCACAAAGCGGGTGATGTTTTGCGTCTGGTTTGCCAGGTTGCGTTCCAGCACCTGTAAACCATACAGCGCGCCGCCCGCTTCGCTACCGAGCGCCGCGACGGCGGGGGAGTTAGCCTGTGCGACTTTTTCCATCGCCGCGGAGGTGCTTTCGGTGTACTCGATTTTCCAGTTCGGGTAGCGGTTCAGAAACTGGCTGCACTGCTGGAACGGCTGCGGGTGGCTGTAGACGGTTTCGATCTTGCTCAGGTCCGTTGAGCCAGAGACCAGCACGCAGTGATCGATAGGGATCGTCAGTTCGCCAACCAGCGACAGGCTGGTGTGCTGCAGCAAATCGTAGACGTCGTTGATGGCGCCGGAGCTGGTGTTTTCAATCGGCACGACGGCGTAATCCGCCTGGCCGGTCTCGACCTGATTGAAAATATCGGCAAACTTCGCACAGCCGCTCTCAATAAATTCTTCGAAATGGCGTGCGGCATACTGACGTGCAGCCAGGTGAGAATAAGAGCCCTTCGGTCCGAGGAAGGCGATACGCGCAGAGTGCGGATTGGTTTTGTTCAGGTGCTGCTGGAGTAAAGCTTGCTGGGTCAGAACAGAGTCTTCGATGATGAGCTGGAACAACCGGGTGATGTAATGGGCATCGAGGTGATGCGCTTTACCGAGCTGAATCAGCCGCTCCAGCAGATCGCGCTCGCGGTCAATATCACGGACCGGGCGATGGGAGTCCAGCTTGGCTTTACCCACTTCGATGGCGAGCGCGCGGCGTTCGGCCAGCAGAGCCAGTAATTTTTCATCCAGTGCGCTGATCTTTACTCGCAGATCCAGTAACGGGTTTTCCGGTGTCATAGTGTTGCCTGTCTCATTTTATCGTTATCAATAAAAAAGGCCCCCCGGTGTGGGAGGCCTTGTTGTTCGTCTTCGCATTCTTTATCACACGACGAAACGCCTCCCGTTCAGGGGAAGGTAAAAAAGAATGCGAAGAAGAACGGTGTCAGTTTCATAAGGTCATCCTGTGATTGATATCGTTAAAGTACCCGTACTGTTTTCACCCTGTCAATAAAAAACAAAAAACGCGCCCGAAGGCGCGTTGGCGGTACACTCAATTTAAAGGATTACTCTTCTTCAACTTCTTCCGCGAAGCTGGCGTCTTTCACCGATGTTGTGGCGCGACGGGCTTCACCTTTGTGTTGCACTTTATTGAGCTGCCGTTCCAGCTTGTTGATCAAATCGTTAATAGCGGTGTACATATCCTCATGTTTTGCGCTGGCGACCAGATGGCCGTTTGGAGTATTGATAGTTGCGTCAGCGATGAAACCCTGCGGCTCCTTAGACAGGATGATATGTGGATTAATCAAATGTGTTTGCCATTTATCCAGTTTGGCGAGACGGTCTGCGACGTGCTGGCGAATTGCCGGAGTAATTTCCATTTGTTTACTGGTAATGTTCATTGTCATAAATTTTACCTCTTGTCTTTCCGTCTTGGTGATTCCAGCATACCCGACCCAATGTCAAAATGTGTGATTTAGATCACGTTATTTTGTCGGTTTTTGTCAGGGAATCTTTTTTGTGAGGCAGGGCAGGAAGAGGTGAGATTTACCTTGTGGAAGGCAAAAATTGCGGTCATAGTTGACGGGATGTGTTGAGGCTAAAGCGCTTCAGCGACGTTCATAAATGAATAAAAAAACGGCAGCCTTCGGGCTGCCGTTTTGCATTGAGGTCATATCAGGTGTTGCTGCTGTTGGCGGCGATGATTTTCGCCACTTTTTCAGCCTGGGCGGTCATCTGCATCTGACGGTACGCATTTTCCATCAGCTTCAGACCGTCGCGCGTTGCCTGGGTATCCGGGTAATCGCGCAGCATACCTTCTACGCGGTTAACCACGGCAACCCATGCGCCACGGCGGGTATAGTATTCCGCCACAGAGTATTCATATTTCGCCAGACGATCTTTCAGGAACACCAGACGTTTGGTGGCGTCAGTCACGTACTGGCTGTTCGGATAGCCGCGCACCAGTTTGGAGAAGTCATTGAAGGCGTCACGCGCATGCTGCGGGTCACGGTCGGAACGATCCACGCCGAAGAAGCCCTGAAGCGCACTGTCATCCAGCGCCATGTTGGTGAGACCGCGCATGTACATGACATAGTCGATGTTAGGATGAGTCGGGTTCAGACGCATGAAACGATCGATGGTTGCCTGTGCCAGCGGCAGATCGGCATTTTTATAGTATGCGTAGATGAGATCTAACTGTACCTGCTGCGAATACGGACCAAATGGATAGCGATTATCCAACGCTTCCAGTTGCGTTATCGCCTGTTTCCAGTTACCGTCCTGCAACTTTTGTTGTGCAGTCGCATAGATTTCATTCGGCGGATTGTCAGGGACCTGTTCATTTGAACCGGAGCAGCCCACCAAAGCCAGGCTCAACGTGGCCGCTGCCACCAGATATTTCATGCGCGTCATGACGTTTTGACTTTCCTCAAATGTTTGTCCGGGAGAAACTCTGTTCCTGCTCCCGATTAAGACCAGCTACAATAGCACACTATATTAAACGGCAAAGCCGTAAAACCCAACGTTAAACGAAGAAGCAGTTTATGGCACAACGAGTAGAACTCACCGCAACAGTCTCCGAAAATCAGCTCGGTCAACGCTTAGATCAGGCTTTGGCCGAATTGTTCCCTGATTATTCGCGTTCACGCATAAAAGAATGGATCCTTGACCAGCGCGTGATGGTAAACGGCAAGATCTGGGACAAACCAAAAGAGAAAGTGTTAGGTGGGGAAGCTGTCGCCATCAATGCTGAAATCGAAGAGGAAATCCGTTTCGAGCCGCAGGATATCCCACTGGACATCGTCTACGAAGATGATGACATCCTGGTGATCAACAAGCCGCGCGACCTGGTGGTTCATCCGGGCGCGGGGAACCCTGACGGTACGGTACTTAACGCACTTCTCCATTATTATCCGCCCATCGCGGATGTTCCGCGCGCGGGCATTGTGCACCGTCTGGATAAAGACACGACCGGTCTGATGGTGGTCGCGAAGACTGTTCCAGCGCAGACCCGTCTGGTGGAATCGCTGCAGCTGCGCGAAATTACCCGTGAGTATGAAGCGGTAGCCATCGGGCATATGACCTCTGGCGGTACGGTGGAAGAGCCAATCAGTCGTCACCCAACCAAACGTACTCATATGTCGGTGCATCCGATGGGTAAACCCGCGGTAACGCATTACCGCATTATGGAGCACTTCCGCATTCATACGCGCTTGCGTCTGCGTCTGGAAACCGGGCGTACTCACCAGATCCGTGTTCACATGGCACACATTACCCATCCGCTGGTGGGGGATCAGGTCTACGGTGGCCGTCCGCGTCCGCCTAAAGGCGCATCGGATGAGTTCATCAGCGTATTGCGCAAATTCGATCGCCAGGCGCTGCACGCGACCATGCTGCGCCTTTACCATCCGATCACCGGTATTCAGATGGAGTGGCATGCGCCTATCCCACAGGATATGGTGGAACTTATTGACGCGATGCGTGCTGATTTCGAAGAACATAAGGATCAAGTGGACTGGTTATGACCAAACTGATTGTCCCGGAGTGGCCATTGCCTGAAGGCGTGGCTGCCTGCAGTTCAACCCGCACTGGCGGCGTTAGCCAGGGTGCCTGGGAGTCTTTGAACCTCGGTGCGCACTGTGGCGATGATCCTGAGCATGTTGAAGAGAACCGCAGGCGCCTGTTTGCTGCAGGGAACCTGCCGTCGAAACCGGTCTGGCTTGAACAGGTTCATGGTAAAGCGGTACTGAAGTTGACGGGAGAACCCTACGCTTCTAAACGTGCTGACGCCTCTTACAGTAATACTCCGGGCACCGTTTGTGCCGTAATGACGGCCGATTGCCTGCCGGTTCTGTTTTGTAACCGTGCAGGTACCGAGGTTGCCGCAGCGCATGCTGGCTGGCGTGGTCTGTGTGAAGGCGTGCTGGAGGAGACTGTCGCCTGCTTTAAGGATGACCCCGCCAATATCATGGCCTGGCTTGGCCCGGCCATCGGTCCTCGTGCCTTTGAAGTAGGACCGGAAGTCCGCGATGCTTTTATGGAAAAAGATCCGCAAGCCGTGGACGCCTTCCAGCCTTCGGGGAATAAATATCTGGCCGATATTTACCAGCTTGCCCGTCAGCGTCTGAATAATGTTGGTGTGACGCAGATTTTCGGCGGCGATCGCTGCACCTTCACCGAAAAGGGCGATTTTTTCTCTTATCGCCGCGACAAGACCACGGGGCGTATGGCAAGTTTCATTTGGCTGATATAACCTAAAGAATCAAGACGATCCGGCACGTGCTGTTTTCTTTTCACATAATTCAGGTCATTAACCTTGAATAATTGAGGGATGACCTCATTTAATCTCCAGTAGCAAATTTGACCTGTTATGGGAGGAGTTATGCGTCTGGATCGTCTTACTAATAAATTCCAGCTTGCTCTCGCCGATGCCCAGTCCCTCGCACTGGGGCACGACAACCAGTTTATCGAACCTCTTCATTTAATGAGCGCCTTGCTGAATCAGGAAGGGGGATCGGTACGTCCTTTATTAACGTCTGCTGGCATTAATGCTGGCCAGTTGCGCACCGCCATCGATCAGGCGCTGAGTCGTTTACCGCAGGTCGAAGGGACCGGCGGGGACGTGCAGCCGTCGCAGGATCTGGTGCGTGTGCTGAACCTTTGCGACAAGCTGGCGCAAAAACGTGGGGACAACTTTATTTCGTCAGAGCTGTTTGTTCTGGCGGCGCTTGAATCACGCGGTACCTTGACCGACCTGCTGAAATCTGCCGGAGCAACCACCGCCAATGTGACTCAGGCGATTGAGAAAATGCGCGGAGGTGAAAGCGTGAACGATCAGGGAGCCGAAGACCAACGTCAGGCTTTGAAGAAATTTACGGTCGATCTGACCGAACGTGCTGAGCAGGGCAAACTTGACCCGGTGATCGGCCGTGACGAAGAGATCCGCCGTACGATTCAGGTACTGCAGCGTCGTACCAAGAACAACCCCGTACTGATTGGTGAGCCGGGGGTCGGTAAAACTGCCATCGTTGAAGGGCTGGCGCAGCGTATTGTGAACGGTGAAGTGCCGGAAGGGCTGAAAGGCCGCCGCGTGCTGGCGCTGGATATGGGCGCGCTGGTGGCCGGTGCGAAATACCGCGGGGAGTTCGAAGAGCGTCTGAAAGGCGTCCTTAACGATCTCGCGAAACAGGAAGGCAACGTTATCCTGTTTATCGACGAACTGCACACCATGGTCGGTGCTGGTAAGGCGGACGGCGCGATGGATGCCGGGAACATGCTGAAACCTGCGCTGGCGCGCGGTGAACTTCACTGCGTCGGTGCTACTACGCTTGATGAGTACCGTCAGTACATTGAAAAAGATGCTGCGCTGGAACGTCGTTTCCAGAAAGTGTTTGTCGCTGAGCCAAGCGTTGAAGATACCATCGCGATTTTACGTGGTCTGAAAGAGCGCTATGAACTGCACCACCATGTGCAGATCACTGACCCGGCCATCGTAGCGGCTGCGACGCTTTCGCATCGTTACATCGCCGACCGTCAGTTGCCCGATAAGGCCATCGACCTGATTGATGAAGCGGCTTCAAGCATTCGTATGCAGATTGACTCGAAACCGGAAGAGCTGGACAGACTTGACCGACGCATCATTCAGCTCAAGCTGGAACAGCAGGCGCTGAAGAAAGAGTCTGATGAAGCCAGTAAGAAACGTCTGGATATGCTCAATGAAGAACTGGACGATAAAGAGCGCCAGTATTCCGAGCTGGAAGAAGAATGGAAAGCCGAGAAAGCTTCCCTGTCCGGTACGCAGACAATTAAAGCTGAACTCGAACAGGCAAAAATTGCCATTGAGCAGGCGCGACGCGTGGGCGACCTGGCGCGAATGTCCGAGCTGCAGTACGGCAAAATTCCTGAGCTGGAAAAACAGCTTGAGATTGCGACGCAATCGGAAGGTAAAACGATGCGTCTGTTGCGTAATAAAGTCACGGATGCCGAGATTGCTGAAGTCCTTGCTCGCTGGACCGGCATTCCGGTAGCACGCATGCTTGAAGGTGAGCGTGAAAAACTGCTGCGCATGGAGAACGATCTCCACAATCGGGTGATTGGCCAGAACGAGGCGGTTGAGGCGGTATCGAATGCTATTCGTCGTAGCCGTGCAGGGCTGTCCGACCCGAATCGTCCGATTGGTTCCTTCCTGTTCCTGGGGCCGACCGGTGTCGGTAAGACCGAGCTGTGTAAAGCGCTGGCTAACTTTATGTTCGACAGCGACGATGCAATGGTCCGTATCGACATGTCCGAGTTTATGGAAAAACACGCCGTTTCGCGTCTGGTCGGTGCGCCTCCGGGATACGTTGGTTATGAAGAGGGTGGGTACCTGACAGAAGCGGTGCGTCGTCGCCCTTATTCCGTCATCCTGCTGGATGAGGTGGAAAAAGCGCATCCGGATGTGTTCAACATTCTGCTTCAGGTCCTGGACGATGGTCGTCTGACAGACGGGCAGGGGAGAACGGTCGATTTCCGTAATACGGTTGTCATCATGACCTCGAACCTGGGCTCCGATCTGATTCAGGAACGTTTCGGCGAACTGGACTACAGCCATATGAAGGATCTGGTGCTGGGTGTGGTAAGCCATAACTTCCGTCCGGAGTTCATCAACCGTATTGATGAAGTGGTGGTGTTCCATCCGCTGGGTGAGAAACACATTGCGTCGATTGCGCAGATCCAGCTGCAGCGTCTGTATAAACGTCTGGAAGAACGTGGATATGAAATTCACATCTCCGATGAAGCGCTGAAACTGCTGAGTAAAAATGGTTACGATCCGGTTTACGGTGCGCGTCCATTAAAACGTGCTATCCAGCAGCAGATCGAAAACCCGCTGGCGCAGCAGATCCTTTCCGGGGAGCTGATTCCAGGAAAAGTTATTCGCCTGGAAGCCAACGACGATCGCATTGTGGCAGTGCAGTAGGTCACAAAACGCAAAAACGAGCCGCTTGCGGCTCGTTTTTGTTTAAAAACCAGGCGAGAATTGAGGTCTGGAGTCAGATTTGCCTGGAAAGTGAGCAGTCAGTAAATAATTTTCACTTTATCCTTGCAGGTTCGGAATT
>NZ_POVL01000050.1 GCF_002939185.1 Enterobacter sichuanensis | reverse complement strand
TTTGATATCTTACTCAGCTATCAAACGTGAAGGATAACGTTGCTTTAGCAACGGCCCGAAGGGCGAGGCAACGCCGAGTCATCCTGCACGACCCACCAATGTTAAAAAGCGCCCTAAAGGCGCTTTTTTGCTATCTGCGATGCAACAAATGCTCCGCATATCTATTCCCGGTGACTTTTCACTTCAGATTCGCTATCTTGTTTAGTATACAAAACACAATTGCCATGCGTTTTGCTATGTCAGGCAAAAGAAAGGCAATATTGTTAAGCCAGTAAAACGAGAAGCCATAATGAGCGTGATGTTTGATCCTGAAGCCGCAATCTATCCGTTTCCGCCAAAGCCTGTCCCGCTAAGCGTGGATGAAAAACAGTTCTACCGAGAGAAAATCAAGCGTCTTCTCAAAGAGCGAGATGCGGTGATGGTGGCGCATTACTATACCGATCCGGAAATCCAGCAACTGGCGGAAGAGACAGGAGGCTGTATTTCTGACTCACTGGAGATGGCGCGCTTCGGTGCACGGCATCCAGCCTCCACGCTGCTGGTCGCAGGGGTGCGTTTTATGGGCGAAACGGCAAAGATCCTCAGCCCTGAAAAAACCATTCTGATGCCTACGCTTAATGCGGAGTGTTCACTGGACCTCGGCTGCCCCATTGATGAATTTAGCGCTTTCTGTGACGCCCACCCTGACCGTACGGTTGTGGTGTACGCCAACACTTCCGCGGCGGTAAAAGCGCGCGCTGACTGGGTGGTCACATCGAGTATCGCCGTTGAACTGATCGAACACCTGGATAGCCTGGGTGAGAAAATTATCTGGGCACCTGACCGCCATCTCGGTAATTATGTCCAGAAGCAGACGGGGGCAGACGTCCTCTGCTGGCAGGGCGCATGCATTGTGCACGACGAGTTCAAGACCCAGGCGCTGGCGCGCATGAAGGCGCTTTATCCTGACGCGGCCATTCTGGTTCACCCTGAATCACCACAGTCAATTGTCGACATGGCGGACGCCGTGGGCTCCACCAGCCAGCTTATCAACGCGGCCAGGACGTTGCCTCACAAGCAGCTTATTGTGGCGACCGATCGCGGTATCTTTTATAAGATGCAGCAGGCCGTGCCGGAAAAAGAGCTTCTTGAAGCACCCACGGCAGGTGAGGGGGCAACGTGCCGCAGCTGTGCGCACTGTCCGTGGATGGCGATGAACGGTCTGAAAGCCATTGCCGAAGGGTTAGAAACCGGCGGTGCGGCGCATGAAATCCATGTGGATGCTGCCCTGCGTGAAGGCGCGTTAGTTCCACTTAACCGCATGCTGGATTTTGCGGCTACACTTCGTACTTAATTCAAAACGCTCTGGGGAAAAGATGGATTTTTTTAGCACACAGAACATTCTGGTTCATATACCGATTGGTGCAGGTGGCTATGACCTGTCATGGATTGAGGCGGTTGGTACGCTGGCAGGATTATTGTGTATCTGGCTGGCAAGCCTGGAGAAGATCAGTAATTACGCGTTTGGGCTCATTAACGTTACGCTGTTTGCGATTATCTTCTTCCAGATCCAGCTGTACGCCAGCCTGCTTTTGCAGCTGTTCTTCTTTGCGGCAAATATCTACGGATGGTACGCGTGGTCGCGGCAGAACAGTCAGCAGGAGGCGGAGTTGCAGATCCGCTGGCTACCCTTACCGAAAGCCATCGCCTGGTTTGTCGCGTGCGTGGTTGCCATTGGTTTAATGACGGTCTATATCAATCCGGTATTTGCATTCCTGACCCAAATTGCCGTGGCGGTCATGTCCGGTATCGGTTTGCATGTGACGATGCCGGAACTGCAGCCGGACGCCTTCCCGTTCTGGGATTCCTGCATGATGGTGCTGTCGATTGCGGCGATGATCCTCATGACCCGTAAATACGTTGAGAACTGGCTGCTGTGGGTCATCATTAACGTCATCAGCGTGGTGATTTTTGCTCTGCAGGGTGTGTATGCCATGTCGCTGGAATATCTGCTGCTGACCTTCATCGCGCTGAATGGTAGTCGTATGTGGATTAACAGCGCGCGTGAGCGAGGCTCTCACGCGCTTTCCCGTTAAGGGTGATGATGATGTGAATGGCCAGCCTGCGCCTCGTTAAGGTGGCAGTCTGGCCCGTTACAGGGCTGGTACTCCATCTGGATGGTGGCGTGGCCAATGTCGTAGTGATGTTCAAGAAAATGCTGGATGCGGTCAAGGAGCGCATCATGGTCGTGAGGCGGGATCACCTGGACGTGCATTGTCATGACTGGTTTTTCCCCTACCAGCCAGACGTGCACATGATGAACGTTGCGTACTTCCGGAACTGAGCGGCGCAGGTTACGCTTCAGCTCGTCGATATCCATGGATGTCGGCGCCCCTTCAAGCAGTTCATTAACGCTCTCCTTCAGCAGACGCCAGGCGCTGCGCAAGACCAGACACGACACCAGCACGGACAAAATCGGATCGACGGGCGTCCAGCCGGTATAGAGGATCACCAGTGCGGCCACAATCGCCCCGACTGAGCCGAGCAAATCCCCCAGTACATGCAGGGCAGCCGCGCGCACGTTGAGGTTCTTCTCCCCACTCCCTCGGTGCAAAATCCAGAAGGCCAGAATATTCGCCAGCAGTCCGGCCACGGCAATCACCATCATTGTTGTCCCGGCGATCGGCTGAGGGTGTCTGAAGCGCTGTACCGCTTCCCAGACGATAAGCACGGTAATGACCACCAGCGCAATGGCGTTAACAAACGCGGCAAGGGTTGTCAGCCTCAGCCAGCCGAAGGTATGGCGCGCGTTCGGAGGACGACGAGCAAACTGCACGGCCAGCAGGGCGAAGAGCAGCGCGGCTGCGTCGGTCAGCATATGTCCGGCATCAGCCAGAAGCGCCAGAGAGCCGGAAACCAGCCCGCCAATGACCTCGATCACCATAAAGGTTGCCGTGACGCCAAAGGCCAGCATCAGTCGTTTAGCGTTGTCGTTGCCGGGAGTGTGTGAGTGCGAATGGGTATGCGCCATGTGTGCTTTCCTGGTGTGTTATTGTTTTTAGTGTAGCGTTTTTAATAGGTTACTCCAAAAAGAAAGGAGAGCCTGAGATCTCCTGTTTCTTCCCGATCACAACAGATTACTGGGTCGTGCCATCGGTTTTGGTATTGGCGTCATTACCCACTTTGTCGTTGGGATCCGGGCATTTGCCGTCTTTACACATCGAGTTCTTATGGACTTCATCCGAACTCATGTTGTCATGATTCATGGTACCGGAACCACTACCGTTCGGGTGCAACATGGTGCCCCCGGTGTTGGTGTTGCCGGTATTAATCTGGTTGTTATCGACATTATTCGGGGCGATATTCTGTTTTGCATCAGGGGCAACCTGGCCTGCTGATGCTGCCGCATTGGCATCACCGTTGTTGTCTGAGTTGCCCGTTTCAGCGGCAAGGACGCTGCCGCTTGCCAGAGTGAGTGTGGCAGTCAGGAAGAGGGTTGCCAGTTTCGTCATTTTCATCATGGTGCTCCTGTTCTTGTCGTTACGCTGGATAACATTCTCCAACAGTGCATCTTTTTCAAAGGCGAAAGATCCCGCCTTACCGACTTACGTCAGTACGGAATCGCGTTTAAGCGTTTAAAAATGGTTGTTACAGTTAAAAAGCTTAGGTTAGATCTCGTTTTTCGCTATTTTGTGGCGATTTTTAGGCGAATTCCAGGAATTATCTGCGCGAAGTGTAAAACCGTGTTTACACTTCCTGGTCGACAAGATAGATTGAAAGGATTGCTTTCATTACTAAAGATATGGCAGAGATGGAAAGAAAATGAATTATCAGAACGACGATTTACGCATTAAAGAGATCAATGAGTTATTACCTCCTGTAGCACTCCTTGAGAAATTCCCCGCCACTGAAAATGCCGCAAACACGGTTTCTCATGCTCGTAAAGCGATCCACAAGATCCTGAAAGGTAATGACGATCGTCTTCTGGTGGTGATTGGCCCATGCTCCATACACGACCCTGCAGCCGCGAAAGAGTACGCTGCCCGTCTGCTCACCCTGCGTGAAGAGCTGAAAGGCGAGCTGGAGATCGTGATGCGCGTTTACTTTGAAAAACCGCGTACCACGGTGGGCTGGAAAGGGCTGATTAACGATCCACATATGGACAATAGCTTCCAGATCAACGACGGCCTGCGTATTGCCCGTAAGCTGCTGCTCGAAATCAACGACAGTGGCCTGCCTGCAGCCGGTGAGTTCCTGGATATGATTACGCCACAGTATCTGGCTGACCTGATGAGCTGGGGGGCGATTGGTGCGCGCACCACGGAGTCTCAGGTTCACCGTGAGCTGGCGTCCGGCCTCTCTTGCCCGGTAGGTTTTAAAAACGGTACCGACGGCACAATCAAGGTCGCGATTGATGCCATCAATGCCGCAGGTGCGCCGCACTGCTTCCTGTCCGTGACCAAATGGGGACACTCTGCCATCGTTAACACCAGCGGTAACGGTGACTGCCATATCATTCTGCGCGGCGGTAAAGAGCCGAACTACAGCGCAAAACATGTGGCAGAAGTCAAAGTTGGGCTGGAGAAAGCAGGGCTGCCACCGCAGGTGATGATTGACTTCAGCCACGCGAACTCCAGCAAGCAGTTTAAAAAACAGATGGAAGTGGGCGCAGATGTCTGTCAGCAGATTGCCGGTGGCGAGAAAGCGGTGATTGGGGTGATGATCGAAAGTCATCTGGTTGAAGGTAACCAGAACCTGGAAGGCAGCGAGCCGCTGGTTTATGGTAAAAGCGTCACCGATGCCTGCATCGGCTGGGACGACACCGACACGATCCTCCGTCAGCTGGCGAATGCGGTAAAAGCGCGTCGCGGTTAATCCGGTTGGGGAAATAAAAAAGCGCGGAAGGTTCCGCGCTTTTTTTATGGCTGGCGAAAATTACTTCGCTTTACCCTGGTTCGCAACAGCCGCTGCTTTCGCCGCGATCTCATCTGCGTTACCCAGATAGTAGTGTTTGATTGGTTTGAAGTTCTCGTCGAACTCATACACCAGCGGTACGCCGGTTGGGATGTTCAGTTCGAGAATTTCATCTTCGCCCATGTTGTCCAGGTATTTCACCAGCGCACGCAGGGAGTTACCGTGAGCGGCGATGATCACGCGCTCACCGCTTTTCAGGCGTGGCAGAATGGTTTCGTTCCAGTAAGGCACAACGCGGTCGATGGTCAGGGCCAGGCTCTCGGTGGTTGGCAGCTCAGCGTCAGTCAGTTTTGCGTAGCGTGGGTCGTGGCCCGGGTAACGCTCGTCATCTTTGGTCAGCTCTGGTGGGGTAACCGCGAAGCCGCGACGCCACTGTTTAACCTGCTCATCACCGTATTTCTCAGCGGTTTCGGCTTTGTTCAGACCCTGCAGCGCACCGTAATGACGCTCGTTTAGTTTCCAGGATTTCTCAACCGGCAGCCAGGCCTGATCCAGTTCGTCCAGCACGTTCCACAGGGTGTGGATGGCACGTTTCAGCACAGAGGTGTAAGCAAAATCAAAGCTGAAGCCTTCTTCCTTCAGCAGTTTACCCGCTGCTTTTGCTTCGCTTACGCCTTTTTCAGACAGATCAACGTCGTACCAACCGGTAAAGCGGTTTTCGTTGTTCCACTGGCTTTCGCCGTGACGTACCAGGACCAGCTTAGTAATAGCCATCTCTTACTCCTCAAGCATTTTTAGAATGATAACAATTCTCATTATATTGCCGTGGCCGTGCCAGCAGCAACGCTTAACCCTAACCATAGCGAAAATAGTCTCTGAGTGTAAGATGCTTGTGAATCCAGGGTTATGATTTTGTCTGCGATCGGCGCTATTTTCAGCAAAGCGTGCAGAAAAAAGCCCTCTGATGGGAGGGCTGAGAATCAATGCGGAATAAAATGGTATTCCGTCACGCTCACGTACTCTTCACCCGGGCGTAGCACACAGTCTGGCTGCGGCCATTCCGGATGATTCGGGCTGTCCGGCAGGAACTCGCTCTCCAGCGCCAGCCCTTGCCAGTCGCTGTACTCAACGTGTTCGCGCGCCGTCGTGCCGCCAAGGAAGTTACCAGAGTAGAATTGCAGGGCAGGCGCGGTGGTGTAAACCGTCATCTGCAGCTTCTCATCGCTGGACCAGACCTGCGCGGCAGGCTGCTTCACATCGCCTTTTGCCTGCAGCAGGAACGCATGGTCGTAACCTTTCACCTTGCGCTGATCGTCATCGCTCAGGAAATCCTGGGCGATCGTTTTCGCGCGGCGGAAGTCAAAGCTGGTGCCGTTCACGGATTTCAGACCCTGATACGGAATGCCCATCTCGTCAACCGGCAAATAATCATCGGCAAGGAGTTGCAGCTTGTGGTTACGTACGTCGCACTGGTTACCGTCCAGATTAAAATACGCGTGGTTGGTCAGGTTGACCGGACACGGCTTGTCGACGGTTGCACGGTATTCAATGGCGATACGGTTGTCGTCGGTCAACGTAAAGCGCGCGAAAGCAGTAAGATTACCCGGGAAGCCCTGATCGCCATCATGGGAATCCAGCGAGAACAGAACTTCGCCATCGTTTTGCCGGACAATTTTCCAGCGGCGTTTATCAAAGCCTTCCGGCCCGCCGTGGAGCTGGTTCTCACCCTGGCTTGGAAGCAGGGTGTATTGCGCGCCGTCGAGTTCAAAACGGCTTTTCGCGATGCGGTTAGCATAGCGCCCGACAGACGCGCCCAGATAGGCGGACTGATGAATATACTGCTCAGGCGAGGCGCAACCGAGAAGGGTTTCGCGTACGCTGCCATCCGGCATGGGGACGCGGGCAGAGAGCAGCGTGGCTCCCCAGTCCATTAGCGTAACCACCATCCCTGCGCTGTTGCGCAGGGTTAACAGGCGATACGGCAGACCATCCGATGCGAGGGTGGGTGTTTCGTTTAGCACTGTCCGGCTCCTTGTGATGCTTTGCACACGTAGAAAGTTTCTTTAATACCTGTTTTTGCTTCGTACTGTTTCTCCACCGCCTGCTGGATGGCAGGAACGAGTTCTTCCGGCACCAGGGCAACAATACAGCCCCCGAAGCCACCGCCGGTCATACGTACGCCGCCTTTATCGCCAATTGCCGCTTTCACGATCTCAACCAGCGTATCAATCTGCGGAACGGTGATTTCAAAATCATCACGCATGGAGGCATGCGATTCCGCCATCAGCTCACCCATACGTTTCAAATCGCCTTTCGCCAGCGCGGACGCCGCTTCAACGGTACGGGCGTTTTCTGTCAGTACGTGACGAACGCGTTTGGCGACAATAGGATCCAGCTCGTGTGCCACTTTATTGAATTCATTAAGCGTAACATCGCGCAGGGCAGATTGCTGGAAGAAGCGAGCGCCCGTTTCACATTGTTCGCGGCGCGTGTTGTATTCGCTGCCCACCAGCGTGCGTTTAAAGTTACTGTTGATAATCACGACTGCCGCGCCTTTTGGCAGAGGAACGGCTTTGGTGCCTAGCGTCCGGCAGTCGATCAGCAGCGCGTGTTCTTTTTTGCCCAGCGCGGAGATCAGCTGGTCCATGATGCCGCAGTTACAGCCCACGAACTGGTTTTCCGCTTCCTGACCATTGAGCGCAATTTGCGCGCCATCCAGCGGCAGATGATAAAGCTGCTGGAAGACGGTGCCAACGGCGACTTCCAGAGACGCAGAAGAGCTTAAGCCCGCACCCTGCGGCACGTTGCCGCTGATGACGAGATCCGCACCACCAAAATTCTTATTACGTTTTTGCAGATGTTTCACTACGCCGCGCACGTAGTTAGACCACTGCTGGCTGTCGTGCGTCACAATCGGAGCATCGAGGGAAAATTCGTCCGTCTCATTACCGTAATCTGCGGCAATCACGCGGACTTTACGATCGTCGCGTTTTGCACAGCTGATGACCGTCTGGTAGTCAATGGCGCAGGGCAGAACAAAACCGTCGTTGTAGTCGGTGTGTTCACCAATCAGGTTAACGCGGCCAGGTGCCTGGATAACGTGGGTAGCAGGGTAGCCAAATTTTTCAGCAAACAGGGATTGTGTTTTATCTTTCAGACTCATTTTTAGACTCCTGATTCGCGATAGTGGACGTCGCTAACGGCACGCAGACGTTCTGCCGCCTGTTCCGCCGTCAGGTCACGCTGGGTTTCCGCCAGCATTTCATAGCCCACCATAAATTTACGCACCGTCGCGGAGCGCAGCAGCGGCGGATAGAAATGGGCATGCAACTGCCAGTGTTGATTCTCTTCCCCGTTAAACGGTGCGCCGTGCCAGCCCATTGAGTACGGGAAGGAGCACTGGAACAGGTTGTCGTAACGGCTGGTCAGTTTTTTCAGCGCCAGAGCAAGGTCGTCGCGCTGCGCGTCGCTGAGATCGGTGATGCGCTGAACGTGCGATTTCGGCAGCAGCAGCGTTTCAAACGGCCAGGCTGCCCAGTAAGGCACAACGGCCAGCCAGTGTTCAGTTTCCACCACGGTCCGGCTGCCGTCGGCCCGTTCGCGCTGCGTGTAATCCACCAGCATTGGCGAGCCATTTTCGGCGTAATAGGCTTTCTGCAGACGGTCCTCACGCTCGGCTTCATTGGGCAGGAAACTGTTCGCCCAGATCTGACCATGCGGGTGCGGGTTAGAGCAGCCCATGGCCGCGCCTTTATTTTCAAATACCTGTACCCACGGGTAAGTCTGGCCCAGCTCCGCGGTTTGAGCCTGCCAGGTACTGACCACCTCTTGCAGTGCCTCAACGCTCAGCTCCGGCAGCGTTTTGCTGTGATCGGGCGAGAAGCAGATCACACGGCTGGTCCCGCGGGCGCTTTCACAGCGCATCAGCGGGTCGTGGCTCGCAGGCGCGTCCGGCGTGTCGGTCATCAGGGCGGCAAAATCATTGGTAAAAACGAAGGTGCCTTTATAGTCCGGGTTTTTATCTCCCGTTACGCGCGTGTTGCCCGGACACAGGAAGCAGTCCGGGTCGTGCTGTGGCAGCGTTTGTTTCGCAGGCGTCTCTTGCGCCCCCTGCCAGGGGCGCTTGGCGCGATGCGGAGAAACCAAAATCCATTGCCCGCTTAGCGGGTTAAAACGACGATGCGGATGATCGACGGGATTAAACGAAGTCATGACGGATCCTTAGTCCGGATACCCCTGCGGATGGCGCGACTGCCAGTGCCAGGTATCCTGTGCCATTTCATCAAGCGTGCGGGTGACACGCCAGTTAAGCTCTCTGTCGGCTTTGGAGGCATCGGCCCAGTACGCCGGGAGATCGCCTTCGCGACGCGGAGCGAAGTGGTAGTTCACCGGCTTGCCGCAGGCTTTGCTGAAGGCGTTAACCACATCCAGCACGCTGCTGCCAATACCGGCGCCGAGGTTGTAAATATGTACGCCCGGTTTGTCGGCCAGCTGCTGCATCGCCGCCACGTGGCCGTCAGCCAGATCCATCACGTGAATATAGTCACGCACGCCGGTGCCATCTTCAGTCGGATAATCATTGCCGAAAATAGCCAGTGACTCACGACGACCCACCGCCACCTGGGCGATATACGGCATCAGGTTATTCGGAATGCCCTGCGGATCTTCACCCATATCGCCAGACGGATGGGCGCCCACCGGGTTGAAGTAGCGCAGCAATGCGATGCTCCACTCAGGCTGTGCTTTTTGCAGATCGGTCAGGATCTGCTCCACCATCAGTTTGCTCTTGCCATAAGGGCTTTGTGGCGTACCGGTTGGGAAGCTTTCAACGTAAGGAATTTTAGGCTGATCGCCATAGACGGTCGCGGAAGAGCTGAAGATGAAGTTCTTCACGTTTGCGGCGCGCATCGCAGAGATTAAACGCAGCGTACCGTTGACGTTATTGTCGTAATACTCGAGCGGCTTTGCGACCGACTCACCGACGGCTTTCAGACCGGCGAAGTGGATCACCGTTTCAATGGCATGGTCGTGAAGGATCTCGGTCATCAGCGCTTCATTGCGGATGTCGCCTTCGACGAAAGTGGGCTGTTTCCCGCCAAGACGTTCAATCACAGGCAGCACGCTGCGCTTACTGTTGCACAGGTTATCGAGGATGATGACATCATGACCGTTTTGCAGCAGCTGCACGCAGGTATGACTACCTATGTAACCGCTACCACCTGTTACCAGAACTCGCATAATTCGCTCCATTGGGCTTATGGTATGTAATAACCATAGCATAACAGAGACGCGAAAAGTGTGACATGGGATAAAATAGTGGAATCGTTTACACTGTTTTTAAAATCCGATTTTCAGCGGCCATGAGGCATTGTAGATCAACAGGATAGAGATGTCTTAGTGCAGGTTATCTGAAAAACGGAGGGCCTGGCCCTCCGAAGGTTAATCGATTTTGCTGAGCTGATAATGATACTGTTCCCCGTCCGGAACAAATTCAAGACGATGCGTGATGCAGGCAGGGGCATCCTCGGCATGGTGTGAAACGAACAGCAGCTGCGTCTCGCCTTCGCTAATCAGCACATCCACAAAGCGGCGGATAAGTTGTCGATTGAGCGGATCCAGCCCCTGAAGGGGTTCATCCAGAATGAGCAGCGTAGGATGTTTCACCAGTGCGCGCACGATCAGCGCCAGGCGCTGCTGTCCCCATGACAGGCTATGAAACGGCGCGTCAGCGACCCGGTTATCCATGCCCAGAATGTCCAGCCACTGCTGAGCCAGCTTTTGCTGTTTATCCGATACCGCCTGATAAATGCCGATGGAATCAAAATAGCCAGAGAGGATCACGTTGCGTACCGTGGTGCTGACCCGGTAATCCAGATGCAGGCTGCTGCTGACGTAGCCAATATGTTTTTTGATATCCCAGATAGTTTCACCGCTGCCGCGACGCCGGCCAAACAGCGTCAGATCGTTGCTATAACCCTGCGGGTGATCGCCGGTGATCAGACTCAGCAGCGTCGATTTTCCCGCGCCGTTGGGGCCGACAATTTGCCAGTGCTCCCCAGGATTAACCGTCCAGCTCAGGTGATTAAGGATTGGGCGATCGTCATACGAGACTACGCCATCACGCAGCACGATGCGCGGCTGGTGGGGATCAAGCGCGTGGCGAGCCGAAGGGGCGTCGGGTTCCGGAAGGGTCATTCCGTCAAGCCGTTCGCTGTGTGCGAGCTGGGCGATGAGCGCCTGCTTAAGCAGCGCCGATTTTTCCCCTGTCTCGGCCAGATTACAATCGGCCAGTACGCCTGCATGCTGGATAAAATCCGGGATCTCATCAAAGCGGTTAAGCACCAGCACGAGGGTATATCCCTGCTGATTCAGCGACGCCAGCAGGGCTGCCAGCTGCGCACGGGACTGCACGTCAAGGCCGTCGAATGGTTCGTCGAGGATCAGCAACTCAGGCTCGCTCATCAGGGCCTGACAAAGCAGCGTTTTCCGCGTCTCACCGGTGGAGAGGTATTTGAAGCGTCGGGTCAGCAGGGCGGAAATGCCAAACTGTTCTGCCAGGCGCTGACAGCGGGCAGGATCCTTCACCTCATCCTGAATGATTTCCGCCGTCGTGCGGCCGGTATCGTCTTCGCCCGGGCTGAGTAAATCGGTGTTGTTGCGCTGCCACTCGTCGCTCACCAACTTTTGCAGTTGTTCAAATGAGAGGCGCGTCAGGCGGGTAAACTCGCTCTGGTTTTCACCCTTAAGGAGGGGAAGCTCTCCGGCCAGCGCGCGGGCCAGCGCAGATTTACCGCTGCCGTTGGTGCCGACAAACGCCCAGCTTTCACCTGCGCGTATTGTCAAATCAGCAATCGTCAGCGTTCGGGTATCGCCAAGACGAAACGTGCCTTGCGAAATATGCAATGATGACATGATTTATCCCTGTTTTTGCAGCAATAGTTATCAGGGATACGCACTGTCGGTACGATTGTCAATGTGCTTAGCACAAAGTGGCGATAATCACCCGGTCTGCATTGAACCAGGCGGTGACGACAGCACCTTCTTCTAAATCGTCCGCCTCGCTGAGGGGTACCGTCGCGCACAGCATTTGCCCGTCTGCCAGGGTCATCAGCACTTCGCACTGCGCTTCGCCGCGTTCGATACGGCTGATGGTGCCCTGAAGCTGGTTATCTGCTGCCTTTGCCGTATCGGGATTGCGTGTGACGTTGACCCACGGCGCTTTCAGCAACACCAGCACCTCTTTTCCTTCATCGAGTCCAAGACGTTCTGCGCTCTGCGCCGTGATGGCGGCTTTCAGACGGGTGGTACCATCGGCAAGCAGGATCTCGATATGCTGCTGTATCTGCAGATTATCGCGCGCCGTCACCGTGCCAAACCACTGGTTGCGGGCGCTGGTTTGTAATGAGAAGCGGGAAATAGCGGCCAGCAAACTGTCCAGCGGCACGTTATCGTCGTCACTCAGCACATCAAACGCTTTTTGCTGGATCCGGGCCAGCAGATCGTAAAGCTGAATAAGGCGCTGGCCGTAACGTGTGACGATTGCGCCACCTCCGCCTTTGCCGCCCGTGGCCCTGTCTACCAGCAGATGTTCACTCAGGGTGTTCATCTCATTGATGGCATCCCAGGCGCTTTTATAGCTGATCCCGGCATTTTTCGCCCCCTGGCTAATTGAGCCCGTTTGTTCTATCTGTTTAAGCAGGGTGATACGTCGCGGATCGGCGAAAAGCTTTTGCTGAAGTCTTAGAGTAAGGAGAATTTCGGCCTGCATAACAGTATCCTGGCAAAAAGGGTATTGTGACCCAAATGGTGCAGGGCGCAAAGGGTACCGCACAAAAGGGGATGTTTTTCTCACCTGAAAGGGTAGAATAAGCCACTCACAATATCTGGAGAAAACCATGTTAGAGTTGTTGAAAAGTCTGGTATTCGCCGTGATCATGGTACCAGTAGTGATGGCCATCATCCTCGGTGCCATCTACGGCCTGGGTGAAGTGTTCAACGTCTTTTCGAACATTGGTCACAGAGACCGCGCTAAAAAACAGCATTGATTCCCCACAAAACGCCCGGCCAGTCCGGGCGTTTTGCTCTCAAGTTTTTCTTCTTTTCACCGATATTCTTTTACAGATGACACCGGTTTACCCCTTGAGCGGTACGAATAAACGCTGGGATCTCCCTGACGTTCTCGTTATATTAATGCGTATATAACGCTACTGACAGGAGTGACAAATGGCACGTTCATGGGGACGCCTTTTCGCAGGGGCTGCGCTGACGCTTTCGCTTACCGGACACGCGCTGGCGGACGACGGCAAAATTACGGTCTTTGCGGCGGCGTCGCTGACCAATGCGCTGCAGGATATCGCGGCGGCGTATAAAAAAGAGAGCAACGTCGAGGTGGTCTCCTCGTTTGCCTCTTCCTCTACGCTGGCGCGCCAGATAGAAGCGGGCGCACCGGCGGATCTGTTCATCTCGGCGGACCAGAAGTGGATGGATTACGCAGCGGAGAAAAAAGCGATCGATGCGTCAACCCGCGAAACGCTGCTGGGTAATAGCCTGGTTGTCGTGGCGCCGAAAGCCAGTGCCCAGGCTGACATCACCATCAACAAAGCAACAGACTGGACCCGGCTTCTGAACGAGGGACGTCTGGCGGTGGGTGACCCGGATCATGTTCCGGCCGGCATTTACGCCAAAGAAGCGCTGCAAAAACTGGGCGCGTGGGAGACGCTGTCGCCGAAACTAGCGCCAGCAGAAGATGTTCGCGGCGCACTGGCGCTGGTGGAACGCAACGAAGCCCCGCTGGGCATTGTCTACGGCTCTGATGCCGTGGCCAGCAAGGGGGTGAAAGTGGTCGCAACGTTCCCGGAAGACTCCCACAAGAAAGTGGAATACCCTGTTGCGATTGTTGATGGACATAAAAATGCGACCGTAACGGCTTTCCGCGATTATCTGAAGGGGCCGCACGCGTCCGCAATCTTTAAACGTTATGGATTTACGACTCACTGATGATATTGACCGATCCTGAATGGCAGGCTGTTCTGCTGAGCCTGAAAGTTTCTTCCCTGGCGGTTGCGCTGAGTTTGCCCTTTGGGATCTTCTTTGCCTGGTTACTGGTTCGCTGTCAGTTTCCCGGCAAAGCGCTGCTAGACAGCGTGCTGCATCTTCCGCTCGTGTTGCCGCCCGTGGTGGTAGGTTATCTGCTGCTGATTTCGATGGGGCGACGCGGTTTTATTGGCGAAAAACTTTATGACTGGTTTGGGCTGACGTTTGCGTTTAGCTGGCGCGGGGCGGTCCTGGCGGCAGCGGTGATGTCATTCCCGCTGATGGTGAGAGCAATCCGCCTTGCGCTGGAAGGTGTGGACATGAAGCTCGAACAGGCAGCCCGCACGCTGGGTGCCGGGCGCTGGCGCGTCTTTTTCACCATCACGCTTCCACTCACGCTGCCGGGTATTATTGTCGGCACGGTGCTGGCCTTCGCCCGGTCGCTCGGCGAGTTTGGCGCCACGATCACCTTTGTGTCGAACATTCCCGGCGAGACGCGAACCCTTCCTTCGGCCATGTATACCCTGATCCAGACGCCGGGGGGAGAGGGGGCCTCAGCGCGGCTGTGCATCATCTCCATTGTGTTAGCCCTGGTATCGCTGCTGGTGTCGGAATGGCTGGCGAGAGTCAGTCGTGAGCGGATGGGGAAATAGACATGCTTGAGCTTCATTTCACCCAGACGCTGGGAAACCATACCCTGACGCTTAACGAGACGCTGCCTGCAAGCGGTATCACCGCCATTTTTGGCGTCTCAGGGGCGGGCAAAACGTCGTTGATCAATGCGATAAGCGGCCTGACCCGTCCGCAGTCAGGACGGATTGTATTGAATAACCGCGTCTTAAATGACGTGGAAAATAAGGTATACCTGTCGCCTGATAAACGTCGTATTGGCTATGTTTTCCAGGATGCACGCTTATTCCCGCACTACAGCGTGCGCGGCAACCTGCGTTACGGTATGGCGAAAAGCATGGCTCCGCAGTTTGATAAACTGGTCACGCTGTTAGGTATTGAACCGCTGCTCGACAGGCTGCCTTCTTCGCTTTCCGGCGGAGAGAAACAGCGCGTGGCGATTGGCCGCGCGTTGCTGACCGCACCCGAACTGCTGCTGCTTGACGAACCGCTGGCCTCGCTGGATATTCCGCGTAAACGTGAGCTCCTGCCTTATCTGCAGCGCCTGACGCGTGAAATCAACATCCCGATGCTCTACGTCAGCCATTCGCTGGATGAGATCCTGCATCTGGCCGATAACGTGCTGGTGCTGGAAGAGGGCAGCGTGAAGGCCTTCGGCAAACTGGAAGAGGTTTGGGGCAGCAGCGTAATGCATCCCTGGCTACCCAAAGAGCAGCAGAGCAGCATTCTGAAAGTGAGCGTTCTGGAACACCATCCGCACTACGCGATGACCGCGCTGGCATTGGGCGATCAGCATCTGTGGGTTAACCGGATCGATAAACCGCTGCAGTCAGTCCTGCGGATCCGCATTCAGGCCTCGGATGTCTCGCTGGTTTTACAACCCCCGCTGCAGACCAGCATTCGAAATATTCTGCGTGCCAAAGTGGCGGAGTGTTTTGATGACAACGGCCAGGTGGAAGTGAAGCTGGAGGTGGGGAGCAGAACGCTCTGGGCGCGCATCAGCCCCTGGGCCAGGGATGAGTTAGGGATCAAACCCGGCCTGTGGCTTTACGCGCAAATCAAGAGCGTCTCAATCACTACCTGATTACAGCAGGTGGGTATAAATGTACTGCGCGATGCTGTCGGAGGTGTTGTCACCAATCACCACGTTGGCGCGCGCCTTCACGGCATCATCGGCATTGCCCATCGCCACGCCCGTACCGGCGGCTTCCAGCATGCTGATGTCGTTGTAGTTATCGCCAAAGGCAATCACGTCCTGCATCGACCCGCCCTGGGACTCCACGTACTGCGTCAGACGCTTGCCTTTGCTGTTGCCCTTGCGGGCAATGTCCACCTGATCGTGCCAGGACCATTCGCACTCCAGACCCAGCGTCTGTTCCACGTGTTTCGCGAAGCTATTCAGTTTGGTGGTATCTTCATCCGTCAGGGCGAATTTCCAGATCGCCTCAACATCCTGAGCGGCCTGACGCAGGGAGGAAACCTGAGTAAAGACCGGACGCTGGGCTTCAGGCAGAGACAACGCCCAGTTGCTGGTGCGCACCACATGGCCGGTTGGACGCTCATAGACCATTGCGTTGTCCACATACATCAGGCCGTGAACGTCATGCTCATCAAGCAGATCAATCAACTGCAGCGCCTGGGGTACCGGCAGCGGGTCGGATGCTAAAACCTTTTTTGCCTGATAATCATACAAATAAGTGCCATTACAGCAAATTGCAGGTGTATCTAACGCCAGTGCCTGATAAAAAGGGTGAATGGCAACGTGATGTCGACCCGTTACGATAAGGAGTTGATATCCCGCTTCCTGCGCGCGTTTAAGCGCTTCCAGAGAAGAGGGGAGAAGGGTTTTTTGCGGCGTCAGTAAGGTACCGTCTAAATCCAGAGCAATCACACGCGAGCTCATCTGTTTTCCCGGGTTAATATTGAATTTACGTTTTGATGGGATGGTACACCGAGAGGCGAAGGCTTCAAAATTCCTGTCGACAATTCAGCATTCACCGTCAAAAGTTAACTACTTTCATGCGCAGTGAGGAGTGAATATTCATGAAACAAACCGTTTATACCGCCAGTCCTGAAAGCCAGCAGATCCACGTCTGGCGCTTAAATCCCGAAGGGACACTCACGCTGGTTCAGGTTGTTGATGTGCCAGGCCAGGTACAGCCGATGGTCATCAGCCCGGATAAACGTTTCTTGTACGTGGGTGTGCGCCCGGAGTTTCGCGTGCTGGCCTATCGCATTTCTCCGGACGACGGCGCGCTGACTTACACTGCCGAAGCGTCATTGCCGGGCAGCCCAACCCACATTTCTACCGATCGTAAAGGCAACTTTGTCTTCAGCGGCTCGTATAACGCCGGTTGCGTTAGCGTAACGCGTCTGGAAAAGGGTATCCCGGTTGAAACCGTGGATGTAGTGGAAGGGTTGGAAGGCTGCCACTCGGCGAATATCTCTCCGGATAACCGCACGCTGTGGGTGCCTGCGCTGAAGCAGGATCGTATCTGTCTGTTCACCCTGAGCGACGATGGTCACCTGGTGGCGCAGAATCCGGCGGAAGTCACTACCGTTGAAGGCGCGGGCCCGCGTCATATGGTCTTCCATCCGAACCAGCAGTATGCCTACGTGGTGAACGAGCTGAACAGCTCTGTGGACGTATGGGAACTAAAAGATCCTAACGGCCAGATTGAGTGTGTGCAGACGCTGGATATGATGCCGTCTGACTTCTCCGACACCCGCTGGGCGGCGGATATTCACATCACGCCAGATGGTCGTCATCTCTACGCCTGTGATCGTACCTCCAGCCTGATTACCGTTTTCAGCGTCTCCGAGGACGGCAGCGTGCTGGCCATTGAAGGCTTCCAGCCAACGGAAACCCAGCCGCGCGGCTTTAATATCGATCACAGCGGTAAGTTCCTGATTGCGGCGGGGCAGAAATCCCACCACATCGCGCTGTACGAAATTAAAGGCGAGCAGGGTCTGCTGGAAGAGAAAGGGCGCTATGCCGTCGGCCAGGGGCCGATGTGGGTGGTGGTAAACGCTCATTAAGCGGCTCAAAACAAAAAACCTCGCGAATGCGAGGTTTTTTTATGCCCGGTGGTAGCCGGGTGAGCACATCAAAACGTAACCAACACACCCCTGGTGACAGGCAGCGGAAAGGTAAACCAGAGGAGAAGTGCTCTATACCAAAGGAGTGGCGTATGAGCGGTGTGGAATAGACAATTCTGTTCCTGCAACTCATGGTTGCGATTATGCAACTATTGGATGCGTATCTTAAGTTTGGAGCCTGACGCATTCAGTCGCAGTAAAAAGGGGGATTGAACTCCCCCTTTTACTCTCATCTTATTACTGCTTCGGCTCAGCCACCACGTTGCTACCCAGACCGCGGTTGTTGTATTCCCACATGCGGTTGAAGTTAGTGTCGTTCAGGTTACGCTGCACGTTCCCTTTATCATCCACCGTACCGGTATTGCCGGAGAACGGACGTTTGGAAATCGCGGCATCGGCCCATGGCTTCGCCATATTGAAGCCTTCGTTGATCACGCTGTCGCGGATCACCACCTGGCCGTTGGTCGCAGAGTCCACATCCAGGGAGCGACCCAGCTGCGCCACGCCGTCACCGGCAGCGTTAAAGCGGCTGTTCACAGCAAGGAAACCGTAGAACAGGTTAGACTGGGTGGCTGGCGCAAACACATAGCCTTCCTGCTGGGTACGCGAGTTCACCACGCGGAAGTCCGTGTTATCAAACACCACTGCACCACGACCGGAAACCAGATCCACGTCACCTTCAACGTAGCTGTTGGTCACCAGCGTACGGGTCAGTCGGTTATTCTGCAGGGTGTTCTGCACGCCGCTGTTGGTCACGAAGAAGGTGTTCTGACGGCCGAGAATGTTGACGTTGTTGATCTGGACTTTATCGCCATCGCTACGCAGCGCAACGGCCTGGTGGGTACCGGCATCAACACTGTCACC
Organism: Enterobacter sichuanensis; assembly: GCF_002939185.1. Lineage (GTDB taxonomy): Bacteria > Pseudomonadota > Gammaproteobacteria > Enterobacterales > Enterobacteriaceae > Enterobacter > Enterobacter sichuanensis. The sequence continues at coordinate 16,228 of NZ_POVL01000050.1, read as the reverse complement.
CAGGGTATTCTGAATGGTCAGGTTTTGCAGTTGCAGACCGTTATTCTGAGACCAGAATACCGCTGAGCACATCACGCCAACGGTGGCGGAACGCTTGCTCTGGCAGTTATCAAACATATACCACGCCGGTTTGCCCGGCATATATTTGCCAGCCGGGTTGACCAGATGACGCCAGGCGTTGCTGTCGATTTCGGAATCAATCGCCAGGCCAATTTTAACATCGATCGCTTTTTCGCCCAGACCGTACAGGGTAATGCTGCCTGGCGCCGCCGGAACATAGACGGTGCCTTCGTATTCACCTGGCAGGATAGCAATGTACTGGCGAGACGCGCTGTGTTTAGTGATGGCAGCATCCACCGCAGCCTGAATAGAGGTATGCGTTACGCCCTGCGCACCTGCCGGGCCAACCACGAAATCTGGCTGTTTCGGCAGGTTAATAGAAGACGGGGTCCACGGCGCAGCGTTAGGATCCATCGCCGAGAAGTAGTGCGCACGATCGAAGTTCTTCGCTTCATCCGCGGACAAAATCGGGCGGGATGCGGTGCCGGGGGCGACCTGCTCAGACGGTCGCTGGTCCGGTGGTGTTGAACTGCATGCGGATAAGGTCACGCCAAAGGCAAGTGCCAACGCCAGACGGGAAATCCTGGAAATGTTCAAGGTGAAGCTCCTGGGTATGCAAGTCTTTACGGGACAGACGAAATAGCCTGCTTTTTTATACTAAGTTGAGCGAAACGGGAAGATAAAAAGGGTAAAAGTTGCATTTTTCGCCCGCAGGGGGCGGGAAAGTCGTCACAAATAAATAACATTTTCCCTTATTACGGTTGACAGCAGACGGCAGATGAAAATAAATGTCTATACAACCCATGACAAGTGGAATGCCCATGCAGCAGATCCTTCCTGACGATGTAATATGGCGAAATGCGCGACTGGCGACAATGGCGCTAGATGTTGCTGCGCCATATGGACTGAAAGAGCAACACGCCCTGGTCGTGCGCGGCCACACCATCCTTGCCGTGATTCCTGAATCTGACATTCCTTATGGACACGGTCACTGCGTCGATCTTCAGGGACGTCTGGTGACGCCAGGCCTGATTGACTGCCATACCCACCTGGTGTTTGGCGGCGATCGCGCGGCGGAGTGGGAGCAACGTCTGAACGGTGTCTCTTATCAAACCATCAGCGCGCAGGGCGGCGGAATTAACGCTACCGTGACGGCGACGCGCAACAGCTCACCCGAAACGCTGCTTAAGCTGGCGCAGCAGCGGCTTCAGCGTCTGATGAACGAAGGTGTCACCACCATCGAAATCAAGTCCGGATATGGCCTAAACGCCGAGGCCGAAGAGAAGATGCTGCAGGTGGCACGCCAGCTGAGCCTGAATAACCCGATTGATATCAGCCCAACGCTGCTGGCCGCGCATGCGGTTCCGACGGAATACAAACACGATCCGGATGCGTATCTTGCGCTGGTCTGCGAGCAGATCATGCCCGCGCTGTGGCAAAAAGAGCTGTTTGAAGCGGTGGACGTGTTTTGTGAAAACGTCGGCTTTACGCCGTCGCAAACCGAGCGACTCTTCCAGGCGGCGACTGCGCTCGGTATCCCGGTAAAAGGGCATGTGGAACAGCTTTCAAACCTGGGCGGTGCGGCGCTGGTTAGCCGATTTAACGGGCTGTCGGCCGATCATATCGAATACCTGGATGATGCAGGCGTTCAGGCGATGGCGCAAAGCGGTACGGTGGCGGTTCTGCTGCCCGGCGCATTCTATTTTCTTCAGGAGCGCCAGCGTCCGCCGGTGGAACAGCTCAGAAAACAGGGTGTGCCGATGGCTGTCGCCACCGACTATAACCCGGGGACGAGCCCGTTTGCCAGCCTGCACCTGGCGATGAACATGGCCTGCGTACAGTTTGGCCTGACGCCTGAAGAAGCCTGGGCTGGCGTGACGCGACATGCCGCGCAGGCGCTGGGCCGCGGTAAAACCCACGGACAGCTACGGGCAGGCTTCGTCGCTGATTTTATCGTCTGGGATGCTCATCATCCGGTAGAGATGGTCTACGAGCCGGGACGCAATCCGCTGTATCAACGTATTTTCCGTGGGGAGGCAGTATGAGGTTATGGCGGCCCGTTGCAGAATCGGTCTGGCAGGGGCGTGACGACAGCGCTGAGGCCAGCAATGCAACGCGTATTTTTCAGACCATACAACAGCAGGCAACGTTTACCCCATTGCCAGAGGGCATTGCGCTGATAGGCTTTGAATGTGATGAGGGGGTGAAACGCAATCAGGGCCGGCCCGGCGCCGGACAGGCACCGGATATCCTGCGTAAGGCGCTGGCGAATATGGCGAGCCATCAGGGACACGAGCGGCTGGCGGATATGGGCTCGGTCTGTGTGGAAGGAGACGAGCTGGAAGCGGCGCAGCAGGCGTTAAGCGATGCCGTCACCGCCTGCCAGCAGTCCGGAATGCGCACGCTGGTCTTTGGCGGCGGGCACGAGACCGCCTGGGCGCATGGCCGGGGCATTCTGGATGCTTTCCCAGACGAGCGCGTGGCGGTGATCAATCTTGACGCACACCTTGACCTGCGCAAGGCCGACCGTGCGACGTCTGGCACGCCGTTTCGCCAGCTGGCGCGCTATTGCGATGAACGCGGGCGGGAATTTCGCTACGCCTGTTTAGGCATAAGCCGGGCGGCGAACACGCAGGCGCTGTGGGATGAGGCTGAACGCCTGAACGTCACGCTGGTGGAAGATCTCCATTTCCGACGCGATGCGTTATCCGCCGTGGAAAAGGTGCTGGCGCAGGCCGATTGTATCTACCTGACGATCGATCTGGATGTCCTGCCCGCAGGCGAAATGCCGGCTGTTTCCGCACCGGCTGCGTTAGGCATACCGGCTCTGGATCTCCTGCCTGTTATCGAACATATCTGCCGTAGCGGTAAGCTTCAGGCCGCCGATCTGGTAGAGTTTAACCCGCACTACGATCGGGACGGACAGGGCGCAAAGCTCGCCGCCCGTCTGGCCTGGCAAATTGCTCACTGGTGGGCATAACAGCATTTAAGGAGTCATGATGTTTTCACGCTCACCGCTGCCGCAGTCGAGCCCTCCCGCGCCTTTCTACGAAAAGGTGAAGCAGGCGATTAGCGAGAAAATCGCCACCGGCGTCTGGCGGCCGCACGATCGCATTCCGTCGGAGGCCGATCTGGTGGCGCAGTTTGGTTTTAGCCGGATGACCATTAACCGGGCGCTGCGCGAGCTGACCGATGAAGGGCTTCTGGTGCGTCTGCAGGGCGTCGGGACGTTTGTGGCAGAACCGAAAGGGCAATCCGCCCTGTTTGAAATCCGCAGTATTGCGGACGAGATTGCCGCGCGTAATCATCAGCACCGCTGTGAAGTGCTGGTGCTGGAAGAGACGCAGGCCAGCGCCGAGCAGGCCGCAGAGCTTAACGTCAGGGAGGGAAGCCGCATCTTCCACTCCGTGATGGTGCATTTTGAAAACGACATTCCGGTGCAAATTGAAGATCGCTGCGTCAACGCCGAACGGATCCCGGAGTATCTGAACCAGGATTACACCCAAACCACGCCGCACGCCTATCTCTCGCTGGTCGCTCCGCTGACGGAAGGGGAGCACATTGTGGAAGCCGTGCGCGCCACGCCGCAGGAGTGCGAACGTCTGCGCATTAAAGAACACGACCCGTGCCTGCTGATCCGCCGCCGAACCTGGTCATCGTCACATATTGTGTCGCATGCCCGGCTGCTATTCCCGGGGAACCGCTACCGGCTGCAGGGTCACTTTATGTCATAAGTTTTAAAAGCGTGATAGCTAACGCAATATAACAAAATTGTATCTTTTTTGTTAAATCTGACCTTGTGTGTGCTTGTCTATACAAGTATATCTAAATGCATCATCTGTCCCGTATGAGGAGCACACAATGTCGTCAGGTAAATACCGCCAGCAGGATGTCCGCGCCGCGCGCGGCACCACCCTTACCGCCAAAAGCTGGCTCACCGAAGCCCCGCTGCGCATGTTGATGAATAACCTTGATCCTGAGGTGGCGGAAAACCCCCATGAGCTGGTGGTCTACGGCGGCATTGGCCGCGCCGCGCGCAACTGGGAATGCTATGACGCAATTGTAAAGTCCCTGACTGAACTCGAACACGACGAAACCCTGCTGGTGCAATCCGGCAAGCCGGTGGGGGTGTTCAAAACCCACAAAAACGCGCCGCGCGTGCTGATCGCCAACTCTAACCTTGTGCCACACTGGGCCACCTGGGAACATTTCAACGAACTCGACGCCAAAGGGCTGGCGATGTATGGCCAGATGACCGCGGGGAGCTGGATCTACATCGGCAGCCAGGGGATTGTGCAGGGCACCTACGAGACCTTCGTGGAAGCCGGTCGCCAGCACTACAACGGCTCGCTGAAAGGCCGCTGGGTACTGACCGCGGGTCTCGGCGGCATGGGCGGCGCGCAGCCGCTGGCCGCCACGCTTGCCGGTGCCTGCTCGCTGAACATTGAGTGCCAGCAGAGCCGCATTGATTTCCGTCTTCGTACCCGTTACGTCGACGAGCAGGCGACCAGCCTGGACGATGCGCTGGCGCGTATCAAAAAATACACGTCTGAAGGTAAAGCTGTCTCGATTGCCCTGTGCGGCAACGCGGCGGAGATCCTTCCTGAACTCGTCGCCCGCGGCGTGCGCCCGGATCTCGTGACCGACCAGACCAGCGCCCACGATCCTTTGCACGGTTACCTGCCAAAAGGCTGGACGTGGGAAGCCTATCAGCAGAAAGCGGAAACTGACCCGGAAGGCACGGTGCTGGCCGCGAAACGTTCCATGGCAGAACACGTCTCCGCCATGCTGGCCTTCAGCCAGATGGGCATTCCAACCTTCGATTACGGCAACAACATCCGCCAGATGGCGAAAGAGATGGGCGTGAATAACGCCTTTGACTTCCCGGGCTTTGTCCCTGCGTATATCCGCCCGCTGTTCTGCCGCGGTATCGGTCCGTTCCGCTGGGTTGCCCTGTCCGGCGATCCGGAAGATATCTACAAGACCGATGCCAAAGTGAAGGAGATCGTCGCCGATGACGAACACCTGCACCACTGGCTGGATATGGCCCGCGAGCGCATTAACTTCCAGGGCTTACCGGCGCGTATCTGCTGGGTAGGGCTGGCGTGGCGGCAAAAGCTCGGGCTGGCCTTTAACGAAATGGTACGCAGCGGCGAAGTCTCCGCGCCGATTGTTATCGGCCGCGACCATCTGGACTCCGGCTCTGTCGCCAGCCCGAACCGTGAAACCGAAGCCATGCGCGACGGCTCTGACGCGGTTTCCGACTGGCCACTGCTGAACGCCCTGTTGAACACCGCCAGCGGCGCGACCTGGGTTTCGCTGCACCACGGTGGTGGCGTGGGGATGGGCTTCTCCCAGCATTCCGGGATGGTCATCGTCTGTGACGGAACCGATGAAGCCGCCGCGCGTATCGCTCGCGTGCTGCACAACGACCCGGCAACCGGCGTGATGCGTCATGCCGATGCGGGTTACGACATTGCGATTGACTGTGCCAAAGAGCAGGGACTCAACCTGCCGATGATCCCTGCCACACAAGGAAAGCATTAATGAACGCGTTAACACTCACACCCGGCTCACTGACCCTCAAGCAGCTGCGTAGCGTCTGGCGTCAACCGGTCACCCTTTCGCTGGATGAAAGCGCTCATGCCGCCATCAACGACAGCGTCGCCTGCGTCGAAGCCATTGTGGCCGAAGGGCGCACCGCCTACGGGATTAACACCGGCTTTGGGCTGCTGGCGCAGACCCGCATCGCGACACACGATCTGGAAAACTTACAGCGTTCGCTGGTGCTGTCTCATGCGGCGGGCGTTGGCCAGCCGCTGGATGACGAGATTGTCCGTCTGATGATGGTGCTCAAAATCAACAGCCTGGCGCGCGGCTTCTCCGGCATTCGCCTGAGCGTAATTCAGGCGCTAATGGCGCTGGTCAATGCCGAAGTCTACCCGTGGATCCCGGCGAAAGGTTCCGTTGGCGCATCCGGTGACCTCGCGCCGCTGGCGCACATGTCGCTGCTGCTGCTGGGTGAAGGCCAGGCGCACTGGCAGGGCGAGTGGCTCCCCGCGAAAGAGGCGCTGAAAAAAGCGGGACTCACCCCGATCACGCTGGCGGCCAAAGAGGGGCTGGCACTGCTGAACGGCACGCAGGCATCGACGGCATTCGCGCTGCGCGGCCTGTTTGAAGCGGAAGATCTCTTTGCCTCAGCCGTTGTGTGCGGCGCGCTGACCACCGAAGCTGTGCTGGGCTCGCGTCGTCCGTTCGACGCGCGCATCCATGACGTACGCGGCCAGCGCGGGCAGATTGACGCGGCCAGCCTGTACCGTCACCTGCTTACCGACACCAGTGAGATTGCGGATTCGCATCACAACTGTGAAAAAGTGCAGGATCCGTATTCACTGCGCTGTCAGCCGCAGGTGATGGGGGCCTGCCTGACGCAGCTGCGTCAGGCCGCAGAGGTGCTGCTGGTGGAAGCCAACGCGGTGTCCGATAACCCGCTGGTATTCGCCCAGGAAAACGAGGTGGTCTCCGGCGGTAACTTCCACGCTGAGCCGGTAGCGATGGCGGCGGATAATATCGCGCTGGCGATTGCCGAAGTCGGCGCGTTGTCCGAGCGCCGCATTGCGCTGATGATGGATAAACACATGTCCCAGCTGCCACCGTTCCTGGTGCGTAACGGCGGCGTCAACTCGGGCTTTATGATTGCCCAGGTGACCGCCGCGGCGCTGGCAAGCGAGAACAAAGCCCTGTCTCACCCGCACAGCGTGGACAGTCTGCCTACCTCCGCAAACCAGGAAGACCATGTCTCCATGGCCCCTGCAGCCGGACGTCGTCTGTGGGAGATGGCGTCCAACACCCGTGGCGTGCTGGCGGTGGAGTGGCTGGCGGCATGTCAGGGTATCGACCTGCGTGAAGGCCTGAAATCCAGCCCGCTGCTGGAGCAGGCGCGCCAGACGTTGCGCGAGCACGTATCCCATTACGATGATGACCGCTTCTTTGCGCCGGATATTGATAAGGCGATGCAGCTTCTGGAGGAAGGGCGTCTGGTAGGGTTGTTGCCGCCAGTGCTGTGATTTTTTTGCCCGGTGGCGCTGCGCTTACCGGGCCTACGGGTACGAAATCCAGGCCGGGTAAGGCGTAGCCGCCACCCGGCTTTTTTTACGAATACATCGCCGTAATCGACGCGCTCCCAAGCGAATGGAAATGCACGTTAAACCCTACCATTGCGCCGCTCGCCCCTTCATCCACGTCAATCTTCTCCACATCCAGCGCGTGTACCGTAAAGATATAGCGGTGGGTTTCCCCTTTTGGTGGCGCCGCGCCGCCGTAACCTGCTTTGCCAAAATCGGTGCGGGTCTGAATGGCGCCTTCAGGCAGCGCAACCAGGTCAGAGCCGGAACCCTGCGGCAGGACCCGCGTATCGGCAGGCAGGTTCGCCACAATCCAGTGCCACCAGCCCGAGCCGGTGGGGGCATCCGGATCGTAACAGGTGACGACAAAACTTTTGGTGCCCGCCGGAACATCATCCCACGCCAGGTGCGGGGAGATATTGTCTCCCTGATACCCCATGCCGTTGAATACGTGACGCTCCGGCAGCTTTTCACCATCGCGCAGATCTTTACTGATGATTTTCATACGGTTTACCCTCGTGATTCACTCGTTCAGAAAGTGTAACGCATGGGGTTAAATCGTGAAATGCGCGGGATTGTTAACGGCTGTAACGACCGCGGCAGTTAATTTACGCAACTGCTCCTGCGTAATGATATACGGCGGCATCAGGTAAATAAGCTTGCCGAAGGGGCGTACCCAAACGCCCTGATCCACGAAGAAGCGCTGCAGCGCCGCCATGTTCACCGGATGGGTGGTCTCAATCACCCCGATGGCCCCCAGCACACGCACGTCCGCCACGAAATTCGCTCCCGAGGCGGCGCTCAGCTCTTCTTTCAGCTGCGCTTCGATCGCCGCCACCTGCGTTTGCCACTCACCGCTCTCCAGCATCGCAAGGCTTTCACTCGCTACCGCGCAGGCCAGCGGGTTGCCCATAAACGTCGGGCCATGCATAAAGCAGCCCGCGTCGCCGTCGCTGATGGTGTCGGCGACCTGGCGGGTCGTGAGCGTGGCGGAGAGCGTCATCGTGCCGCCGGTAAGCGCTTTACCCAGACACAGAATATCCGGAGTGATACCCGCATGTTCGCAGGCAAACAGCTTGCCCGTGCGGCCAAAACCGGTGGCGATCTCATCGGCAATCAGCAAAATGCCCTCGCGGTCGCACATCCTGCGAATACGCTTCAGCCATTCCGGGTGGTACATCCGCATTCCACCTGCACCCTGGACAACGGGCTCCAGAATAACGGCGGCAATCTCCTGGCGGTGGGCGGCCATCAGCCGCGCGAAGCCGACCATGTCCATCTCGTTCCACTCGCCGTCGAAACGGCTCTGCGGGGCCGGGGCAAACAGGTTTTCCGGCAGATACCCTTTCCACAGGCTGTGCATGGAGTTATCCGGATCGCAGACCGACATCGCCCCGAAGGTATCCCCGTGATAGCCGTTGCGGAAGGTGAGGAACCGCTGACGGGACTCCCCTCTGGCATGCCAGTACTGCAGCGCCATTTTCATCGCCACTTCCACCGCCACGGAGCCGGAATCAGCAAGGAATACGCACTCCAGCGCGTCAGGAGTCATCGCCACCAGCCGACGACATAAATCCACCGCAGGCTGATGGGTGATCCCGCCAAACATTACGTGCGACATCTGGTCAATCTGCGCTTTCATCGCCGCATTCAGGCGCGGGTGGTTATACCCATGAATGGCCGCCCACCAGGAGGACATCCCGTCAATCAGCGGCTCGCCGCTGGCGAGATGCAGCTCGCAGCCGTGGGCGGAGGCGACCGGATAGACGGGTAGCGGGCGGGCCATCGAGGTGTAAGGGTGCCAGATATGCTGCGTGTCGAAGGTGAGATCGTCCTGGGTCATAATCGACTTGTAAACCATTTTGAAAAGTTTTAGGTTTACGAGTATAAACCGAACCGAAAATTAACAAAACCCTTTGGAGAAGCCCCATGGCTCACCACGCACGCTGGACGATGTCGCAAGTCACTGAATTATTCAACAAACCTTTCCTTGAGCTAATGTTCGAAGCCCAACAGGTGCATCGTCAGCACTTCGATCCGCGCCATGTTCAGGTCAGCACGCTGCTGTCCATCAAGACCGGCGCCTGCCCGGAAGACTGCAAATATTGCCCGCAGAGCGCACGCTATAAAACGGGCCTTGAATCCGAACGGCTGATGGAGGTTGAGCAGGTGCTCGACTCCGCCCGTAAGGCGAAAAACGCCGGGTCGACCCGTTTCTGCATGGGCGCGGCGTGGAAGAACCCGCACGACCGCGACATGCCGTATCTGGAGCAGATGGTGAAGGGCGTGAAAGAGATGGGCCTCGAAGCCTGTATGACGCTGGGCACGCTGAACGAAGAGCAGGCGCAGCGCCTCTCGGCGGCAGGGCTGGACTACTACAACCATAACCTCGACACCTCGCCGGAGTTTTACGGCAATATCATCACCACCCGTACTTATCAGGAGCGTCTGGACACGCTTGATAAAGTGCGTGAAGCGGGGATCAAAGTGTGCTCGGGCGGCATCGTGGGCCTGGGTGAGACGGTGAAAGATCGCGCCGGTCTGCTGCTGCAGCTGGCGAACCTGCCGACGCCACCGGAAAGCGTGCCGATCAACATGCTGGTGAAGGTGAAAGGCACACCGCTGGCGGATAACGAGGATGTGGATGCGTTTGATTTTATCCGCACCATCGCGGTAGCGCGCATCATGATGCCGACCTCTTATGTGCGCCTCTCTGCCGGTCGTGAGCAGATGAACGAGCAGACCCAGGCAATGTGCTTTATGGCCGGGGCCAACTCCATCTTCTACGGCTGCAAGCTGCTGACCACGCCGAACCCGGAAGAGGACAAAGACGTTCAGCTGTTCCGCAAGCTGGGGCTGAACCCGCACCAGACCGAGGTGCTGGCGGGGGATAACGAGCAACAGCAGCAGCTGGAGCAGCAGATTATTAACGCCGACACCGACCAGTTCTACAACGCGGCAGCGGTATGACCTGGGAGGCACGTATCCATTCTGCGCTCGACGAGCGACGGGCAGCAGATGCGTTTCGCGTACGCAGGGTTGTCGAAAACGGTGCAGGCCGTTTTCTGACCCGTGAGAACCGGCAGTTTTGTAACTTCTCCAGCAACGATTATCTCGGGCTGAGCCAGCATCCGGCCATCATCCGCGCCTGGCAACAGGGCGCGGAGCAGTATGGCGTGGGCAGCGGCGGGTCCGGACACGTCAGCGGATACACCACCGCGCACCAGGCGCTGGAGGAGACGCTTGCCGACTGGCTGGGCTACCCGCGCGCGCTGCTGTTTATCTCGGGTTTCGCGGCCAATCAGGCCGTCATTACCGCGCTGATGGGGAAGAATGACCGCATTGTCGCCGACCGCTTAAGCCATGCCTCCCTGCTGGAGGCGGCACATTTAAGCCCGGCGCAGCTGCGTCGCTTTGCGCATAACGACGCGGGACAACTCGCCGCGCTGCTGGGTAAACCCTGTGACGGGCAACAGCTGGTGGTCACGGAAGGGGTGTTCAGCATGGATGGCGACAGCGCGCCGCTTGCCGCGCTGCATGACGCGGCAAAACGGCAAAACGCCTGGCTGCTGGTGGATGATGCCCACGGCATTGGCGTGATGGGCGACGAGGGTCGCGGTAGCGCCCATCAGCAGCAGGTGAAGCCGGAACTGCTGATTGTCACCTTCGGCAAAGGTTTTGGCGTGAGCGGGGCGGCTGTGCTGTGCAGCGAATCCGTCGCCGACTATCTGCTGCAGTTTGCCCGGCATCTGATCTACAGCACCAGTATGCCCCCCGCGCAGGCGGTGGCGCTGTCTGCGTCTGTGCGGGTGATTCGCAGCGCCGAAGGCCGTGAACGCCGGGCTCGTCTGGCGGAACACATCCGGCGTTTTCGCCAGGGTCTGGATCGGCTTCCCTTCCGGAGTACCGAATCGCAGAGCGCAATCCAGCCGGTAATCGTCGGTGAAAACAGCCTGGCGCTCACGCTGGCGCATACGCTGCGCGAGCGGGGGATGTGGGTCACGGCCATCCGTCCGCCCACCGTGCCGCCGGGTACCGCCCGACTGCGCCTCACGCTGACCGCGGCACACGAAGCCGACGATATTGATGCCCTTCTGGAGGCGTTGCATGTCGCCAGTCAATAAACAGGCCATTGCGGCGGCCTTTGGCCGGGCCGCGCGCAGCTACTCACAGCATGATGAACTTCAGCGTCAGAGCGCTGAGGGGCTGCTGGCGTTGCTCGGCGAAACGTGCTTTAGCCAGGTGCTGGACGCCGGGTGCGGTCCCGGCGGAAATAGCCGCTACTGGCGCGAAACAGGAAGCCAGGTGACGGCCATCGACCTCTCTCCTGACATGCTTGCCGAGGCACGGCAGCAGCAGGCCGCGCATCACTATCTGGTGGCGGATATCGAAGCGATCCCGCTGGCAGACGCGCAATTCGACCTGGTCTGGAGCCATCTGGCCGTGCAATGGTGCAGCAGCCTGCCGCAGGCCTTAAGCGAGCTTTACCGCGTGGCGCGTCCGGGTGGGAGAGTCGCGTTTACCACGCTGCTGGAAAGCTCGTTACCGGAGCTCAACCAGGCCTGGCAGGCGGTAGATGAACAGCCGCACGCTAACCGGTTTTTACCGCACGAACAGGTCACGCAGGCGCTGGCTGGCTGGCGCTATCAGGGTCAGGTGCAGACCATCACCCTCCATTTCAGCGACGCGCTCAGTGCCATGCGCTCGCTAAAAGGGATTGGCGCCACGCATCTGCACACCGGACGCGAGAAAAAACTGCTCACCCGGGGTCAGTTGCAGCGCCTGGAGCTGGCCTGGCCGCAGGAGCGGGGACATTTCCCGCTCTCTTATCAACTTTTTCATGGGATTATCGAACGTGACTGAACGCTACTTTGTCACCGGAACGGATACGGAAGTGGGGAAAACGGTGGCCAGCGCTGCGCTGCTGCAGGCGGCGCGACGGCTGGGAAAAAACACTGCCGGGTATAAGCCGGTCGCTTCCGGCAGCGAGATGACCGCAGAAGGTCTGCGCAATACCGACGCGCTGGCGCTCCAGCGGAACAGCACCCTTGAGCTCACCTATTCCGCGGTGAATCCGTATACCTTTGCCGAGCCGACGTCGCCGCACATCATCAGCGCCGATGAAGGCCGCCCGATTGATTTTGACGTGCTTTCAGCCGGATTACGGTCGCTGGAACGCCAGGCGGACTGGGTGCTGGTGGAGGGGGCCGGCGGCTGGTTTACGCCACTCTCGCAGGACCAGACGTTTGCTGACTGGGTGCAGCGCGAGCAGCTCCCGGTCATCCTGGTGGTGGGGGTCAAGCTCGGCTGTATTAACCATGCGATGTTGACCGCGCAGGCCGTTTCGCAGGCGGGGCTGCGTCTGGCGGGCTGGATCGCCAACGACGTGGTTGCCCCGGGCAAGCGGCATCAGGAGTATCTGGCGACGCTTAAGCGCGTTTTGCCAGCCCCTTTCCTCGGAGAGATCCCGTGGCTTGCGGACGAGGCCGAACGGGCCGAAACCGGGCACTATCTTGACCTCAGCGCCTTGCTTCCAGCGACATCCAGTGGGCGATAAGCTCATCGTCCAGTTCGTTAACGTGGCCCTGGGCCACGTTACGCCCGCGATACAGCATACAAAAACGTTCCGCGACCCGGCGAATAAACGACAGCCGTTGCTCAGCCAGCAGCACCGTCATGCCCAGTTCACGGTTCAGGCGTACCAGCAGTTGTGCCAGCTTATGCGCAAAACCGTGACCGGCGCCATGCATCGGCTCATCGAGAATCAGCATCCGCGGACGGGTTACCAGCGCATTGGCCAGAGCCAGCTGGTACTGGTCGTCTGGCGAAAGGGCGTTGGCCCGGGTCTGGCGTAACGGGTAGAGTTCGGGTAACAGATCGTATACCTCGCTTTTCGCTTGCGGATCGGGCCTCCCCATCGCCCGCATAGCGATATGCAGATTCTCCTCAATCGTTAACTGGGAGAAGATGCGCCTGTCCTGCGGGACATAGCCAATTCCCGGCCCTGAACGCTGTTCTGGCGCCGGGCTCAGCAAATCACGTGGCGGCGCGCCCGCTTCATGCCAGATGATGGTGCCGCTTTCCACGGGCACTTTCCCGGCGATGCAATTCATCAGGGTGGTTTTCCCCATTCCAGGCAGACCTACGACGCCCGTACACACCCCTTGCGGAAAATCTAAATCCACGTTCCATAGCGTATGTTGGCTTCCGTAAAACTGGTTCACTGCTCGCAGACTCAACATCTTTCTCTCCTTAAAAATGTGTGTAGGTGAGGCTCGATGTTGATTGTGCAAAACCCCTGCCAGAAAGCTGAATATGTTTAAAAAGGCGCCTTTTTTAGGACTACGTCACAGGAGGAAGGTGAAAAAAGCGGGGGAGTGCACATCAACGGTGCCGGCGGTGGTGAGTTGTGGTGCAGGAACAAGAATGATGAAATTGTGAGCTATATCTCATCGATTGGTTATGAATGAGACAACTGTTAATCATCAAAAAATAGCTATAAAAATTTTTTCCTGCCGTCTCGTGGGAAAATCCGGGAATTTGCCGAGCGCCAGTCTGTATGGGCTGGAAGCAGTTATCCACTATTCCTGTGGATAACCATGTGCATTAGAGTTAGAAAACACGCGATAAGCGAGAGAAGACGCGGCTTTCGCCCAAATTGACGCGAAACGCGGCTTTAGAAAATATCGTTTAAAATTTAATTGCTTAGATAAAAGCAATTCCCGTCACGAAAGTGTCACCCGTTGCCATAAAACTATCATTACCTGGCTTGACAAATGTTAAAAAAGAAAAAGTTCTGGGGATAACCTCACCTGACTGGTGTTTTATATTGTCACAGACCAAATTTTGGCCGCTATCGCGCTAATCATTCAGGCGCTATGCTAAATATCCTGACATGCCACTGGTTTTTCATCCAGTGTTTTTTACTGGCAATCCTGGCAACAACGAGTAAAATTACTCACCTGCCGCTTATAATGTCATCAGGTTGTCGCCCATGAGTAAACCGTTCAAATTGAATTCTGCTTTCCGTCCATCTGGCGATCAGCCTGAGGCGATCCGCCGTCTGGAAGAGGGGCTGGAAGACGGGCTGGCACACCAGACGCTGCTGGGGGTAACCGGCTCCGGCAAAACGTTCACGATCGCCAACGTGATTGCCGATCTGCAGCGCCCCACGATGGTGCTGGCACCCAATAAAACCCTCGCCGCACAGCTTTACGGCGAAATGAAAGAGTTCTTCCCGGATAATGCCGTGGAGTATTTCGTCTCCTACTACGATTACTACCAGCCTGAGGCCTACGTCCCGAGCTCTGACACGTTCATTGAGAAAGATGCCTCGGTAAACGAACACATTGAGCAGATGCGTCTGTCGGCGACGAAGGCGCTTCTGGAGCGTCGCGATGTGGTGGTCGTGGCGTCGGTATCGGCTATCTACGGTCTGGGCGATCCGGACCTCTACCTGAAAATGATGCTGCACCTGACCCAGGGGATGATCATCGATCAGCGCGCGATTTTGCGCCGTCTGGCGGAGCTGCAGTACACCCGTAATGACCAGGCGTTCCAGCGCGGAACGTTCCGCGTTCGCGGTGAAGTGATTGATATCTTCCCGGCAGAATCTGACGATATTGCGCTGCGCGTGGAGCTGTTTGACGAAGAGGTCGAGCGCCTCTCGCTGTTCGACCCGCTGACCGGCCACATCGAGTCAGTCATTCAGCGCTATACCATCTACCCGAAAACGCACTATGTGACGCCACGCGAGCGTATTGTGCAGGCGATGGAAGAGATCAAAGTCGAGCTGGCAGAACGCCGTAAAGTGCTTCTGGCGAACAATAAGCTGCTGGAGGAGCAACGACTGACCCAGCGTACCCAGTTTGATCTGGAGATGATGAACGAGCTGGGCTACTGCTCCGGGATCGAAAACTACTCCCGTTTCCTCTCCGGACGCGGGCCGGGTGAGCCACCGCCGACGCTGTTTGACTATCTTCCGGCCGACGGTCTGCTGGTGATCGACGAATCCCACGTCACCATCCCGCAGATTGGCGGGATGTATCGCGGTGACCGGGCGCGCAAAGAGACGCTGGTGGAGTACGGATTCCGCCTGCCGTCCGCGCTGGATAACCGTCCAATGAAGTTTGAAGAGTTTGAGGCGCTGGCTCCGCAGACCATCTACGTCTCGGCAACCCCGGGCAACTATGAGCTGGAGAAATCCGGCGATGAGGTGGTGGACCAGGTGGTGCGTCCGACGGGGCTGCTGGACCCGGTTATCGAGGTGCGTCCCGTGGCGACGCAGGTGGACGATCTGCTCTCCGAGATCCGTGCCCGTTCCGCCATCAACGAGCGTGTGCTGGTGACCACGCTCACCAAACGTATGGCGGAAGATCTGACCGAGTATCTCGAAGAGCACGGCGAGAAGGTGCGTTATCTGCACTCGGATATCGATACCGTGGAGCGCATGGAGATTATTCGCGACCTGCGCCTGGGCGAGTTTGACGTGCTGGTGGGGATCAACCTGTTGCGGGAAGGTCTGGATATGCCGGAAGTCTCACTGGTGGCGATTCTGGATGCCGATAAAGAGGGCTTCCTGCGTTCTGAACGCTCCCTGATCCAGACCATAGGCCGCGCCGCGCGTAACGTCAACGGCAAAGCGATTCTGTACGGGGATAAAATCACCCCGTCGATGGCGAAAGCGATCGGTGAAACGGAGCGCCGTCGCGAGAAACAGCAGCGCTATAACGAAGAGCACGGCATTACGCCGCAGGGGCTGAACAAGAAGGTGGTGGATATTCTGGCGCTGGGTCAGAACATTGCCAAAACCAAAGCGAAAGGCCGCGGCAAGGCGCGTTCAGTGGTGGAAGAAGATACCGTCGCGCTGACGCCGAAAGCGCTGCAGCAGAAAATCCACGAGCTGGAAGCGCAGATGATGCAGCACGCACAGAACCTGGAGTTCGAAGAGGCGGCGCAGATCCGCGACCAGCTTCATCAGCTGCGGGATCTTTTCATCGCCGCATCTTAGTTAAAGCGGCGTGTTTTCTCCCTCTCCCTGTGGG
>NZ_POVL01000005.1 GCF_002939185.1 Enterobacter sichuanensis | reverse complement strand
TTCTTCTTCGTCTCCAAAATATCCACAGCGAATAACCTCGTTGAGGACGTTTTCTATTGCATCTGAAATACTCTTGTAAACAGAGTTATCCACAGAAACTGCGCTTTAGCGGAACCGGTCTAAAAGTTAGCAGGGTGAATAGTATCTTTTTAATGCATTGTATTTTAAGGATAAATTTTCATTTCAAAATGTTATCGAGATCACTTGATCTCTTCTCAAGCCCAGATGGCGCTTGAGTTTTTATTTTTATTCACAGGCTGTGAATATATCACGCATCCCGCGTAAGCCCTTTTTCGATCACCCTCACCAGCCGCTGTTTCTGAGGAAGCTGCACCTCGACTACGCAGGCATTACGCTTCTCAATTTGCTGCGCAATCGCCCAGTCTATGTGTTCATCAAGAAGTGGGTGCTCACCTCTACGGCTTTCCAGCGCACGGATATTCGCTTCATCCCACGGGGCATTGCCCAGCGCCACGGCAACATTTCGCAGCCAGCGCAGATGGCCGATACGGCGGATGGCCGACCCTTCCGTCACTTTCAGGAACCAGGCTTCGGTCCAGGCAAACAGTTCAATGAGCTGCGGGGCATGGAGCGCCTTACGCGGGCTGAAATCCTCTTCATTCGTGTGCTGCGAATAGCGGTTCCACGGGCAAATGAGCTGGCAGTCGTCACAGCCGTAGATCCGGTTTCCGATAAGCGGTCGAAATTCTTCCGGGATCGCCCCTTCCAGTTCGATGGTGAGGTAGGAGATACAGCGGCGTGCATCAACGGTGTAGGGCTCGACGATGGCACCTGTCGGGCAGATGGTCATACAGGCCACGCAGCGCCCACAGCCTTCCTCGACCGGACCGTCTACCGGCAGCGGTAAATCAATCAGCAGTTCTCCCAGGAAGAAGAACGAACCGGCGTCGCGGCTAAGGATAAGTGAGTGCTTACCTGTCCAGCCAAGCCCGGCTTTTTCAGCGATCGGGCGCTCAAGAATGGGCGCAGAATCGACAAAGGGTCTAAAATTCAGCGAAACACAGTGCTGCTGAATAGTCTCCCCGAGTTTTTTTAAGCGGTTACGCAAGAGCTTGTGGTAATCACGCCCCAGGGCGTACCGGCTGACGTAACCCAGAGAGGGGTTTTTTAGCGTGCGCGCAAACGCCGCGTTGGCGGGCAGGTAGTTCATGCGCACGCTGATGACCCGTAACGTGCCCGGCAAAAGCTCGTGTGGACGGGCGCGCATCATGCCATGACGCGCCATCCATTCCATTTCGCCGTGGTATTGTTTATCCAGCCAGGCCTGCAGTTTCGGCTCGCTGGCGGAGAGGTCGGTATCGGTAATACCTACCTTCTGGAAGCCGAGCTCAGCACCCCACTGTTTAATTTTTTGCGCTAACTGATTGAGATCGAGGGGCTGTGACATGACGGACCATACGGTGAAGAAAAACCCCGCAAGTATACCACATTCCATTTGGCATGCGGACGCGCTCCGGCATGCCGAAAAAGAGGCGGCTGACAGTCTCGGTATCACCCTTTATGAACTGATGCAGCGGGCAGGCGAGGCGGCGTTTAACGTTGTCCGCAGCGCGTACCCGCAGGCTGCACACTGGCTAATAATGTGCGGACACGGCAATAACGGCGGTGACGGTTACGTGGTTGCCCGTCTTGCGGTGGCTGCGGGGATCCGCGTGACGTTGCTGGCACTCGAAAGTGATAAACCGCTGCCGGAAGAGGCCAGCGCGGCGCGGGAGGCATGGCTGAATGCAGGCGGCGTGATTCATGCGCCGGATATCGTCTGGCCAGAGGATGTTGATCTGATTGTTGATGGTCTGCTGGGCACTGGCCTGCGCAGCGCGCCTCGCGAGAACATTGCTGCGCTCATTACACACGCCAACCGGCACGCCGCGCCGGTGGTCGCGCTGGATATTCCGTCGGGTCTGCTCGCACAAACAGGAGCGACGCCGGGGGCGGTGATTCAGGCTGCGCACACGGTGACGTTCATCGCCCTGAAACCGGGTTTGCTGACCGGCAAAGCACGGGACGTGGTCGGCGTGTTGCACCACCATGCGCTGGGGCTGGAGAGTTGGCTGGCAGGACAGGAAATGCGCATCGCGCGTTTTGATGCGTCTCACCTTGCTGCGTGGCTTCCGCCCCGACGCCCGACGTCCCATAAAGGCGATCACGGCAAGCTGGTGATAGTGGGGGGCGATCACGGTACGGCGGGCGCTATCCGCATGGCCGGTGAAGCGGCATTACGAAGCGGTGCCGGTTTAGTGCGAGTGCTCACTCGCGTTGAGAATATTGCGCCGATAATTACCGCCCGACCGGAGCTGATGGTCCATGAGCTTACGCTCCAGACCCTTGAAGAAAGCCTGGAATGGGCGGATGTAGTCGTCATTGGACCCGGTCTTGGACAGCAGGCTTGGGGTAAACAGGCCCTGCAAAAGGTCGAGAATTTTCGTAAACCGATGCTGTGGGATGCCGACGCGCTGAACCTTCTGGCAATCAATCCGGATAAGCGTCACAATCGCATTCTGACGCCACACCCCGGCGAAGCCGCGCGCCTGCTTAACTGCAGCGTGGCAGAAATTGAAAGCGATCGCTTACTTTCTGCTCAGCGTCTGGTAAAACGTTACGGAGGTGTTGCCGTTTTGAAAGGGGCAGGAACCGTTGTCGCCAGTGATGAGGCTCAGAGCATTATCGATGCCGGAAACGCGGGCATGGCGAGCGGCGGCATGGGCGATGTGCTTTCCGGTATCATTGGCGCATTGCTTGGACAGAAACTTCCCCTTTATGATGCAGCCTGCGCGGGCTGCGTGGCCCACGGTGCCGCGGCAGATAAACTGGCTGCGCGTTACGGTACACGCGGTATGCTGGCCACCGATCTCTTTTGCACGCTGCGGCGTGTGGTTAACCCGGATGTGATTGACGTAGAAAATGACTAATCGAGCGATTCCTTTACCTGATGAACAAGCCACTTTAGATCTCGGCAAGCGCGTGGCGCAGGCCTGTCAGGGGGCAACTGTCATTTATCTGTATGGTGATTTAGGGGCGGGTAAAACCACCTTCAGCCGGGGTTTCTTGCAGGCGTTAGGGCATAACGGGAATGTGAAAAGCCCAACCTACACGCTGGTAGAGCCGTACACCCTTGAAAATCTCATGGTGTACCACTTCGATTTATACCGCCTTGCGGATCCTGAGGAGCTGGAATTTAT
Organism: Enterobacter sichuanensis; assembly: GCF_002939185.1. Taxonomy (GTDB): domain Bacteria; phylum Pseudomonadota; class Gammaproteobacteria; order Enterobacterales; family Enterobacteriaceae; genus Enterobacter; species Enterobacter sichuanensis. Next base: position 133,458 of record NZ_POVL01000005.1, on the reverse strand, counting down.
GGGGATCCGTGATTATTTTGCCAATGATGCCATCTGCCTGGTGGAGTGGCCGCAACAAGGTGCGGGTGTCCTGCCTGACCCGGATGTCGAAATTCACTTAGATTACCAGGCACAAGGGCGTGAGGCTCGCATCAGTGCGGTTTCCTCATCAGGCAGTTCCTTACTGGCGCGTCTGGCCGGTTAAGCGTAGGGATGACGGGATGATAAATCGCGTTAAAAATTGGTTGCTGGCTGCCACGGTGCTGCTGTGCGCGCAGGCCGGGGCGGCAAACCTCTCCGATATTCAGGTCTCGAACGGCGAAAGCCAGGCCCGGATCACATTCAGCTTTATGGGCGATCCTGAATATGCATTTTCACAGCCAGACAGCCACAGCGTGGCGCTGGATATCAAACAGACCGGCGTGATCCAGGGATTACCGCTGCAGTTCAGCGGTAACAATCTGGTGAAAAGTATTCGCTCGGGCACGCCAAAAGATAGTCAGTCATTGCGCCTGGTGGTCGATTTGACCGAAAAGGGCAAAACGAAGGCGGTGAAGCAGCAAAACGGTGCGAACTATACGGTGGTGTTTACCATCAATGCAGACGTGCCGCCGCCTCCACCGCCGCCTGTTGTCGCGAAACGCGTGGAAGCGCCGGTGTATACCCCGCGTCCTACAGAACCGGCGCGTAATCCCTTCAAAACAGACAGCGACCGCATAACCAGCGTCACCAGCAGCAATACTGTTACGCGTCCTGCGGCCAGCGCACGCCGCGTGGTCAGCGGTGACAAAGTGATTATTGCCATTGATGCGGGGCACGGCGGTCAGGATCCTGGCGCGATTGGCCCGGGCGGTACGCAGGAGAAAAACGTCACAATCGCTGTTGCCCGCAAGCTCAGGGCGCTGTTAAACGACGACCCGATGTTTAAAGGCGTGCTCACCCGTGACGGCGACTATTTTATCTCCGTGATGGGCCGCTCAGACGTGGCGCGCAAGCAGAATGCCAATTTCCTGGTCTCCATTCACGCCGATGCCGCACCTAACCGTAATGCGACCGGCGCATCGGTATGGGTGCTGTCGAACCGCCGGGCAAACAGTGAAATGGCCAACTGGCTTGAAGAGCATGAGAAACAGTCTGAACTGTTAGGCGGTGCCGGGGATGTGCTGGCTAACAGCCAGTCTGACCCGTATCTCAGCCAGGCGGTACTGGATTTACAGTTCGGTCATTCCCAGCGCGTCGGGTATGATGTCGCCACTAACGTACTGAACCAGCTGCAGGGCATCGGGGCATTGCACAAGCGCCGTCCAGAGCATGCGAGCCTCGGGGTTCTGCGTTCGCCGGATATTCCTTCGATCCTCGTGGAAACCGGCTTTATCAGCAATAACAGTGAAGAACGCTTGCTGGGCAGCGACAGCTATCAGCAACAGCTTGCCGAAGCGATTTATAACGGTCTGCGTAAATACTTCGAGGCTCATCCGCTGCAGTCCGCGCCGCAGGGCGGAGCTGCCCAGACGGCAAGTGCCGCGCTGCCGGGTGAGATGACCGCGACAAACTAAGGAGCATTCATGCCGATTCAGGTTCTACCGCCGCAGCTTGCGAACCAAATCGCCGCCGGTGAGGTGGTGGAGCGCCCTGCGTCGGTGGTGAAGGAGCTGGTGGAAAACAGCCTCGATGCGGGTGCGACCCGCATTGATATTGATATCGAACGCGGTGGCGCAAAGCTGATTCGCATTCGTGACAACGGCTGCGGCATTAAAAAAGACGAGCTGGCGCTGGCGCTGGCCCGTCACGCCACCAGTAAAATAGCCTCTCTGGATGACCTGGAAGCGATTATCAGCCTCGGGTTTCGCGGCGAAGCGCTGGCCAGTATCAGTTCGGTTTCGCGTTTAACGCTCACTTCCCGCACCGCGGACCAGCAGGAGGCCTGGCAGGCATACGCCGAAGGGCGCGATATGGACGTGACGGTCAAACCCGCGGCGCACCCTGTCGGTACGACGCTTGAAGTATTAGATCTGTTCTATAACACGCCTGCCCGCCGCAAGTTTATGCGTACCGAAAAAACCGAGTTCGGGCATATCGACGAGATCATTCGGCGTATCGCGTTGGCCCGTTTCGATGTCACCATCAACCTCAGCCATAACGGTAAGGTGATGCGCCAGTATCGCGCGGTGGCAGAGGGGGGGCAGAAAGAGCGCCGTCTGGGGGCAATCTGCGGTACACCATTTCTGGAACAGGCGCTGGCTATTGAGTGGCAGCATGGCGATCTGGCGCTGCGCGGTTGGGTGGCTGACCCGAATGCCAGCAGCGCGGCGTTTGCGGAGATCCAGTATTGCTACGTGAACGGCCGCATGATGCGCGACCGTCTCATCAATCACGCCATTCGCCAGGCCTGCGAAGACAAGCTCGGGGCCGATCAGCAGCCCGCTTTCGTGCTTTATCTGGAGATTGACCCGCATCAGGTGGATGTGAACGTGCATCCTGCCAAGCATGAAGTGCGGTTCCACCAGTCGCGACTGGTGCATGATTTTATCTATCAGGGCGTGCTCAGCGTGCTGCAGCAGCAGGTAGAACCGACATTGCCGCTGGAACAGGCAGAAGCTGCGCCGCGCCCGTTCCCGGAAAACCGTGTTGCTGCGGGCCGTAACCATTTTGCGGAGCCTGCCGTTGCCCGGGAACCGGAAGCCCCGCGTTTCTCCTCAGCAGGAACTGCACCGCGCCCGACGGGGGCCAACTATCCGCATGCCCAGCCTGGCTATCAAAAGCAGCAGGGGGCGTTGTATCGCAAACTGCTGGAAACGCCGGCTGTGGAGCGTAAAGAATCCCTTCCGGCTCCTCAGCCTTCTCTGGACGGCCATAGCCAGAGTTTTGGCCGGGTGCTGACGATCATCGCGCCGGATATGGCACTGCTTGAACGTGACGGCAAATTGATGCTTCTGGCATTGCCGGTCGCTGAACGCTGGCTCAAACAGGTCCAGCTTACGCCGGGCGAAAATGCGGCCTGTGCGCAGCCGTTATTGATCCCGGTTCGCCTGAAAATATCCTCTGAAGAAACAAGGGTATTGCAGCGTGCGGAGCCGCAACTGGCGCAGATGGGGATTGAAATCGTGCTCGAACCACAACATGTGACAATTCGTGCAGTGCCTTTACCCTTACGCCAACAAAATTTACAAAACTTGATTCCTGAACTGATAGGCTACCTGGCGCAGCAAACATCGTTTGATGCCGCTAACACCGCGCAGTGGATCGCCCGCCATCTGGCCAGCGAACACGCGCCGTGGAGCATGGCACAGGCCATTAGCGTGCTGGCGGAGGTTGAACGCCTCTGTCCGCATCTGGTGAAAGCGCCGCCGGGTGGGTTATTGCAACCTGTTGATTTACAAACGGCGATGAACGCCCTGAAACATGATTGATATCAGTAAGGCGAGCCTGCCTAAGGCAATTTTTTTAATGGGCCCAACGGCTTCCGGCAAAACGGCGCTCGCCATCGAGTTGCGTAAAGTTTTGCCTGTAGAGTTGATTAGCGTCGACTCCGCCCTCATCTATCGGGGGATGGATATCGGCACGGCGAAGCCTGACGCAGAAGAGCTGCGTGCGGCACCGCACCGTTTGCTGGATATTCTTGACCCGGCTCAGGCCTACTCCGCAGCGGATTTTCGCCGGGATGCCTTAGCCGAGATGGCCGAGATAACCGCGGCGGGACGTATACCGCTGTTGGTTGGCGGAACCATGCTCTATTTCAAGGCGTTGCTGGAGGGGCTCTCTCCTCTGCCATCAGCGGACCCGGAAATACGAGCAAAGATTGAGCAGCAGGCGGCAGAGCAGGGTTGGGACGTTTTGCATCAGCAACTGGCGGAGATTGACCCGGTAGCGGCAGCGCGAATCCATCCAAATGATCCGCAAAGGCTTTCCCGGGCACTGGAAGTTTTTTTCATTTCGGGTAAAACTTTAACGGAACTGACGCAAACGTCAGGAGACGCTCTGCCGTATCAGGTGCATCAGTTCGCCATCGCCCCGGCGAGCCGTGAACTGCTCCATCAACGAATTGAGCAGCGTTTTCATCAGATGTTAGCTTCAGATTTTGAAGCAGAAGTGCGGGCGCTATTTGCCCGTGGAGATTTGCATACGGACATGCCTTCCATTCGTTGTGTGGGATATCGCCAGATGTGGTCGTATCTTGAAGGTGAGATTTCATACGATGAAATGGTTTATCGAGGTGTTTGCGCCACGAGACAGTTAGCGAAGCGCCAGATCACCTGGTTGCGCGGTTGGGAGGGGGTTCACTGGCTAGACAGTGAAAAACCACAACAGGCGTTAAACGAAGTGATTGAGGTTGTTGGTGATATCGCTCACTGAATGTGTACAATTGAGTCGTATCGTGCGCAATTTTTCAGAATCGCAAGGTTCTAAGTACAAAACAAGCATATAAGGAAAAGATAGAATGGCTAAGGGGCAATCTTTACAAGATCCGTTCCTGAACGCATTGCGTCGGGAACGTGTTCCAGTTTCTATTTATTTGGTGAATGGTATTAAGCTGCAAGGTCAGATTGAGTCTTTCGATCAGTTCGTGATCCTGTTGAAAAACACGGTCAGCCAGATGGTCTACAAGCACGCTATCTCTACTGTTGTTCCGTCTCGTCCGGTCTCTCATCACAGCAATAACGCGGGCGGCGGCACGGGCAGTAACTACCATCATGGCAGTAACGCGCAGGGCTCTTCAGCGCCAGCGCAGGACAGCGAAGACACCGAATAAGGTTTCGCGCTGTTATCCACACGGGGAGCCAGCGATCCTGCGTTCCCCGCTGATCTTTTTTGAGGATTTTACGCTTGTTTGACCGTTATGATGCCGGTGAGCAGGCGGTGCTGGTACACATCTATTTTACGCAAGACAAAGATATGGAAGACCTCCAGGAGTTTGAATCTCTGGTCTCTTCCGCCGGTGTCGAAGCATTGCAGGTGATTACCGGTAGCCGTAAAGCGCCGCACCCAAAGTATTTTGTTGGTGAAGGTAAAGCAGTAGAAATTGCGGATGCCGTAAAAGCAACCGGCGCGTCAGTCGTGCTGTTTGACCATGCGTTGTCTCCGGCTCAGGAACGTAACCTGGAACGTCTTTGCGAATGCCGTGTTATCGATCGCACAGGGTTGATTTTAGATATTTTTGCTCAGCGTGCACGTACCCACGAAGGTAAGCTGCAGGTTGAGCTGGCGCAGTTGCGCCATCTGGCGACGCGGCTTGTGCGTGGCTGGACCCACCTTGAAAGACAGAAAGGCGGGATTGGTTTGCGCGGTCCGGGTGAGACCCAGCTCGAAACCGACCGTCGTTTACTGCGTGGCCGTATTACCCAGATCCTCTCACGTCTGGAACGCGTTGAGAAACAGCGTGAGCAAGGGCGCCGCGCGCGCTCAAAAGCCGACATCCCGACGGTGTCGCTGGTGGGGTATACCAACGCCGGTAAGTCCACCCTGTTTAACCAGATTACCGAGGCCCAGGTGTATGCCGCAGACCAGCTGTTTGCGACCCTGGACCCCACATTGCGTCGTATCGACGTAGCCGACGTCGGCGAGACGGTGCTGGCGGATACCGTTGGGTTTATCCGTCATCTGCCGCATGACCTGGTGGCGGCGTTTAAAGCCACCCTGCAGGAGACGCGACAGGCGACTCTGCTGGTGCACGTGATTGACGCGGCAGACGTCCGCGTGCAGGAGAACATCGACGCGGTAAACGTGGTGCTCGAAGAGATCGACGCCCACGAGATCCCAACCCTGTTGGTGATGAACAAGATCGATATGCTGGAGGATTTCGAGCCGCGTATCGACCGAGATGAAGAGAACAAACCGATTCGGGTCTGGCTTTCTGCCCAGTCCGGTATTGGTGTGCCACTGCTTTTCCAGGCTTTGACAGAACGTCTTTCCGGTGAGGTAGCCCAGCACACGCTGCGATTGCCGCCACAGGAAGGCAGGCTGCGCAGCCGGTTTTATCAGCTTCAGGCGATAGAAAAAGAGTGGATGGAGGATGACGGCAGCGTGGGGATGCAGGTGCGTATGCCGATCGTTGACTGGCGTCGCCTCTGTAAACAAGAACCTGCGCTGGCGGACTATATCGTCTGATCAGAAAGGGGATGCCTGAATAATTCGCCCTTGCATAACAAATATGGAGCATATACATGGCGTGGAATCAGCCCGGTAATAACGGACAGGACCGCGACCCGTGGGGAAGCAGCAATAATCAAGGCGGCAACTCTGGGGGAAATGGCAACAAAGGTGGTCGCGAGCAGGGGCCGCCAGATCTGGATGATATCTTCCGCAAGCTAAGCAAGAAGCTTGGTGGTCTTGGCGGAGGTAAAGGTTCTGGCTCAGGTGGGAATTCCACCCAGGGGCCGCGCCCGCAAATGGGTGGTCGCGTAGTGGGTATTGTTGCCGCTGCCGTGGTAATCATCTGGGCTGCTACCGGGTTCTACACCATTAAAGAAGCGGAACGCGGTGTGGTTACGCGTTTTGGTAAGTTCAGCCATCTGGTTGAGCCGGGTCTGAACTGGAAGCCGACCTTCATTGACGACGTGACCGCGGTCAACGTGGAATCTGTCCGTGAACTGGCGGCGTCTGGTGTGATGCTGACGTCTGATGAGAACGTGGTGCGCGTTGAGATGAACGTCCAGTACCGCGTCACCGATCCTGAACGTTATCTGTTTAGCGTGACCAGCGCCGATGACAGTCTGCGCCAGGCGACCGATAGCGCCCTGCGCGGGGTGATCGGTAAATACACCATGGACCGTATTCTGACTGAAGGTCGTACCGTTATTCGTAGCGATACCCAGCGTGAGCTGGAAGAGACCATTCGTCCGTACAACATGGGTATCACTCTGCTGGACGTCAACTTCCAGGCCGCTCGTCCGCCGGAAGAGGTGAAGGCCGCGTTTGATGACGCTATCGCCGCCCGTGAAAACGAACAGCAGTACATCCGTGAAGCGGAAGCGTACACCAACGAAGTTCAGCCGCGTGCTAACGGTCAGGCGCAGCGTATTCTTGAAGAAGCGCGTGCGTACAAGACCCAGACCATCCTGGAAGCCCAGGGTGAAGTGGCGCGCTTCGCGAAAATCCTGCCGGAATATAAGGCGGCTCCGGAAATTACCCGTGAGCGTCTCTATATCGAGACCATGGAAAAAGTGCTTAGCCACACGCGTAAAGTGCTGGTTAATGACAACAAAGGCGGAAACCTGATCGTGCTGCCACTGGATCAGATGCTTAAGGGCGGTTCAGCGCCGGCAGCGAAGGCTGACACCAGCGGTGCCAACAACCTGCTGCGTCTGCCACCGGCGTCATCCGGTAGCACAAGCGCAACAACCACGTCTTCTTCGAACGATGGTGACATTATGGACCAACGCCGTGCTAACGCGCAGCGTAACGACTACCAGCGTCAGGGGGAATAAGGATGCGTAAGTCAGTTATTGCGATCATCATCATCGTACTGGTCGTGCTTTATACCTCTATCTTCGTCGTGAAAGAGGGTGAACGTGGGATTAAGTTCCAGTTCAGCAGCGTCGTCCGTGACAGTGATAAACGTCCGGTGATCTATGAGCCGGGCCTGCACTTTAAGGTGCCGTTCATTCAGTCTGTGAAAACGCTCGATGCGCGTATTCAGACCATGGATAACCAGGCCGACCGTTTCGTCACGAAAGAGAAGAAAGACCTGATCGTTGATTCCTATATCAAATGGCGCATCAGTGATTTCAGCCGTTACTTCCTGGCGACAGGCGGCGGCGACGTTTCTCAGGCGGAAGTGCTGTTGAAACGTAAGTTCTCTGACCGTCTGCGTTCTGAGATTGGTCGTCTGGATGTGAAGGATATCGTGACCGACTCCCGCGGTCGTCTGACCCTGGAAGTGCGTGATGCGCTGAACTCCGGTACAGCGGGCACGGAAGACGAAGTGGAAACACCAGCGGCGGACGATGCGATCGCTAAAGCGGCAGAACGTGTTCAGGCTGAAACCAACGGCAAAGTGCCGGTGATCAACCCGAACAGTATGGCCGCGCTGGGTATCGAAGTGGTCGACGTGCGTATCAAGCAGATCAACCTGCCTGTGGAAGTGTCCGAGGCGATTTACAACCGTATGCGCGCTGAGCGTGAAGCGGTCGCCCGTCGTCATCGTTCACAGGGTCAGGAAGAGGCTGAGAAACTGCGTGCGGCAGCGGACTATGAAGTGACCAAGACGCTGGCAGAATCTGAGCGTCAGGGCCGTATTCTGCGCGGTGAAGGTGATGCGGAAGCCGCGAAGCTGTTCGCCGATGCGTTCAGCCAGGATCCAGACTTCTACGCCTTTATCCGTAGCCTGCGTGCTTACGAGAATAGCTTCCAGAGCAACCAGGATGTGATGGTGCTCAGCCCGGACAGCGATTTCTTCCGTTATATGAAGACGCCGACTAACGCAACGCGATAAACTCAGGCTCGTTTGAGTATTCAAACCACCGCTTCCCATGGAGCGGTGGTTTTCTTTTATAAGGAATAAAAATGAATTCAACCATTTGGCTCGCGCTGGCGTTGGTGTTAGTGCTGGAAGGCCTTGGCCCGATGCTTTATCCGCGCGCGTGGCGTCGCATGATCGCGACGATGAGCCAACTTCCCGATAATATTTTGCGTCGTTTTGGCGGCGGTCTTGTGGTTGCTGGCATCGTGATCTACTACATGTTGAGGAAAACGATTGGCTGATCAAAAAGTGGTCGGATTTGGGATATTCTGAGGTCAAAAAGTGCTGTATATCTGAAAAAGCGATGGTAGAATCCATTTTTAAGCAAACGGTGATTTTGAAAAAAATGGGTAACAACGTCGTCGTACTGGGCACCCAATGGGGTGACGAAGGTAAAGGGAAGATTGTTGATCTTCTGACTGAACGGGCTAAATATGTTGTACGCTACCAGGGCGGTCACAACGCAGGCCATACTCTCGTAATCAACGGTGAAAAAACCGTCCTCCATCTTATTCCATCAGGCATTCTTCGCGAAAACGTCACCAGCATCATCGGTAACGGCGTTGTGCTGTCTCCAGCTGCGCTGATGAAAGAGATGAAAGGTCTGGAAGACCGTGGTATCCCTGTTCGCGAGCGCCTGCTGCTCTCCGAAGCCTGCCCGCTGATTCTGGATTATCACGTGGCGCTGGACGTTGCGCGTGAAAAAGCGCGCGGCGCGAAAGCGATCGGTACCACCGGTCGTGGTATCGGTCCAGCGTATGAAGATAAAGTGGCACGTCGCGGTCTGCGCGTAGGCGACCTCTTCGACAAAGCAACCTTCGCTGAAAAACTGAAAGAAGTGATGGAATATCACAACTTCCAGCTGGTGAACTTCTACAAAGCTGACGCTGTTGACTACCAGAAAGTGCTGGATGACGTCATGGCGATTGCAGACATTCTGACCGGTATGGTTGTTGATGTGTCCGATCTGCTGGACCAGGCGCGCAAGCGTGGCGATTTCGTCATGTTTGAAGGTGCGCAGGGTACGCTGCTGGACATCGACCACGGTACCTATCCGTACGTTACCTCCTCTAACACCACCGCAGGTGGCGTGGCGACCGGCTCTGGCCTGGGCCCACGTTATGTCGATTACGTACTGGGCATCATCAAAGCGTACTCCACTCGCGTGGGTGCGGGTCCATTCCCGACCGAACTGTTTGATGAAACCGGCGAGTTCCTGTGCAAGCAGGGTAACGAGTTTGGCGCGACCACCGGTCGTCGTCGTCGTACCGGCTGGCTGGATGCGGTTGCGGTGCGTCGTGCCGTGCAGATCAACTCCCTGTCTGGCTTCTGCCTGACCAAACTGGACGTCCTGGACGGCCTGAAAGAAGTGAAAATCTGCGTAGGCTACCGTATGCCAGATGGCCGCGAAGTGACCACCACTCCGCTGGCTGCTGACGACTGGGAAGGCATCGAGCCAATCTACGAAACCATGCCGGGCTGGTCTGAGACCACCTTCGGTGTGAAAGAGCGTAGCGGCCTGCCTCAGGCGGCGCTGAATTACATCAAGCGCATTGAAGAACTGACCGAAGTGCCGATTGACATTATCTCTACCGGCCCGGATCGTACTGAAACGATGATCCTGCGCGACCCGTTCGACGCATAATCTTCGTGACTGCTGGCCTGCGGGGAGACCCGTAGGCCGGATAAGCGTAGCGCCATCCGGCGACCGCTCCTGGATCTCCGCTTTTTCGCCCCGTCATTCAAATAAATTAGCCCCTAACTATCTGGCTGGTTTATCATCATTAATGAATATCTGTGCGGTTTGTCCGCGATTTCCCTTTTTCCTGAGGTTGATGTGCAGTTAACAAGTTTCACCGATTACGGCTTACGTGCGCTGATTTACATGGCGTCGTTACCCGATGGGAAAATGACCAGCATCTCTGAAGTCACAGAGGTCTACGGCGTATCCCGTAATCATATGGTCAAAATAATCAATCAACTTAGTCGTGCCGGATACGTTGCTGCCGTCCGCGGGAAGAATGGTGGGATCCGTCTCGGTAAACCGGCACAGAGCATTCGTGTTGGCGATGTGGTACGTGAACTGGAACCGCTCTCTCTGGTGAACTGCAGCAGTGAGTTCTGCCACATTACGCCCGCTTGCCGCCTGAAACAGGCGCTTTCTCAGGCCGTGCAACGTTTTCTCAAGGAACTGGATAACTACACGCTGGCCGATTTGGTTGAAGAGAATCAACCGCTTTATAAATTATTGCTGGTGGAATGAAGAAAATTTCCACCGGAGCTGACAACGGAGGAACCGACATGTCACACGATCCTTTCCAGGAACGCGAAGCCGAAAAATACGCGAATCCTATCCCCAGCCGCGAGTTCATCATTGAACACTTAACAAAACGCGAAAAACCCGCCAACCGTGAAGAACTTGCCGTTGAATTAAACATTGAAGGTGAAGAGCAAACTGAAGCGCTTCGCCGTCGCCTGCGCGCCATGGAGCGCGACGGGCAACTGGTCTTTACTCGCCGCCAGTGCTACGCGCTGCCGGAACGCCTCGATCTGCTGAAAGGGACCGTCATTGGTCACCGCGATGGCTTCGGCTTCCTGCGCGTTGAGGGGCGTAAAGACGATCTGTACCTCTCATCTGAACAGATGAAAATGTGCATCCACGGCGATCAGATCCTGGCGCAGCCGCTGGGCGCCGACCGTAAAGGTCGCCGCGAAGCGCGTGTCGTACGCGTTCTGGTGCCAAAAACCAGCCAGATTGTTGGCCGCTACTTTACCGACGCGGGTGTGGGCTTCGTGGTGCCGGACGACAGCCGTTTGAGCTTCGACATTCTGATCCCACCTGAAGAGGTGATGGGCGCGCGCATGGGCTTCGTGGTGGTCGTGGAACTCACCCAGCGCCCAACCCGTCGTACCAAAGCGGTGGGTAAAATCGTCGAAGTGCTCGGTGACAACATGGGGACTACCATGGCCGTTGATATGGCGCTGCGTACCCATGAAATTCCGTATATCTGGCCGAAAGCGGTTGAAGAGCAGATCGAGAGCCTGCGTGAAGAAGTCCCGGAAGAGTCCAAAGTGGGCCGCGTGGATCTCCGCTCCCTGCCGCTGGTCACGATCGACGGTGAAGACGCTCGCGACTTCGATGACGCCGTCTACTGTGAGAAAAAGCGCGGCGGCGGCTGGCGTCTGTGGGTGGCAATTGCCGACGTAAGCTACTATGTTCGTCCGCATACCCCGCTGGATAACGAAGCGCGCAGCCGTGGTACCTCGGTCTACTTCCCGTCTCAGGTTGTGCCGATGCTGCCGGAAGTTCTGTCTAACGGCCTGTGCTCCCTGAACCCGCAGGTTGATCGCCTCTGTATGGTGTGTGAGATGACCATCTCCAACAAAGGGCGCTTAACCGGCTACAAGTTCTACGAAGCGGTAATGAGCTCGCATGCGCGCCTGACCTATACCAAGGTCTGGCATATGCTGCAGGGCGACCAGGATCTGCGCGAACAGTATGCGCCACTGGTCAAACACATCGAAGAGTTGCATAACCTCTACAAAACGCTGGATCAGGCGCGCGAGGAGCGCGGCGGGATCTCCTTTGAGAGCGAAGAGGCGAAGTTTATATTCAACGCCGAACGTCGTATTGAGCGTATTGAACAGACCCAGCGTAACGACGCGCACAAGCTGATCGAAGAGTGTATGATCCTGGCGAACATCTCGGCGGCACGTTTCGTTGAAAAAGCCAAAGAGCCGGCGCTGTTCCGTATTCACGATAAGCCGTCGACGGAAGCCATCACCGCGTTCCGCTCCGTGCTGGCTGAACTGGGTCTGGAGCTGCCGGGTGGTAACAAACCTGAGCCGCGTGATTACGCTGAGCTGCTCGAGTCCATTGGCGACCGTCCGGATGCAGAAATGCTGCAGACGATGCTGTTGCGCTCAATGAAGCAGGCGATTTACGATCCGGAAAACCGCGGTCACTTCGGCCTGGCGCTGCAGTCTTACGCCCACTTTACGTCGCCGATCCGTCGTTATCCTGACCTCTCTCTGCACCGTGCGATCAAGTATCTGCTGGCGCAGGAGCAAGGCCATAAAGGAAACACCACTGAAACCGGTGGCTACCACTATTCGATGGAAGAGATGCTGCAGCTGGGTCAGCACTGCTCCATGACCGAGCGTCGGGCTGACGAAGCCACGCGTGACGTGGCGGACTGGCTGAAGTGTGACTTTATGCTGGACCAGGTGGGTAACATCTTCAAAGGTGTGATTGCCAGCGTGACCGGCTTTGGCTTCTTCGTTCGTCTTGATGAGCTGTTTATCGACGGTCTGGTGCACGTCTCCAGCCTGGATAACGACTATTACCGCTTTGACCAGGTCGGCCAGCGTCTGATTGGCGAATCGGGCGGTCAGATCTATCGTCTGGGCGACCGTGTGGAAGTGAAGGTCGAGGCCGTGAATATGGACGACCGTAAAATCGACTTCAGCCTGATCTCCAGCGAACGCGCGCCGCGTAACGTCGGTAAAACCGAGCGTGAAAGGGCGAAAAAAGGCGGCAACGGTAAAGCGAGCGGCAAGCGCCGTCAGGCCGGGAAGAAGGTGAACTTCGAGCCGGACAGCGCGTTCCGCGGCGAGAAAAAGCAGAAGCCGAAGGCGGCGAAGAAAGAAGCTCGCTCAGCGAAAAAGCCTTCCGCGAAGACGCAGAAAATAGCGGCTGCCACCAAAGCGAAGCGCGCTGCGAAGAAAAAGCAGGCGGAGTAAAATTCCCCTCACCCTGACCCTCTCCCCGAAGGGGAGAGGGAAAAGAACAGTCATAATGAGAACCATCAATGAGTGAAATGATTTACGGCATCCACGCGGTGCAGGCCCTTCTCGAGCGCGCGCCGGAGCGTTTTCAGGAAGTCTTTATTCTGAAAGGGCGTGAGGACAAACGTCTGATGCCGCTGATCCATGCCCTGGAAGCACAGGGTGTGGTGATCCAGCTGGCAAACCGCCAGTTCCTGGATGAGAAAAGTGAAGGCGCGGTTCACCAGGGGATCATCGCCCGCGTGAAGCCGGGTCGTCAGTATCAGGAAAACGATCTGCCAGATCTGATCGCTGAGCTGGAGAATCCGTTCTTCCTGATCCTCGATGGCGTAACCGATCCGCACAACCTCGGCGCGTGTCTGCGCAGCGCGGATGCGGCAGGTGTACACGCGGTGATCGTACCGAAAGATCGTTCTGCACAGCTGAACGCGACGGCGAAGAAAGTGGCCTGTGGCGCGGCGGAAAACGTTCCGCTTATCCGCGTGACCAACCTGGCGCGCACCATGCGTATGCTGCAGGAAGAGAACATCTGGATCGTCGGTACCGCCGGTGAAGCGGATCATACCCTGTATCAGAGTAAAATGACCGGCCGTCTGGCGCTGGTGATGGGGGCGGAAGGTGAAGGTATGCGTCGTCTGACCCGCGAGCACTGTGACGAGCTGATCAGTATCCCGATGGCGGGCAGCGTGTCGTCCCTGAACGTTTCTGTTGCAACGGGCATCTGTCTGTTTGAAGCTGTGCGTCAGCGTAGCTGATTTTCGCCCGGTGGCGCTTCGCTTACCGGGCCTACGGTTTTGTAGGCCGGGTAAGGCGAAGCCGCCACCCGGCAAAACAACCTCACTCCTCTAACGACCGCAAATGGTCATCCTTCCTCAGCGTCATCAGCGCGACAATACTCACTACCGCCGTCGCCATCACATAATACGCCGGAATATTCAGGTTGCCCGTTTCTTTAATCAGGCCGGTGATAATCAGCCCCGCACAGCCCGAGAAAATCGCATTCGACAGGGAGTAAGCCAGCCCAAGCCCGGTATAGCGCACGCGCGTCGGGAACATCTCAGAGAGCATTGCCGGCCCCGGCCCTGCCAGCATGCCTACCAGACCGCCTGCAATCAGGACCACGACTGTCTTCACCGCCAGGGTGCTGGACTCCGCCTGCAGAATTTTCAGCAGCGGCAGGGCGAGGATCAGCAGCAAAACAGTGGAGATAATCATCACTGTGCGGCGGCCAATTCTGTCACTCAGGATCCCTGACGGAATAATCGTCAGCGCAAAACCGATATTCGAAATTACCGCGATCAGCAGCGCCTGGTTAAACCCGGTATGCAGGGCTGACTGCAGATAGGTCGGCATAATCACCAGATAGGTGTACCCCGCAGCGGACCACACCATTACCCGGCCAATTCCCAACATGATGGCTTTCAGCGTGGCGACGGTATCCGCCTGAGCGGCAACCGGTTTTCCCTGCTGCTGCACAAAGCCTGGCGTCTCTTCCATACTGACACGTAGCCACAGCGCCACGATACCCATAGGCAACGCCAGGAAGAACGGAATACGCCAGCCCCAGTCGTGCAGGGCTTCCGGCGTGAGGAGGGCGGAGAGCAGCGCCACAATGCCTGCGCCCGCTAACAAGCCCAGCGCCACGGTGAAGGACTGCCACGCGCCGTACAGGCCGCGTTTGCCGCGCGGGGCGAACTCGGTCATCAGTGAGACCGCACCGCCGTACTCGCCGCCCGCGAACAACCCCTGCAGGATGCGCAGGAGCGTGATAATGAGCGGTGCGGCAATGCCAATGCTGGCATAGACCGGCACCATACCGATGGCGGCGGTAGCGAGCGTCATCAACACCAGCACAATAATCAGCGTCGGTTTTCGGCCAATCCGGTCGCCGATGCGACCAAACACCACCGCCCCCAGCGGACGGAAGAAGAAAGCGATGGCAAACGAGGCGTAGGTGAGGATCAGGCTGGTCAGCCCCGCTTCGCCTTCAAGCTGGAAGAAATTCTTCGCAATGACGGTTGCGAGAAAACCATAGACCGCAAACTCATACCACTCGATAAAATTACCAATGGAGCCTGCAATTAATGCTCGCTTGTGCGCATTCGGTTGCATAACTTTCCTCACTGAAAGGGGGGGAATAAATTATTCAACAAAGAAGAGGTGGTGAAATAGTTTATTCTTATGTTATGTGAGCTATTTCACGAATGATATCAGCGGGATCGCTACTGTGTGACCGCACTCCCATGCAGCGTTATCGGGGTCTGTCCATACTTACCTTCATTGCCACTGAAGGAGGGAAACAGCATGCACTGGCAAACCCATACCGTTTTTAATCAACCTTCACCACTCTCAAACAGCAACCTTTTCCTTTCTGATTGTGCCCTGCGTGACGCGGTGACCCGCGAAGGTGCTGAGTGGGATATCGAGCTTCTCGCCAGCATCGGCCAGCAGTTAGGTACTGCGGAATCGCTGGAGCTGGGCAGGCTGGCGAACGTGAATCCGCCGGAGTTATTGCGCTATGACCCCACCGGGGAACGGCTGGATGACGTCCGCTTTCACCCGGCGTGGCACTTGCTGATGCAGGGACTGTGTGCCAACCGCGTACATAACCTCGCATGGGAAGAGGAGGCGCGTAAAGGCTCCTTTGTTGCCAGGGGCGCGCGATTTGTACTGCATGCGCAGGTGGAAGCCGGAACGCTGTGCCCCGTCACCATGACGTTTGCCGCCACACCGCTGCTGCAGCAGGCGCTACCTGAACCTTTCCGGCACTGGCTGACGCCATTACTGAGCGATCGCTACGATCCCCATCTCGCTCCGGCGGGACAAAAACGCGGGCTGCTGATCGGCATGGGGATGACGGAAAAACAGGGCGGCTCAGACGTGCTCAGCAACACCACCAAAGCGGAGAAATGTAGCGACGGCAGCTACCGGCTGGTGGGGCATAAATGGTTTTTCTCCGTCCCGCAAAGCGATGCCCATCTGGTGCTGGCGCAGGCAAAAGGCGGGCTATCCTGCTTTTTTGTTCCGCGCTTTTTGCCTGACGGACAGCGCAACGCCGTGCGGCTGGAGCGCCTTAAGGACAAGCTCGGCAACCGCTCGAATGCCAGCAGCGAGGCAGAGTTTCTCGACGCCTCCGGCTGGCTACTGGGGGAAGAGGGCGAAGGGGTTCGGCAGATACTGAAAATGGGCGGGCTGACGCGCTTTGACTGCGCGCTGGGGAGCCACGGACTGATGCGTCGGGCGTTCTCGGTGGCGCTGTATCACGCCCATCAGCGGCAGACGTTCGGCAAAAACCTCATCGACCAGCCGTTAATGCGCGAGGTATTGAGCCGAATGGCGCTGATGCTGGAGGGGCAAACGGCGCTGCTGTTCCGTCTGGCCCGGGCGTGGGATAAACGAGCCGATCCGCAGGAGGCTGCCTGGGCGCGGCTGTTTACCCCGGCGGCGAAATTTAGCGTGTGTAAAGCGGGCATTCCGTTTGTGGCGGAAGCGATGGAGGTGCTGGGGGGCGTCGGATATTGCGAGGAGAGTGAACTTCCCCGTCTGTACCGCGAGATGCCGGTGAACAGCATCTGGGAAGGGTCAGGCAATATCATGTGTCTGGACGTGCTGCGGGTGCTGGCGAAGCAGCCGGGAATTCACGACCTGCTTGCCGATGAGTTTGCGCAGGTAAAAGGGCAGGACAGACACTTCGACCGCAGCTGGCGACAGCTTCAGCAAAAACTGCGTAAACCGCAGGAGGCACAGGGCAGGGAGATTGCTCAACAGCTCTTTTTACTGGGCGCCGGTAGCCAAATGCTGCGGCACGCGTCGCCCCCGGTGGCGCAGGCGTGGTGCCGCATGATGCTGGATACCCGCGGCGGTACGCTGATGAGCGAGCAGGTACAAAGTGACCTGCTGCTGCGCGCCACGGGCAGGGTTGGCTAGTTTTTAAGCTGGAACAGACTCACCAGTTCGGTCAGATGCGAGCCCTTCTCGCGCAGCGTTAGTGCGGTTTGTTCGCTGCGTGAGATGCGATCGGCATTGATATGCGACGCTTCGCCAATATGGGTCATGGCGAGATTCACCTGACCGATCCCCGCGGATTGCTCGCGTGAGGCATGGTTAATCTCGGTGACCAGCTGGCTGATGTTATCGATATGAACGATGATGGCATCCATCGCCAGGCGCGTCTGTTCAGACAGCGCGTGACCCTCGCTCACTTTCCTGAGGGTATCGCCAATCAGCTGTTCAATCTCCTTCACTGCATTCGCACTACGCCCCGCCAGGGCACGAACTTCCTGCGCGACGACCGCAAACCCTTTACCGTGCTCGCCAGCGCGGGCCGCTTCCACTGCCGCATTCAGCGCCAGAATATTGGTCTGAAAAGCGATGGACTCGATCACGCGGGTGATGTCTTCAATGCGTTTTGACGCTTCGCGAATGTCATCCATGGTCGACACGGCGTGGGCGACGGTTTCACCTCCCTGATGGACCGCGAGCGAGGTTTCACCCACCAGCTGCTGCGTTTGCTCCATATTGGCGGCATTTTGCTGTACGGTCGCGGCCAGTTGCTCCATGCTGGCGGAGGTCTCTTCCACGCTGCTCGCCTGCTTGTTGATCTGCTCTGAAATCTCCCCGGTATCGGAGGCCAGCGCGTTGGTGCCCAAATGGATCTCACCTGCAGCTTCGCGAACCTGCAGCACAATTTTTTGCAGGCCGCCGCCGATGCCGTTGATGGCATCGATCAACTGCCCGACCTCGTCCTGGCGCGTCACGGGCAGGCTGGAGCGGAGATCGCCCGCGGCATATTGCCGGGCAAGATGGATCACGTTGCGCAGCGGCCGGGTCAGCATCCGGCGAATAAGCACCACGAACAGGGCTGCAAAGAGAATGGATAAGACCACGCCAGCCAGCAGGAAACGGTCGCGCATGGCGTTGACGCTTGCGAGCAGCACCGATTTATCCACTTCACCCACGATAGTCCAGTTCCAGCCTGGCAGCGGGGTGTACGCCATTTTCAGCGTGCGTCCATCGTCGCTTGTGCGTTCCAGCGTGCCAGGTTTGTCACCCAGCAGCTGTTGCTGCGTCGCGACGTCCCACCTGGGCAATTGCCCCTCTTCCGTGGTGTGGAACAGATATTGCCCGCGGGTTTTGCCGTTGCTGCGATCCAGCACAAAGAAATGACCGCTCTCGCCCAGGCGGCGGTTCAGGATTTTCTCGCGCATGTCGTTCCAGGAGTGAGAGATGTCCACCCCGACAAAGACAATCGCAATGACCTGCCCTTCGGCATTTTTAACCGGCTGGTACTGAGTGATGTAGCGCTTGCCAAATAAGAGGGCCAGGCCGCGGTAGACTTCACCTTTGTTGACGGCGGCAAAGGCCGGACTGGAGGCATCCAGAACGGTACCCATCGCCCGATCGCCATTCTCTTTGCGCAGGGACGTGGCGACGCGGACAAAGTCATTACCGCTGCGTACAAACAGCGTGGAAATGGCGCCTGTACGGTTCAGGAAATCGTCCGACAGGGTGTTGTTTTCATGCAGCCCGGTTTCTCCCCCTTTCAGCAGTGGAACGCTGAGCCCATTAATCGTCTGGGGTTGAGAAGCATCAATGCTCAGAGGCTGCGGTAAAAAGGTGGTAAACAGCCGGGTATAGCTCTCCACTTCTTCACTCAGGCTGGTGTTAAACATCTGCACCATGTCGACCATACCGGTGGACTGATTATGCAGATCCTCTACCGCAAGGGCTTCAAGCTGCTGGCTGGCTTTTTGGCTGAGCAGAAAAGTGAACAGCAGAAATAGCGTGGCGACACTGACGCCTGTAAGTAGCGATAGCTTCGCCCCCAGGCCTGCACGGCGAAAAACAGTGATCATAAATTGCTCATTATTGAAAAGGTATGGTTCATCAACGGCAGAGCAGAGATTACGTTTACTAAATTAATGTAACAAAATGTTATTGTATTGTTGTTAATTGGTTTTATCGGAGATAAAAAATTTGCAAAAACGAAAAGCCACTAAAAATAAGTGGCTTTTATCAGGAGGGGATTATACGTAGAGAATGGCCTGTACCCGCCAGTGGTCAATATGGTTATCTTCCTGCATCTGGATGATGCGATACCAGGAAGCACCCTGCTCATCGGCCTTTAATGCCACGACACGTTCAACGTCCTGCGGGCTCCCCGAGATATTATTCACGGAGATCTGGCCAATTTCATTCAGGCCAGTCACACAATCAGCACTGGCGAATTCTGCCGACTGCGCGGTTGTGCTCACCAGGCCTGCTGAGAGCAACAGAGAGGTCAAAGCAAGAGTTCGTTTCATCGTCAGCTCCATTTCACATATCTCCGGTATCCGCCGGGCAATCCTTCGCGAATAAACTCCCTTCCATTGACGCGGTCGTGGAGTTTATTGTGGACAGGAAAATGTCTATGGACGCAAAGCAGTGTAAATGTCGTTCAAAGGAAAACCATTATTTACGGTACAAAATTGCCTGTGAGTACCACTGTCCCGTTATGATGGTTTCGTCGATCATAATGATGACGTAGTAATCTGCTTTGGCGGCGACGGCTTGTGCTTTTATTGCCTCTTCTGCGTCATCCGGAGAACCGCGAACCAGCGCGGAGACGGTGCCCATTCGTTGTAATCCTTCCGTCTGATTACGACGAATCTCCTGTGGATGATCGGCGACCGGTGGAGCGGGTTGCGGCGTACCCTGCAGCGCGCTACAGCCACTGAGCAGAAACACCAGCAATAAAGCAGCAAACCTGCGCATAACCATATCTCGTTTCCTGATAGCCATAGTGTAGTTGTCTGTGAATTGAGTTTGCGGGGGAATGTTCCCGAAGTGTTAGCTGGGACGTATATTTCGAATGAAAATGACGTGAAAGCGTAACCCAGTTCTCAACATTATGAATCATACATTCGCAGAGGGTCGACAATGATTGAAATTGAAATACGCCACCTCGGCGACCATGAGATTTTACACGCCACGCCCGCGGGCAAACGTGATAAACCGCTACCGGTTGTCGTTTTCTATCACGGGTTTACGTCATCAAAACTGGTTTACAGTTATTTTGCAGTGGCGCTGGCGCAGGCGGGGTTTCGGGTAGTGATGCCGGATGCTCCCGACCACGGCGCACGCTTCACGGGCGATGAACAGGCGCGGCTTGGGCGGTTCTGGTACATTCTGCACGGCAGTTTGACCGAGTTTGCCGGGTTGCGTGATGCGCTTTATGCGGCCGGGCTGGTGGCCGACAATCGACTGGCCGTGGCCGGGGCGTCGATGGGGGGGATGGCCGCGCTGGGGATTATGACGCATCATCCTGACGTGACGTCCGTCGCCTGTTTGATGGGCTCGGGCTATTTTACGTCGCTGGCGAAGACCCTTTTCCCCCCTCAGGATGTCGCGGAAGTGACGGCGAAGCTGGCAGAGTGGGAGGTGACCCGGGCATTGCCACGTCTGGCCGATCGCCCGCTGCTGCTGTGGCACGGTGATGCGGATGATGTGGTACCACCCGAAGGCACTTTCCGTCTACAGCAGGCGTTAAAGCATGAAGGACGGGACGGTAATCTGACGTGCCTGTGGGAAGCGGGCGTCCGCCACCGCATCACGCCAACGGCGCTGGACGCCACGGTAGCGTTTTTCCGCCAGCACCTTTAAACGCGCAGGATTTTTACGCCCTGATCCTCCAGCTTCTGGAGGATTTCCGGGTTGGCGCCTTTGCCGGTGATCACCATGTCGATCTGTTCGGCGCGGCTGAATAACATCCCTGCGCGCTCGCCCACTTTGCTGCTGTCGACCAGCACCACGAGCTTGCCCACGACGTTGAGCATGTTTTGTTCCGCCATGGCGGTCAACATATCGGTTTTATACAGGCCATCCGCGGTCAGGCCTTTGCCGCTGGTAAACATCCAGTGTCCGGCATAGAGACTGTTTTCGCTGTCCTGCGGGCTGAGCGTAATGGACTGACTCTTGTTGTACTGGCCGCCCATGATCACCACGCTCTCGTGCTCCTGATCGATCAGATAGTTAGCGAGCGGTAAGTAGTTAGTGATGATTTGCACCGGCTTGCCGCACATTTCGCGACCCAGCAGAAACGCCGTGGAGCCGCAGTTGATGACCACACTCTCGCCGGGATTCACCAGCTGTGACGCGGCTCTGGCAATTCGCACTTTTTCATCATGATTTTGTGCCTGATGGATATTCATCGGGGTCCAGCGAGGGCGCTGCTGGCTGATGGCCTCTGCCCCGTTGCGGACTTTTTTCAGTTTGCCGCTTTCGTCCAGCTTGTTGATATCCCGCCGCGCCGTTGCCGGGGAGATCCCTAAACGTTCGATCACTTTCTCGACGGTGACGAACCCTGTTTGCGCCAGGAGTTCCAGGAGAATTTGATGCCGTTGCGCTTCCGTCATGAGCTATTCCGATAAGAATTGATTTGAAAAGATAATATTTGAAATAGCCTGAAAATACTAAAAGAAATATGACCTCGCCAGGCATCCTGTCTGGCGAGGCGGCTGCACAATCAGAGGAAGGACTTGAATGGCAGGTCAGGCTCAATGGTGAAGCAATCATCGAAACCACGCGGGTAGTGATATTCGAGATTATCTTTGTCCAGCGGCCAGGTGAATTTGCCGCCGACCTGCCAGATGAACGGCTTGAAGCCATACTTCAGGCGATCTTTCTTCATCTCCCACAATACGCGGATTTCCTGCGGATCGGCCTGGAAATTCGACCAGATATCATGGTGGAACGGGATCACCACTTTGGTGTTCAGTGCTTCCGCCATGCGCAGCATATCGGCGCTGGTCATCTTGTCAGTAATACCGCGCGGGTTCTCGCCGTAGGAGCCCAGCGCCACATCAATCTGATGTTCGTTACCGTGCTTCGCATAGTAATTAGAGTAGTGAGAGTCACCGCTGTGGTAGAGGGAACCGCCAGGGGTTTTAAACAGATAGTTGACTGCACGCTCATCCATACCGTCTGGCAAAACGCCCGCGGCCTTTTGATCGGCTGGCAGGGTAATCAATGCGGTACGGTCAAAGGCATCCAGCGCATGGATTTCAATGTCTTTGATTTTCACCACGTCGCCTGGCTTCATCACGATGCAACGCTCTTTTGGCACTCCCCAGCCGACCCATAAATCCACGCAGGTCTGCGGCCCGATAAACGGCACGTTGTCAGGGCAGTTTTGCATCACAGCTGCCGCCACGTTGACGTCGATATGATCGTTATGATCGTGAGTGGAGAGCACGGCATCGATCTGGCGAATCGCAAAGGGATCAAGCACAAACGGTGTCGTACGCAGGTTCGGCTGTAGTTTTTCGACACCCGCCATGCGCTGCATCTGATGCCCTTTTTTCATCAGCGGGTTGCCGTGGCTCTGTTTGCCCGTGCCGCACCAGAAATCGACACAGATATTCGCGCCACCCTCTGATTTCAGCCAGATGCCGGTGCAACCCAACCACCACATTGCAAAGGTACCAGGAGCCACGTTTTCCTGCTCGATCTCTTCATTCAGCCAGCTACCCCATTCCGGGAAGGTGCTCAGAATCCATGATTCACGGGTGATGGTGTTCACTTTACTCATCGTTTTCACTCCTGCTTTAATCAAAAGTAATCATATTGTGATTTGTTGTGATTAATGCTGGCATCCTTTTACGCACTTTGCAATGGTGAAAATGCGGAACTTTATCTGTTCTACTTCACGGTTTTGCCGCTTTCACCTTGTTAAACGAGTTCGTGATAAAAATTAATCGATTGAATTATATTGGTTAATTTGATTTTTCGATGCGAATGAAAAAGCCATTACTAACTGCATGGAAATAATTTGCGGGATACGTCACAAATAATCAAATGCAATCTTGTGGTGATTATTTGTGATTAATAGAGTGATGACACCAACCTCACAGGGATTGCCCCTTGTGTTCTCATTGCTGGAGAGAGTTATGGAGATCCTCTACAACGTCTTTACCGTTTTCTTTAATCAGGTAATGACTAACGCCCCGCTGCTGCTGGGGATTGTGACGTGCCTGGGTTATATCCTGCTGCGTAAAAGCGTGAGCGTGATTATCAAAGGCACGATTAAGACCATTATCGGCTTCATGCTGTTGCAGGCAGGGTCTGGCATCCTGACCAGCACCTTTAAGCCGGTCGTGGCGAAAATGTCGGAAGTGTATGGTATCAACGGCGCGATCTCTGATACCTATGCCTCAATGATGGCCACCATCGATCGTATGGGGGATGCCTACAGCTGGGTGGGTTACGCGGTTCTGCTCGCGCTGGCGCTGAATATCCTTTACGTTCTGCTGCGCCGCATTACCGGTATTCGCACCATCATGCTGACGGGGCACATCATGTTCCAGCAGGCGGGGCTGATCGCGGTGTCTCTCTATATCTTCGGTTACCCCATGTGGACCACGATTATCTGCACGGCCGTGCTGGTATCGCTCTACTGGGGGATCACCTCCAACATGATGTACAAGCCGACGCAAGACGTCACTGACGGCTGTGGCTTCTCCATCGGCCATCAGCAGCAGTTTGCCTCCTGGATTGCTTACAAAGTTGCTCCGTACCTGGGAAAAAAAGAGGACAGCGTTGAAGATCTTAAGCTGCCGGGCTGGCTGAATATTTTCCACGACAACATCGTCTCAACCGCCATTGTGATGACCATTTTCTTCGGGGCCATTCTGCTCTCCTTCGGTATTGACGTGGTGCAGGCGATGGCGGGGAAAACCCACTGGACGGTCTATATCCTGCAGACCGGTTTCTCCTTCGCGGTGGCGATTTTCATCATTACTCAGGGCGTCCGTATGTTCGTTGCTGAGCTCTCCGAAGCCTTCAACGGGATCTCCCAGCGCCTGATTCCCGGCGCGGTGCTGGCCATCGACTGCGCCGCTATCTACAGCTTCGCGCCAAACGCGGTGGTCTGGGGCTTTATGTGGGGCACCATCGGCCAGCTGATTGCGGTGGGCATCCTGGTGGGCTGCGGCTCGTCCATTCTGATCATTCCAGGCTTTATCCCGATGTTCTTCTCCAACGCCACCATCGGCGTCTTTGCGAACCACTTTGGCGGCTGGCGCGCAGCGCTCAAGATCTGCCTGGTGATGGGCATGGTGGAAATCTTCGGTTGCGTGTGGGCGGTCAAGCTCACCGGTATGAGCGCCTGGATGGGCATGGCGGACTGGTCAATTCTGGCCCCACCGATGATGCAGGGCTTCGCCTCCGTCGGACTGGTCTTTATGGCCGTCATTATCCTGATTGCTCTGGCTTATATGTTCTTCGCGAGTCGCGCGCTGCGCGCTGAAGAAGATGCGGAAAAACAAACAGCAGAAGTTTCTGCTCATTAAGGAGTTTCGATTATGACCGTACGTATTCTGGCTGTCTGTGGCAATGGGCAAGGTAGCTCCATGATCATGAAGATGAAAGTGGACCAGTTTTTAACCCAGTCCAACATTGACCACACGGTAAACAGCTGTGCAGTGGGCGAATACAAAAGCGAGCTGAACGGCGCGGATATCATCATCGCCTCTACCCATATCGCCGGTGAAATTAGTGTGTCAGGCAATAAATTTGTGGTGGGCGTCCGCAACATGCTGTCGCCAGCGGATTTTGGCCCCAAGCTGCTGGACGTGATCAAAGAACACTTTCCACAAGACGTGAAGTAAGGACGCCCAATGAAACTACGTGATTCGCTGGCGGAGAATAACTCCATCCTTTTACAGGCTGAGGCCAGCACCTGGCAGGAAGCGGTCAAGCTGAGCGTGGACTTACTGGTTAAGGCTGACGTGGTCGAGCCGCGTTATTACCAGGCCATTCTTGATGGCGTGGAACAGCACGGCCCTTACTTTGTCATTGCGCCAGGCCTGGCCATGCCGCATGGACGTCCGGAAGAGGGGGTGAAGAAAACCGGCTTCGCGCTGGTGACGCTGAAAACCCCGCTGGTGTTTAACCATGAAGATAACGACCCGGTCGACATTCTAATCACCATGGCGGCCGTGGATGCCAACACCCATCAGGAGGTCGGCATCATGCAGATCGTTAATCTGTTTGATGACGAAGTGAATTTTGACCGTTTACGCGCCTGCCGCACTGCGCAGGACGTTCTGGATTTAATTGATAACGCCACAGCGGCGGCCGTTTAAGAGGAATTGAAAATGTCATTACCGATGTTGCAGGTTGCGCTGGATAACCAGACGTTGTCCCACGCTTACGAAACCACCCGTCTGATCGCCGAAGAAGTGGACATCATCGAGGTGGGCACCATTCTGTGCGTAGGCGAGGGCGTTCGCGCCGTTCGCGACCTGAAAGCGCTCTATCCACACAAAATCGTGCTGGCGGATGCCAAAATTGCTGACGCCGGAAAAATTCTCTCCCGCATGTGCTTCGAAGCTAACGCTGACTGGGTCACCGTGATCTGCTGTGCGGATATCAACACCGCGAAAGGTGCGCTGGATGTGGCAAAAGAGTTCAACGGCGATGTGCAGATAGAACTGACCGGTTTCTGGACCTGGGAGCAGGCACAGGCGTGGCGCGAGGCTGGCATTCAGCAGGTGGTTTATCACCGCAGCCGTGATGCCCAGGCCGCAGGCGTGGCGTGGAGCGATGCGGATATCAGCGCGATTAAACGCCTGGCGGATATGGGCTTTAAAGTGACCGTTACCGGTGGTCTGGCGCTGGAAGATCTGCCGCTGTTCAAGGGCATCCCGATTCACGTCTTTATTGCGGGGCGTAGCATTCGTGATGCGGCCTCTCCGGTGGAAGCCGCGCGTCAGTTCAAACGCTCAATCGCTCAGCTTTGGGGCTAAGGAGCGGGTATGTTGTCAAAACAGGTCCCGCTTGGCATCTATGAAAAGGCACTCCCTGCGGGGGAGTGCTGGCTGGAGCGGTTGCAGCTGGCAAAACAGCTGGATTTCGATTTTGTCGAAATGTCAGTGGATGAGACGGATGCGCGTCTCTCTCGCCTCGACTGGAGCCGCGAACAGCGTCTGGCGCTGGTGAGCGCTATCGCGGAAACGGGCGTGCGCGTGCCTTCCATGTGCCTCAGCGCCCACCGTCGTTTTCCGCTTGGCAGCGAAGATGATGCTGTGCGCGCGCAGGGGCTGGCGATCATGCGTAAAGCCATTCGTTTTGCGCAGGATGTTGGCATTCGCGTGATTCAGCTCGCCGGGTATGACGTTTACTACCAGGAAGCTAATGATGAAACGCGCCGTCGTTTTCGTGACGGCCTGAAAGAGAGCGTCGAGATGGCCAGCCGCGCGCAGGTGACGCTGGCGATGGAGATCATGGATTATCCGTTGATGAACTCCATCAGTAAGGCGCTGGGCTACGCGCACTACCTGAACAACCCGTGGTTCCAGCTCTATCCTGATATCGGCAATCTGTCGGCGTGGGATAACGACGTACAAATGGAGCTGCAGGCGGGGATCGGGCATATCGTGGCGGTTCACGTCAAAGATACCCGTCCTGGCGTATTCAAAAATGTTCCGTTCGGCACCGGGGTGGTGGATTTTGAACGGTGCTTCCAGACGCTCAAACAGACAGGCTACTGCGGGCCGTACCTGATTGAGATGTGGAGTGAAACGTCGGACGACCCGGCCGCGGAAGTGGCAAAAGCCCGGGACTGGGTGCGCGAGCGCATGGCGCAGGCGGGGTTACTGGAGGCTGAATATGCTTAAGCTCAAGCAGCAAGTCTTTGAGGCCAATATGGATCTCCCGCGTTACGGACTGGTTACGTTCACCTGGGGCAATGTCAGCGCTATCGATCGCGAGCAGGGGCGGGTGGTGATCAAACCGAGCGGCGTAGCGTATGACACCATGACCGTTGACGATATGGTGGTGGTGGATCTCAACGGACAGGTTGTGGAGGGAAAATGGCGTCCCTCTTCAGATACGGCCACGCATCTGGCGCTGTACCGACGCTATCCATCACTGGGCGGCGTCGTGCATACCCACTCGACCCATGCCACGGCCTGGGCGCAGGCGGGGCTGGCTATTCCGGCGCTGGGCACGACTCATGCGGACTACTTCTTTGGCGACATTCCCTGCACCCGCGCGTTAACGCAGGCTGAAGTGGAAGGGGAGTACGAACTCAATACCGGGAAGGTGATTATCGATACGCTGGGTGAAACTGAACCGTTGCATACGCCGGGTATTGTGGTCTATCAGCACGGTCCGTTCGCCTGGGGAAAAGATGCTCACGACGCGGTACATAATGCTGTCGTGATGGAGGAGGTGGCACGCATGGCGTGGATTGCCCGCGGCATCAACCCACAGCTTCAGGGCATTGATGATTACCTGATGAACAAGCATTTCATGCGCAAGCACGGCCCGAATGCCTATTACGGGCAGAAGTGAATAAGTGCTCTGGAATACCGAAAACAGTTGTAACCGGTGGTATTTCAGAGCCATTCACAAAAAAAAGCCCCCGGGCAGGGGGCAACGTAAACTATGGCTATGTTCTCGTTGTTGGCTTTCCTGGTGCTAGCGTTAAAGCGTTATCGGTAAATATCTGCACTGGCGTGCATATTGCCGTTGCTGCCGGGCTCACGCGTCAGAACGACGTGATAGTAGGTTGCGCCCTGTGCATCGGTTTCTTCATTAAGCGCCTGATCTGCTTCACTTTCAGTGGCGAAATTATGATTAATGTAGATTACGCCCAAGCTTTGCACATCATCCATGTTCCTGGCCTGCCGGCCGTCTATTTTGATGGCTGCCATCGCGTTTGCACTGAGCAAAAGCGCCGCCATAATGGCTAATGCGATTTTTTTCATGATTTGCGCTCCACGACTGCGTGCTGTGAGAGGGGGATGCTCCTTCTTTAATTCAGGTGATCTCTGATTAAAGTGTAATCACTCATCCGGCGGGGATGCGTGACCATTTCTGATGCAGTTGTTCAAAAAAACACCGCTTCCTGATGCGATTAATTTTAAATCACCCACTTAGACCAGCTTTACGCTTTGTGCGAATTATTTGTGCAATCAGCTTGAGTTTCCGGGGGCGCGCAAGTATTATGACGCGTCAATTTTTCAGCCGACCTTTAACACGTTCCTTGCCTCCCCGGGCCTCGGCTGACCCAGACAGGAGGCTGAATAATCCGTAAGGAGCAATTCGATGCGTCATTACGAAATCGTTTTTATGGTCCATCCTGACCAGAGCGAACAGGTTCCGGGTATGATCGAGCGCTACACTGGTGCAATCACTGCAGCAGCGGGCACGATCCACCGTCTGGAAGACTGGGGCCGCCGTCAGCTGGCTTACCCGATCAACAAACTGCACAAAGCTCACTACGTTCTGATGAACGTTGAAGCGCCGCAGGAAGTGATCGATGAGCTGGAAACTAACTTCCGCTTCAACGATGCCGTTATCCGCAGCATGGTTATGCGTACTAAACACGCAGTTACCGAAGCATCTCCGATGGTTAAAGCGAAAGACGAGCGCCGTGAGCGTCGCGATGATTTCGCAAACGAAACCGCAGATGATTCTGATGCTGGGGATTCTGAAGAGTAATTTCTGATGACCAACCGTCTGGCGTTGTCCGGCATCGTATGCAGGGCTCCCCTTCGAAAGGTCAGTCCATCAGGAATTCCGCATTGCCAGTTCGTGCTTGAGCATCGTTCTGTGCAAGAGGAAGCCGGGTTTCACCGGCAGGCGTGGTGCCAAATGCCCGTTATTGTTAGCGGACACGAAAACCAGGCCATTACTCACAGTTTAACGGTCGGTAGTGCAGTAATCGTTCAGGGGTTCATTTCTTGCCACAAGGCAAAGAACGGTCTGAGCAAAATGGTTCTGCATGCCGAGCAGATTGATTTGATAGATTCTGGAGACTAGCCATATGGCACGTTATTTCCGTCGTCGCAAGTTCTGCCGTTTCACCGCGGAAGGCGTTCAAGAGATCGACTATAAAGATATCGCAACGCTGAAAAACTACATCACCGAAAGCGGTAAGATTGTCCCAAGCCGTATCACCGGTACTCGTGCAAAATATCAGCGTCAGCTGGCTCGCGCTATCAAACGCGCTCGCTACCTGTCCCTGCTGCCGTACACTGATCGTCATCAGTAATCGGGCACGGTCCATTAATACGACTTTAAGAGGATAAGGTAATGCAAGTTATTCTGCTTGATAAAGTAGCAAACCTGGGCAGCCTGGGTGATCAGGTAAACGTTAAAGCGGGCTACGCTCGTAACTTCCTGGTTCCACAGGGTAAAGCTGTTCCAGCTACCAAGAAAAACGTAGAGTTTTTCGAAGCACGTCGCGCTGAACTGGAAGCCAAACTGGCTGACGTTCTGGCGGCTGCTAATGCTCGCGCTGAAGCAATCAACGCACTGGGCACTGTTACCATCGCTTCCAAAGCTGGCGACGAAGGTAAACTGTTCGGTTCCATCGGTACCCGCGATATCGCTGATGCAGTTACTGCAGCAGGCGTTAAAGTGGCTAAGAGCGAAGTTCGTCTGCCGAACGGCGTTCTGCGTACCACTGGTGAGCACGAAGTTGACTTCCAGGTTCACAGCGAAGTGTTCGCTAAACTGGTTGTTAACGTTGTAGCTGAGTAATTTTTTACTCTGCTCACGTTGAAACGCCGGCCTTGCGCCGGCGTTTTGCTTTTTAAAGAAACCGGTTTTTAACGCGCCCGGATAAAACTGCCGTCAGGCTGGCGAGTAAACAGCACCTGCTGACCATTGCCGGTATCAATCGTTAATCCTGTCACCACACCGCTGGCATTCTGGCGAATCTGCACCATCTGCCCGTTCTGCAGGTTACTGAGCGGCTTACCCGCGCCTTCCACTTGCGCCATGGCATAGACGTCGGTCGGCGGCAGGTTGTGGTCGCGGAACAGCTGCGCCAGGGTTTTGCCCGGCTCCACGCGATAGGAACGCCACTGCTGTTCAATACCGGTGGGTTGTTGTGCCGGTGGCGCAGACGGGGTGGCGGCCTGCTCCTGCGGCTGTTCATCCTGAATGGGCTCCGGCTCAACCGGCGCGACCTGACCCGGATCGTTCGACGGGGTGACGAGTTGCGTCTGGATGGGTTGTGCGTCAGGCTGCGGTCGCGTTTGCGACTGAATGTCCAACTGAGCGTTGCGGGTGACGGGCGCGGTATCGACATCATCGCCACCGGAAGGAAGCAGGAAGCCCACGATCACCATCAACGCGCCAATGATGATCCCTCTGCGATGCAGAGGCGGCAGCGGATCCATGATGCGAAAATTGTCCGGCGCCTGCCAGATTTTCGCCAGGGTAGGTTTCAGTTCAAATCGCCCGGGCATGGCACTCCTCCTGCTCCGCGTCTTTTTTATCCTGTGCTCCGAAGTATAGTTTGCTAACTGCCTGAACGACGTAGCAAACCCGACATCCGTGACATCAGTTCGGGATTAATCCTGGTTCTCTCTATTGTTTCTGTTTCGTCGCGGTTTGTCACCTTAACTTCAGACAAAGTTTTACCCATAAGGGCATGGCTGATATGCTGCCCGCTACTTTAAATGTGATGGAAGGAAAACCCATGACCACCCCGACTTTTGACACTATCGAAGCGCAGGCAAGTTACGGTATCGGCTTGCAGGTAGGACAGCAACTGAGCGAATCCGGCCTGGAAGGTCTGTTACCAGAAGCGCTGGTGGCGGGTATTGCTGACGCGCTGGAAGGCAAACAGCCTGCCGTTCCGGTCGATGTCGTACACCGTGCGCTGCGTGAAATCCACGAACGTGCTGACGCCGTGCGTCGTGCGCGCTTTGAAGAGATGGCAGCCGAAGGTGTGAAATATCTCGAAGAGAACCGTGAGCGTGAAGGCGTGAACAGCACCGAGTCCGGTCTGCAGTTCCGCGTGATCAATCAGGGCGACGGCGCAATCCCGGCGCGTACCGACCACGTTCGCGTCCACTACACCGGTAAACTGATCGACGGTACCGTCTTCGACAGCTCCGTCGCGCGCGGCGAACCGGCTGAGTTCCCGGTGAACGGCGTTATCGCGGGCTGGATCGAAGCGCTGACCCTGATGCCA
Organism: Enterobacter sichuanensis; assembly: GCF_002939185.1. Classification (GTDB taxonomy): domain Bacteria; phylum Pseudomonadota; class Gammaproteobacteria; order Enterobacterales; family Enterobacteriaceae; genus Enterobacter; species Enterobacter sichuanensis. The sequence continues at coordinate 102,259 of NZ_POVL01000005.1, read as the reverse complement.
GTCGGTTCCAAATGGGAACTGACTATCCCGCATAACCTGGCTTACGGTGAACGTGGCGCTGGCGCGTCCATTCCGCCATTCAGCACCCTGGTATTTGAAGTCGAGCTGCTGGAAATTCTGTAATCGACTTTTCTTATTTCCTCTCCCCGGTTGGGGAGGGGAAAATAGTGTTAAAACCTATAGTTACGACGTAATCAATATTTTATCTTGCAAACGAAACTGTTGCGTGTATTTTTGTGAGCTGTTTCGCGCTGTATGAGTGATATGACACTCACTTTCAACATATTGTTAACATAATATCTAAATCATAGTGTTCATCCCGCCGATTCTTACCTAATATCGATTAGCCCTTACACGGGGAACGTCATCTTTTGACGTATTTAAAGGCCAGAAGAGCCTTAACAACACAGACAGGCATAAACAGGAAAATATCACATGGTAGATCAGGTCAAAGTCGTCGCCGACGAAGAGGCGTCGTCTGAACAGTCGCTACGGCGCAATCTCACAAACCGTCATATTCAGCTTATTGCCATTGGGGGTGCCATCGGTACCGGGCTGTTTATGGGGTCAGGCAAAACCATCAGTCTCGCCGGACCGTCAATCATATTTGTGTATATGATTATCGGTTTTATGCTGTTCTTCGTGATGCGTGCAATGGGTGAATTGCTGCTCTCGAACCTCGAATACAAATCCTTCAGCGACTTTGCTTCTGACCTGCTCGGGCCGTGGGCAGGCTATTTCACGGGCTGGACCTACTGGTTCTGCTGGGTGGTGACCGGTATGGCGGATGTCGTGGCGATCACGGCTTACGCGCAGTTCTGGTTCCCGGGACTGTCGGACTGGGTGGCCTCGCTGGCGGTCATTGTGCTGCTGCTGAGCCTCAACCTGGCCACCGTTAAAATGTTCGGTGAGATGGAGTTCTGGTTCGCGATGATTAAGATCGTGGCGATTGTCGGACTCATCGTGGTGGGTCTGGTTATGGTGCTGACGCACTTCCAGTCCCCAACCGGTGTTCAGGCATCGTTCACCCATCTGTGGAATGACGGGGGCTGGTTCCCGAAAGGCATCAGTGGCTTCTTTGCGGGCTTCCAGATCGCGGTGTTCGCCTTTGTGGGGATTGAGCTTGTCGGTACGACCGCTGCGGAAACCAAAGATCCGGAGAAATCACTGCCGCGCGCAATCAACTCCATTCCGGTGCGTATCATCATGTTCTATGTCTTCGCGCTGATCATCATTATGTCTGTGACGCCGTGGAGTTCAGTGGTGCCAAGCAAGAGCCCGTTCGTTGAGCTGTTCGTGCTGGTGGGTCTGCCTGCTGCCGCGAGCCTGATTAACTTCGTGGTGCTGACTTCTGCGGCCTCGTCGGCCAACAGCGGCGTGTTCTCTACCAGCCGTATGCTGTTTGGTCTGGCGCAGGAAGGCGTGGCGCCGAGCGCGTTTGCTAAGCTGTCTAAACGTGCCGTACCGGCGAAAGGGCTGACCTTCTCCTGCATGTGCCTGCTGGGCGGCGTGGTAATGCTCTATGTGAACCCAAGCGTGATTGGCGCGTTTACCATGATCACCACGGTCTCTGCGATTCTGTTCATGTTCGTCTGGACCATCATCCTGTGTTCATATCTGGTGTACCGCAAGCAGCGTCCACACCTGCATGAAAAATCGATCTACAAAATGCCGCTGGGCAAGCTGATGTGCTGGGTGTGCATGGCGTTCTTCGTGTTCGTACTGGTTCTGCTGACGCTGGAAGATGACACCCGTCAGGCACTGATCGTCACGCCGCTGTGGTTTATCGCGCTGGGGCTGGGCTGGATGTTTATCGGTAAGAAACGGATGGCAGGCATGCGGTAAAAGCAAAACGGCAACTTCGGTTGCCGTTTTTAGTCTTTGCACCCTTCCCCGTGGGAGAGGGCCGGGGTGAGGGCATCACGCTGCACCGGGCTTTTTATTCCCCCGCTAATGCCCGCGGGAACAGAACGTTATTCTCCAGACTGATGTGCTCCATCAGGTCATCGATCATCTCGTTAATGCCGTTATACATCGCTTTCCATGTGGTGCACGCTTCCGGTGGCGGGGTGACGTTGTGGGTGGTGTGCTTGATCACCTCCAGCAGTTCGCCCGCCTCATCATGTTCGCTTTCCATTACGCTGATGGGCCCCATCGCCTGACTGCCCATTCCCTGTTTTATCATCGGGAAGAGGATCTGCTCCTCTTTCATCATGTGGCTGGAGAGCTCTTCGTGCAGCAGGGTCAGGTATTTCGCCAGGCCGCGGGGTACGGAAGGTTTGTCGGCATGAACGCGTTCCACTTTGGTCGCCTGCAGGATCAGTTCCGGCAGTTGTTCGCGATGACGGTCATGGTAACGTTTGATGATATGGTCAATGATTTCCGCAAGCGGGGCGGCGCGCCAGTCCTTGTCGACAGGCTGCTCGGCCAGCTGTGTCAGCTCTGCTTCAATTACCTCAACGTCCAGCGCCTTGCGCGAAGCCGCACGCGCCAGGGTTTGTTTACCACCGCAGCAGTAATCCATATCGTATTTACGGAACAGCGCAGAAGCGCGAGGAATGGAGAGCGCCAGCTCGCCAAGGGGTTGGTCGCGTAAGGCCATAGCAGTTACCTCGTCATCAATAATATAAATTGCATATTAAATGCATCTTTATGGTGATGCTATAACCCTTAGGAGGGAAGGGTGAAAATGCGATGCAGATCACAAAAAAATAGCTCTTTTAACTCCCTGAATGGGCTCGGGAAAATCCTTTAGAAACTTTTTAAAAGTGGAGAAACAGTAAACAACCCGCCGCGCCTGCCGATAGATCCACGTCAGACAAACCTGCATATAACAAAGGCAACGCATGTTTAAACGTATAAAAGTCATTACCCTTCTCATTTCGGTGCTGCTTGTGCTCGGCATCATGCAAGTGATTTCCGCCGGTATCTTTATCAACGCGCTGAATAACGATAAAGACAACTTCACCGTGTCGCAGCTTTCCAGCAAAAATGTGGCGGAGTTTACCGACGCGTGGATCAGCCTGAACCAGGCGCGCGTCACCCTGAACCGCGGGATGCTGCGCCTGCAAAGCAGCATGGCCTCGCAGATTAACGGCGGCCAGTTAAATGAGCTGGTGAACACGGCGAAAAACCTGCTGGCGGAAGCGCAGGTCCATTACGATAAATATTATGCCTTGCCGAATACCCCGGGGCTGGATGAAAACCTGGCGAACCGGCTTGAAGAGCAGTACCGCATATACTCCGCGACGCTGACGCAAATGAACGTTCTGCTGAGCCAGGGCAATCTGGAAGATATGTTTAAGCAGAATGCGGAGCAAAAACAAAACGCGATGCAGACGGTTTATCGTGAATGGCGTGAAGCGCAGGCTGCGCTGACAGATAAAGGCATTCAGGATAATGAAAGTGATTACAAGCGCATCCTGTGGATCCTCTCTGCGGTGATGTTGCTGGTGATTGTGGTGATTATTTCCAGCTGGATAGCCATGCGCCGCGTGCTGCTGCTGCCGCTGGAAGAGGTCATCAACCATATCCGTGCCATTGCGGCAGGGGATTTGACCCAGCCGATTCAGGCAGACGGTAACAATGAAATGGCGATCCTGGCGCGCAACGTGCAGGAGATGCAAACCTCGCTGGCGAACACCGTGGGCGTGGTGCGAGAAGGGGCCGATACCATTTACACTGGTGCCGGTGAAATTTCTGCCGGCAGTAACGATCTCTCTTCCCGTACCGAACAGCAGGCTGCTTCCCTGGAAGAGACGGCAGCCAGCATGGAACAGCTGACGGCAACCGTGAAGCAGAACGCCGATAACGCGCGTCAGGCTTCCCGTCTGGCGCTGGATGCCTCTTCAACGGCGAAGAAGGGCGGAAACGTGGTCGAAGGCGTTGTGCGTACAATGGAAGAGATCGCCACCAGCTCCACTAAAATCGCGCAAATTACCAACGTGATCGACGGTATTGCCTTCCAGACTAATATCCTGGCGCTTAACGCGGCGGTGGAAGCGGCGCGAGCAGGTGAGCAGGGGCGTGGCTTTGCGGTGGTGGCCGGTGAAGTGCGTACCCTGGCTCAGCGCAGCGCCCAGGCGGCGAAAGAGATCAAAGCGCTGATCGATGATTCCGGCGAGCGGGTAAACGCCGGCTCGCAGCTGGTTAATGAAGCCGGAGCCACGATGGCTGAGATCGTTAATGCGGTTACCCGCGTGACCGACATCATGGGTGAAATTGCCTCGGCTTCTGACGAGCAGAGCCGCGGTATCGACCAGGTGGGCCAGGCGGTAGCCGAGATGGACCGCGTGACCCAGCAGAACGCCTCGCTGGTGGAAGAGTCTGCGGCCGCGGCTGCCGCGCTGGAAGACCAGGCTGCTCGTCTGAACGATGCGGTGGCGGTGTTTAAAATCATCCGCAACCAGGCGGTCAAAACGGCACCGGTAAAAACCTACGTGCCTAAAGCGCAGCCCGTCGCGGCTGCGTCTGAAGCGAACTGGGAAACGTTTTAATATCATGCCGGGTAAGGCGTAGCCGCCACCCGGCAAAAATCACATCTCCGACGCCGGAACGACCCTCGGTTTTTCCGGCTTTGCTTTAACGGCCATCACCACCCCTACTACCAGCAACGCGATCCCGCAGGCCGTTAACAGCGGCGGCACGCTCTGGCGCATCAGGAAGGTATACAGCAGCCCGGCCAGGGTTTCGAAGACGATCAGCGGACCTAAGATCACCGTCGGCAGCTTCTGGCTGGCAATGTTCCAGCACAGCGCGCCCACCCAGGAGCAGAGGACGGCAATGGCGATCATCAGCCCGACAAAGACCCACGGTCGCGGTCCGAAGGGCTGGGGGAAGTCCGGCTGTTGATGGCTTAACCAGATACACGCCCCAACATATCCCGCCAGTGAGACCGGCAGCGTCACCAGCGCCTGCGCCGTTGCCCACATCATTGGATGTTTATCCGGGTTCTCCCGCAGCCAGCGCGCATTGCGCAGGGCATACCAGGCCCAGCATGCGACAGAAATAAACGCTAGGCCGATCCCCGAGCCGTAACGCCAGAGGCTGAAGTCCACCCGCCCATGACGCAGTTCGGCAATATTGACGCATACCAGACCCACGGCGGTGCAGATCAGCGCTGGCGCCATTTTTGACCACGCCAGTTTGCCATCTCGCTGGCTGTAGAGCAGGTTCGCAAAGACGGGGATGACGACCGGCAGCGTGCCGATAATCATGGTCGACACCGGCGCGCCGGTACGCTGGATGGCGCTGGCGAGGCACACGTAATAGATAAGATTACCCATCATGGTCAGCGCCAGCGCGGTGCCCCAGTCCTGACGGCTAAGCTGACGCAAGCGCGCGCGTCCCAGCCACGCCAGGGGGAGGGCAATCAGCCCCAGCGCCAGATAACGTCCTGTCGACTGCAGCAGTGCCGGGTATTCGGGCACGATCAGCGGACCGACAAAAATCAGCCCCCACATCATCCCGGCCAGCAGGGCATACAACACACCACTAATCATTTTTCCATCCACATTGATTCACGTTGCGATCAGTGTAGGCGGGGCAAAGGGGGCCGTATTGTATGAGATTGCGCATTAGCGCCGGGCGACCTGCTTCTGATAGCGCACGGGGGTAATACCGTAGCGGCGGGTAAACGCGCGGGTTAAATGCGACTGGTCGGTCAGCCCGGTTGCGGCGGCGACTTCTGCTGCGGGCATGCCGTGCGTGAGGAACGCCTTGGCGCGCCACAGGCGGATGGCCATCAGCATCTGATGCGGCGTCACATGAAAATGGGCTTTGAACTGGCGCTGGAAATGGTACGGGCTCAGCGAGACCACGCTGGCCAGCTCGTCCAGCGTCAGGGCGTGCATATAGTTATCGTGCAGATACTCACGCACCCGTTCGAACCGGTGTGCCCCTTCGTGAATAACCGGCGCGTGGTGGGCTAACGGCTGGAAGGTCTCAATCAGATCCAGCAGCAGCCCTTTTTGCGCCAGCGGGTCGTCCGTGTGCCACAAACCATAAATGAGTCTGCCGATTTGCTGCGAGCGCAGCGGGTCATAACGGGTCACATCGCTAAACCACCAGTGCCGGAGGCCGGTAACCTCTTCCAGCAGATCGGGTTCGATGTACACCATCCGGTAGCGCCAGCCGTCTTCGGTGGCGGATTCACCTGTATGGATCTCGTCCGGGTTCATGGTCACAACGGATTTTTCAGGGGCGAGATGCTGGGTGCCGCGATAGCGAAAACGCTCGGCACCGGTTTCAATGGTGCCGATTCCGAAGGCTTCGTGAGTGTGAGGCTCAAAGGCATAGCGGGAAATATGCGCGTGATAGAGTTCGATGCCCGGCACCTGTGCCAGATGGCGAAAGCGCGCGTGGTCTCTCTCATCAATGAACTGTTCCGGTACGCCTTGCACGGGGAGCCTCCTCATGGGTCATCTCTCCATTATCAAAGATGACCCGAGGGGATGCCACAAAAAATAACCAGTTCTTAACAATTACAGGATGGCTTTGACGCTCTCCGCCAGCGGCGTGGTCGGGCGGCCGATCAGTTTGCTCAGGGTACGGCTGTCGTCGTACAGGCCGCCTTTCGACGCGCCCACATCGGAGTCCGCCAGCATATCCGCCAGCCCTGCCGGCAGACCAACCCCCTTCAGCGCGGCGGCAAAATCCGCCTCACTGAGGTTCTGATAGGTGACCGGCTTCCCGCTCTGTTTGCTGAGTTCAGCCGCCAGTTCGCTCAGCGTCCAGCCGTGGTCGCCTGCCAGTTCGTAGACCTTGCCCGCATGACCCTCTTCAGCAATCACTTTGGCCGCCGCTGCGGCATAGTCTGCGCGGGTGGCAGAGGCAATCTTGCCGTCACCGGCTGCACCAATAAAGACGCCATGCTCCAGCGCAGGCGGCGCGCTTGCCAGATAGTTTTCGGTATACCAGCCGTTGCGCAGCAGGGCATAAGGAATGCCGGACGCCGCCAGCGCGTTTTCCGTGGCAACGTGCTCAATGTGCAGACCCAGCGGAGAGGTATCCGCATGCAGCAGGCTGGTGTAGGCGATAAATTTCACGCCAGCGGCTTTGGCGGCGTTAATCACGTTCTGGTGCTGTGTCGCGCGCTGGCCGACTTCGCTGGACGAGATCAGCAGCAGCTTATCCACGCCATTCAGCGCAGCGGTGAAGGCGGCTTCGTTGGTGTAGTCAGCCTGACGCACCACAATCCCCTGCTGGCTCAAGGCTTGCGCTTTCGCCGGGTTACGTACGATGGCTACAATCTGGCCGGCCGGGACGGTTTTTAGCAGCTGTTCGATAACAAGATGGCCAAGCTGGCCGGTAGCGCCGGTAATCGCGATCATGATGAATCTCCTTCGTGTTTGTCTGGTGTTGTGGCACACTAGCACCATAGCTAACTTTTAGTAAGTACGTACAAAAAGGTAAGTATGAAAACAACGATCCCGACGCTCAGCGAACAAATGCGCGATGGCAATCTTTTCGCGGAACAGTGTCCTTCGCGGGAGGTACTCAAACACGTGACCAGCCGCTGGGGGGTACTGATTCTGCTGGCCCTGCGTGAGGGAACGCACCGCTTTAGCGATCTGCGCCGTAAAATGGGCGGCGTAAGTGAAAAGATGCTGTCCCAGTCACTCCAGGCGCTGGAGATGGACGGGTTTGTCGATCGCGTGTCGTATCCGGTTGTGCCGCCGCACGTAGAGTATAGCCTGACGCCGCTTGGCGTAGAGGTGAGCGAGAAAGTCGCCGCGCTGGCGGACTGGATCGAGGTGAATACGCCGAAGGTGATGGCGAATCGGGACGAGCGGGCGGCGTAAAAGGCAGGAATGTGCGGCCTGATGCCCTCACCCTGACCCTCTCCCACAGGGAGAGGGAAGTTTTTCTTTTACTTGCTCAGGTCAAGCTGATAAATGGCGAACCCAATATCATCTGTCGCCACCTGTTTCATCGGATACTGCGCCTTATCCTTAATAAACGCGGCTGCCTTATCGGACGGTGAGGTTTCAACGCGGATGTCCAGCGGCGTCGCGCTGTGGATCGGCGCCAGACGCCAGTTGTTATCCACCGCCGGGTGAATTTCTCCACGCTTTTTCGACTCCGCGCCGATCCAGGCGGCCAGCACCGCGCGGTTTTCGTCCGGCGAGGCAAAGGCGATGTGGCTGTCCCCCGTACCGGCAAATTTGCCGCCGTAGGCGCGATAGTTATTGGTCACCACCAGGAAGGTGGCTTTGGGATCAATCGCTTTGCCGTTGAAGGTCAGGTTTTTGATGCGCTCTGCCTGCGGGTTAATCGTCTGACACTCGCCGTCATACTTCGCCGGTTGGGTCACGTCAATCTGGTAATTCACACCGTCGATCACGTCGAAGTTGTAGGTGCGGAAACCGTCCCAGTTAATCAGCGACTGCGGCTTACTGCTGTGCGGATCAATCTGGTTAAACTGCCCGGCGGAGCACTCCAGCCACTCTTTTACCTCCTGACCGGTCGCTTTTACTACCACCAGGGTGTTCGGGTAGAGATAGAGATCGGCGGCGTTACGGAAGGTCAACTGGCCCTTTTCAACCTCCACATAGCTTGCCGGATCGTTCTTACGCCCGCCCACTTTGAACGGTGCCGCGGCGGAGAGGACCGGCAGTTTTGCCAGATCCGGATCGCCCTGAATAAAGTGTTCGGCATAGGCTTTCTGAGCCATGTTGACCACCTGGACGGTCGGGTCATCCTGCACCAGCGCCAGGAAGCTGTACATATTGTCGGCGGATCTGCCGATCGGTTTGCTGACGAATTCACGGGTGGCGTCGTGATCGTGCTTCAGCACGTCGACCAGCTTTTTATCTTCCGCCGCCAGTGACTTTTTCGCTGCCGCGTCGTAAATCGGGCGCGCTTCAGCTTTTGACTGCGTGACCTTCCAGCTGCCGCCGTCGTTATTCAGCACCAGATCCACCACGCCGAGATGGTCGCCCCACATGCCTGGCATCACCGATGGCACACCGTTGAGCGTCCCTTTCTCGATGTCCGCTCCTTTGATGCTGGCAAAATCGTTGCCCGGGAAGACCGCGTGAGCGTGGCCGAAGAGGATCGCGTCGACGCCCGGAACTTCACTCAGATAGTACACGGAGTTTTCTGCCATGGCCTGGTACGGATCGGCCGAGAGGCCGGAATGGGCGACCACGACAACCAAATCCGCCCCTTTCTCGCGCATCTCCGGCACGTATTTACGCGCGGTCTCGGTAATGTCGTTAACGGTGACTTTGCCGCTGAGATTCGCCTTATCCCACGTCATGATTTGCGGCGGCACAAAACCGATGTAGCCGATTTTAAGCGTCTGCTTGTTACCGTCCTGGTCGACCACCTCTGTCTCTTTAATCAGGTAAGGGGTAAAGAGCGGCTTTTGGGTCTTAACGTCGATGATATTGGCGTTAACGTACGGGAATTTGGCCCCTGCCAGCGCATCATGCAGATATTTCAGGCCGTAGTTGAATTCGTGGTTGCCGAGGTTGCCGACGGTGTAGTCCAGCGTGTTCATCGCTTTATACACAGGGTGGATCTCGCCTTTTTTCAGTCCCTTCGCCGCCATGTAATCGCCGAGCGGGCTGCCCTGAATGAGATCGCCGTTATCGACCAGCACGCTGTTTTTCACTTCACCGCGCGCGGCGTTGATCAAACTTGCCGTACGTACCAGACCGAATTTTTCCGTCGGGGTATCTTTGTAGTAATCGAAGTCCATCATGTTGCTGTGCAGGTCGGTTGTTTCCAGAATACGCAGATCAACCGTCGCCGCCTGCACGCTCGCTGCAATCAGCGTCGCCAGGAGCGTTGCGCTAAACTTAATCATCAGAGGAGTCCTTTTTTCGATCCAGGCCACAAAAGAGTATGTATCTATAACGTGTTGCTTACAGAAATGTGAATCCTGACAGAAAAAAGTAACCTGAAACCGGAATTGCTTCACAGATAGCGGAATTGTTCACATTACGATATAACTAAAACAAAGAGTTAACCTCACTGCGTTAACAAAGAGGTGGAAAATGCTAGATAAGATTTGTCAGCTCGCACGGGATGCGGGGGAAGCCATCATGCAGGTGTATGACGGTAGTAAACCCATGGAGGTTGTCAGCAAAGCAGATGATTCTCCGGTCACGGCAGCGGATATCGCGGCGCATAAGGTGATCCTGCAGGGTTTACAGGCCTTAACGCCGGACATCCCTGTGCTCTCTGAAGAAGCGCCGCAAAGCTGGGAAGAGCGTCAGCACTGGCAGCGTTACTGGCTGGTAGACCCGCTGGACGGGACGAAAGAGTTCATCAAGCGCAACGGTGAGTTCACCGTCAACATTGCCCTGATTGAGAAAGGCAAAGCGGTGCTGGGCGTGGTCTACGCGCCGGTGTTGAAAGTGATGTACAGCGCCGCAGACGGGAAGGCCTGGAAGGAAGAGTGCGGCGTACGTAAGCAGATCCAGGTGCGCGATGCGCGTCCACCGCTGGTGGTGATTAGCCGCTCGCACAGCGACAGCGAGCTGCAGGAGTATCTGCAACAGCTGGGTGAACACCAGACCACCTCGATTGGCTCATCGCTGAAATTCTGCCTGGTGGCGGAGGGGCATGCGCAGCTGTACCCACGCTTTGGGCCAACCAACATCTGGGATACCGCGGCCGGGCATGCCGTGGCCGCGGCTGCCGGGGCGCATGTTCATGACTGGCAGGGCAAACCGCTGGACTATACCCCACGCGAATCGTTCCTCAACCCCGGCTTCCGCGTCTCTATTTATTGAGTCAGCAGCTTATGCAGCAGGTCGACAACCTGCTGCACCTCTTCCTGGGTCAATGCCCCGTCTTTTACCCACTCTACGCGGCCCTCTTTATCCAGCACGATAATCGCAGAGCTCTCTTCCTCAAGCTGCCATGCCTTACGCGTCACGCCGTTGCTGTCGACGATAAACTGCGACCACGGGTAGAGCTTTTTATTACTCTCAAGGCTTGAGCGCACAAACATCCCGGAGCCTGGAATGGCGTCATCGGTATTCACAATGGTGGTGGTCTGGTAGCGGTCATGAGGGAATTTTGCGGCTTTGATCGCTTCCACGAGGTTGGCATTTTTCTCTTTTGCAGATGTACGACCGGCAATATGTTGTACAACTCTCACTTTGCCCGCGAGCTGCGCGCTATTCCAGGGTTTATAGCTAAACTTATCATTGTCGAGAATCAATTCTCCCCGGTCAGCAATGCCGACTGGCGGTACACGTTGTCCTTTTTCAATGTTGTGAGCGCAAGCCCACAGAGGCAGCAGCAGGCAAGCTGCGGCAAGGATAGTACGTAGGGTCATGGCGTTTCCTTATTGTTTGCAGGTGATCCGACCACTTGGTCATGCGCTTTTAATGATAAGTGCGATCAATGTGGTTTTCCCGCAATCGCGATGCCAGTTTGCGGGTCAACGCACATATCCACGAAAAAACGACGGCTTATACTGCCCTCAGTGGCGGTTTGCAAAGATTATTCTGAATAATTGTAATCAAACGGTAAATAAACTTATGCACACTGGGTAACAACGTAGTTCTGGTCTATAGTCATTGGGCATTAAAATTTGCGCTCAGGACAGTCGGGCCGATTGTGGCACCGCAAGAGCGTATGATTCGCAGGAGATACAAGAATGAAAATTTTCCAACGCTACAACCCGCTTCAGGTGGCGAAGTACGTGAAGATCCTGTTCCGTGGACGGTTGTATATCAAGGATGTTGGCGCTTTTGAGTTTGATAAGGGCAAGATCCTTATCCCAAAAGTGAAGGACAAACAGCACCTGTCTGTGATGTCCGAAGTCAACCGTCAGGTTATGCGTCTGCAAACTGAGATGGCTTAACCAACGTGCTATGCAGTAGTTAAACAAACGGCTCCCGATGGGAGCCGTTGATGTTTCTGGGGCAGGAACCTTACGCCGACACCTTCTCTTCCGCATCTGGCAACTTCGGTACCAGCACGGTCGGTTTGTTATCGATACGCGTCACCAGCAGCTGGTCGATGCGGTAGTTATCAATATCCACCACCTCAAACTTGTAGCCGGAGAACTTCACCGAGTCGGTACGTTTTGGGATTTTACGCAGCATAAACATCATAAAGCCGCCGATGGTCTCGTAATTTCCGGACTGCGGGAACTCGTCGATATCCAGCACGCGCATCACGTCTTCAATCGGTGTGCCGCCATCAATCAGCCATGAGTTATCGTCACGCTGAACAATCTGCTCTTCCAGCCCCTGGCCAACCAGGTCGCCCATCAGGGTGGTCATGACGTCGTTGAGGGTAATGATACCCACCACCAGAGCGTATTCATTCATGATCACCGCGAAGTCTTCCCCGGCGGTTTTAAAGCTTTCCAGCGCTTCTGAAAGCGTCAGGGTGTCCGGCACAATCAGGGTATTGCGGATCTGCACGCCGCTGTTGAGCGCCAGGCTCTGGTTCGCCAGCACGCGGTTCAGCAGATCTTTCGAGTCGACGTAACCGATGATGTGGTCGATGTCTTCATTACAGACCAGGAACTTAGAGTGCGGATGCTGCGCCACTTTGTTCTTCAGGCTCTGCTCATCTTCATGTAAATCGAACCAGATAATGCTTTCACGGCCCGTCATGGAAGAGGGAACGGTACGGGATTCCAGTTCGAATACGTTCTCAATCAGCTCGTGTTCCTGCTTACGCAGCACCCCGGCCAGCGCACCGGCTTCCACGACCGCATAAATATCGTCAGAGGTGATGTCGTCTTTACGTACCATTGGCAGTTTAAAGATGCGGAAAATCACGTTCGCCAGGCCGTTGAAGAACCACACCAGCGGACGAAACACGTACAGACAGAAGCGCATCGGGTTGATGATACGCAAAGCTACAGCTTCTGGCGCAATCATACCGATGCGTTTCGGGGTCAGGTCAGCGAAGAGGATGAACAGCCCGGTCACCAGCGAGAAGGAGAGAATAAAGCTCAGCTGCTCGGCCAGTTCGGCAGACATGTACTGCACAAAGAGGCTATAAAATGCCGGGGAAAACGCCGCATCGCCCACAATACCGCCCAGGATGGCGACCGCGTTCAGGCCAATTTGCACCACGGTGAAGAACGTACCGGGGTTCTCCTGCATTTTGAGAATGCGGGAGGCGTTGATATTGCCTTCGTCAGCAAGCAGCTTCAGTTTGATTTTACGGGACGCGGCCAGCGAGATCTCCGATATCGAGAAAAATGCACTGACGGCAATAAGACAAAGTATTACTAAAATACTGTTTAACATAGTTTATCCGGCTTCTCGCCAGATCCTCAGAAGGGGAGTTGATACCATTTGTGTGGAAACACATTGAACGTCAGCTCGTAGCGTTGAGCCGATTATTTCAGCGGGTAGTATAGCGTAAAGAGATGTAAATCTGCCAGAGGTCACATTTTGGCGCTTGAGTACCGCTTGATGTTGTGTTTGGAAAGTTATGATAACTATTCTCATTTAAAAAGAGTTTTCATGCAATCTTTACCGGATCTTTATCCAATCTTTATACAGCGAAATGTTCGTTTCTTAGACAGAACCGCTTACTCTGAATGCTTTTTTATGTGGCAACGTCGATTAACTGGGAAACTTCTCGGAGCAGTCTACGGACTCATGACAAAACTGTTGCTCAGTATCGCGCCATAAAGCTCAATTAGGTCTTTATAAGTCTCTTCCAGCTAATGGCGAATACGAAAAATGTTCCTAAAGGCCAGGGATGGGTAAGCAATAGATCGTTAATGTCGATCACTAAGATCAACCGCGTGAAATCAGGGTTGCATGTGCCAGCCAGCGTATAGGTTGCTCGATCAATCTCAATAACTGTTTGTACTGGCACAAGGTAGCGAAAGCAATCGTTTTTAATGGCAATTAGATGATATGTAAATACATTCTGTTTTATGTATTTGTGGCAAAAGCATGAGGTTAATAGTTCAATCTCTGTACAAAACCGTAATGTTCATGTGAGAATTAGAGTCTAAAAAAACAACACGAGAACAGGACGTTATGACCAAAAAGATTCATTTTTATGCACCTGGTACAAACGATTACATCAGCCCAACTTTACTTTTCTCAGTTGCCCGGATGACGGTAAATGATGACGGGATTCAGTGGTTAGAGACTCAGTGGGTTGGCGGTGGCAATTTTCAGGGGATGGCTCTTTACACTTCGATTCTTGATGCGGCAATTGCTGCTGAAGTACTGAATCAGGCAGAAACCCTGTCGGAATGGAAGGTTTACCCATTCTCTGATCTGAACATTACAGAAATGATGATTAACACGAAAGCCCATAAATCACATTACGACATGATGCTTGTGTTTGGGTTCTCAATCGACGATTTCAGAAACCTTATACTGCAATCTGATCTATACCGAACTCTGCAATTCCCTGAATCATTCCCAATCGGTGACGGCTTAGATCCCATCACAAACAAGGTAATCCTGAAATTCGATGAATCTCTGTTCGAGGGGATGAATGGTTACTGGCATGAAGAGTTTACCAGCTACTGTGAATCAATGGAGATCCTGAACTCTCAACCTCTCAACTTCATAAAAGAACATGCCCAGAATGCTGTATCAACGGCACTTGTCACCGCAACACCGATGATCAGCCCGGCAACGCAATACTGTGTATCCACCTATTCCATCGAAAAGCAAATGTGGATCGTATCTTCTCTGGCAGTGAATGGTTCTAAACCTGCTAACAAACTTCATTAAGGATGATTCTATGGCTACTGGTCATTTTCTGAGGATTGGCGACAAAACAACGTGCGGCGGTAGTATTCTTTCAGGTTCCCCAAATCACAGCTTTGAAGGGATTGCGACCGCGAGAAATGGCGATTCTGTCTCTTGTGGTAAAGATGGCAAGGCATACCATATCGCAGGTGGTATCCCCACTTACTCGATTCATGGAGTTGCCGCAGCAGGTACTTTGCATAGCCGCAGTACATGCCCCTGTAACGCAAGTTTCATTTCGTCATTCCCAAATGCTTCCTATTGGGTCGAGGAGAAGAAAGCTGTTAAGGCTGTCCCTGTAGTTACTGCCGCCCCTTTAGCTGCTCCTGTACCAACAAAAGCGGAAGAACCCGTACAGCACGCCCAGACAGCTAAAAAACCACATAAGGAAGAAACTAAACGTGAACCAGTAGATGCTGGCTTCTGTGTACTTCCTTACGGTGCTGAAACTGGTGCTTATGAGCGATACTTATTCGAAGGTAGTTCACCAGCAGGAACAAAGGAGCTTTACCGTTCACTAAATGGGGAAGGTAAGGAATATAAAGCAGGTTCTATTATGCTTCTTGTTGATCCTGAAAAGCAGGATGATGAACAGATAGCACATATGCAGTCTGCTAAACAGCGTATTGATACAGCATTAGAACCGCTTACACATCAAGAAGCTAACTTCTTACACAATCACTATGGCACAATTGCTAACTTTAGTAATATAGCTGATAAAGGCATAGGCCTTGCTGCCGATCCTGTCGGAAAGTACTTCGAGAATATAGAAAAGATCCTGAAAGAAATTCAGGAGACATATAAGAATACATACATGACAAGAGGGGCTTTGATTGGTGAACAGTTCTATGTAAGACGTGCACAATTGTTTAAAGAACTTGAAAGAGAATTAAAAGTAGGCTTCCTAAACAAGGCTATGAAATTTGGCGAGTACACCAAAATAAAAAATGCTCTTGGCTTGTCAACAAGTTCAATTACTCATAAATGGAATGAGACAGGAATAAGTGATATTGAAGGTTATGCTACGCATATAGAACGAGCAGCAAAATATGTAGCAGCTATGCGATATGTTGGCTATGTAGGGATCGGCTTTAGTGCCCTGCATTCAATCAATGAAATAAATGAGGCTTGTTCTGTTGGTCGTGAAGACGAATGTACTAAAAAGAAATATACTGAAATAGGGAGTTTTGCCGGTAGCACTGGTGGCGGTATTCTTGCAGGCGGTATGGCTGTTCCACTTTGTATAGCCATTGGCGTTGGTACTGCTGGTACAGGTGGGTTAGTTTGTGCTGTTATCGCTGGAGGGACTTTAGGTTATGTTGGTGGGGAAGCTGGCGGCTGGGGGGGGAGAAAAGGTAGGAAACACCCTTTATAATGTTATAGAAGGTTCAAAATGAATTCATTGGATCTGATCATAATATGTTTGGCTGCAATATTTGTAGCTTCACTGATATTTTATCTTATCTATGGGAAGTTTACAGAACTCAAATTCGATCTTATTGCAGCTAAGTTTAAACAGCAATTTGGATATACACCATTCTCCATGACTGTTGGTAAAGGTGGTGGCGTTTTCTTCTGGGGATATAAAGAATCTTATCTTATGAGTGCTCTTATATTTCCTAAATTTCCAGCGACAAAAAAGACACTGACAGAAGAAGAAATTTTATTCTTTAAAAATCTAAAAACCAGTGAAATATCTTGGTTTTATATCAAGTATATTGCATTGGTTATCGGATTGTTAAGTTTCATCTGTCTGTTGATTGTGCTTAAACTAAAACCAGATTAATGTACTGTCAGATAGAGCCTAGCCCTTTGTAGTATAACTGATAACTGGCTGATTTATCATGTAAAAACATACGCTTTTTAGTTTTCTGAGAACAGCCGCGAAAGCGGCTTTTCTTGTATGTGAATACGAAAATCCGCTTAGGTACTGGCCTTAAGAACACAAAATAATCAAATCCCTGGCATCCCGATTTTTGACAGAAAATCTAAAGGGATCGTTTACTGAGGTATAAGTACAGTCAGTTTTTTCCGCCTGATTTAAAATCTCGTTCGCCTAATCAGGTTCAGCCTCGTCGACAAAATGCCGTGTACTCAGATCTCAGTGCCGAACTTTTCATTAACTCGGTATCGCCTAAAATCTGAACGATTGAAAATCTCTTTTGGGTAGAGCGTAAAGAGATGTAAATCTGCCAGAGGTCACATTTTTGGCATAAAACAGACCGGACAGCGGGCGCTGTCCGGTACATCGCGTTATTTCACGGTAGACAGGCGGACATTGCCCACCGCCCGACGTGTCGCATCACCGCCCCAGACCTGATCATACTCATAGCCGGTGGGCTGTTTGATCACCACGCGCGTCCTGGCGTCGCAGTCGCGGTAATCTCCGCCGAGCTTACGGCGCGCAATCTCTTTGAGGAGCAGCTTATGCGTCTCGCGGGTGAGCTTAAACATGTAGGTAGTGAAGAAGCTGACCGCCAGCAGGGCTGACGTCGCGAAAATCATCAGACCCATTATCGCCCCCAGCGCGCTTTCAGGCTGCACGCCGCTGCCTTTCACAAAACCGGCCTCCTGCAGCACCAGGCCAATAATCATGATGGCCATCGCCACGGTGCTCTTGCGGGTCAGAACCATGACGCCGGCAAAAATGCCTTCACGGCGCTGCTGCGTCACTATCTCGTCGATATCCGGAATGAAGCTGTAGATGTTCCACGGTATGTAATAGAGGCCTGAGCGGGCGGCTCCGAGCAGGATAAAGACCGCCGAGAACAGCAGCGTCGGCACCTGGGTTTTGGTCAGGTAGATCGCAAACAGGAAAGCCAGCACCAGGAAAATGCAGCTGTAGGAGAGGCGCAACGCGGCGGAAGGGGTGATATTCAGCCTGTTCAGCAGCAACATAAATCCATACGTGCCGGGTACCGAGGCGAATGCCGCAATGCTCAGCCAGCCTGACACCGCCGCCGCATCCTGGCTCAGGCAATAAACGACATAATAGGTAAAGACCGACCCGAATACGTCCATCGCCGTAAAGGAAAAGATATAAATAATAATGTGCAGGCGAAACGCGCGGATTCGGAAAGAGGAAAAGAGATCCAGTACCAGATATTTCAGGTGATTGAGTATCCCGCTGCTGCGATGATTCTCCACTTTAAACGTGGATTCCTGTTGCACATCCTTCGCTTCCCAGGTGATGTACCAGGTAATAAATACCGCGATGCAGAATACACAGGAGAAGATCAGCCCGGTGAGGGTATAGGTAAACGGATTATCTTTCCCTGTGAACTGCATAATCACGCCGGGAACGGAAACCGCAAGAAAACCACCCAGCTGGGAGCAGATCATGCGTACGCCGGAGAGGCGGCTACGCTCCTCATACCGGTTTGTCATCTCTGCCGCCAGGGTTTCCCAGGGCACCAGCACCATCGCCGACAGCAGCTCAATCGAAAGATATGTGCCCAGGTAATACCAGTAACCCATGTCCGTTAACCACAGCAGAGCATATAAAAACATTAACGGTGAACTGAGTAATAAAAAGAAGCGACGACGACCAAATTTACGCCCGAGCCAGGTGTCGCCGAAATTATCGGTGATATACCCCATAATCGGACTTAATAACGCATCGATAACGCGGGCAATTGCGAATATAGACCCCGCTTCAATCACCGAGAGGCCGCAATAGGTGGTGTAAAAAAATAACAGCCAGGTGCCGATAATGGCGAAAGCGCCGCCGCCAAACAGATCGGTTATGCCGTAGCCGAGCGCCACGCCATAACCCACTCTACGTTCAGTTGGTTTGACCATAATAATATCCAGTGTAGGGTAACTATAAACCCATATTTGGGTCGTTTTTTATTTACTGCTGGAATACAAATTACGTTCTAGTTATTGATATCTATCCATTGCCTTAATTGAGATGAGCGGTAAATAGCCTCCACAAGAGTGAGTGATTTTCCGGCTTCACGGATGTCGGTGTAGTCCGCATAGCCCGGGTGGGTAATCGCATGATAAAAACGGCGGATCGCCTGCTGATGCCCGAGCCCCCAGTAACTTTTGACCGAGCCATCCGGGGAGTCGTCGCTCGCGAGGGTAACACGCTCCCCCGACGTCACGCGCCAGAGCGTGTTGTCGTTCAGCAGCAGCGAGCCCCGCTCACAGTGGATCTCCATCAGGAGCGGGGAATCGGTGGTATTGCAGTTGCTGGCGTAAAACAGGCCGCGCGCGCCGTTGGCAAAGTGCAGGGTGGCCATCGCGCTGTCTTCGCCTTCGGTTACCGCCGCCAGCTCACCGCTATCCACCACGCCTTTCACACGCGTTACCCCGCCGGCGAACCACTGCATCAGGTCGAGGGTATGAATGGCCTGGTTGATCAGCAGGCTGCCACCTTCCGTTGCCAGCCGCCCGCGCCAGGGACTTTCGGTGTAATACGTCCCCGAGCGTGACCATGTCAGCACCGCTTTGATGCTGAGCATTTTCCCCAGTTCGCTATCGTCCAGCGCCTGGCGAATGCGCAGGCTGGTGGGATTGTAGCGGTTCTGATAACACACGCCGAGCAGACCCGATGCCTGTTCAGCGGCGCGGGTGATATCCACCAGTTCACTGCGGTTCATGCCCACCGGTTTTTCGCAGAACACATGCTTCCCGGCGGCGAGCGCCGCCAGGATCATGGGCTTATGCTCGACATGCGGCGTGCAGATATGCACCACGTCGATGGCGTCATCCAGCAGCATTTCCCGGTAATCCTGATAAAAGCGGCACTGATAGCCCATTGCCAGCTTCAGCCCTTTCACGCTTTCGGTATCGACCAGCGCGCGCAGCGCGACGCCGGGGATCTGGCGCAATGCATTGATATGGCAACCGTGGATCGCCCCGGCACCGATCACCGCCGTGTTCAGGATCGTCATCGTCGCCCCCCGTTATTCCGTCGCGTTGGCCAGCATCTGTGCCTTCACGCAAAGCTCCGCTGCCTTGAAGGCGTGGGCCTGGGTCATGGCGTTTTCAGTACGATGCAAACAGTCGAGGATCAGTTCGCCAAAGAACGGGAAGCCGACCTGGCCGGCGACCGGATAGCGGAACTCTCCCTCTTTATTGACGAGGTACACCACGTCCTGCTCGCCGCGGGTGAGATCGACATATTTGCGGATCTCGATATACCCGTCGGTGCCGAGCAGCGTCAGGCGGCCATCGCCCCACGTAGAAAGCCCGTCAGGGGTAAACCAGTCGCAGCGGAAATAGCCGCTGGCGCCGTTTTCCCCTTTCAACATGGCATCACCAAAATCTTCGAAGGCGGGATACTGTGGGTGTTTGACGTTGCGGACCTGGCTTGCCACCACGGAGGCGTCGCGGTTGCCGGTGTAAAAAAGGAACTGTTCAATCTGATGGCTGCCGATATCGCACAGAATCCCGCCGAAATAACGACGATCGTAGAACCAGTCCGGGCGCCCGGTGCCTTCCCGGTGCGGGCCTGTCCCCAGCGTTTGTACGACGCGGCCAATGGCCCCTTGTTGCACCAGCTGTCCGGCAAAGACCGCGCTCTCCACATGCAGGCGTTCGCTGTAATACACCGCGTATTTGCGGCCCGTTTTTTCCACCATGGCTTTGGCGTCTTCCAGTTGCTCAAGGGTGGTGAGTGGCGCTTTATCCGTGAAGTAGTCCTTGCCGGCGGCCATCGTTTTCAGCCCCAGCGCGCAGCGCTCGGAGGGAATGGCGGCGCCTGCCACCAGGCGTACCTCATCGTCGGCGAGGATCTGCTCCAGCGACGCGGCGACGCGTGCCTGCGGATACTGCTGGATGAATTTATCCACTTTTGCCGGGTCAGGATCGTACACCCACTTCAGCGTGGCCCCGGCTTCAATCAGCCCGTTACTCATGCCGTAGATATGGCCGTGGTCGAGCGCGGCGGCGGCAAAGACAAATTCGCCTTCCTTCACCACCGGCTGTGGTTTACCGACCGGCGCGTAGTTCATTCCGTCATTTTTGTTCATGGTTAGAGTCCTCGATCCAGATCTTTGCCCAGAGGGATGGCGCCGACTTCACTGAAGTTGGCGACGTTTGCGGATTTTTCATAAAAACGGGGGGCGAGGCTGTTCGTCCCACCTGTGCGGTAAAACGGGTCGTCGCGCTGAATCGGCAGCGAGACCACGCTGCGGGTAATGGCGGATTTATAAATCGCGGTAATCAGCTCCAGAGAGCGTTTGCCCTGCAGACCATCGACTAACGGCGCCGTGCCGTGCCCGATGGCGTCAAGCAGATCGTTAATCTGCCCGGTGTGCAGCGTCCAGTCGAGCTTCGGCGTCTCCTGAAACACGGCGTCGAGCTGCGCTTCTCGCTGCTGGTCGTGGGTTTCCTGCGGGAAACCGTTGTCCGCACTGACGCTGGCAAAGGCCTGCCATGGCGCGGAGATGCGCGCCTTTTCACCCTGGATAATGATTTTCTGATCTTCCCCGTGGTGCACGACGGAGGCGGTCAGCTGGGTGAGCGCGCCGCTGGGGTATTTAAATATCGCGGCGCTGAGGTCCTCCACTTCGGCATTGTCGTGCGCCACGTTGGTCATCATCGCCACCACCTCGGACGGGAAGCCCAGCATCCACTGAATGGCGTCGATGTGGTGAACCGCGTGGTTAAGGGTGCAGCCGCCCCCCTCTTTTTCCCAGGTGCCGCGCCACCACAGGTCGTAGTAGCAGTGTCCGCGCCACCAGAACGAATCCACCTGGGCATGACAGATCTTGCCGGCAAGACCGGAATCCAGCGCCGCTTTCAGACGCCAGAAGGCGTCGGTAAAGCGATTCTGGGCAATAATGGAGAGGATTTTGCCACTGGCCTTTTGTGCGGCGATCATCGCGTCGCACTCCTCCAGCGAGGCGGCCATCGGTTTTTCGCACAGCACATGGCAACCGGCATTGAGGGCATCAATGCTGATCTCTGCATGGACGTAGGGCGGGGTGCAGACATCCACGATGTCGATCTCCGGCTCTGACGCCAGCATCTGCTGGTGGCTTTCATACACGCGGGCGTCCGTCAGGCCGTAGCGCGTTTTTTTCTCGTGCGCTTTTTCCGGGTAGATATCCACCAGCGCGACGATCCGACAGCGCTGGCCAAACTGCAAATAGCCCTGAATATGGTTATGCGAGATATTCCCTGTTCCCACGATAGCGACATTTAACATCGTTTCTTCTCCGGAGTTACCAGGTGCCGGAAGCATCCAGCGTGACGCTGGCTGTCTCTTTAGCCACTGAGGTGCTGATACGTTGCTGCAGCAGGCGCAGATACTGTTTCTCGTTGAGCGGCAGGTCGACCCAGTCGTCGGTCCAGGTGGAAAGGTGCATGGCGTTGGAGAGCGTCAGCCCGCGAATGCCTTCCAGGCCCGGTGCAATAAGCGGCTCGCCGCGCAGGATGGCGGCACAGAAATTGGCGGTAATGACGTGGTGTTCGCTGCACTCCGGGGCGACGGGAAGGGTGACCTCCCAGCATTCGGGTTCGCCAAAGCCGTTTTGCCAGCGGGCGTTGAAGGCGGTTTCGGATTCTCGCAGTCGCCAGTAGCGCAGCTTGCCTTCTTCGACGACTACCTTGCCGCGATCGCCTGTGATTTCCAGCCGGTTGGTCCCCGGCGTTTCCGCGACGGTGGTAATAAACACGCCGGTCGCGCCGTTGGCATACTCGGCATAAGCGGTGACCTCATCTTCCACTTCAATATCGCGATGTTTGCCGAACTGGCAAAACGCGCGCAGACGAACAGGCATGCCGACCAGCCACTGCCAGAGATCGAGCTGATGCGGGTCCTGATTGAGCAGAACGCCGCCGCCTTCGCCTTTCCAGGTGGCGCGCCAGCCGCCGGAGTTGTAGTAGCTCTGCGAGCGATACCAGTTGGTGATGATCCAGTTCGACCGGCGGATCTCACCCAGCTCGCCGCTGTCGATCAGATCCTTCACCTTCTGGTAGAGCGGGTTCGGGCGCTGGTTGTACATGATGCCAAACACCACATCGCACTCCTGAGCGCAGGCGTTCATCTCCTGAACCTGGGCGGTATACACGCCCGCCGGTTTTTCACACAAGGTATGGATGCCGTGGCGCATCGCCAGCATCGACAGGCGTGGATGGTCATAATGGGGCGTCGCGACAATCACCGCGTCGATAAGCCCGCTCTGGAGCATCTCCTGCGCGTCGCTGAAGAGAGGGATGGAGCCGACCAGCTGACGAATGGCCGGATGCTTTTCCGGCGCATTATCGCAAACCGCCGTCAGGCAGGCGTCACTGACCGTACCCGCCAGTAAATAACGCGCGTGGACCGTACCGATATTACCTATTCCAATAATGCCAAAACGTACCTTCTCCATGTCACACCTTAATTTCAGTTGAAATGAGTGATGACCGGAAAATAGGAAAGGGGAGCCACAGCGACAATGTGTTTTTGTGAGAATACTCGCAAGGTGATTAAGTAATCTCCAGGCTTTCTGAAATTTGGTTTTAAAATCAACGTGCTGTTTCTGCAAATATTTGCAAAAACTGATTGAGAGCGAGGTCACACTATGCCGGGCAGATTAAAAATGGAGGAGATCGCGTCCCTGACGGGCTATTCCGTTAGCACGGTTTCGCGGGTATTAAGCGGCAAGTCTTATACCAGCGATAAAGCCAGGGACGCGATCGTTCGCACCGCGCGAGAATTAGGTGTTCTGGAGTCAATGGCGAGCGGACGGCTGTTAATTAACGGCATCGCGGTTTTTGCACCGGAAAGAACCTTTCAGGGACGCGGTGATATTTTTTATCTGGAAGTGACCAAAGGCATTGCCGAAGCCTGCTCGCGACACAATGTGTGGGTCAGTTGTTGCGCATTAGAAGAGCAACACGCGGATGTGAAATTATTTATGGAAAAGGCCAGCCATAAAAATATCAATGCGATAATTATCATCGGCACGGATGATGCCACCATATTTAAACTGGCCAGCACGCTCAATAAACCCTGCGTTTTAATCAACTCTGTCGACCGGGATCGGGTGCTGGATTCCGTGTCACCCGACCATCGGGTGATCGGCTTCACCGCCATACAATATCTCTTTGAGCAGGGGCACCGCCGCGTGCTTACGCTCACCTGTCTGCGACGGGATACGCTGTATGCGCGTCTGGACGGCATTAAAGAGGCATACCGCCATTTTCACGTTGCCTTTGATCCCCAGCGCGATTTGTTAGTCACGGAGTGGTTTACGGCAGACGAGGCCGAGCAGGCGCTCGATGCGTGGCTGTTAAGCCATGACCGATCCCAGTGGCCGGAGGTCATTTTCCCCAACAGCACCAGCATGACCGAAGGGGTGGTCAGGGCGTTAACGCGCCACGGGCTGCGTATCCCGGAAGATATTTCGCTCATTACCACCGATTTTGCCTGGAATCTGGCGCACCGTCTGGAAAGGCCGGTCACGGGCGTCACGGTGCCCTGCCGGGAATTGGGGATTGAGGCTGTGCACCTGCTGCAGACGCGGCTGAACCGACCGCAGGCGCCGGTCTTTAACCTGCTGCTGCAGGGCAAAGTGATGGATTACGGTTCGGTCAGCAATGCTACGCGCCACGCGGCTCGCGTGGCGCTGGATCAGTAATCAGGCCAGCTGTGGCGGCAGGCAGACGCCGATGCCCCCGATACCGCAGTAGCCATAGGGGTTTTTATGCAGATACTGCTGGTGATCGTCCTCGGCATAGTAGAACGGTTTTGCCGTCGCGATTTCCGTGGTCACCTCGCGCGTATCCCCCGCTTCACGCATGGCCTGCTGGAAGCGTTCAAGGCTGGCGCGCGCCGCGGCGTCCTGCTCCGGGGTGAGCGGATAAATGGCCGAGCGGTACTGGGTGCCGTGGTCATTGCCCTGACGCATGCCCTGCGCCGGGTCGTGGTTTTCCCAGAAGACCTGCAGGAGCTGCTCGTAGCTAATCACCGCGGGGTCATACACCACGCGCACCGCTTCCGCATGGCCGGTTTCGCCGGAGCAGACTTCGCGGTAGGTTGGGTTTGGCGTGTAACCGCCCGTATAGCCGGCTGCCGTACTGTAAACGCCAGGCAGTTGCCAGAAGAGGCGTTCAACGCCCCAGAAGCAGCCCATGGCAAACAGGGCGATTTCCATACCTTCAGGAACATTGGTCATGGAATGGCCATTGACGGCGTGTAAGGTCGCCACAGGCATAGGGGTGTTGCGTCCCGGTAATGCATCAGCTTGTGAAACCAGATGCTTTTTGTCGAATAAACTCACGATGGGGCCTCCCGGGGTGCGATGTTTCGGTTAAGGTTGTCACGAAGCGTTTAATTGAACACAATAAATGCGCTGAATGAGTCTAGATTTAATCATAAGAAATATTTGGGTGTTATACCCATTTTCAACCCGCGATGTGGGTTTTTGGCCAACAGGCCGTATTTTGCCGCGGAGCGGCACTTCATTTGCTTCCAGGGTGGAAACAGGGATATTCAGGAGAGAACGTGACAAAAATCCGCCAGTTATGTTTGGTCAGTATGTTGCTGACAAGCGGGATTGCCAGCGCGGCGAATGTCCGTTTGCAGGTTGAGGGGTTATCCGGGGCGCTACAAAAAAACGTGCGTGCGCAGTTATCGACCATCCAGAGTGATGAGGTGACGCCGGACCGGCGTTTTCGCGCGCGCGTGGATGATGCCATCCGTGAAGGGCTGAAAGCGCTGGGGTATTACGAGCCCACGATTGATTTTGACCTCCGTCCGCCGCCAAAGAAGGGGCGGCAGGTGCTTATTGCCCGCGTTTCGCCGGGTGAGCCCGTATTGATTGGCGGCACCAACGTTATCCTGCGCGGCGGGGCGCGTACCGACCGGGACTATCTGGATCTGCTCAGCACGCGGCCGAAAATCGGCACCGTGCTCAACCACGGTGACTACGACCATTTCAAAAAAGAGCTGACGAGCGTGTCCCTGCGTAAGGGCTACTTTGACAGCCAGTTCAACAAAAGCCAGCTCGGTATTGCGCTGGCGCGACGTCAGGCCTTCTGGGATATCGACTACGACAGCGGGGAACGTTATCGCTTTGGCGATGTGACGTTCGAAGGTTCGCAAATTCGTGAAGAGTACCTGCAAAACCTCGTGCCTTTCAAAAAAGGGGATTACTACCAGTCGAGCGATCTGGGAGAGCTGAACCGACGCCTCTCTGCCACCGGCTGGTTTAACTCCGTGATTGTCGCGCCGGAATTTGATAAGTCTCGCAAAACCAAGGTGTTGCCGCTGCATGGCGTTGTCTCGCCGCGCACCGAGAACACCATTGAAACCGGTGTGGGCTATTCGACGGACGTCGGCCCGCGCGTGAAGGCCACCTGGAAAAAGCCGTGGATGAACTCCTGGGGCCACAGCCTGACCACCAGCGCCAGTATCTCTGCCCCGGAACAGCAGCTCGATTTCAGCTACAAAATGCCGTTGCTGAAAAACCCGCTCGAGCAGTACTACCTGGTTCAGGGGGGCTTTAAGCGAACCGACCTGAACGATACCGAGTCAGATTCCACCACGCTTGCCGTGTCACGTTACTGGGATCTCTCCAGCGGCTGGCAGCGCGCCATTAACCTGCGCTGGAGTCTGGACCACTTTACTCAGGCCAACGTCACCAACACCACCATGCTGCTTTATCCTGGGGTGATGATCAGCCGCACCCGCTCGCGCGGCGGCCTGATGCCCACCTGGGGAGATTCCCAGCGCTACTCTATCGATTACTCCAACACCATGTGGGGTTCCGATGTGGATTTCTCGGTGATTCAGGCGCAAAACGTCTGGATCCGCACGCTGTATGATAAACACCGCTTTGTGATGCGCGGTAACCTCGGCTGGATCGAAACCGGCGACTTCGAGAAAGTCCCGCCGGACCTGCGCTTCTTCGCCGGGGGTGACCGCAGTATCCGCGGCTACAAATACAAGTCTATCGCGCCAAAAGATGATGACGGCAAGCTGATTGGTGCTTCCAAGCTGGCCACCGGCTCGCTGGAGTATCAATACAACGTCAGCGGGAAATGGTGGGGGGCGATGTTCGTCGACGGCGGCGAAGCGGTGAGCGATATTCGCCGCAGCGATTTTAAAACCGGCGCGGGCGTAGGCGTGCGCTGGCAGTCACCCGTCGGGCCCATCAAGCTCGATTTCGCCGTTCCGGTGGGCGACAAAGAAGAACACGGATTACAGTTTTACATCGGTCTGGGGCCTGAATTATGAGTTTATGGAAGAAGATAAGCCTCGGGGTACTGATTTTTATCGTGCTGCTGCTCGGTACGGTGGCATTTCTGGTGGGCACGACGAGCGGGCTGCATCTGCTGTTTAACGCCGCGAACCGCTGGGTGCCCGGGCTGGAAATCGGCCAGGTGACGGGCGGCTGGCGCGACCTGCGTCTGAAAAACATCCGCTATGAACAGCCGGGCGTGGCGGTGAACGCCGGTGAATTCCACCTCGCAGTGAAGCTGGGCTGTCTGCGCGACAGCAAGCTCTGCATCAACGATCTGTCGCTAAAAGATGTCAATGTGGCGATAGATACGAAAAAAATGCCGAAGTCTGCGCCGGTGGAAGAAGAGGAGAGCGGTCCGCTGAATCTCTCCACGCCGTACCCGATTGCGCTTTATCGGGTGGCGCTGGATAACGTCAATATCAAAATCGACGACACCACCGTGTCGGTGATGGATTTCACCTCCGGCCTGCGCTGGCAGGAGAAAAACCTGACCCTGACGCCCACCTCCCTGCAGGGTTTACTGATCGCGCTGCCGAAAGTGGCGGACGTGGCGCAGGAAGAGATCGTCGAGCCGAAGATCCAGAACCCGCAGCCGGAAGAGAAGCCGCTGGGCGAAACGCTGAAAGATCTGTTCTCTAAGCCAGTCCTGCCGGAGATGACCGACGTTCACCTGCCGCTGAACCTCAACATTGAAGAGTTCAAAGGCGAGCAGCTGCGTCTGACCGGCGATACCGACCTGACGGTCTTTAACATGCTGCTGAAGGTCAGCAGCATTGACGGCAACATGAAACTCGACGCGCTGGATATCGACACCAATCAGGGCTCGGTGAACGCGTCAGGGAATGCCCTGCTGCGCGACAACTGGCCGGTGGATATCACGCTGAACAGCGCGCTCAACATCGATCCGCTGAAAGGCGAAAAGGTGAAGGTCAACGTGGGCGGGGCGCTGCGCGACAAGCTGGACGTCGGCGTGAATCTCTCCGGCCCGGTGGACATGGTTCTGCGTGCGCAAACCCAGCTGGCGGAAGCCGGGCTGCCGCTGAATCTTGAGGTCGTCAGCAAGCAGCTTTCCTGGCCGTTCACCGGCGAAAAGCAGTTCCAGGCCGATGACCTGAAGCTGAAGCTGAGCGGCAAGATGACCGATTATACGTTGTCGTTCCGTACCGCGGTGAAGGGGCAGGGTGTACCGCCTGCAAACATCACGCTGGATGCGAAGGGCAACGAACAGCAGGTCAACCTCGATAAGCTGACCGTCGCGGCGCTGGAAGGCAAAACCGAGCTGACCGCGCTGCTCGACTGGCAGCAGGCGATCAGCTGGCGCGGCGAGCTGAAGCTGACGGGCATTAACACCGCCAAAGAGGTGCCGGACTGGCCGTCGAAACTGGATGGTCTGATTAAAACCCGCGGCAGCCTGTACGGTGGAACGTGGCAGATGGACGTGCCGGAGATTAAGCTCACCGGTAACGTGAAGCAGAACAAGGTTAACGTTGAGGGCTCGGTCAAAGGCAACAGCTATCTGCAGTGGATTATCCCGGGTCTGCACGTGGCGCTGGGTCGCAACACGGCGGATATCAAAGGCGAGCTGGGGGTGAAAGATCTCAATCTGGATGCCACCATCGACGCGCCGAATCTGGATAACGCGCTGCCGGGCCTTGGCGGTACGGCGAAAGGGCTAGTGAAAGTGCGCGGCACGGTCGACGCGCCGCAGCTGCTGGCGGATATCACCGCCAGTAACCTGCGCTGGCAGGAACTGAGCGTCGCCCGCGTCCGCGTGGAAGGGGATGTGAAATCCACCGATCAGATCGGCGGTAACCTGAACCTGCGCGTGGAGCGCATTTCTCAGCCGGACGTCAACATTAACCTGGTCACCCTGGACGCCAAAGGGAACGAGAAGCAGCACGACCTCCAGCTGCGGGTGCAGGGCGAGCCGGTCTCCGGTCAGCTTCACCTGACCGGCAGCTTCGACAGCAAGGAAGAGCGCTGGAAAGGGACGCTGGACAACACCCGCTTCAACACCCCGGTAGGACCGCTGGCGCTGTCGCGCGCTATCGCGCTGGACTACCGCAACGCCGAGCAGAAGATCAGCATCGGGCCACACTGCTGGACCAACCCGAATGCGGAACTGTGCGTACCGCAGACCATCGATGCGGGGGCGGAAGGGCGCGCACAGATCAACCTCAATCGCTTCGATCTGGCGATGCTGAAACCGTTTATGCCGGATACTACACAGGCGAGCGGCGTCTTCAGCGGGAAAGCCGATGTCGCCTGGGACACCACCAAAGAGGGGCTGCCACAGGGCAGCGTCACGCTTTCCGGACGTAACGTGAAGGTGACGCAGGAGGTCAACGATGCGCCGCTGCCTGTGGCTTTCGACACCCTGAACCTGAGCGCGGACCTGCATAACAACCGTGCGGAGCTGGGGTGGCTGATTCGTCTTACCAACAACGGCCAGTTTGACGGGAAGGTTCAGATTACCGATCCACAGGGACGGCGCAATCTGGGCGGCAACGTCACTATCCGCAACTTCAACCTGGCGATGGTGAACCCGATTTTCGCCCGCGGGGAAAAAGCAGAAGGGATGCTCAATGCCAACCTGCGTCTGGCCGGCAACGCCCAAAGCCCGCAGCTGTTCGGCCAGATGCGGCTCAGCGGGGTGGATATCGACGGTAACTTTATGCCGTTTGACATGCAGCCCAGCCAGCTCGCGATGAACTTCAACGGCATGAGCTCGACGCTGAGCGGCTCGGTGTTAACCCAGCAGGGGCAAATCAACCTCAGCGGCGACGCGGACTGGAGCCAGCTCGATAACTGGCGGGCCCGTATTGCGGCGAAAGGCAGCAAGGTGCGCATCACCGTACCGCCTATGGTGCGACTGGACGTCTCGCCTGATGTGGTCTTTGAAGCCACGCCAAGCCTCTTCACGCTTGACGGACGCGTCGACGTGCCGTGGGCACGCATCGTGGTCCACGACGTGCCGGAAAGCGCGGTCGGCGTCTCAAGTGATGAAGTGATGCTCGATGACAATCT
The DNA here is from genome assembly GCF_002939185.1 of Enterobacter sichuanensis. Taxonomy (GTDB): domain Bacteria; phylum Pseudomonadota; class Gammaproteobacteria; order Enterobacterales; family Enterobacteriaceae; genus Enterobacter; species Enterobacter sichuanensis. The sequence continues at coordinate 72,333 of NZ_POVL01000005.1, read as the reverse complement.
GAAACCTGTCGAACAGAAGAGCGCGGGCATACCCATCAACAGTAACCTTATCGTGCACGTGGGGAATAACGTGCGGCTGGATGCGTTTGGGCTGAAGGCGCGACTGACGGGCGACCTGAAAGTGGCGCAGGATAAACAAGGGCTTGGCCTGAACGGACAAATCAATATTCCTGAAGGACGTTTCCATGCCTATGGCCAGGATCTGATTGTCCGCAAAGGTGAGCTGCTGTTCTCCGGTCCACCGGATCAGCCTCTGCTTAACATCGAAGCGATTCGTAACCCGGAAGCAACGGAAAACGACGTTATTGCAGGCGTGCGCGTTACGGGTTCCGCTGACGAACCGAAGGCGGAGATCTTCTCTGACCCGGCGATGTCGCAGCAGGAAGCTCTCTCATACCTGCTGCGTGGACAAGGTCTGGACAGCGGTCAGAGCGACAGTGCGGCGATGACCTCGATGTTAGTGGGCCTGGGGGTTGCACAAAGTGGGCAGGTTGTGGGTAAAATCGGTGAGACGTTCGGCGTAAGCAATCTGGCGCTGGACACCCAGGGCGTGGGTGACTCCTCGCAGGTGGTGGTCAGCGGCTATGTACTGCCGGGTCTGCAGGTAAAATATGGTGTGGGGATCTTTGACTCACTGGCAACACTCACGCTACGCTATCGCCTGATGCCTAAGCTATATCTGGAAGCAGTGTCCGGCGTAGACCAGGCACTTGATCTGCTCTATCAGTTTGAGTTTTAGCAATGCGAATATTTGTCTACGGCAGTTTAAGAACCAGGCAAGGCAACAGTCACTGGATGACCAATGCCCAGCTACTGGGGAATTACAATATCGAGAACTACCAGTTGTACAGCCTGGGCCACTATCCAGGCGCGGTTCCCGGGGAGGGAACGGTACAGGGTGAGGTTTATCGTATTGATAACGCGACACTTGCCGAACTTGATGCCTTGCGCACCAGGGGCGGTGAATACGCGCGCCAGTTGATCCAGACGCCGTACGGAAGCGCGTGGATGTACGTCTACCAGCGTCCGGTCGAAGGGTTAACGCGGATTGTAAGCGGTAACTGGTTAGACAGAGACCAGTACTGAAAAACGACAACGCCACCGTGAGGTGGCGTTGTTTTTTTTACTCTTTCAATTCTCTTCTGTATCCCGGCGCCGGGTTAAAAACAGAGGAACGAACAGCATGATGTAGGGGGCAATGAGCCATAACAAACACAAAGCGCGTGAACGGCCATAGTAGTTTATGCACCGTGTATTACTTGAAATGACGGGCAGGAAAAACAGTAAAAACAGCAGAATCGCATAATCGCTTCGATAAGGGATCCATAAGTAAAACAAAAACCAGGCAAGCTGGAATGTCATGATGCAGAGATACTGCCATTTGCTGTCTTTGCCGTAACAGTCAAACGCCTTTATGTAGCCCATTTTTATGCTTTGAAGAAAGAAACTTAGCATGTATAGCGCTCACGATCGCGACGGTCAGGAGTGTTCTTGTGATTCAATGGCAAAAAAAAGCCCCGACCAGCGGGGCTTTATCGGCAGGCCGTAAGAATTACTTCTTCGCCGCGCGTTCGAAAGAGGCGATGATTTCTGCTTTCGCCGCTTCTGCGTTGTCCCAGCCGTCAACTTTAACCCACTTGCCTTTTTCGAGGTCTTTGTAGTGCTCGAAGAAGTGAGTGATCTGCGCTTTCAGCAGCTCTGGCAGGTCGTTCACATCTTTGATGTGATCGTACTCTTTGCTCAGTTTGGTGTGTGGTACCGCAACCAGCTTCGCATCTTCACCGGATTCGTCGGTCATTTTCAGCACGCCCACTGGACGGCAGCGAATGACGGCGCCTGGCTGCAGCGGATATGGCGTTGGGACCAGCACGTCAACCGGGTCACCGTCCAGAGACAGGGTGTGGTTGATGTAACCGTAGTTGCACGGATAGAACATCGCGGTAGACATGAAACGGTCTACGAACAGGGCGCCGCTCTCTTTGTCCACTTCGTATTTGATAGGATCTGCGTTAGCCGGGATTTCGATAACTACGTAGATGTCTTCTGGCAGTTCTTTACCCGCAGGGACGTTGAGTAAGCTCATGTCGGTGTCCTTTAAAATGGATGGTAAACAAGTGGCAGGTATTATAGCCAACTCGCACTGAATGTCTCTGCCTGTTTTCGCCTTCTCTCCCTCTCCTTCCCACTTTTCAGACCGATTCCATGACAGAAAAATCCATAAACTCAGCCGCATTTTTCATGGAGAAATGAAAGCGATTACAAACTTGTGATTAACGTTTTATTCACTTTTCTGAAGTGTGATGTAACGCAATTCGTTACATATTTCATTGGCTATAGTCATTTCGCAGAACATCTTTTAACCAACAATAACTCACCCTACGAGGACGCTCATATGTAGAAGCGCTTACTTCTTGTCACAGCAGTTTCGGCAGCCATGTCGTCTATGGCGATGGCCGCACCCTTAACCGTAGGATTTTCGCAGGTCGGCTCTGAATCGGGCTGGCGTGCGGCAGAAACCAACGTGGCGAAAAGCGAGGCCCAGAAACGCGGCATTACGCTGAAAATCGCCGATGGTCAGCAAAAGCAGGAGAACCAGATTAAAGCCGTGCGTTCATTCATCGCTCAGGGCGTGGATGCCATCTTCATTGCGCCTGTGGTGGCAACCGGCTGGGAACCCGTCCTGAAAGAAGCGAAAGACGCTGAAATTCCGGTCTTCCTGCTCGATCGTTCCATCGATGTAAAAGACAAATCTCTCTATATGACCACCGTGACCGCCAACAACGTGCTTGAAGGGCAATTAATTGGCGACTGGCTGGTGAAGCAGGTGGATGGCAAGCCGTGTAACGTCGTGGAGCTGCAGGGCACGGTCGGCGCGAGCGTGGCCATTGACCGTAAGAAAGGCTTTGCTGAGGCGATTGCCAAAGCGCCAAACATCAAGATTATCCGCTCTCAGTCCGGCGATTTTACCCGCAGTAAAGGTAAAGAAGTTATGGAGAGCTTCATTAAGGCCGAAAACAACGGCAAGAACATCTGCATGGTTTATGCCCATAACGATGACATGGTGATCGGGGCGATTCAGGCCATTAAAGAAGCGGGCCTGAAGCCGGGCAAAGATATCCTCACCGGTTCGATCGACGGCGTGCCGGACATCTATAAAGCGATGATCGACGGCGAAGCCAACGCCAGCGTGGAACTCACGCCAAACATGGCCGGCCCGGCATTCGATGCGCTGGAGAAATTCAAGAAGGACGGCACGATGCCTGAGAAGGTGACGGTCACCAAATCCACGCTCTACCTGCCGGGCACGGCGAAAGAAGAGTTAGAGAAGAAGAAAAATATGGGCTACTAAGCTCTTGCCCCCTCACCCTAGCCCTCTCCCCGGAGGGGAGAGGGAAAAGGGCGGGTTGGGCAGAAAATTAAAGACGGGCACGACATAGTCCCCTCTCCCCTCCGGGGAGAGGGTCAGGGTGAGGGGGAAAACCATGACCACTGAACAACACCAGGCAATCCTCCGCACAGAGGGCTTGAGTAAATTTTTTCCCGGCGTAAAAGCGCTGGATAACGTTGATTTCAGCCTGCGGCGCGGTGAAATCATGGCGCTGCTGGGGGAAAACGGGGCGGGAAAATCAACGCTGATTAAAGCCCTGACCGGCGTTTACCACGCCGATCGCGGCACCATCTGGCTGGAAGGTCACGCCATTTCACCGAAAAACACCGCTCATGCCCAACAGCTGGGGATCGGGACGGTGTACCAGGAGGTGAACCTGCTGCCGAATATGTCGGTGGCGGACAACCTGTTTATTGGCCGGGAGCCACGACGCTTTGGCCTGCTGCGCCGCAAAGAGATGGAGGCGCGTGCCACGAAGCTGATGGAATCATACGGCTTCTCCCTCGACGTTCGCGAGCCGCTAAACCGTTTTTCCGTGGCGATGCAGCAGATAGTCGCCATCTGTCGCGCCATCGATCTCTCCGCAAAAGTGCTGATCCTTGATGAACCCACCGCCAGCCTTGACACCCAGGAAGTGGAGATGCTCTTTACCCTGATGCGCCAGCTGCGCGATCAGGGGGTCAGCCTGATCTTCGTCACCCACTTCCTCGATCAGGTGTACGAGGTGAGCGATCGCATTACGGTGCTGCGTAACGGTAGCTTTGTCGGCTGCCGTGAAACCCGCGAGCTGCCGCAGATCGAACTGGTCAAAATGATGCTGGGGCGTGAACTTGAAACCAACGCCCTTCAGCGTGCAGGCCGCACGCTGCTGAGCGAAAAACCGGTCGCCGCCTTCAGCGATTATGGCAAAAAAGGGGTGATCTCGCCGTTTAACCTGGAAGTCCGCCCGGGCGAAATTGTCGGCCTGGCGGGCTTGCTGGGCTCCGGACGCACCGAAACCGCCGAAGTGATCTTCGGGATCAAACCTGCGGACAGCGGCACTGCGCTGATCAAGGGTAAACCGCAAACCCTGCGATCGCCGCATCAGGCCTCCTGTCTTGGCGTTGGTTTCTGCCCGGAAGACCGGAAAACGGATGGCATCATTGCCGCGGCCTCGGTGCGTGAAAATATCATTCTGGCCCTGCAGGCGCAGCGCGGCTGGCTGCGGCCAATCCCCCGCAAAGAGCAGAACGCGATTGCGGAGCGCTTTATCCGCCAGCTCGGCATCCGCACCCCGAGCGCGGAACAGCCCATTGAGTTTCTCTCCGGCGGCAACCAGCAAAAAGTACTGCTGTCACGCTGGCTGCTGACCAAACCGCAGTTCCTGATCCTCGATGAACCGACCCGCGGCATTGACGTGGGGGCGCACGCCGAAATTATCCGCCTTATTGAAACGCTGTGTGCGGACGGCCTGGCGCTGCTGGTTATTTCGTCTGAGCTGGAAGAGTTGGTGGGCTATGCCGATCGCGTCATTATCATGCGCGATCGCAAACAGGTGGCAGAGATCCCGCTGGATAAGCTGTCCGTTCCGGCGATCATGAATGCCATTGCGGCATAAGGAGTGAATCGTGATGTCCCGTTCGCTTTCGCAAACTGGCGAAACAAAGCGCCGCTTCAACTGGCCAACCGGCACGCCACAAATCGCGGCGCTGCTGGTGGTACTGCTGGTTGATAGCCTTGTCGCACCGCATTTCTTCCAGATTATTGTTCAGGATGGTCGCCTGTTTGGCAGCCCGATAGACATCCTGAACCGGGCTGCGCCCGTGGCGCTGCTGGCCATCGGGATGACGCTGGTCATTGCCACCGGCGGGATCGATCTCTCCGTCGGCGCGGTGATGGCCATCGCCGGGGCCACGGCAGCCTCGATGACCGTGGCCGGGCACAGCCTGCCGGTCGTCCTGTTGGCGGCATTAGGCACTGGCGTGCTGGCAGGATTATGGAACGGCATTCTGGTGGCGGTGCTGAAGATTCAGCCCTTTGTCGCCACGCTCATTTTGATGGTCGCCGGGCGCGGTGTGGCACAGCTCATTACTTCCGGACAGATTGTCACCTTCAACTCGCCGAACCTGGCGTGGCTCGGCAGCGGCAAGCTGCTGTTCTTCCCCACGCCGGTGATCATTGCTCTGGTCACGCTGGTGGTGTTCTGGCTCTTCACCCGCAAAACGGCGCTGGGGATGTTCATTGAAGCCGTCGGGATCAATATTCGCGCGGCACGCAACGCCGGGGTCAATACGCGGCTGATGGTGATGCTGACCTACGTGCTTAGCGGTGTGTGTGCCGCCATCGCCGGGGTTATCGTCGCGGCAGATATTCGCGGGGCCGATGCCAACAACGCCGGACTCTGGCTGGAGCTGGATGCGATCCTGGCAGTGGTGATCGGCGGCGGGTCGCTGATGGGCGGGCGCTTTAACCTGCTGCTCTCGGTGATTGGCGCGCTGATCATTCAGGGGATGAACACCGGGATCCTGCTTTCCGGTTTCCAGCCGGAACTCAACCAGGTGGTAAAAGCGGTGGTCGTGCTCTGCGTGTTGATCGTCCAGTCACCGCGCTTTGTCAGCATCATTAAGGGGATCCGTGGCCATGATAAAACGTAATTTACCGTTAATGATCACCCTGGGCGTGTTTGTGCTGGGGTATCTCTACTGCCTGACCCAGTTCCCGGGTTTTGCCTCGACGCGTGTGATTTGCAACATCCTGACCGATAACGCCTTTTTAGGGATTATCGCCGTCGGCATGACGTTTGTGATCCTCTCCGGTGGGATCGATCTCTCCGTCGGCTCGGTGATCGCTTTCACCGGCGTGTTCCTCGCGAAGGCGATCGGTTTCTGGGGGATCTCTCCTCTGGTGGCCTTCCCGCTGGTGCTGGTGATGGGCTGCGCGTTTGGTGCCTTTATGGGGCTGTTGATCGACGCGTTAAAGATCCCGGCCTTTATCATTACCCTCGCGGGCATGTTCTTCCTGCGCGGGGTGAGCTATCTGGTGTCGGAAGAGTCAATTCCGATTAACCATCCGGTGTACGACACGCTCTCAAGCCTGGCGTGGAAAATCCCCGGCGGCGGTCGTCTGAGCGCGATGGGGCTTCTGATGCTGGGCGTGGTGGTCATTGGCATCTTCCTTGCCCACCGTACCCGGTTTGGCAACCAGGTTTACGCCATTGGCGGTAACGCCACCTCGGCAAACCTGATGGGGATCTCCACCCGCAGCACCACCATTCGCATCTATATGCTCTCGACCGGGCTGGCGACGCTGGCAGGCATTGTCTTCTCGGTTTATACCCAGGCGGGCTACGCGCTGGCAGGGGTGGGCGTCGAGCTGGATGCCATTGCCTCGGTGGTCATCGGCGGCACACTGCTCAGCGGTGGAGTGGGAACGGTGCTGGGAACGCTGTTCGGCGTGGCCATCCAGGGGCTGATCCAGACCTATATCAACTTTGACGGTACGCTCAGCTCCTGGTGGACGAAGATCGCCATCGGCATATTGCTGTTTATCTTTATTGCCCTGCAGCGCGGTCTGACGGTGCTCTGGGAAAACCGCCAAAGCTCACCTGTTACCCGCGTAAACACGTCGGTAACAGAGCGATAACATGCTGAATTTGCTTAAAGTCTAAACATTTTCCGGTAGCGGCCGATACTCTTTTTTTATGCCCAGAAATATCTCGCTACCGGAAATAATATCATGCTTAAAACGCTATCGATTCGTACCGGCTTGCTCTCTTTACTGGCCGTTATGACCCTTCTGCTGCTGATTGTCAGCGGCATTGGCATTTATGCCCTCACACAGAGTTCTTCTTCACTGCAGCGTATCAACCACCTTCAGGGTGAGCAGATGGTGCAGCTTAATTCTGGCTATACGCTGATCCTGCGTGCGCGCAATGAAGCGGGCCAGGCCGTCCGGATGATGGAAATCGGTATGCTGGACGATGCCTCCAGAGCGGTAAAAAATATCAATCAGGAAGTCGCCCTGGCCCAGAAAACGCTGAAAGGCGTGATCGACGGCGGCGTGGCTGACGAACAGGGGCAACAGCTTCTCAATAATGTGGCGACCACGCTGGCGGCGTATAACCAGCAGGGGATCAACCCGATGCTGAAAGCCTTGAATGACCAGAGCGCTGACAATTACTACGATCTGCTGGAAAACGCCCTGATCCCGGTGGCGAAGCAATTTGATAACGCTATGCAGGCGTTTCAGAAATGGAGTGAAGCGCGAGGCCAGGCAGAAGTCAGTGCCGTGCAGGCGAGTAAAACCCGCGTACTGATCCTGATTATCGTCGCAGCGCTGCTGACGGCAGGCATTATCGTGCTGGCCTGGCTGGTGTTGCGCCATATGCTGCTCAAGCCGCTCTCGGCGTCAATCGCTCAGCTGGAGAACGTGGCGGCGGGTGATTTAACCCATACGCTAAATGCGCCCGCGAGCCAGGAATTTAACCGTCTCAATGCCGCCATAGAGGAGATGCGTCAGTCGCTGATGAACTCGGTGCTGCGGGTACGTGATGCCAGCGCGCAAATTGACACCGGCAGCCGCGAACTGACGGCGGGGAACCGGGATTTGGCCGAGCGCACTGAATCCACCGCCACGTCGCTGGAACAGACGGCCGCCAGCATGGAAGAGATCACCGCCACGGTGAAACTCAACGCCGATAACGCCGAGCAGGCGCACCAGCTGGCGAAATCGGTGTCTGATACTGCGGATCATGGCAGCGAAATGGTCTGCTATGTGATTGAAAAAATGCGGGATATCTCCGGCAGCTCGGCGCGTATCGCCGACATTCTGAGCGTGATTGACGGCATTGCCTTCCAGACCAATATTCTGGCGCTTAACGCCTCCGTGGAAGCGGCGCGCGCGGGCGAGCAGGGGCGCGGGTTTGCCGTCGTTGCGGGCGAAGTGCGAAACCTTGCCAGCCGTAGCGCCGACGCGGCGAAAGAGATCCGCTCACTTATCAGTGATTCGCAGACCCATGTTAACGAGGGCAGCGAGCTGGCTCAGCAGGCAGGTGAAACAATGGATGAGATCGCAACCGAAGTGCTGCGCATGACGAAACTGATGCGCGAAATTGCCACCGCGTCCCAGGAGCAGAGCCGCGGCATTGAGCAGGTGAATATTGCGGTGAATCAGATGGACGAAACCGCGCAGCAGAATGCGGCGCTGGTGCAGCAATCCTCCGCCGCGACCCGCTCCCTTGAGGAGCAGTCGCGTCAGCTGATGGACGCCATGTCCTCATTCAAAGTGACGACTCAGAACGCGGCATAATATTGCCCAGCCCCGGTACGTTTTGTGTCGGGGTTTTATTTCTCGCAGAATTGACTGCAGCGATATTATCGTGAATATCGCCCATTAATATTTCCAGCGAACTGGTTAGGGCTAATGCTTTTTCCGTCGGCTCGAGATATAAACCTTTGCGGAAAAATAGCGGCTCATCAAACAGTTGATTAAAACGTTTCAGTGCCAGACTCACCGCGGGGCGGGACATGTCGAGACGCACCGCCGCCTTTGCCATGCTGCCGCAGCGGACGATCTCAATAAAAACAGGGATAAGATTTAAATCAATACCGGTATTAGCACGAGAATAATTTTTCATTGCGATTCTGCTCCACGAAATATCTGTCAAACTGTTATGGAAATAATGCAGGAGCAGTGCTCAGGATTAAAGCGTGTTTTTTATAAACACTTATACGGTAAAATATATAAATGAGCAGGGGAGCCAGACGGGCTCCCCTGAAGAAAGGTATTACGCGTCCGGATACTCACGGATAAAACGTTCAACGTCTTCAACCATGTGGTTGTTGCCGACGAAGAATGAACGACGCTGGTGCAGGCTTTCCGGCACGATATCCAGAATACGCTCTTTACCGTCGCTCGCCTTGCCGCCCGCCTGTTCGGCCAGGAACGCCATTGGGTTGCATTCATACAGCAGACGCAGTTTCCCGTCCGGGTGGCTTGCGGTGCTTGGATAGAGGTAGATACCGCCTTTCAGCAGGTTACGGTGGAAGTCCGCAACCAGAGAGCCAATATAGCGGGACGTGTACGGGCGCTGCGTCGCTTTATCTTCTTCCTGGCAGAATTTGATGTACTTCTTCACACCGTTCGGGAACTTGATGTAGTTTCCTTCGTTGATGGAGTAGGTACTGCCCTTTTCCGGGAAGCGCATACGTTCCTGACACAGGCAGAAGACGCCCAGGGAAGGATCGTACGTAAAGGCGTGAACCCCGCACCCGGTGGTATACACCAGCATGGTGGAGGAGCCATACACGACGTAACCGGCAGCAACCTGCTTATTGCCCGGCTGCAGGAAATCTTCTTCGGTCACCGGCGTGCCAACAGGCGTGACGCGGCGGTAGATGGAGAAAATGGTACCGACAGAAACGTTAACGTCGATGTTGGAGGAGCCGTCGAGCGGATCCATCAGAACAACGTATTTCGCGTGTTCACACCCTTCGAAAACAACAATTTCATCTTCTTCTTCGGAGGCGATACCCGCAACGATGTCGCGCGCGCGCAGTGCAGCTTTCAGTTTTTCATTTGCGAACAGATCGAGTTTCTGCTGAACCTCGCCCTGAACGTTCTCGGCACCGCTGGCACCCAGGATATCGACCAGACCGGCCTTGTTGATATCACGGTGGATGATCTTAGCGCCCAGCTTTATTGCCGACAGCAAAGCAGTGAGTTCACCGGTAGCATGAGAGAACTCGTGCTGCTTTTCGACAATAAATTCACCTAACGTTTTCATAACACTTTCCCTGCATCTTTGTGAGTAAAGCGATTGTATGTTCACTAAAACGACTAAAGCCCAACAATCTTAACAAAGATTCAAATAGTAGCGCAGAGGTGAATCGCGCCAGCAGGATACGGATTTTCCTGAAATGCGTTTCACAGCCGCTAACATGTGAGTAAAATGTGCGCCACATTGAAGAAGGATAGTGACGTATGCGCATTCATATATTGGGGATTTGTGGCACTTTCATGGGCGGACTGGCAATGCTGGCGCGCTCGCTGGGCCATGAAGTGACAGGTTCGGACGCCAATGTGTATCCGCCAATGAGCACGCTTCTGGAGAAACAGGGCATCGCGTTGATTCAGGGCTACGATGCCAGCCAGCTGGATCCCGAGCCGGATCTGGTCATCATTGGCAACGCGATGACCCGCGGCAACCCGTGCGTTGAGGCGGTACTGGAACGCAATATTCCGTTCATGTCCGGCCCGCAGTGGCTGCATGATTTCGTGCTGCGTGACCGCTGGGTGGTTGCCGTTGCCGGGACCCACGGCAAAACGACCACCGCCGGGATGGCGACGTGGATCCTTGAAGCCTGCGGCTATAAACCGGGCTTCGTGATTGGCGGCGTACCGGGTAATTTCGACGTCTCTGCGCGCCTGGGTGACAGCCCGTTCTTTGTTATCGAAGCCGACGAGTATGACTGCGCCTTCTTCGACAAACGTTCCAAATTTGTCCATTACTGCCCGCGGACGCTGATCCTCAATAATCTTGAGTTCGACCATGCGGATATCTTTGACGATCTGAAAGCCATTCAGAAGCAGTTCCACCATCTGGTGCGCATCGTGCCGGGCCAGGGCCGCATCATCCTGCCGGAAAACGACATCAACCTGAAACAGACCCTGGCAATGGGCTGCTGGAGCGAGCAGGAGCTGGTGGGCGAGCAGGGCCACTGGCAGGCGAAGAAACTCAACGCGGATGCCTCGGAGTGGGAAGTGCTGCTCGACGGTGAAAAAGTGGGTGAGGTGAAGTGGGGCCTGGTGGGTGAACACAACATGCACAACGGCCTGATGGCGATCGCGGCCGCACGCCATGTGGGCGTTCAGCCTGCGGATGCGGCGAACGCACTGGGCTCGTTTATCAATGCCCGTCGCCGTCTGGAGCTGCGCGGTGAAGCCCACGGCGTCACGGTGTATGACGATTTCGCACACCATCCAACGGCGATTCTGGCGACGCTTGCGGCCCTGCGCGGCAAAGTCGGCGGTACCGCGCGCATTCTGGCGGTGCTGGAACCGCGTTCGAACACCATGAAGATGGGGATCTGCAAAGACGATCTCGCGCCCTCTTTAGGGCGTGCCGATGAGGTCTTCCTGCTGCAGCCGCAGCATATTCCGTGGCAGGTGGCGGAAGTGGCCGATGCCTGCATCCAGCCGGCGCACTGGAGCGCGGATGTGGATACGCTGGCGGAGATGGTGGTGAAAGCGGCCCAGCCGGGCGACCATATTCTGGTGATGAGTAACGGCGGTTTTGGTGGGATCCATCAGAAGCTGCTGGACGGTCTGGCGAAAAAAGCGGAAGTGGCCGCCGACGTGTAAAAAAAAGCCCGGTGGCGCTTGCGCTTACCGGGCCTGGATTTTGCACGACCTTGTAGGCCGGATAAGGCGTTTACGCCGCCATCCGGCGCAAAACGCACGGATTACTCTTCGTTCTCAGACAGCTCACGCAGATACTGGAAAATCAGGCGCGCAGACTTCGGCGGCTTATTCCCTTCTTTCTCTTTCTTCGCGTTACGGATCAATGAACGCAGCTGCTGGCGGTCGGCATCCGGCCACAGGTTCAGGACTTCCGGTACGGCGTCATCACCCTGTTCAATCAGACGATCGCGGATCTGCTCCAGCTTATGGAACAGCGCAACCTGCTGGTTATGGCGGTTTTTCAGCTTGTCCAGCGCCTGGCGGATCGGATCAACGTCGCGCTGACGCAGCATTTTACCGATAAGCTGAAGCTGGCGACGACGGCCTTCTTTTTTGATTTTCTGTGCCAGTTCAATGGCATCACGCAGATCCTGGTCGAGCGGGATCTTATCCAGCGCGTTTTTACCCAGTTCCACCATTTCTGCGCCAAGCTGTTTTAACTCTTCGGCGTCGCGTTTAATTTCACTTTTACTGACCCAGATGATCTCATCATCTTCGTCTTCGATGTCATCACCGGGAACGTCGTCGAGCCAGTCTTCGGGCTGCTTAGTCATGTCAGGCTCCTTAAAAAAAGAGGCTAATGTTACCAGTTAAGACGCGCACTGAAAAACGGTTCTCTGTTAGACTTCAGTTAACTCTCTCTTACAGTATGGCATTTGCGATGAAAGTAACCTCACAAGTTGAAGCGCAGCGTAAGATTCTGGAAGAAGCCGTCTCCACCGCGCTGACGCTCGCTTCAGGTAAATCAGATGGCGCCGAAGTGGCGGTCAGCAAAACCACCGGTATTAGCGTGAGTACCCGCTATGGCGAAGTGGAAAATGTAGAATTCAACAGCGATGGCGCGCTGGGGATCACGGTGTATCACCAGAATCGCAAAGGCAGTGCCTCCTCGACCGACCTCAGCCCGGATGCCATTGCCCGTACGGTGCAGGCGGCGCTGGATATCGCCCGTTATACCTCGCCAGACCCTTACGCTGGCGTGGCGGATAAAGAGCTGCTGGCCTTTGATGCCCCGGATCTCGACCTTTTCCACCCGGCGGACGTCACCCCGGACGAAGCCATTGAACTGGCAGCCCGCGCTGAGCAGGCTTCCCTGCAGGCCGATAAACGTATTACCAATACCGAAGGCGGCAGCTTCAACAGCCATTACGGCATCAAAGTGTTCGGCAACAGCCACGGCATGCTGCAGGGCTACTGCTCCACCCGTCATTCGCTCTCCAGCTGCGTGATCGCCGAAGAGAACGGCGACATGGAGCGCGACTACGCCTACACCATTGGCCGCGCGCTGGGGGATTTACAGTCTCCGGAGTGGGTCGGTAAAGAATGCGCCGAACGCACGCTGTCGCGCCTGTCACCGCGTAAACTCTCCACCATGAAGGCCCCGGTCATTTTTGCCAATGAAGTGGCGACCGGACTGTTTGGCCATCTGGTGGGCGCTATCGCGGGCGGCTCCGTGTACCGTAAATCGACCTTCCTGCTCGACTCGCTGGGCAAGCAGATCCTGCCGGACTGGCTGACCATCGAAGAGCATCCGCACCTGCTGAAAGGCCTCGCCTCCACACCGTTCGACAGCGAAGGCGTGCGTACCGAACGTCGTGATATCGTCAAAGACGGCGTGCTGACCCAGTGGCTGCTGACCAACTACTCCGCGCGCAAGCTGGGGCTGAAAAGCACCGGGCACGCAGGCGGTATCCATAACTGGCGCATCGCCGGACAGGGCCTGAGCTTCGAGCAGATGCTGAAAGAGATGGGCACCGGGCTGGTCGTCACAGAGCTGATGGGCCAGGGCGTGAGCGGCATCACCGGGGATTACTCTCGTGGTGCGGCGGGCTTCTGGGTTGAAAATGGAGAAATCCAGTATCCGGTGAGCGAAATTACCATTGCCGGCAACCTGAAGGACATGTGGCGCAACATCGTTACGGTCGGTAACGATATTGAAACACGTAGCAATATACAGTGTGGTTCAGTTCTTCTGCCCGAAATGAAAATTGCGGGTCAATAAAGATAGCGTTTTGTTAATAATAAAAAGGAAGTGAGCAATGCGTAAACATCTGTTAGCGATCGTCGCGGCTTCAACGCTGGTTCTTGGCTCTTCTGCGTTTGCTGCCGATCTTGAAGACGACATGGGCATCCTCGGGCAAAACCTGAAGGTGGTGCAGAAAGCGGACAATGCGGCGGAAATGAAAGACGCGCTGACCAAAATGCGTGAAGCGGCGCTGGATGCCCAGAAAGCAACACCGCCTAAGCTTGAAAACAAAGCGGCAGACAGTGCCGAGATGAAAGACTACCGTCACGGCTTTGACGTGCTGGTAGGGCAAATCGACGGTGCGCTGAAACTCGCCAACGAAGGCAAAGTGAAAGAAGCCCAGGCGGCGGCCGAGCAGTTTGTGACGACGCGCAACACGTATCATAAAAAGTACCGTTAATTGGGTGCCTGAGCTGTACGTCCTTTCCCTGTATGCGGAGGCGCACTGCGCGCCTCCACAAATTTGCTCCCTACTTGCCGGAGCGACAATCCATCCGCGCTATCACTTCAAGCGAGCCGTTTCGAAAACGGATCTCGCACAGTGTTTTCCTCGTCACCAGCGTTAAGATGATTATTGTCAAAGCAACAATCATCAAAACCCGGATAATTGGGGATTGGCGTTTCATGGATGCCTCCTTGCTTTAAAGCGGGCGAGGTAGCGAACTCCACGGTCGTGACGTGTTGTTTCGAGCCCCCGCCCTGATTTTTTATCAGGCGGGGCTTTCCACTTTCCGTCCCTTGCCTGAGACGGTCAGTCTCAAGCACCCGTCGCCACTCTAGCGAATCCCCATAAGAAAACCTTATCTACATCACATTTCTACGAGCCGACTCGTAATCTTTTCCACTTCGCTGACCTGTTCCTTGCCGCGTAATAGCGTGATATTCATCACGTAAATACAGCGGTTTATCCAGATTCAGCGCATTTATGTGGCACAGATCACTGCTGCGGCCCGCCTTTCCACTTCGAAGTGGAAAACAACTCGCTACAAACCCTTTCCCCCCGCCGTTAGTTTACTTACAGAGCCATTAACGGGGTAAGACCAGTGAGTAACGGAGCGGTAATGAACGACATTGGGGAACAGGCAGTGCAAACAGAGCAGCTTGCGAACACGATGCTGCAGCAGGTTTACGCCCTGCTGGCCCGGCACAACATCATCCCCAATGCGGTACAGGAGCAAATGCTCACCTCCCACGTTCGTGCGATGGCGCACCGGTCCGTGACCGGCGAGCCGCTGCCGGAGGTTGAAGCGGAGCTGTTCGACGAAATTTCACCGGATTCAATGCGGCTGGCACGTGAAGTGGTGGCGCAGTTTGGCAACCTTCCTGATGAAGAGGCCTGGCTGCTCTCCGTTCACTTTGAAGTCGCGAAAGACAACCTTTAAGGAGCAACACATGGAACAGATTACAGTCGTGATTGGCGATCGCCTGGGTAAAGGTCAGAAAGTGGCCGCTGGTGTGGAAAAAGCGGGTGGACGCGCGGTGGTTGTGCCGGGCATGGCCGCGGATATGAAGCTGGGCAACGTGATGAAAGCGGAAAACGCCACCTTCGGTATCTCCTTCTGCGGTAGCGGCGGCGCGGGCGCCATCACCGCCCAGACCAAATATGGCTACAAAGCCAAATACGGTATGCGTTCCGTGGATGAAGGTGTGACTGCCATCAACGAAGGCTGCAACGTGCTGGGCTTTGGCTTTATGGATAAAGAAGAGCTGGGCGAGCGTCTGGTGCAGGCGTGGCAGAAAAAATACGGCGCATAAGCATGAAAGAACAGTTCACAACCACGGTGAGAGTGAAGGGCAAAGGCGATGCCAAAGCGCGCGCCTTTGCCGACGCGCTCAACCACGTTCAGGCCGCGGTGATGAAAGCCTCACCGCATATCTTACTGCGTATTGAGCCACAGGATGTGCAGGTCGTTCAGGCGCAAGAAGCGGTGCGAAAAGAAGCCTTTCTGTTCTTCTTTCTGCGCCGGGAAAGACGCACCTACAGCGTGGAGCTGGATGTGACCGTCAACGTGACCGCCATCAATCTTGACCAGGTGGATTTCGTCACGCAACGCTGATTATTCATAAAAGGGCAGACTGATGTTCTTAATTATATTAATAAAATCGCTCATCATCGGCGGCCTGGTAGGCGTCGGTGTCGGAGCCGGTGCTGCACGCATGTTTCATGCGCCTACCACACAGGGGATGGGCGCGTTTCGTACGTTGGGGGAGCTGAACTCCTGCGAAGGGGATCCGGCGTCTCACTTCTCCTTTGGGTTAGGTTTCTTCTTTAACGCCTGGGCCTCTTCCGTGGCCGCAGGGGCTTTCACACAGGACGTTGACCACCGCATCATCCCGAACTGGGGTGCGGCTGCACTGATGATCAAAAACCGCAACGTCGGCGAAACGCTGCACGACCCGCGCAAAATGGCGATTGCCTGCGGCGTGATCGGCATGGTCGTCGTGACCTTCCTGAACCTGACCGCCTCCTCGGTCCCTGCCGCACTGCAGGTCACCGCCGTGAAGGTGCTGGTGCCGGCGGCGAACCTGCTGGTCAACACCGTGATGCCGGTGATTTTCTGGCTGGCGGCCATCGACGCAGGTAAAAAATCGGGCTTCTGGGCCACCATCTTCGGCGGCGCAGCGCAGCTGATTATGGGCAACGCCGTACCGGGCCTGGTACTGGGGATCCTGATCGGTAAAGGCGTGGAAGAGAGCGGCTGGAACCACGTCACCAAAGTGATGATGGCGGCGATCGTCCTGCTCTTCGTGCTGAGCGGCTTCTTCCGCGGCTTCGACATGAAGATGATCGAATCCTTCCATCTGACCGTGCCGAACTGGCTCGACATGATCCACAACTCGCTCAGCGGTAAATAACAGGAGCCTGCAATGGAACAGAATAAAGGTTTTTGGTATGCCGACTGGTCGTTCCCGATCTTCGTTGGCCTGCTCTCCTCCGGTGTGTTCGCCGGGACGCACATGTACTACCTCTATGGCATCGGCGCGTTTAACGAAGTGGCTTTCGTGGCGATGCTGAAAGCCGGGATTGATACCGGCGTCTACGGCGCTGTGGCGGCGTTTGGCGCGAGCTTCCTGTTCGCCCGTATTATCGAAGGGTCGCTGGTCGGTATTCTCGACATCGGCGGCGCCATCCAGACCGGCGTGGGGCTGGGGGTTCCGGCACTGCTGCTGGGGGCGGGCATCATGTTCCCGGTGACCAACTTTATTGCCGCGCTGATCACCGGCCTGGTGATTGGTCTGGCGATTGGCTACGTCATCATCCTGGCGCGTAAGTTCACCATCAACCAGAGCAACTCCACTTACGGCGCAGACGTCATGATGGGCGCAGGTAACGCCTCCGGCCGCTTCCTGGGGCCGTTGATTATCCTCAGCGCCATGACCGCCTCCATCCCGATTGGCGTGGGCTCCCTGCTGGGCGCGCTGCTGTTCTACATCTGGCAGAAGCCCATTACCGGTGGCGCCATTCTGGGTGCAATGATTTTAGGCTGGCTGTTCCCGGTCGCCCTTTAATACCTGCGGGCGCGCTGGCGCCCGCCTTATCAGGAGAACCCCATGTTTGATTTACTCCTGCGCCGCGCGCGCCTTGCCGACGATACCCTGACCGATATCGCCATTCAGGACGGTTCGATCGCGGCGCAGGGCGAGATTGATGCTCCCGCACATAAGACGGTTGAGCTGAACGGTGACGTGTTCGTCAGCGCAGGCTGGATCGACTCGCACGTTCACTGCTACCCGAACTCCCCGATTTACCACGACGAACCGGACAGCGTCGGGATTGCCACCGGCGTCACCAGCGTGGTGGATGCGGGCAGTACCGGGGCAGACGACGTGGACGACTTCTATGAAATTACCCGCAAAGCCACCACCGAGGTGTTCGCGCTGCTGAACATCTCCCGCGTAGGGCTGATTGCCCAGAACGAGCTGGCCAATATGGCCAATGTTGACGCCGACGCGGTGAAGCAGGCGGTAAAACGCCACCCTGATTTTATCGTCGGCCTGAAGGCGCGCATGAGCAGCAGCGTGGTCGGTGACAACGGCATTACGCCGCTTGCGCGTGCGAAAGCCATCCAGAAAGAGAACGGCGACCTGCCGCTGATGGTGCACATCGGCAATAACCCGCCAAACCTCGACGAAATCGCCGAATTGCTGAGCTCGGGCGACATCATCACCCACTGCTATAACGGCAAACCCAACCGCATTCTGACGCCTTCCGGCGAGCTGCGTGCGTCCATTACGTCTGCGCTGAAGCTCGGCGTACGGCTGGACGTTGGCCACGGTACGGCGAGCTTCAGCTTTGAGGTGGCAAAACGTGCCATCGCGATGGGCATTCTGCCCCACACCATCAGCTCGGATATCTACTGCCGCAACCGCATCAATGGCCCGGTCGGGTCGCTGGCGAGCGTGATGTCTAAATTCCTCGCCATCGGCATGTCATTGCCGCAGGTGATTGACTGCGTGACCGCGAACGCGGCTGATGGCCTGCGACTGGCGCGCAAAGGGCGCATTCAGCCCGGCCTTGACGCCGACCTGACGCTGTTCACCGTTAAACGTCAGCCGACGGTGCTGACGGATGCCGAAAACGACAGCCTGCAGGCTGAACACATTCTGGTGCCGCTTGCCGCGATCCGCGCGGGCAAGGGCTACATGACCGAACAAGGGAGCACGGAACATGCCTTCAATTTATGAGAAATACAACTTAAAGCAGGTCATCAACACCTCCGGCCGCATGACGGCGCTGGGCGTCTCCACGCCGCGCCCGGAAGTGGTTCAGGCGGCGATGGACGGCATGAATCACTATTTCGAGATGAAGGATCTGGTTAACAAAACCGGGGAATACATCGCGAAGCTGCTGGACGTTGAAGGGGCGACGGTGGTCTCCTGCGCCTCGGCGGGCATTGCCCAGTCGGTGGCGGCGGTGCTGGTGAAAGACAGTGACTGGCTGCTGGAAAACCTGCACGTGACGCCCGTTGAGAACAACGAGATCGTCTTGCCGAAAGGGCACAACGTTAACTTCGGCGCACCGGTGGGCACCATGGTGGCGCTGGGCGGCGGCAGGGTGGTGGAAGCGGGCTATGCCAACGAATGTTCCGCCGATCAGCTGGCGGCGGCAATCACCCCACGCACCGCGGCGATCCTGTACATCAAATCGCACCACTGCGTGCAGAAAAGCATGCTCAGCGTTGAGCAGGCAGCGGTGGTGGCGCGTAAACACGATCTTCCGCTGATCGTCGACGCGGCAGCGGAAGAAGATCTGCATACCTACTACCGATCCGGGGCCGATCTGGTGATCTACAGCGGCGCGAAGGCGATTGAAGGGCCTACCAGCGGGCTGGTGATCGGCAAGACCCGCTACGTCGAGTGGGTGAAGCGCCAGACGGCGGGCATTGGCCGCGCGATGAAGGTCGGCAAAGAGGGGATCCTCGGCCTGACCTGCGCCATCGAACACTACCTGACGGCGACCAAAGAGAGCGGTGCGGAAATGGTGGCGAAGATGACGCCGTTTATCGACGCACTCAACACCCTCACCGGCGTCACGGCGCGCGTGGTCTGGGACAGCGCGGGTCGCGATATCGCGCGCACCGAGATTAAGTTCGACGAAGCCATTACCGGCATCGGCACCGGCGAGCTGGTGAATGCTCTGAAGCAGGGCGAATACGCCATTTACTTCCGTGGCTACAAGGCCAACGAAGGGATCATCGAAGCGGACGTGCGCAGTGTGAATGCTGACCAGTTGAACATTGTGTACCGTCGCATTAGTGAAGTGTTAGGACAGGAGAATAAGGCATGAAACTGACCCCCAATTTTTACCGTGACCGCGTCTGTCTGAACGTGCTGGCAGGTTCGAAGGCTAACGCCAGCGCCATTTACGAGGCGGCGGAAGGTCATGTGCTGTTGGGCGTGCTCTCCAAAAATTATCCGGACGTAGCCAGCGCGGTCGCTGATATGCGTGAGTACGCGGTGCTGATTGACAACGCGCTCTCGGTAGGACTTGGCGCAGGCGACCCGAACCA
Organism: Enterobacter sichuanensis; assembly: GCF_002939185.1. GTDB lineage: Bacteria > Pseudomonadota > Gammaproteobacteria > Enterobacterales > Enterobacteriaceae > Enterobacter > Enterobacter sichuanensis. The sequence continues at coordinate 52,469 of NZ_POVL01000005.1, read as the reverse complement.
GTCGGCGATGGTGAGCGAAATCGCCCGCCAGGTGCAACCGCAGCACGTCAATCAGGTCTTTACCGGCGTCGCCACCAGCCGCGCGCTGCTGGGACAGAACGACTCCGTAGTCAACGGTCTGGTCTCACCGACCGGCACTGTCGGCATGGTGAAAATCTCCACCGGCCCGCTGAGCAGCGCAGCACCGGACGGCATTGTGCCGGTGGAAACCGCGATTGCCCTGCTGAAAGATTTTGGCGGCAGCTCAATCAAATACTTCCCGATGGGCGGCCTCAAGTGCCGTGACGAATATCAGGCTGTAGCAGTAGCCTGCGCCCGTCACGACTTCTGGCTGGAGCCGACAGGGGGAATCGATCTGGAGAATTTTGAGGAGATCCTGCAGATCGCCCTGGACGCAGGCGTGAGCAAAATCATCCCGCATATCTACAGCTCGATTATCGACAAAGCCAGCGGCGATACGCGTCCGGAAGATGTGCGTACGTTGCTTGAAATGACGAAGAAACTCGTTAAGTAATACCTTCAACAGGAGCCACCATGCACACCCGTAACCTGCTTGTCGCTTCACTCTCTTTACTTGCCAGCGCCGCTGTCGCCCAGACGCAGTACGCCTGGGTGGGTACCTATAACCCTAACGGGGAAGGGCTGTACCGCTTTACCGTTGACCCGCAAACCGGCGCGCTCGGCAATAAAACGCTGGTGAGCAAACTGCCGAACGCCGCGCAGCTGACCGTCTCGCCCGACGGCAAAACGCTCTATCTGGCAAGCGAAGTGGAGCAGGGCGTGGTGCAGGCGCTGCGCATCGGCGATAAGGGTGAGCTGAGCGAGCTCAATCAGGTGGCGTCCGGCGGGGCCGGGCCGGTTTATCTTTCGCTGACGCCAAATTGCCAGCATCTGCTGGTGGCCAACTACGTCAGCGGGTCGATTGCCGTTCTGCCGGTTAAGGCAGACGGCAGCCTGGGGGATGCCACGGACACCCATCAGGATCAGGGCGAACCGGGCGCGGCAAAACCGGAAGCGGCCGCTGAAGGCAGTTTTGCCATCAGCGATCACAACGGACCTCATGCGCACATGATCGCCACCGATCCCAGCGGGAAATACGTGTTTTCCACCGATCTGGGGTTAGATCGCATCTACCAGTACCGCCTGGACGAGCGAACCGGCACGCTGACACCAAACGATCCGCCGTTTATTCGCGCCTCCTCAAAAGGGGCCGGACCGCGCCATTTTGTCTTCACGCCGAAGGGGGACGCCCTGTGGCTGATTAACGAAGAGGCGTCGACGCTCACCCACTATGCCGTGCAGGCCAACGGTACGTTGAAAGAGGGCAAAACGGTGTCTGCCCTGCCGGAAGGGTACAAAGGCACCAGTTTTGCGGCGGGGCTGGCGTTAAGCGCCGATGGTAAACAGCTGTATGTGGCTAACCGTTTGCATAACAGCATCGGGCACTTTACCGTAACAGCGGAGGGCACGCTGACGCATCAGGATGATGTCTGGACGCGAGGCGATTACCCGCGCACCCTGACGCTCGATAAACAGGGCCGCTGGCTGTACGTTATGAACCAGCGCAGCGACAACATTACCCGTTTCCGCGTCGGTCAGGACGGCAGGCTAAGCGTTGAGCCAGACTATACCCCGGTCGGCAGCCCATCCCAGATGGTTATTTCACCTTAAGCCGTAAGAGGACAACGACGTGCGATTCCCGAACCAACGTTTAGCGCAACTTTTCGATCTGTTGCAAAACGAGACGCTGCCACAGGACGAGCTGGCGCAGCGGCTGTCGGTCTCCACGCGAACCGTCCGTGCGGATATCACCGCCCTCAACGCGCTGCTGGCAGGCCACGGCGCGCAGTTCATTCTGAGCCGGGGCAACGGCTACCAGCTCAAAATTGAGGATGCCGAGCGCTATCAGCAGCTGCAGGCCTCCCACCCGCGTGCGCTGCGCATTCCGCGGACCGGGCCGGAGCGCGTGGACTATCTGGTGGTGCGTTTTCTGACCTCGGCCTTTTCCCTCAAGCTTGAGGATCTGGCGGACGAGTGGTTCGTCAGCCGCGCCACGCTGCAGAGCGACATGGCCGAGGTGCGCGAGTGGTTCCACCGCTATAACCTGACGCTGGAAACCCGTCCTCGCCACGGGATGAAGCTGTTTGGCAGCGAGATGGCGATCCGCGCGTGCCTGACCGATCTGCTCTGGGAGCTGGCCCAGCAGGACAGCCTGAATCCACTGGTGACGGAGGTTGCGCTGAATGCGGGCGTGGCGGAGCAGATGGTACCGGTGCTGCACGACGCACTGACGCATCATCACATCCGCCTGACCGACGAAGGCGAGCTGTTCCTGCGCCTCTACTGCGCGGTGTCGGTGCGCCGCATCAGCGAAGGTTACCCGCTGCCGGAATTCCATGCCGAAGACGTGGAAGAGAACGTGCGCGAGGCGGCGAAAGATATCGCCGTGACCCTCCAGCAGCTGGCGGGCAAAGCGCTTTCACCTTCGGAGGAGAGCTGGCTGTGCGTTCACATCGCCGCGCGGCAGATCCAGGAGATTGCGCCCAGCGCCATAAATGCCGACGACGACGAAGCGCTGGTTAACTATATCCTGCGCTACATTAACACCCACTATAACTACAACCTGCTCAGCGACGAACAGCTGCATGCGGATCTGCTCACGCACATCAAAACCATGATCACCCGCGTGCGGTATCAAATCATGATCCCGAATCCGCTGCTGGATAACATCAAGCAGCACTACCCGATGGCGTGGGATATGACCCTGGCGGCGGTGTCGAGCTGGGGCAAATATACGCCGTATGTGATCAGCGAAAACGAGATTGGCTTCCTGGTGCTGCACATCGGCGTCGGGCTGGAGCGCCACTACAACATCGGCTACCAGCGCCAGCCGCGCGTGCTGCTGGTGTGTGACGCCGGTAACGCCATGGTGCGCATGATTGAGGCGGTGCTGCAGCGCAAATACCCGCAAATTGAGATGACGCGCACCCTCACCCTGCGCGAGTACGAGCTGACCGAATCCATCAGCGAAGATTTTGTTATTTCCACCGTCCGCGTCAGTGAAAAGTCGAAACCGGTGGTGATGATCGCCCCGTTCCCGACGGATTACCAGCTGGAGCAGATCGGCAAGCTGGTGCTGGTGGACCGCACCCGCCCGTGGATGCTGGATAAATACTTTGACGCAGCCCATTTCCGCATTATTAACACGCCTGTTGACCAGCAGACCCTGTTCCGGGAGCTGTGCGAACAGCTTGAAGAAGAGGGATTTGTGGGGGAAGCCTTTCTGGAGTCGGTCGTTGAGCGTGAGGCCATCGTCAGCACCATGCTCGGGGACGGCATCGCGCTGCCGCACTCCCTCGGCCTGCTGGCGCAGAAAACGGTGGTCTATACCGTCCTCGCCCCGCAGGGCATCCCGTGGGGTGACGAAACCGCGCACGTCATCTTCCTGCTCGCCATCAGCAAAAGCGAGTACGAAGAGGCGATGGCGATTTACGATATCTTCGTCACCTTCCTGCGTGAACGGGCGATGTCGCGGCTCTGTAGCTGTGGGGATTTTGCCGGGTTTAAGGCGGTGGCGATGGAGAGTTTGAGTCGGTTTTGACGTTCAGGCGGACAGAGGATATCCGCCTTCATTCAACGCAGATGATGCACGACCTGGTTACTGCTGCCTCGCCAGATAAGCGACGGGTCTTTTAAATCCTGCATAAACTTGCCGTCGACCAGCACGTTAATCAGGTCCACGACCTCCCTCTGAGCCGCATTCAGTTCATCCAGCTTATAGCCCGTCCAGACCCAGATGTCTTTTCCCGCACATTCGCGGCGAATGCGTTTCACCAGCTTCAGAATATCCGGCACGTTTTGCGGATGCAGCGGATCGCCGCCGGAGAGCGAAATCCCCTGGCGTTTGATGCGTGTGTCGTTCAGGTCGTTGATGATCCTGTCTGCCATCTCAGCGGTAAACGGTATGCCGGAATTGAGGCGCCAGGTGCTTTTGTTATAGCAGCCGGGGCACTCGTGCACGCAGCCGGAAACGAACAGGGTGCAGCGGGTGCCGGGGCCGTTAACGATGTCGACGGGGTAGTACTGGTGATAGTTCATAACGTTAACCTGATGCCCTCACCCCGGCCCTCTCCCACAGGGAGAGGGAGAAAACCGGCGTCAGGCTTAGCAATGTGCTCGATCGGTTCCCTCTCCCTTGAGGGAGAGGGGTAGGGTGAGGGGGAGAACCTGGCGAAGAACTCAACCGATCTGCCCATTCCCCAGATGCTTCACGCGGCGCTTCACCTCTTCCTGCTTACCGGCGTTAAACGGACGCGCGTCCGGGCTGCCGAGGTAGCCGCACACGCGGCGGGTCACGGAAACGCGAGCCGCATCGTGATTGCCACATTTCGGGCAGGTGAAGCCTTTACTCGTACATTCAAACTCTCCGGTAAAACCGCACTCGTAGCATTCGTCTATCGGCGTGTTGGTCCCGTAATACGGCACGTGCTGGTAGCTATAATCCCACACGTCTTCCAGCGCCTTCAGGTTGTGCTGAATGTTCGGATACTCGCCGTAGCAAATGAAGCCGCCGCTGGCGATAGGTGGATACGCCGCTTCGAAGTCAATCTTGTCGTACGGGTTCACCTTTTTCTCCACGTCGAGGTGGAAGCTGTTGGTGTAGTACCCTTTGTCGGTTACGCCTTCGACAATGCCAAACTCGGCGGTGTCCAGACGGCAGAAGCGGTCGCACAGGTTTTCGCTTGGCGTGCTGTAGAGGCTGAAGCCATAGCCGGTCTCCTCTTTCCACTGGTCCACCGCGTCGCGCAGACGCTGGACGATAGCGATGCCTTTCTCACGCAGCGCGGCGCTGTCGTACATATGCGTATCGCCAAACAGCGCATTGATGGTCTCGTGGATACCGATATAGCCCAGCGAAATTGACGCGCGACCGTTTTTGAAGATCTCAGACACGTCATCGTCCGCTTTCAGACGCACGCCGCAGGCCCCTTCCATATAGAGAATAGGGGCGACACGGGCTTTGACCCCTTCGAGACGCGCAATGCGGGTCATCAGCGCTTTACGCGCCAGCTGCAGACGCTCGTCCAGCAGCGTCCAGAAGGCGTCTTCGTTACCTTTCGCTTCCAGCGCGATGCGCGGCAGGTTCAGACTGATAACGCCCAGGTTGTTGCGCCCGTCGTGGATCTGCTCACCGTTTTCGTCTTCGTACACGCCGAGGAAGCTGCGGCAGCCCATCGGCGTTTTAAATGAACCGGTGACCTTCACCACCTGGTCGTAGTTCAGAATGTCCGGGTACATACGCTTGCTCGCGCACTCCAGCGCCAGCTGTTTGATGTCGTAATTCGGATCGCCAGATTTGTGGTTCAGGCCGTCGCGGATGGCGAACACCAGTTTCGGGAACACGGCGGTTTTGCGGTTTTTGCCGAGCCCGGAGATACGGTTGCGCAGAATGGACTGCTGGATAAGACGCGATTCCCAGCTGGTGCCCAGACCAAAACCGAAGGTCACAAACGGCGTCTGGCCGTTGGCGGTATGCAGGGTATTCACCTCATACTCGAGAGACTGGAACGCGTCATAGCACTCTTTCTCGGTACGGGAGTGCGCGTAGCCGTCGGCGTCCGGGATTTGCCACTCTTCGGCCGTTTTACGGTGTTTATTGAAGCTTGCCGTCACGAACGGGGCCAGCACTTCGTCGATACGATTAATGGTGGTCCCACCGTAAATATGGCTCGCGACCTGCGCGATGATCTGGGCGGTAACAGCCGTCGCTGTGGAGATCGACTTCGGCGGCTCAATCTCGGCATTACCCATTTTAAAGCCGTGGGTCAGCATGCCTTTCAGGTCGATCAGCATGCAGTTGAACATCGGGAAGAAGGGCGAGTAGTCGAGATCGTGGTAGTGGATCTCACCGCGCTCGTGCGCCGACACCACGTCGCGCGGCAGCAGATGCTGACGGGCATAGTGTTTCGCCACGATACCGGCCAGCAGATCGCGCTGGGTAGGGATAACCTTGCTGTCTTTGTTGGCGTTTTCATTGAGCAGGGCGGAGTTGGTCTGCTCCACCAGGCCACGGATCTCCTGGTTCAGGCGGCCGCGCTTCTCACGCTGTACGTCACGATCGTGGCGGTACTCAATGTAAGCACGCGCCAGCTGTTTGTAGGGCCCCGCCATCAGCTGGTTCTCAACCGCGGTCTGGATCTCGTTAATATCGACCTGGCTGCGTTCATTCATCTGGCGGCTAACGACGTCTGCGACGGTGGCGCAGTAATCTGCGTCATCGACTCCCGCTGCTTTAGCTGCACGCAGAATGGCTTCCTGAATGCGCTCTGATTTAAACGGCACTTTACAGCCATCACGTTTCATCACATGCGGTGTCATGATCACTCCATTTTTTAAAAACAGGTTATCCACAGAGGCGGAGAAGTATTCACCGGACAGATCCTGAGACCGGCCAGTCACTTCCCTCGTTTCTGACCCTTGTTATCCACAATTCCGGAGAGCGGAGTCGCCGTCTTGTTGTTGGAATAGTAGACGATTAATACAAGATGTTGGGTCGGCGTGCATTTTAAGTGCTACATATAGTGATTTGCATCAAACATGTTTGCGATTTATTTGATTCAGAACAAAGTAAAAAGACGAGAGTACAAACGGCGGGCGCTGTAGCGATTGTAAATGCGGAAAGGAAAAATCTGATTAATTATTCAACAAAAACAGTAAAGTACACCGGGCGCAACGGATGCGCCCGGTGAAGGTATTACGCCTGTAGCCACCAGACGGCCTCAAACGGACGCAGCGTCGTTTTCTGCGGCGACGGGTAGTTGCTTATCACCGTTTGCCACGCGCCGCTCAGGAGGTCAGTCGTCCATTCATGAGGTTTATCGCTCAGGTTCGCCACTACCATCAGCGTCTGCCCCTGCCACTGGCGGCGATAGCACCACAGGGATGGGTGCTCCGGCAGCAGATCCTCATAATCCCCCCACGTCAGCACCGGCAGGGTTTTGCGCAGGCTGATGAGAGACTGGTAGGTGTAAAACACCGACTCCGGGTCATCCAGCGCCGCGCGGACGTTGACGGTTTCGTAGTTATCGCAGACGCCAATCCACGGCTCGCCCTCGCTAAACCCCGCGTTGTGCGAGGCATCCCACTGCATCGGCGTGCGGCCGTTGTCGCGGGACTTACTCGCCAGGATCGCCAGTAATTCGTCCGGATCGCGACCGTTGGCCCGCAGTTCGGCGAACATATTCAGACTTTCCACGTCGCGATAATCGGTGATGCGGCTGAAATGCGGGTTGGTCATCCCCAGCTCTTCACCCTGGTAGATATACGGCGTGCCCTGCATGCCGTGCAGCACCATGCCGAGCATCTTCGCGGCGTGAACGCGGTATTCTCCTTCGTCACCGAAGCGCGACACAATGCGCGGCTGGTCGTGGTTACACCAGAACAGCGCGTTCCAGGCTTTGTTGTGCATCCCCTGCTGCCAGTGACGGAAGAGGGCTTTAAGCGCCACGAAGTCCGGCTTCGCCTTCGTCCATTTTTCACCGCCGGGATAATCGACCTTAAGGTGGTGGAAGTTAAAGGTCATCGACAGCTCGCGGCCATCGAGAGAAGCATACTGCTGGCAGTTCTCCAGCGAGGTCGAGGACATCTCGCCCACCGTCATCAAATTACGCGGGGTAAAGACGTCGCGGCTCATCTCCTGCAGATACTCGTGGATGCGCGGCCCGTCAGTGTAGAAACGGCGGCCGTCACCGGTTTCGTCATTCGGGAAATCCTGATCTTTCGAAATCAGGTTAATGACGTCGAGACGCAGGCCATCCACGCCCCTGTCGGCCCAGAACTCGCACACTTTTTTCAGCTCGGCGCGCACGTCCGGATTCTCCCAGTTAAGATCCGCCTGCTCCGGGGCAAACAGGTGCAGATAATACTGCTCGCTCTCGGCGTGCCAGCGCCAGGCGTTGCCGCCGAACTTGGAGCGCCAGTTGTTAGGAAGCTGCTCCGGCGTGCCGTCGCGCCAGATGTAAAACTGGCGGTACGGACTGGCTTTGTTCAGCGATTCCCGGAACCAGGCGTGCTGCGTGGAGGTGTGGTTAAACACCATATCCAGCACGATGCGAATGCCGCGCGCGTGCGCACCTGCAACCAGCGCGTCAAAATCATCCAGCGTGCCGTAGGCCGGGTCGATGGCGGTGTAGTTCGCCACGTCGTAGCCGTTATCCACCTGCGGGGAGATATAGAACGGCGTCAGCCAGATGGCATCGATGCCGAGGGTTTTGAGGTAGTCCAGCCGCTGCGTCACGCCGCGTAAATCACCGGTGCCGCTGCCGGTGGTGTCCTGAAAACTCTTTGGGTAAATCTGATAGATGACGCCGTTCTGCCACCAGTGAGGAAGGGTATTCATAATGCGTTCCTGCAAATGCGAAGGGGCGCAACTGCGCCCCGAAAGATAATGTTAAACAATCTGCAGCGCGCCCTGACGGAACTTACGCTGATAAACCACGGTGGTGAGCGCCATGGGGACGATGATCGCAATGGCCATCGCGAGGGCAAACACCTGCCAGTAAGCGGGCTGAATAGAGAGGATGCCCGGCAGACCCCCGACGCCGATCCCGTTCGCCATCACGCCGTTCAGACCACACACCAGGCCTGCCAGACCGGAACCGATCATCGCGCAGAGCATCGGGAAGCGGTATTTCAGGTTGATGCCGTACATGGCCGGTTCGGTGACGCCGAGGTAAGCGGAGATGGCGGCCGGAACGGAGATCTCACGCTCGTTATGCTTACGGCTGACAAGGATAATGCCCGTGACCGCCGATGCCTGAGCGATGTTAGACAGGGCGATAATCGGCCAGACCGGCGTTCCGCCAAGGCTCTGGATCATCTGCATATCAATGGCCAGCGTGGTCTGATGCACACCGGTGATCACCAGCGGGGCGTACAGGAAGCCAAACAGCGCGGCCCCAATCGGCGCAAAGCTGCCGGTCATCAGATGACGGACCGCGAAGGCCACGCCGTCGCCAATCATGCGGCCAAACGGACCGATAAAGGCGTGCGCCAGGAACACGGCCAGAATCAGCGAGCAGACCGGCACCACCACCAGATAGAGATAATCCGGCACGATGCGCTTCAGACGCGTTTCAATAAAGCCCAGCGCCAGACCGGCCAGCAGGGCCGGAATGACCTGAGCCTGATAGCCCACTTTGGCGATGGTAAACAGGCCAAAGTTCCACACTTCCGGGACCTGCTGACCAAGTAAGTAAGCGTTCATTAACTGCGGAGAGACCAGCGTGACGCCCAGCACGATACCCAGAATCGGGGTACCGCCCATCTTGCGCACCGCGGACCAGCAAATCCCCACCGGCAGATAGAAGAAGATCGCTTCGCCAATCAGCCACAGGAAGTCGTATACGGTTTTCAGCGCCGGATAGATCTGCGCCAGGGTTTTGCCGTCGCTCATCGGCACATCACCGATGACGTTGCGGAAGCCTAAAATCAAGCCTCCGCTGATCAGCGCCGGCAGCAGCGGGAAGAAGATCTCCGCGAAGTGAGAGATCAGCTGCTCGTGCCATTTCATATTCTGACGTGCGGCTTTCTTGGCCTGCTCTTTATCGGCGGAGGAGTGCCCCGTCGTCGCCAGCAGAGCCTGATAGTAATCGCCCACTTCGGTACCGATAACCACCTGGAACTGTCCGGCGTTGGTAAAGCAGCCTTTCACCATCGGGAGCTCTTCAATGGCTTTCGGGTTGGCTTTAGCCGGATCGTTCAGCACGAAGCGCAGGCGGGTAATGCAATGGCTGACGGTGGCAATGTTTTCGCGGCCGCCGACCAGGACGATCAACTGATCAATATCTGCTTGTTTGACTTTACTCATCATGAAACCTCATGACAGATGGGAGGGGTGTAATGACCTGAGCGCAAGCCTACTCCTTCAGCGTGACGGCGAAAATGGGAACGTTCCCGAAATCGGGCGAAGATCACAATAAACCGATTTATGTGGGTTATGAAAGGTGGGCGGGAATAACAATCTGACGCGGCTCAGCGCGTCCGTTGATCTGCTCGATCAGCTGTGCGGCAGCCTGCCTGCCGGACTCGGCGTAGCCCGGATCGACGGTGATAATTTCCGGGTGTAAAAACTTCATCAGCGGTGTGCTGCCCACGCTCGCCACCTGCAGGTTATCGATGCGTTGTTCCTGTAAATACTTGCTCGCACCCAGCGCCAGGGTATCCGTGGCGCACACCAGCGCGGTGGTTTGCGGCGTCAGGACGCTGGCGACCTGCTCGTAGCCTTGCTTCATGCCGAGCCCCGGCAGGGAGGCCACGGCGGAGAGATTGTGTTTTTTGCAAAAGGCCAGGTAGGCTTCATGACGACGCTTGCCGGTGGTGACGTCCGCATGGGGAACGCCGAGGTAGCTGATGTGGCGATGGCCTTTGTCATACAGGCGCTGCATCAGGGTAATAATCGCCCCTTCGTCGTCATAGCAGACAGACGCAAAACCGTGGGCATCGCGCGCCAGCAGCACCAGCGACGGCTGCCAGGGTTTCAGCATCTCCTCTTTGATGCCGGTAAAGCCAAACAGCACCACGCCGTCAATGTTGCGCCGCTGAAGCATACCCAGGTGCTCTTCAACCAGCTGCACAGAGAACTGGCTCTCCATCATGATCGGGTCATAGCCCTGCTCATAGAAGGCGGGCAGCATAGTCTGCACGGCGAGGTTTTCAGAGAGCGAATCCAGACGAGAGACAATGATCGCCACCACTTTGTCACTCTGTCCGCGCATGGCGCGCGCGGAGCGGGAAGGGGAAAAGCCGTGCTGGTTCATGACCGCCTCAACGCGTTCGCGGGTGCGTTCGCTGACCCCACTTTCGTTGTTCAGCACGCGCGACACGGTGGATTTTCCCACGCCGCTTAAACGCGCGATGTCTTTAATCGTAAGGCGGTTCTGCATGCTGTATTCCCTGTAACAACGATAACGGTGTCAAATGAGCCTAATGCTATAGCGCCAATTCGCTATGGGCAAAGTCTGGTTTACGTTCGGTTTATTTGAGGGGGGGTATAATACCGCCCGAAGCGTCGCTTAGGGTACGGTTAAATCCTTATACTGCGCGGCGTACCCCTTATTTTTACTTACCGGAGGCTTTATGGATCCCGATCCCACACCTCTCCTGAACGGGAGAAGACGTTCTTTCCGGTAAGCCAGCCCGTTGCTGACTCACCGGTGATGTGAGGCAGCAGCGTCATACACGTTCCTGCTTGAAAAATTGAGTGCCGCTCAGGTACGGCTTTGCCACGCCTGAAGGAAAAGCTGCGTCCGCGCTTGCGGATGCGGAGGAATGACTATGTTTAAAAATATCACCCGGCAGCTGCAGGCCCTGCTGAGCCGCCACCTGCCACACCGTCTTGTTCAGCGCGACCCGCTGCCCACGGCCAAAAACATGGCGGGCGCCGCGATCCCCGCGTCCCTGACCGAACGCTGCCTGAACGTGGCGGCGATGGATGAAAACGAAGTCTGGCGCGCGTTTGGTGGGCATCCGGAAGGGCTGAACGCGGCAGAAGTGGAAAAAATCCGCGCCGTGCACGGTGATAATCAGATCCCGGCGCAAAAGCCGTCTCCGTGGTGGGTGCATCTGTGGCTCTGCTACCGCAACCCGTTTAATTTACTGCTGACGGTACTTGGCGCGATCTCTTACGCCACTGAAGATCTGTTTGCCGCAGGCGTGATCGCCCTGATGGTGGGGATCTCCACGCTGCTGAACTTTATACAGGAAGCCCGCTCCACCAAAGCGGCGGACGCCCTGAAGGCGATGGTCAGCAACACCGCAACCGTCTCGCGCGTGATCAACGATCTCGGTGAAAACGCCTGGGTTGAACTGCCCATTGACCAGCTGGTGCCGGGCGATCTGGTGAAGCTGGCCGCGGGGGATATGATCCCGGCGGATTTACGTATCATTCAGGCACGGGATCTGTTCGTGGCGCAGGCCTCCCTGACCGGGGAGTCCCTGCCCGTTGAAAAGGTGGCGCGCAGCCGCGACCCGCAGCAGATGAACCCGCTTGAGTGCGACACCCTGTGCTTTATGGGCACCACGGTGGTCAGCGGTACGGCGCAGGCGATCGTCACCGCCACCGGAGGCAACACCTGGTTTGGTCAGCTTGCCGGGCGCGTCAGCGAGCAGGAGAGCGAACCGAATGCTTTCCAGAAAGGAATTGGCCGCGTCAGCATGCTGCTGATCCGCTTTATGATGGTGATGACGCCGATCGTGCTGCTGATCAACGGCTACACCAAAGGCGACTGGTGGGAAGCGGCGCTGTTTGCGCTCTCCGTGGCCGTCGGCTTAACCCCGGAAATGCTGCCGATGATCGTCACCTCCACGCTGGCGCGCGGGGCGGTGAAGCTCTCTAAACAGAAAGTGATCGTCAAACACCTCGACGCCATTCAGAACTTTGGCGCGATGGACATTCTCTGCACCGATAAAACCGGCACCCTGACGCAGGACAAAATCGTGCTGGAGAACCACACCGATATTTCCGGCAAAACCAGCGAGCGCGTGCTGCACAGCGCCTGGCTGAACAGCCACTACCAGACCGGGCTGAAAAACCTGCTCGACGTGGCGGTGCTGGAAGGGGTGGACGAGGAGGCTGCCCGCACGCTCTCCGGCCGCTGGCAGAAGGTGGATGAGATCCCGTTCGATTTCGAGCGCCGCCGGATGTCGGTGGTGGTGAGCGAGCAGGCAGATGTCCATCAGCTGATCTGCAAAGGGGCGCTGCAGGAGATCCTGAACGTGTCGACGCAGGTGCGCTATAATGGCGACATCGTGCCGCTGGATGACACCATGCTGCGCCGCATCAGGCGCGTCACCGATAACCTGAACCGACAGGGGCTGCGGGTGGTGGCGGTGGCGAGCAAATTCCTGCCCGCGCGCGAGGGGGACTATCAGCGAATCGACGAATCCGATCTGATCCTCGAGGGTTACATCGCCTTCCTCGATCCGCCGAAAGAGACCACCGCCCCGGCGCTGAAAGCGCTGAAGGCGAGCGGTATCACCGTGAAAATCCTCACCGGCGACAGCGAGCTGGTGGCGGCGAAAGTGTGCCATGAAGTGGGGCTGGACGCGGGTGACGTGGTGGTGGGGAGCGACATTGAACCGCTCTCCGATGACGAGCTGGCTCAGCTTGCCCGGCGCACCACGCTGTTTGCCCGTCTGACACCGATGCACAAAGAGCGCATTGTTACCCTGCTGCGCCGCGAAGGGCACGTGGTGGGCTTTATGGGTGACGGCATCAACGACGCGCCCGCGCTGCGTGCGGCGGATATTGGTATCTCCGTTGACGGGGCGGTGGATATCGCCCGCGAAGCGGCGGATATCATCCTGCTGGAAAAGAGCCTGATGGTGCTGGAAGAGGGCGTCATTGAAGGCCGTCGCACCTTCGCCAACATGCTCAAGTACATCAAGATGACCGCCAGCTCCAACTTCGGTAACGTCTTCAGCGTGCTGGTGGCGAGCGCCTTTCTGCCGTTTCTGCCGATGCTGCCGCTGCATCTGTTGATCCAGAACCTGATGTACGATGTCTCTCAGGTGGCGATCCCGTTTGATAACGTCGACGACGAGCAGATCCAGAAACCACAGCGCTGGAACCCGGCGGATCTGGGGCGCTTTATGCTGTTCTTTGGCCCCATCAGCTCCATCTTCGACATCCTGACCTTCTGCCTGATGTGGTTTGTGTTCCACGCCAACACCCCGGAACACCAGACCCTGTTCCAGTCCGGCTGGTTCGTGGTGGGACTGCTGTCGCAGACGCTGATTGTGCATATGATCCGCACCCGCCGCATTCCGTTCCTCCAGAGCCATGCCGCGTGGCCGCTGATTGTGATGACGGGGATTGTGATGGCGCTGGGTATCGCACTGCCGTTCTCACCGCTCGCAGGTTACCTGCAGCTGCAGGCGTTGCCGCTGAGTTATTTCCCGTGGCTGGTGGCGATCCTCGCCGGTTATATGGTGCTGACGCAGATGGTGAAAGGGTTCTATGCGCGTCGGTATGGGTGGCAGTAAAAACACACCCTCACCCTAACCCTCTCCCTGAAAGGGAGAGGGGACTATGACCCCCTCGCCCCTTTGGGGAGAGGGCCGGGGTGAGGGGATACGTTTCCTCCCAAATTCAACAACCTGTGATCTCCGTCGGCGCATTCGCTTGACGACAAATTGAGCGCATGTTAACAGAATGTTTTGCCTTTATTTGGCCCGTCAGATAAGGAACATTCATGTTACGGTACAGCCTCTTAACCGCCGGTCTGTTGCTCGGCGCGTCGGCGTTTGCCGCCCCGGCAGGGGATCTCCCGTTGATGCCCTGGCCTGCGAAGGTCGAACGCCCAACCACCCAGGGCGCACTGGTGCTGAGCAACAACGTTTCCGTAAGCGTCAGCGGGGACGATCTCGGTGATGCGGTGAACCGTCTGCGTCAGCGTATCGCCCTGCAAACCGGCTGGACGCTGCAGCCGCATGCTGATAAGCCGGAAAAACCGACCATCCGCATTGCCATTGCCAAAAAAGTGAAGCCGCAGCCGCTGCCGGACAGCGACGAAAGCTATAAGCTCACGGTGGATGCCAACGGGGTGGATATCTCCGCCAACACTCGCTTCGGCGCGCTACGCGCCATGGAAACCCTGCTCCAGCTGATACAAAACGGCGCGGAAAACACCTCCCTGCCGTGGGTGTCGATTGAGGATTCCCCGCGCTTCCCGTGGCGCGGGCTGCTGCTGGACTCGGCGCGCCACTTTATCCCGCTGCCGGATATCAAGCGCCAGATTGACGGCATGGCCGCGGCCAAGCTAAACGTGCTGCACTGGCATCTCACCGACGATCAGGGCTGGCGCTTCAGCTCGACGCGCTATCCCAAACTGACCCGGCTTGCCAGCGATGGCCTGTACTACACCCCGGAACAGATGCGCGAGGTCGTGCGTTACGCTACCGAGCGCGGCATCCGCGTGGTGCCGGAAATCGACATGCCGGGCCACGCCTCGGCCATCGCCGTGGCCTACCCGGAGCTGATGAGCGCGCCGGGGGCGTATCAGATGGAGCGCCACTGGGGCGTGCTCAAACCGGTGCTGGACCCGACCAAAGAGGCAACTTACACCTTTGCTGAGGCGATGGTCAGCGAACTGGCGGCGATCTTCCCCGATCCGTATCTGCATATCGGCGGTGACGAGGTGGACGACAGCCAGTGGAAAGCGAACCCGGCCATTCAGCAGTTTATGCGCGATAAGAAGCTTGCTGACAGCCACGCGTTGCAGGCTTACTTCAACCGCAGGCTGGAAACGATCCTTGAAAAGCATCACCGGCAGATGGTCGGCTGGGACGAGATCTACCATCCCGATCTGCCGAAAAGCATTCTGATCCAGTCCTGGCAGGGGCAGGACGCGCTGGGGCAGGTGGCGCAGAACGGCTATAAAGGGATCCTCTCCACGGGCTTCTATCTCGATCAGCCGCAGTCCACCGCCTACCACTACCGCAACGAGATCGTCCCGCAGGGCTTAAACGGCGTGGATGTCATCGCAGACACCGACAGCGTCCAGAGCTGGGCCTTCTCTATGCCGCGCCTGAAGGGGAAGCCGGTGGAGGGAAGTTTCACGCTGGTGAAAGGGGAATCAGGCTGGCGCGGGTTTATTGATTTTGCCGGCAAATCCCGCCGCGCGGTACAGGACATTGCCTGGCGCGATGACAACCAGGTGACCTTTACCGTCGACACCTGGATGGGGGAAACCCGTCCGGTGGTATCGGTGGATAACGATAAGCTCACCGGCTACTTCCTGGTGGGGAACGTCCGTTATCCGATTAGCGGCACGCGTCTGGACGAGGTCCCTGAAGGGACGCCGCCGGTGGTGCCGGACGCCGCGCATCAGGTTAACCTGCTCGGCGGTGAAGCCGCGCTGTGGGCAGAAAACGTGGTGGCGCCGGTGCTCGATATCCGCCTGTGGCCGCGTACGTTTGCGGTCGCGGAGCGCCTGTGGTCCGCGCAGGACGTCAACGACGTCGACAACATGTACACCCGCCTGCAGGCGATGGACAGCTGGTCGACGGTGTCGGTCGGGCTGCAGCAGCACACCCAGCAGCAGGTGCAGTTCACGCGCCTTGCCGGTAATGCCGACACCTTGCCGCTGCAAATCCTCGCCCAGGCCGTTGAGCCGGCGCAGTACTACACTCGGCAGCACCTCAAGTTCCAGGCCGGAAACTACCATCAGTTTGAGCCGCTCAACCGCTTCGCGGATGCGCTGAACGCCGAAAGCGCCACCGTGCGGCAGATGAACAAATGGGCCGATCGTCTGGTGAGCGACGCGGAAGATGCGGAAAGCGCCGAGGCGCTGCGCCACGTGTTCAACCGCTGGCAGAGCAACACCAGCGACGCGCTGGCATTAAGTGAAAACAGCTATCAGCTGAAGGCGATCAAACCGGTGATTCAGGAGGTCGACAAGCTTGCGTCGATTGGCCTGCGGCTCACCGACCTGGTGGCGCGGCAGGGCACGCTGGACGATAAAGAAATAGCCTCGATTCAGGGCGAGCTGGATAACGCGGCGAAGGTGCAGGACGAGGTGGTGATTGCGGCGGTCTATCCGCTGGAGACGCTGCTCAGAGCGACGCGGAATCAATAGACCCCCTCACCCTAACCCTCTCCCAAAGGGAGAGGGCCGGGGTGAGGGAATCAGACGACTCAGTGCTTCAGAACCCACGCCTCTTTCCAGTGTGAACCTGTGCCCGGCTCAAACTGGGTCGCATACTTGCTCCACTGCACGCAGTAGCCGCTGTACGGGAATGGCTTACACTGGTAGGTTTTACCGTCTTTCGGCTGCAGCACCACGGTACCCGCTTTATACGACGCGATATTGTCCGGGAAGATGTAGTCATGCTGACCGGGGCTGTTGTCCGCCGCCGCGTCATCTTCCAGCATCAGGTTCAGTACATCCTGCGCAAACAGCGTGCCGTCCTGATTGGTGGCGTAGTACTTCAGCATGTGATGGCCCGCTTCAACGTCGGTCAGCGTCAGGGTGACGTCCTGATTCGCGTTGTTCATCGTCTGCTTGAGATAGCCTTTTTCCGCGCCGTGATGGTTCATGACGTGGGCTTCGAAATCGACGTTACCGTGGGTGTTCACGTGGAAGGTGATGGTCGCATTGCCGTTCTCGATTTTGCTATAGTGCAAATTGCTGACGGCGATAGTTTCGTTGACCTCCGCCTTCTGCTCTTCGTACGAAATCGCAACGGACTGCAGGGTGCTGCCCTCTTTGACGAATACGCTGTTCGCGCCATGAACCGGGCTAATCTCGCCGCCCTCATCCTTCATGCCAACGCGAATGTCCTGGTGCGCGGTGTTAATTTTCTGCGCCAGATCGTAAGACCACTGGTTAGCATCCCCCTGCGCGGCCGTGGCGATCGTTATTTCCGTGCGCAGGGACGTCACTTCACCGTGCGCATCGAAGAAGCGGGCAATGACCTTATCGCCGACGTTCAGGTTATTTCCCGCAATCTGGCCGCTGAGGACTTTGCTCCACTCTGATTCGATGCCGGCACCGTCATCCGGGGTAACATTGCCGCCGTTACCGAAATCAACGTCAATGGCCTGGTAGAAACTGTTCGAGGTATCCGCTATTTCCCAGACGCCATAAATCACCTGATAACCCGTGCGTGCCGGCACATTGCAGGTCATGGCTTTACGCATCGCGGGGGCCTGGCCATTGCCATTCACGGTACAGAACGGGGTTAATTCAAACTGATCGCGGGTCAGGGGTTTATTCGGATCCCAGTTTTGTCTGGTGATGTAGTAACGCCAGTTGGTGGTTTTGTGCGGCGCGGTGTGATACCAGACAAATTCATGCGGGCCGGCGGTCATGGGGCTTTTCGTCCATGCGTTCAGGCTCTGTTTATCCAGCTGGGAGTAATTCGCAATTCCCGCGCTGGCAAGCTGGCCGTCAGGCGGCATCGCCCCGGTCGGGAAGCCGGAGGTTTTCTCCACGCTCTGCGGTTCATACTGAACGGAACCGCAATCAATATTTTGCCCAAGCTTACACATATAAGCGCGGCTGGCAGGAGATTCAATATAACCGTGGGCCAGTGCGGAGGAGGCAACGGTCAGGGTCGCCACCGCCAGTGCAATTTTTGATAATTTCATTGTTAGTCCATTAATAATTAATCTGCAGTGCGATGTTATTAATGGCGAGCGGGGAACGTCATGCGGTGGAGAGAGGAAAAATAGCCAAAAAAAATGGACGGCCAACGCCGCCCATGATCTGTTGAAACCGCTTAGCGACGTACCGCAATCGCTTCGATTTCAATCTTCACGTCTTTTGGCAGACGGGCCACTTCCACGCAGGAGCGCGCCGGGAAGGTGGCGTTGTGCTCGGTGAAGAAGGCTTCGTAAGTGGCGTTAACGGTCGCGAAATCGTTCAGATCTTTCACGAAAACGGTAGTTTTCACAATATCGCCCACTTTCAGGCCTGCAGATTCCACGATAGCCTGCACGTTTTCCAGCGACTGACGCGCCTGTGCCGCTACGTCTTCCGGCACCGCGCCGGTTTTCGGGTTCACCGGGATCTGACCTGAAGTGATGATCATGCTGCCCAGATCAACGCCCTGAACGTAGGGGCCGATAGCCGCGGGTGCATTTTCCGTCGCGAGTACTTTGCTCATGTTTTCTCCAGAATGACAGCGTTAAGAATGTTCCCGGCCATTATAACAGCCGGGATTTCATTACCAACCTCAATTAGTTGGCCAGCACCACATAATGAGAAAACTCTTTTTCGCAGTATTTGCATTTGAGCGCGATGTCATCGGCGCGTTTTTTCACTGCAAAGCTGGAGGACACCGGCTCAGCGTGGCTGATGCAGTTGCTGTTCGGGCAGACCAGCACGCTCTCAATGCGTTCCGGCAGGCTCGGACGGGATTTGCCGACCACTTCATACTCGTCGATGCGGTTGACGGTGGCCTCCGGCGCGTACAGCGACAGCTGGTTGACCTGCTCGTCGGTCAGGAAGGTATTCTCAATCTTGATCAGATCTTTGCGGCCCATCTCGCCCGACGGCAGGTTCAGGCCGATGGTGATGCGCTGGTCGGTTTCGGTCAGTTTGAACAGCGTCAGCAGCTTAAAGCCCACCTGCGCAGGGATGTGGTCAATCACGGTGCCACGCTTGATGGCTTCAACCTGGAGTTTGTTATCGTGTGTCATGGTCGTCTCCCCTTACAGAGCTAATTCGCGATTCAGAACCAGTGCCAGTAACGCCTGGCGGGCGAAGATGCCGTTCCCGGCCTGCTGGAAGTACCAGGCGTGCGGCGTTTTATCCACATCTGTGGTGATCTCATCGATGCGCGGCAGCGGGTGCAGGACCTTCATGTTGTCGCGCGCCCCCTCAAGGTCGCTGGCGCGCAGCACAAACTGCGCCTTCACGTTGGCATATTCGGACGGGTCCAGACGCTCTTTCTGCACGCGGGTCATGTACAGAATATCCACGTGGCTCATCACCTCTTCGATGCTCGCATGCAGGCTCCACTGAATGCCTTTTTCGTCCAGCATATCGAGGATGTACTGCGGCATGGCGAGCGCATCCGGGGCGATGAAGAAGAAGCGGTTACCGTTAAATTTCGCCAGCGCCTGGGTCAGGGAGTGGACGGTACGACCATATTTCAGGTCGCCGACCATGGCGATGTTCAGGTTCTCAAGCGTGCCCTGAGTTTCCTGAATGGTGAACAGATCCAGCAGGGTCTGCGTCGGGTGCTGGTTGGCGCCGTCACCGGCGTTCAGCACCGGAATGCCGCCGGAAAACTCGGTTGCCAGGCGCGCCGCGCCCTCTTGAGGGTGACGCATCACGATCGCGTCCACATAGGTGCTGATCACTGAAATGGTATCCGCCAGAGTTTCGCCTTTCTTACCCAGCGACGTGTTGCTGCTGTCCGAGAAGCCCACCACGCTCGCGCCCAGGCGGTGCATCGAGGTTTCAAAGGAGAGGCGGGTGCGGGTGGAGGCTTCAAAGAAGCAGCTCGCAATCACCTTGTGCTTCAGCAGCTCCGGTTGCGGATTAGCCTTCAGTTTTGCCGCGGTTTCCAGAACCAGTTCCAGCTCTTCGCGGCTGAGGTCGTTTATGGAAATGATGTGTTTTTGATAAAGCGGATTCATGTTTATCTCCTGACGCCGGGCAAAAAAAAGCCCCTCAAATGAGGGGCTCTGGGAATAGATTGAGCAACGGGAAGAAAAACGGCAGGCCAGCGTCTGATTTCAGACGCGGTAAGACGTTGTGTCGTACACGCTTGACCATGCTTCCTCCCGGCAAATTGTGGGGCATTATACGCAGCTCGCTTTGCGGATCAAGCGATTTAATGCACGCTTTACTCAATGCAAACGGTTCTTTGTGAATATTAATTCGTTCTGAGTAAATAATTAATTTGCTTATGCACCAGCGCGGTGCGCTTCACCACCCGGGGGGCGACCCAGACGATACTGCTGCCGGCCACCACGCCTAAAATCTCCGGAAGCTGGTGATAATCCAGAATGCGCGCCACCGCGCGGCCATATCCGGCCACGGTGTGCACAAGGATAAATTCGCTATTATGCTCGACGCTCACCACCATTTCCGAAACGGTGCGTGCGGCGTCGGGAGCAGGGCGCAGTTGAGGATTCAACGAATAAATCTTTAGCCCTTTAGCATTTCGAATTTTTATGACTCCGAGCAACTTCAGCAGACGCGAAACGGTCGACTGGCTGATGCTGTCAAACCCTCTCTCCTGCAGGTCACGGCGGATCTCTTCCTGAGAGATATAGCTCTTTTCTGCAATCAGGCGCTGACAGACCGTCAACTGGAGTTGTTCTTTTGGAGAGTATTCACCATATTCCGTCATAACTATTTCCCATGTAAGTGGCTGAAACAAAACGCCCGGTGGCGCTACGCTTACCGGGCCTACAACGTCAATACATCACAACACCGCCCCCAGGCTTAACGCCACCATAATCACCACCGTCAGGATCGCCAGCAGCGGTGCCACCCATTTCAGATAACGCACGTAAGGCACCCGGGCGATAGCCAGACCGCCCATCACCACGGCTGAGGTTGGCGTGACGAGGTTAACGATGCCGGAGGCAGACTGGTAAGCCGTCACCACCAGGTCGCGGTTGACGTTAGCGAAATCGGCCAGCGGTGCCATGATCGGCATCGTCAGAACGGCCAGGCCGGATGAAGAAGGCACAAGAAATGACAGCACGACCTCCAGCCAGTACATCACGTTGATAAACGCCACCGTGGACAACCCGCTGACCAGCCCTTCCGCGCTGTGCAAAATGGTGTGGGTAATCATGCCCTTATCCATGATGACTACGATACCGCGCGCAATGCCGATAATCAGCGCGACGCCCAGCAAATCTCGTGCGCCGTTGATAAACGTCGAGGTCAGCTCCTCTTCGCTCATGCGGGCGATAAGCCCCACGATGATGGCGCTGGCGAGAAACACCGCCGAGATCTCCGCCATCCACCAGCCCAGCACCGCCACGCCGTAAATCATCACCGCGAAGGCGAGGGCAAAAATCACGAGGATGATTTTGCGCACCGGGGTAAATTCCAGAGACTGCACCCCTTTGTTGCCGAGGAAATGGGCGCGGTTCTCCTCCTGCTTGTCGGCGACGATCGACAGCGACGGGTCCTGACGCACCTTACGGGCGTAACGCATCACCCACGCCACGCAGATGACCCAGCCAATCACCAGCAGCGCGATGCGCAACATGATGCCGTTGGTGAAGGGGATCCCGGCGGCGTTGGCAGCGATCACCGTCGCAAACGGGTTAATGGTGGAGCCGAGCGTGCCGATCCCCGCGCCGAGCAGCACGGTGGAAGCGGCGACAACCGGGTCGAACCGGGCGGCCAGCATTACCGGCACCAGCAGGGTGTAGAAGGGCAGCGACTCCTCGGCCATGCCGTAAATCGTGCCGCCTGCGGCAAACAGCGCCATCAGGATCGGGATCATCCACTCTTCGCGTCCGCGTAGCCGGGTGGTGACGCGCTCGATCCCGGCGTCAATCGCCCCGGTTTTGGTGACGATCCCGAGAAATCCCCCGATGATCAGAATAAACAGCGCCACGTCGATCGCCCCGGCCTGGCCGGAAACCGGATCGTATAGCCCGGCGATGGGCGCCATCAGGACGGAAACGAGGCCCTGCGGATGTGCCGCCACGTGCGCATAGGTACCGGCAACCGGCACTTCTTTGCCTAATGCCTCGTTCATTGCCATCTGGTACTGACCGGCCGGGATGATCCAGCTCAGCGCGGCGACGACGGCAATTAGAAAGAAGAGAATGGTGTAAGCGGAGGGAAACTTGAACTTGCCCATGATGTTCTCCTTAAACCCGGCGCACCCCGCGGCGCGCCGGGCGGTGATTAGTCGCCGAGTGTCGCCACCATGACCGCTTTAATGGTGTGCATGCGGTTCTCAGCTTCGTCGAAGACGATGGAGTTTGGTGATTCAAAGACCTCTTCCGTCACCTCCAGCCCCTTCAGGCCGTAGGCCATCTCGATTTCACGGCCCACTTTGGTGTGCTCGTTGTGGAACGCCGGCAGGCAGTGCATAAACTTGACGTTCGGGTTGCCGGTGGCCTTCATGACGTCCGCGTTGATTTGATACGGCTTCATCAGGCTGACGCGCTCGGCCCAGGCCTCCTTCGGCTCGCCCATGGAGACCCACACGTCGGTGTAGAGGAAATCCGCTCCCTTCACGCCCTCTTCCACATCGTCGGTGAGGGTGATGCGCGCGCCCGTCTCTTTGGCGATGGCGCGGCACTGCTCAACCAGACCCGCCTCCGGCCAGAAGGATTTCGGCGCGACGAGGCGGATATCCATCCCCATTTTGGCCGCGCCGACCATCAGCGAGTTGCCCATGTTGTTTCGCGCGTCGCCGAGATAGGCAAAGCTCAGCTCCGGCAGGGTTTTACCCGGCGAGTGCTCAAGCATGGTCATCAGGTCGGCGAGGATTTGCGTTGGGTGGAATTCGTCGGTCAGGCCGTTCCACACCGGCACGCCCGCGTACTCGCCCAGCTCCTCGACGATGGCCTGCCCATAGCCGCGGTATTCGATGCCGTCATACATGCGGCCTAAGACGCGGGCGGTGTCTTTCATCGACTCTTTATGGCCGATCTGCGAGCCGCTTGGGCCGAGGTAGGTGACCTGCGCGCCCTGGTCGAACGCGCCCACTTCAAAGGCGCAGCGGGTGCGGGTGGAGGTTTTTTCAAAGATCAGGGCGATGTTTTTCCCGACCAGGGTTTGCTTCTCGCGCCCGGCTTTTTTGGCGGCCTTCAGCTCAATGGCGAGGTCGATCAGGTACTGGATCTCTGCCGGGGTGTAGTCCAGCAGTTTGAGGAAGTTGCGGTTTTTCAGGTTGATGGTCATGGGTTAATCCCTTTTAAAATGTGTGCTCAGTTACGAATCAACGTGCCTTTCTCGCCCGCCAGGATCTCCGCGCCGTCGGCCAGCGCGCCAATGCCGGCAATCCCGTTGCAGGCTTCAACGAACTCGCGACAGGCGGCCACCTTTGGCCCCATCGATCCGGCGTCGAACTGCATGCCTCTGAGCAGTTCCGGCGTCACCTGCGCCAGCGGGCGTTGGGTCGGTTTGCCCCAGTCGAGGTACACCGCGTCGGCATCGGTGAGGATCAGCAGGGCATCGGCCTCGATCTGGCGCGCCAGCAGGGCGGCGGAGAGGTCTTTGTCGATCACTGCCTCAATCCCGCGATAGCCGTTAGCGTTTTCCACCACCGGCACGCCGCCGCCGCCGTTGCAGATCACCAGGTGGTCGCGCTGGATAAGCGCCGAGATGGCGTCGCGCTCAACGATGCGCTTCGGCTGTGGAGAGGGCACCACGCGGCGGAAATAGCCGCCGTCGGCCCTGAACACCCAGCCTTTCTCCGCGGCCAGCGTTTTTGCCTGCGCTTCGCTGTAGACCGGGCCGATGTACTTGGTCGGGTTGCTGAAGGCCGGGTCGGCGGCGTCCACCTCCACCTGAGTAAGCAGGACGCTCACCTCGCGCTGGGGCAGGCTGTTTTTCAGCGCCTGCTGGAGCATGTAGCCGATCATCCCCTGGCTTTCCGCGCCGAGAACGTCCAGTGGATAAGGGGCAACTTTGTCGTAGGCGCTGTTCTGCAGCGCCAGCAGCCCGACCTGCGGCCCGTTGCCGTGCACCAGCACCACGCGCCACTGTGCCGTCAGCCCGGCGATGGTACGGGCGGCAAGCTCAATGTTCTGGCGCTGGATGTCGGCCTCTAACGGTTCGCCGCGCCTGAGCAGGGCGTTGCCGCCCAGGGCCACAACCAGAGTGGGTTTTCGTTCCATGATGGCTCCTTAAATTCCGTCGCGTTCCAGCGGGCAGCTCATGCAGCGCGCGCCGCCGCGCCCGCGTCCCAGCTCGTCGCCCGGGATGGGCAGCACGGTGATACCGGCCTTGTCGTACTTCTCGTTGGTCCAGACGTTGCGCTCGTAGCCGATCACCACGCCCGGGCGAATGGTCAGCACGTTATTGGCGTCGTTCCACTGCTCGCGTTCGGCCTCAAAGGCGTCGCCGCCGGTGGTGATCAGACGCACCTGATTAATGCCGAGGGCTTTTTCAATGGCGTGCAGCAGGTCGGTTTCCTGGGTGCGCAGCAGGCCGCCGCGGCCGTCTGGGGTGAGCGTCCAGCACTGGGCGTCTTTGCGCACCACTTCCGGGTAGACGGAGAAGGTGTCGACATCGATGTGGGTCATCACGGTGTCGAGGTGCATGCAGGAGCGGTGTTTTGGCAGCTCAACGGCGATCACGCGCTCGGCCTGGCGGTGTTTGAACAGGCTGTTGGCGAGGAACTCTACCCCCTGCGGGGTGGTGCGTTCGGACATGCCGATCAACACCGCGCCGCGGCCAATCACTAATACGTCACCGCCTTCTAAAGTGGCGTGGTCGTAATTAATATTCTCGTCGCCGAAATATTTAATAAATTCGCCATCGGCGAATGCCGGGTGCCAGCGATATATTGCCCGCAGGTTGTTGGTTTCACGCTGACGCGCCGGTTTGGCCATCGGGTTAATGGACACGCCGTTATAAATCCAGCACGAAGTATCACGAGTAAATAAATGGTTTGGCAGCGGCTTCATAATAAAATCATTCGGCGTGTGGGTATCGACGACCATATTTTTAATGGCCGCCGGAATTTCACCGTAGGTTAATCCGCCGCTTAATCTGCGCGCCAGTTCGCGGTGCGGCATATCCGCCAGCCAGCCGCGGACGTCGCCAGCAAAGGTGGGGCCGAGGCGATAGTCGGAGATTTGCGTCTCCAGCAACCAGGCTTTCGCCTCTGCGATATCAAGGGTTTGCGTCAGAAGGTCGGTCAACAGCAGGACTTCCACACCCTGCTCGCGCAGCGTGTTTGCGAAAATGTCATGCTCTTCACCCGCCCGTTCAACCGAGAGCACGTCATCGAAAAGCAGCTCCTGACAATTCGACGGCGTTAACCGTTTCAGACTTAAATTTGGGCGGTGCAGCATAACGCTACGCAATTGACCAATTTCAGAACCGACATAATGCTTTTCCATAATTATTCCTTTAACTGTTTTTCAGAATAAAAAGGGCATGCGCCATATTTGCTTAATTGCATGGCGGCTAAGCTCAATTGATTTCGTGGTCAATAGTAGGCGCTTAAATAAACCGTATTGTGATGTTGCTCACGTGAAATTAGCGATCGGAGGATTTGTTTTCATTTGCATGATTCGCATCAGATAATGATTAATTTGATATTGTTGGCGGGTGAATAGCTAAGCAGGATCCGTTGGCATTATTTGGGTTTGTTATTATTTTGTAGAATTTAATGCTTTGACATAATTTGTTATATGATTGATTTTAAATGATTTAATTATCTCAGTGGAATGACTATGCATAATTTTCAATTAACTATTTTTGACTTAAGAAAAATCAATAAATAATTATGGGATTTATTAGCAAATTATCAAAATGATAAAGTGTGAAGCTGCCGCGAGTTTTATGATGAAAGCAGTACGATCAGCAACTTAGCGCCACGGTGTCATTACGCCGCGCTGAGGTTATGCATAACTACTGCATAAATGCCTGCGAGGGATTAACAGCAAATTAACACCGCGCCCGATAAACATGCGCTGGGGCATATCCCCTCGCATAATGTGATCCAGCTTAAATTTCCCGCACTCCCTCAACCCTTCCCATTTACCTGCGCTTTTTCTGCGTCATAGTATGATCGTTAAATTAATGAACACTGTTCTATAATGTAGAACAAAATGATTCAGCAAGGAGATCTCATGCCGCAGTCCGCGTTGTTCACGGGGATCATTCCCCCTGTCTCCACCATATTTACCGCCGATGGCCAGCTCGATAAACCGGGCACCGCCGCACTGATCGACGATCTGATCGCCGCAGGCGTTGACGGCCTGTTCTTCCTCGGCAGCGGCGGCGAATTCTCCCAGCTCAGCGCCGAAGAGCGTAAAACCATTGCCCGCTTCGCTATTGATCATGTCGATCGTCGCGTGCCGGTGCTGATCGGCACCGGCGGCACCAACGCCCGGGAAACCATTGAACTGAGCCAGCACGCCCAGCAGGCGGGTGCGGACGGCATCGTGGTGATCAACCCCTACTACTGGAAAGTGTCGGAAGCGAACCTGATTCGATACTTCGAACAGGTGGCCGACAGCGTGACGCTGCCGGTGATACTCTATAACTTCCCGGCGCTGACCGGGCAGGATCTGACCCCGGCGCTGGTGAAAACCCTGGCCGACTCGCGCAGCAATATTATCGGCATCAAAGACACCATCGACTCCGTCGCCCACCTGCGCAGCATGATCCACACTGTCAAAGCGGCGCATCCGCACTTCTCCGTGCTATGCGGTTACGACGATCATCTCTTTAATACCCTGCTGCTCGGCGGCGACGGGGCGATCTCGGCGAGCGGCAATTTTGCTCCGCAGGTGTCGGTAAATCTGCTGAAAGCCTGGCGGGATAAAGACGTGGCGAAGGCGGCTGAGTATCATCAGACCTTACTGCAAATTCCGCAGATGTATCAGCTGGATACGCCGTTTGTGAACGTGATTAAAGAGGCGATCGTGCTCTGCGGCCGCCCGATTTCCACGCACGTGCTGCCGCCCGCGTCACCGCTGGACGAGCCGCGTAAGGCGCAGCTGAAAACCCTGCTGCAACAGCTCAAGCTCTGCTGAGCCGGACGATAACCATGACCATCGAGAAAATTTTCACCCCGCAGGATGATGCGTTTTATGCGGTGATCACCCATGCGGCGGGGCCGCAGGGGGCGCTGCCGCTGACCCCGCAGATGCTGATGGAATCCCCCAGCGGCAACCTGTTCGGCATGACGCAGAACGCCGGGATGGGCTGGGATGCCAACAAGCTGACCGGTAAAGAGGTGTTGATTATCGGCACCCAGGGCGGCATCCGCGCCGGAGACGGACGCCCGGTCGCGCTGGGCTACCACACCGGGCACTGGGAGATCGGTATGCAGATGCAGGCGGCGGCGAAGGAGATCACCCGCAACGGCGGGATCCCGTTTGCGGCCTTCGTCAGCGATCCGTGCGACGGGCGCTCACAGGGCACGCACGGCATGTTCGACTCCCTGCCGTACCGCAACGACGCGGCGATCGTCTTTCGCCGCCTGATCCGCTCCCTGCCGACGCGCCGGGCGGTGATTGGCGTCGCAACCTGCGACAAAGGGCTGCCCGCCACCATGATTGCCCTGGCCTCGATGCACGACCTGCCGACCATTCTGGTGCCGGGCGGGGCGACGCTGCCGCCGACCGTGGGGGAAGACGCGGGCAAGGTGCAGACCATCGGCGCGCGCTTCGCCAACCATGAACTCTCGTTGCAGGAGGCCGCCGAGCTGGGCTGTCGCGCCTGCGCGTCGCCGGGTGGCGGCTGCCAGTTCCTCGGCACGGCGGGCACCTCGCAGGTGGTCGCGGAAGCGCTGGGTCTGGCGCTGCCGCACTCCGCGCTGGCGCCGTCCGGACAGGCGGTGTGGCTGGAGATCGCCCGCCAGTCGGCGCGGGCGGTGAGCGAGCTGGATAACCGCGGCATCACCACGCGGGATATCCTCACCGATAAAGCCATCGAAAATGCGATGGTGATCCACGCGGCGTTCGGCGGCTCGACCAATTTACTGCTGCACATTCCGGCCATCGCCCACGCGGCGGGCTGCACTATTCCGGATGTTGAACACTGGACGCGCATCAACCGTAAGGTGCCGCGCCTGGTGAGCGTGCTGCCCAACGGCCCGGACTACCATCCGACCGTGCGGGCGTTCCTCGCCGGCGGCGTGCCGGAGGTGATGCTCCACCTGCGCGATCTCGGCCTGCTGCACCTGGACGCCATGACCGTGACCGGCCAGACGGTAGGTGAGAACCTCGACTGGTGGCAGGCGTCCGAGCGCCGGGCGCGCTTCCGCCAGTGCCTGCGCGCGCAGGACGGCGTGGATCCGGATGACGTGATCCTGCCGCCGGAGAAGGCAAAAGCGAAAGGGCTGACCTCGACGGTCTGCTTCCCGACGGGCAACATCGCGCCGGAGGGGTCGGTGATCAAGGCCACGGCTATTGATCCGTCTGTAGTGGGTGACGATGGCGTTTACCGCCACACCGGCAGGGCGCGGGTGTTTGTCTCGGAAGCGCAGGCGATTAAGGCCATCAAGCGGGAAGAGATTAAGCAGGGCGATATCATGGTGGTGATCGGCGGCGGGCCGTCCGGCACCGGCATGGAGGAGACCTACCAGCTTACCTCCGCGCTGAAGCATATCTCGTGGGGCAAAACGGTGTCGTTAATCACCGATGCGCGCTTCTCGGGGGTATCGACAGGTGCCTGCTTCGGCCACGTGTCGCCGGAGGCGCTGGCGGGCGGGCCGATTGGCAAGCTGCGCGACAATGACATCATCGAGATTGTGGTCGACCGCCTGACCCTGACGGGCAGCGTCAACTTTATCGGCACGGCAGAAAACCCGCTGACGCCGGAAGAGGGCGCGCGCGAGCTGGCAGTAAGACAGACGCACCCGGACCTGCACGCCCACGACTTTTTGCCGGACGATACCCGGCTGTGGGCGGCACTGCAGTCGGTAAGCGGCGGCACATGGAAAGGCTGTATTTATGACACTGATAAAATTATCGAGGTAATTAACGCCGGTAAAAAAGCGCTCGGCATTTAATTATTTTTTAGATGAAACCGTCTGCGGAAAATATTCCGCGGACGGTTTTCGCTTGTCTGTAATTTAATAATTTAAACAATAAGTTGCGATATATCGTTGGCGTCACAAAAGCAAAATAACGTAATTCGGAAATAAGATATGACCATTGCTGGTTAATTAAGCAGCTCATTACACTCCATTAACACGATGTTGTAATTCAGCACACTACATAAGGGTGTAATTCTGATGACGCAATTAACCATGAAAGACAAAATTGGCTACGGGCTGGGTGACACCGCCTGTGGCTTCGTCTGGCAGGCCACCATGTTCCTGCTGGCCTATTTCTACACCGACGTCTTCGGCCTGTCGGCGGGCATTATGGGCACGCTGTTTTTAATCTCCCGCGTGCTGGATGCGGTGACCGACCCGCTAATGGGGCTGCTGGTGGACCGCACCCGCACGCGGCACGGTCAGTTCCGCCCGTTCCTGCTGTGGGGCGCCATCCCGTTTGGCATCGTCTGCGTACTGACCTTCTACACGCCGGACTTTTCCGCGCAGGGAAAAATCATCTACGCCTGCGTGACCTATATTCTCCTGACCCTGGTCTACACCTTCGTTAACGTACCGTACTGCGCTATGCCGGGCGTCATCACCGCCGACCCGAAAGAGCGTCACGCCCTGCAGTCGTGGCGCTTCTTCCTGGCGGCGGCGGGCTCGCTCGCCATCAGCGGCATCGCCCTGCCGCTGGTGAGCATCATCGGCAAAGGGGACGAGCAGGTGGGCTATTTCGGTGCCATGTGCGTGCTGGGCCTGACCGGCGTGGTGCTGCTCTACGTCTGCTTCTTCACCACCAAAGAGCGCTACACCTTTGAGGTGCAGCCGGGCTCGTCGGTGGCAAAAGATCTCAAACTGCTGCTCGGCAACGGCCAGTGGCGCATCATGTGCGCGTTCAAGATGATGGCGACCTGCTCCAACGTGGTGCGCGGCGGGGCGACGCTCTACTTCGTGAAATACGTGATGGATCATCCGGAGATGGCGACCCAGTTTTTACTCTACGGCAGCCTCGCCACCATGTTCGGCTCGCTCTGCTCCTCCCGCCTGCTGGGCCGCTTCGACCGCGTCACCGCCTTTAAGTGGATCATCGTCGCTTACTCGCTGATCAGCCTGCTGATTTTTGTCACCCCGGCGGAGCATATCGCGCTGATTTTCGCCCTCAACATCCTGTTCCTGTTCGTCTTTAACACCACCACGCCGCTGCAGTGGCTGATGGCCTCTGACGTGGTGGATTACGAGGAGAGCCGCAGCGGGCGCCGCCTCGACGGGCTGGTGTTCTCCACCTACCTGTTCAGCCTGAAGATTGGCCTGGCGATTGGCGGGGCGGTGGTGGGCTGGATCCTGGCGTACGTCAACTATTCCGCCAGCAGCAGCGTGCAGCCGGTCGAGGTTCTTACCACCATCAAAATTCTGTTCTGCGTGGTGCCGGTGGTGCTCTACGCGGGCATGTTCATCATGCTGTCGTTCTACAAGCTCACCGACGCCCGCGTGGAGGCCATCAGCCAGCAGCTGATCAAGCACCGCGCGGCGCAGGGCGATGCCGTTCCCGACGCTGCGACAGCCGCATCCCATTAACCGGAGGCAATATGGAAATCACTAACCCAATCCTGACCGGCTTCAACCCGGACCCGTCCCTGTGCCGCCAGGGCGAGGACTACTACATCGCCACCTCGACCTTCGAATGGTTCCCCGGCGTGCGTATCTATCACTCCCGCGACCTGAAAAACTGGTCGCTGGTCAGCACCCCGCTGGACCGCTTGTCGATGCTGGACATGAAGGGCAACCCGGACTCCGGCGGCATCTGGGCACCGTGCCTGAGCTACGCCGACGGCAAATTCTGGCTGCTCTATACCGACGTGAAGATTGTCGACTCGCCGTGGAAAAACGGCCGTAACTTCCTCGTCACCGCGCCGTCCATCGAGGGGCCGTGGAGCGAGCCGATCCCGATGGGCAACGGCGGGTTTGACCCGTCCCTGTTCCACGACGACGATGGCCGCAAGTACTACCTCTACCGCCCGTGGGGGCCGCGCCACCACAGCAACCCGCACAACACCATCGTGCTGCAGGAATTCGATCCGCAGACCGGCACGCTCTCGCCCGAGCGCAAAACGCTGTTTACCGGCACGCCGCTCTGTTACACCGAGGGCGCGCACCTGTATCGCCACGCGGGATGGTACTACCTGATGGTGGCCGAGGGCGGCACCAGCTACGAGCACGCCGTGGTGGTGCTGCGTTCCAAAAATATCGACGGGCCGTACGAGCTGCACCCGGACGTGACGATGATGACCAGCTGGCACCTGCCGGAGAATCCGCTGCAGAAGAGCGGCCACGGCTCGCTGCTGCAGACCCATACCGGAGAATGGTACATGGCCTACCTCACCAGCCGCCCGCTGCGCCTGCCCGGCGTGCCGCTGCTGGCCTCCGGCGGGCGCGGCTACTGCCCGCTGGGGCGCGAGACCGGCATCGCCCGCATTGCGTGGCGCGACGGCTGGCCGTATGTGGAAGGCGGCAAGCACGCGCAACTGACCGTGAAAGGCCCGCAGGTGGCCGAGCAGCCTGCCGCCGTTCAGGGTAGCTGGCGGGAGGATTTCGACGCCAGTTCGCTCGACCCGGAACTGCAGACCCTGCGCATTCCGTTCGACGACACCCTCGGCTCGCTCACCGCGCGCCCGGGCTTCTTACGGCTCTACGGCAACGACTCGCTCAACTCGACCTTCACCCAGTCAACCGTGGCGCGCCGCTGGCAGCACTTCACCTTCCGGGCCGAGACGCGGATGCAGTTCTCGCCGGTCCACTTCCAGCAGAGCGCGGGGCTGACCTGCTACTACAACAGCAAAAACTGGAGCTACTGCTTTGTGGACTACGAGGAGGGGCAGGGGAGAACCATTAAGGTGATTCAGCTCGACCACAACGTGCCGTCGTGGCCGCTGCATGAGCAACCCATTGCGGTGCCGGAGCATGCGGAGAGCGTCTGGCTGCGGGTGGACGTGGATAAGCTGGTCTACCGCTACAGCTACTCGTTCGACGGTGAGACGTGGCATACCGTGCCGGTCACCTATGAGGCATGGAAGCTATCGGACGACTACATCGGCGGGCGCGGTTTCTTCACCGGCGCGTTTGTGGGACTGCACTGCGAGGATATCAGCGGCGACGGCTGCCACGCGGACTTCGACTACTTCACCTACGAGCCGGCCTAACGGCTCAGGCCGGGTAGCCCAGCGCGCGTGAGAGCTGGAGCCCGGCCTGCTGAAGCTGCTCGCGGAAACTCGCCAGCCCGGCATCGTCCACGCGGGAGGTCAGCGTCGACAGGCTCAGGGCGGCAATCACGCGGGACTCATGGTTCCACACCGGCACCGCCACGCAGCGCACGCCCTGCTCGTTCTCTTCGCTATCCAGGGCGTAACCCTGCTCGCGGGTCTGCGCCAGGGCAGCCATTAACGCTTCGCGAGAGGAGAGGGTGGCGGGAGTAAAGGTGGTGTACTGATAGCCCTCCAGCAGGGCGTTAAGCTCGGCCTCGCCCAGCCAGGCAATCAGCACCTTGCCGATGGCGGTGGCGTGAACCGGCAGGCGGCGGCCAATGCGCGAATAGGCGATGGCGGCCAGCTTGCCTTCAATCTTCTCGATATAGACCCCTTCACGCCCGTCCAGGATCCCCAGATGGGTGGTCTGCCCGGTCCGCTGGGACAGCTCCGTCAGCCAGCCTTTCGCCTTCTGACGAATATCGATGGAGCCCACGACGAAATGACCGCGCTCGACCAGCTTCATGCCGAGGCGATATTTGCCGTTCTCAGGGTTCTGATCGATATAGCCGTGAAGCTGCAGGGTTTTCAGCAGAGAGTGGAGGGTACTCTTGCTCAGCCCCATCAGTTTGCTGATGTCGGTGATCTTAAGCTCGGTGGCCTGCTCGTTGAACAGGTCGAGGATCTGCAACGCACGTTCAACAGACTGAATAATCGGCATAATGCTGGCATGTCCACGCTGGAATTAAGGCGAAAACGTACCTTTTTCGGGGGGAAAAATCAATGAAATGGAGCCGGCCTGATCCGCCCGGCGGCGCTACGCTTGCACGGGCCTACGGGTCGTGTAGGCCGGGTAAGCGCAGCGCCACCCGGCAAGAAGAGCGCACCGAATCAATAAACTGGGAGAGAGGATCACTCCCCAAGCGTCGCCACCATCACCGCTTTAATCGTATGCATCCGGTTTTCCGCCTGGTCGAACACAATGCTCGCCGCCGACTCAAACACCTCGTCCGTTACTTCCATCCCGCCGTGCAGATCGAACTCCTTCGCCATCTGCTTGCCGAGCGTGGTCTGGTCGTCATGGAACGCCGGCAGACAGTGCAGGAACTTCACGTCCGGGTTGCCGGTTAGCACCATCATCTGCGCGTTCACCTGATACCCACGCAGTAGCGCAATCCGCTCCGCCCACTTCTCTTTGGCTTCACCCATCGACACCCACACGTCGGTATAGATAAAGTCCGCACCTTTCACGCCCGCCGCCACGTCTTCCGTCAGGGTGATCTTCCCGCCGTGCTTCTCCGCCAGCGCGCTGCATTCCGCCACCAGGCTCTCTTCCGGCCAGCAGGCTTTCGGGGCCACCAGGCGCAGATCCAGCCCGGTCAGCGCCGCCGCTTCCAGCATCGAGTTGCCCATGTTGTTGCGTGCGTCGCCCGCGTAGACCAGCGTCATCTCGTTAAACGCCTTGCCCGGCAGGTGCTCCTGCATGGTCAGCAGATCCGCCAGCAACTGGGTCGGGTGGAACTCGTTGGTCAGCCCGTTCCACACCGGCACGCCCGCGTACTGCGCCAGCGTTTCGACCACTTCCTGGCCGTGACCGCGATACTGAATGCCGTCGTACATCCGCCCGAGCACGCGCGCGGTGTCCTTAATTGACTCTTTATGCCCAATCTGGCTGCCGCTCGGCCCTAAATAGGTAACGCGCGCGCCCTGGTCAAATGCGGCAACTTCGAAAGAGCATCGTGTGCGGGTTGAGTCTTTTTCGAAGATGAGCGCGATGTTTTTACCGGTAAGCTTTTGTACTTCCTTGCCATTTTTTTTATCGGCTTTGAGCTGTGCGGCAAGGGTCAGCAGAGAAGTGAACTGTGCAGGGGTAAAGTCGAGCAATTTCAGAAAGTGTTTCTTGTACAGATCAGACATTTTATCCTCACATGGCGAACGCCACTTATTGAATTAAAATTCACTTTATATGTGTAATTATTCATTTGCAACCCCGTTTCACAAATCTTTCCAACAAAGGTGGAGGCAAACCCGTCCGTGTGTGAAAATAGAAGTATCTGCCGCACTTTAAAGAGGATTGAGCCATGGCAAACCCGGAACACCTGGAAGAGCAACGCGAAGAGACGCGTCTGATTATTGAAGAACTGCTGGAAGACGGTAGCGATCCGGACGCGCTGTACACCATCGAGCACCATTTCTCTGCGGATGATTTCGACGCGCTGGAAAAAATGGCGGTAGAGGCCTTCAAGCTGGGTTACGAAGTGACCGAGCCGGAAGAGCTGGAAGTGGAAGAGGGCGACACCGTCATCTGCTGCGACATCCTGAGCGAAGGCGCGCTGAAGGCGGAGCTAATTGATGCGCAGGTCGAACAGCTGATGAACCTGGCCGAGAAGTTTGACGTGGAATACGACGGCTGGGGAACCTACTTCGAAGATCCGAACGGTGAAGACGGCGAAGAAGGCGACGACGAAGATTACATCGACGAAGACGACGACGGCGTGCGTCACTAAGCGTTTCAGGCGGTGGCCCGCGCCACCGCTTTTTCAAGGCAGAACCATGGATTACCCGCAGATACTCGCCCCCGTACTCAACTTCCTCCAGTGCCCGACCCCGCAAGCATGGATTGATAAAGCCCGCGACCCGGCGAACCTGCCGCTGCTGCTCACCGACCACATGGTATGCGAGCTCAAGGCCGCCCAGACCGCGCTGCTGCTGGTGCGTAAATACGTCGCCGACGAAAGCGGTGCCGACGCGCTGCTCGACTGGCTCAAACCCTACGAACAGTTCACCTTCCGCGACGGCCCGGAGCCGGACTTCATCGCCCTGCACAGGCAGATTGGCAAAAGCGTTATGCCCAAAACCGACGACCCGTGGGGCCAGGCGCTCATCGACAGCATGGTGCTGTTGATTAAAGAGGAGCTGCACCACTTCTGGCAGGTGCGCGAGGCGATGCTGGCCCGCGACATTCCGTACGTCAAAATCACCGCCAGCCGTTACGCCAAAGGGATGCTGAAGGAGGTGCGCACCCACGAGCCGCTGACGCTTATCGACAAGCTTATCTGCGGCGCCTACATCGAAGCCCGCTCCTGTGAACGCTTCGCCGCGCTGGCCCCGTTCCTCGACGACGACCTGCAGAAGTTTTATCTCTCGCTGCTGCGCTCGGAAGCGCGCCATTATCAGGACTACCTGACGCTGGCTCAGCAGGTGAGCGACGACGATATCTCACCGCGGATAAAGCTTTTTGGCGAAATTGAAGCCACACTTATCTCGACACCGGACAACGAGTTTCGCTTCCACAGCGGCGTGCCGGTGTAAACCGGCATAGCGAAAGGATAAGGATGCGAGATGAATAAAACGTGGACCCGTATTGTGATTGTCGTCATTGCGGCTGCCGCCGTGGCGTTCTGGGTGTACTTCGACAAACAGCGTATGCAGCGCACCCCTGAACAGCAGCTTGATACCACCCTCAACACGATGCCCGCCTGGCAGGTGATAAAAGAGCAGGAACCAGCGTTCCAGAAACGCATCCGCGAGCAGATCCTCACCATGCAGAAAGCGGGCGAGTCTGAACAGCACATCATCGACGTTATCCAGCCGCAGATTTTGACCCTGCAGATGTCGCGCCTGCAGCACGCCCCGGACGCCAACGTGGTGGATTATATGAAGGCCAACATGGAGCAGACCGCCGCCATCCAGAAGGTGAGCGACGACGCCTGTTTCCGCTTCCTCTACCCGGCGGTGAAAGGGGGCGTTAACCCGATGCGGGTGCTGGATAAAGAGATGATGGCCCGGCGCATGCAGGCCGACGCCGACATGATGCGCGCGGCCTATGGCAAAAACAGCCACACTGTGACCCCCGCCGAACGCGAGGCGGCCGTCGAGGATGTGCGACCGATTATGAAGCAACTTGCCGATAAGTACGGCGAGGATATCCAGCTGCTGCAGATACCCGAGAAGGCGGTGGGCAAAGAGAAGCTCTCCTGCGATATGGTGCAGGAGATGTGGGCGAAGGTGCTGGCGCTGCCGGAGCAGAAGGCGGCGAGGGTAATTCGGCTGGCGGTGTCTGAGCTGGACTGACGGTAGCGCTGGTTTTTTGGGCACTTAGCGCGGGTTTCGCGCGTCGTCGCTTGCATGGCGGCGCGCGACAGGTATAATCCACAACGTTTCCGCATCCCCTTCAGTGCCGAAGTGGCGAAATCGGTAGACGCAGTTGATTCAAAATCAACCGTAGAAATACGTGCCGGTTCGAGTCCGGCCTTCGGCACCAAGACTTATCTAATTAGTTGTTTTTAAATAACTTTTTCCATATTTCTGCTCGTAATCGCGTAGCCCTACTACAAAAGGCTATACGAGGCGATGTCTCAGCGATATAAACTCTATCGTCGAACTAGCGGCATTTATGTTGTCCGCATTAGTGTTCCCCAACGTTTTCGTCGATATGCAGGACAGTGTGAGATTCACACTTCAACAGGCACTCACGATCTTCATGAAGCAAAGCAGAAGTCCGCGCTCCTGTTGGCGGTCTGGTATCAGACCTTACATGAGTATGAACTAATGGATTATCAGGCTTTAAGTGACAGCGCCCCGCTGCTTGCTGGTGAGGGGATGATCTCGCTTTCAAACTTCTCCCAAGCAATTGAACTGCCCGTTGCTCAGTTAATTCAGGCGGTGATAAACCGTAACTTGCCCGTATTTTGGCTGGCGACGGGGCAGGCTGGCTTTTATGTTGAGACCCTCTCTGAGGCCGAGTTAGACCCTCTTGATGGCAGCTACGTGCTTAACTATGGCGAAGAGCAGGGTATTGAGGGGGTTGCTAAAGGTTATCTGCAACTGACAGCGCAGCCAGCGCATTTGCGTAACATTATCAGCGACGGTTATTCAGAAGCTTCGGTGTTCAAAACTACCGGAAGTGAAGCTAAAGGCGGTTGGTTTTTCACCTCCAGTTGTCCGGTAATTAAACCTGATACGCTGTTGATCAATAAGGTCCATGCAGAAAGCCTCCGACTTGATTGGCTGGCTAAGACCACACCACCAGCCGTTAGCGTTCCTCCTTCCGTGCATCTTACTGCTCCGGTCCCCACTATCGATAACGAGTATGTTAATCGAAAGTATTACACCAAGAGCCTGTCGTGGTTATGTTCTGAGTATGTAAAGCATCGGTGCAAGGGCAAGGTATCAGAGTCGGCTATAAGTGATATCCGTAACTACTTCGGTTTTATGATTGAAGCGATGGGCGACATTCAGTTGGAAGATTTTGATCGCGATTTCCTCCGGGCTTATGAGAGCAAACTGCGCACGATCCCGGCAAACCGTAATTTAGTCAAAGCTAAATATGGAGTGAAAACGCTGGATGAGTTAATCACTAAAGCGGCGGAATGCGGCGATAAATCGATGACTGAGGAATCAGTCAGGAAGTATATCAACGGCCTTTATGGTGCAATGAAGTGGGCTGTTGCTGACGGTAAGCTACTGAAATCGCCATGCGAAAACTTTTTCCCGCGCGATGATAAAGACGAGCGAGACCAGGATCATACTGACGTGTTTGAACCGCATGAAATTAAGGCGATTTTTTCACTTCCGTGGTTTGTGGCTGGAACCGGTGAACGTAACGTGCAAGGGCGATTCCATCAATATTGCCCGTTTCACTTTTGGACACCTTTACTGGGGGTGCTGACGGGGGCGCGAGTTAATGAAATTGCGCAATTGCTGCTGGAGGATGTTCTGGCAGAAGACGGTGTTTACTACTTGAACCTTGAAAGCGATAGTGAAAACGGCAAGAAACTAAAAAACGCTAATGCTCGTCGCAAAATTCCGATTCACTCCACGCTTATTGATCTCGGTTTTATAGACTACGTGAACGCCTTAAAAGATGCCGGGTATGTCCGCCTGTTCCCCGAACTCAAGCCGCATAAAACTAAAGGCTATGGTAGACCGGTTTCCGCATGGTTCAATGAATCGCTGTTGGCACGTCGATTGAAACTTGAGAGGAATAGAACCAAGTCTTTTCACTCGTTTCGCCACACTGTCTCAACCTTACTTAAAGAGAAGGGTGTCAGCCCGGAACTACGTGCGCAGCTAGTCGGACATGTGCGAGGTGAAACTGAAACAGAAGTGCGGTATAGCAAAGACCTCAAACCGGTTCATATGATTGAAATTGTCGAGAAAATTGATTTTTCGTTACCTGTTATAGCGAAATTCAACATTGCTGACGGGTTGGATGCTGTCAGAGATGCGCTTCGAAGGAAGCGTGGCAAACAAACAGGTTGAGTCAGTTACTATTCAGTTGAGTGATGTTTGAATGCGCAGGGAAGCTCCCTAGCGCATTTTTTATTGAGGGTAGTGGATTTTATGGTGCGAAATTTGGCGGCGCTCAAAACGTGTCTGGTGAAGTCAGTTAACCTACGACTGCACCCGCAGCCCTTCCACGCTTTCCGGTGGCAGGTTTACTACTGTTTTAATGCTGGTCTCTATGCTGCCAATGATGTCTTCGCGTGGGCCGTTGCGCCAGTCTGCGCTTGCGTAAAAAGCATTGAGAACCGCAGCCATGCTTTCAGCGCTGTCAAAGGCGCGAATCAGGTAATAGCAATCCGTGTCATGCAGTGAGTTACCAAACGATACTACATCGATCCCGTGGCGTTGGTGTAGGGGCACGCTGATGACCTGCATTATGGTGTGAAAAGCAGTTCCGGTGCCTTTGTGCAAGGTGTATTGCAGTATCGCGACGGTTCTCAAAGCATTATCTCCGCGTCGCCTCTGGACGGCTCCCTTGTTGATAGCAATATAAAGTAAACCGGACTGGACCATGAAGCTACTACTAATCAGACAGCTATTCGTAAGCAGAAGCCGCGATATGTGGTTCAAACGCGCTGTAAGGCTCTCTGGCGAGTTTTTTTATCAGGATGGCATATTTTACGGTAAAAAAGCCGTGGTGCTATAGTGATGCGTCTGGCTGAGAATAATTGCCAGTAATCCAAGTATAAGGTTTTGTTTTTCAAACTCCGAAGTTTTTAACTGCTTCGCCAAGAAGGGGGCTATCAAATCCTAAGATATTTACTTTTCAGCGGTCATATCCCTGACAGCTTCTTGGTGAAGTTCGCGGCTCCGCTTCTCACTTCCGGTTTTCCCTGTTACCTGTTGTTTTGTGTAAACGTAGTTGGTTAGCGGTTGTATGTATTTAAGTTATTAGGTCACTGTGCGCCAGCCCAGCCAGCAAGCGGATCACTGCTTCAAAATCCGCACAC
This sequence comes from Enterobacter sichuanensis, assembly GCF_002939185.1. Classification (GTDB taxonomy): domain Bacteria; phylum Pseudomonadota; class Gammaproteobacteria; order Enterobacterales; family Enterobacteriaceae; genus Enterobacter; species Enterobacter sichuanensis. Next base: position 12,766 of record NZ_POVL01000005.1, on the reverse strand, counting down.
TTTTTTGGAATGGATATTCACGGGTGTAGGTTCCGCAACGCTGCCCTAACCCGGTTACTCAATTCTTTGTCTGCTGTCAGGTGACTACTCTCTGTCCGCGTTCTGCCTTTCTTGTCGCGTTGTCCTACAGTGCTGAACGAGTGAATGCCGCGTTCCGTCGTTGCATCCCTGTATGAGCGTATCCAGTTGATTGAAATGAGTCGGAACAGATCCCCCTTTGCCATCTGTGCCGTAGCTATCGGACGGCGGAACGTGAACAGACTGGCGAGCGTTTCAAACGGGAAGTGTTGCAGCCCGGAGAGAAGACCGAATCCGTGTTGCTGTAGCGCGTCACCCTGCAATGTCACCTCTATGCGAGCACGTTGCTGGCGAAGCGGCAGCGGCTGCTTCTTGTCGGTGCGTTTGTGATAGCACTGCCATGAAATGGCATCATCTTCGTTACCAATCCGTAGGTTATGCGCCGGGTTTATACGATTGCCGGGCTTATCAAGAAATTGGTTACTGCTGTTGTCGCCGTTGTATTGGCGATGATTGGTGCCCGGAGCGAATAGGCTTGTTTGCATACGGTATGTGAGGGCGCGTGTTGCTTCAACTGACTGTTGTTTGTGCCAGAAGTCACAACTGATCTCTATCCCGGCAATAGTCGGTTCGGTTGCAAACGTGAACCGTCTGGCTAACGCATGGAGCGCAGCACGGAGCTGCTGATAGTTGTTCGCCAGCTCGTCATGAAAGCGAATGCTGAATGTGTCAGTAACATCACCTGGCTGCATGTCGATTGCCTCAACCCACCAGCGATTAACGCTCGTTATCTCTCTCAGCGCTCTGCGGATGTGTTGGTGTTGTGTTGGGCGTTCGGTGCGAATCTCAACGTCGAGCCAGTCGATGACGGCGGTAGCCCTGAATTGCTTCAAGGCTGAATCCTCTGTCTGTTGATAGTTGTTCATTGCCAGCCTTTCAGCTCGTCGCTATTAGAGGGCGAACGCTCCAATGGCGCTTATCGGTGAGGTCAATGTCAACCTCAAGCATAGACAGCATGTGCGGCTTGGCGGGGGGAGGGCAAAGGCGTGAGACTTTTTCGACGAACTTACATACTTCACTAAATAGATAAACCGGGCGAGGGTGGCGAGTGGCGGAATACCTTCCGACAGGAAGTAAGACCTCACCGTGATAGCTAGTCTTCCCGCGCCGCATATCCGCTAATAAATCATCCCATGCTCTGACGTCGCCCAGTTTGACTCTCAAAAAGAAAGCCGTCTCACTAGCTGAAATCGTTTGAACTTTCATTGCCCCCATCCCCCTTAATAAATATCAACGTCTGGAGCAATCATGAGATGTAGCTGGCCGCGTAGCTCATTCTGGATGATTACGAATGGTGAGCCGCCGTAACTTTTGCCTCTGTAACCAGTCAATAACGTGAACGCCGCAAATGAGTTATCACGGGTGACGATAGTTGCGCCATCCAACTCGGTCTGTAGTTGCTCGTCATTAATCCGCCAGTAGCCGTTGCCGATAATTTCATGATGGATATTCGCTTCCACTGGCCCCGCTTCACCAAGAGCAAAAATTTGTTCGGTCATTAATTCGTCGGCCAGCGCAGCACGTAACAGTGCTGTTCTGTTTGGTGCATCAGGCTGTGAAGCTAACACGTTACGTGCCCAATCCTGCCAGCGAATGCCCTGCTTTGCTGACAACATATCAATCGCCGCCCAGGTGGTATTTTCAAACCGGAATGTGGCCCTGCCTGCTCCAGTTAGATCGGCTGTGCGTGTCTTGAAGGTCTTTTTCATCTTTAACTCCGGTTGTCACTAATGAGAACTTTATAGCATGAACACTCAAAAACACGTATAAGCATTCATAAATATTGTGTTATGTGGTGTGTTGGGGTAATCTTTTCTTAACTTGGTAGCTTATGAATATACTAAATTGCTACCATTGAGAGCACACCATAAACCCCGGTTGCATCGTCAGTGATACAGCCTAAAAGCTACCGGTTTCGATGAACCGCTTAAATGCTACCAGCAACGGGAAATAAAACATGAACAGCAACCGCATCTACGCCTATCTTCGTGCCTCCACCAAAGACCAAAACGCTGAGCGTGCGCGTCAGGATTTGCAGGAGTTCGCCACCAGCAATGGCGTTGCTATCTCTGCGTGGTTCATTGAGAACGAGTCTGGTGCATCACTGGCTCGCCCTGAGTTGATGAAGTTGCTCGATATAGCGCAAAGCGGTGATGTTCTGCTAGTTGAACAAGTAGATCGCCTATCACGCCTTAATGCGGAAGATTGGGAAAAGCTGACTGGGATGATTAAGGGGAAAGGAGTGCGTGTTGTCGCTCTCGATCTGCCAACGTCGCACATGATGGTGAACTCCGGTGACGAGTTCACCACCCGCATGATGCAGGCGCTAAACAGTATGATGCTCGATATGTTGGCTGCTATTGCCCGAAAGGATCACCAAGACCGCAAACGCCGTCAGGCACAGGGTATTAAACTTGCGAAGGCCGAAGGAAAATTTAAAGGCCGTCAGATTGATACCGGCTTGCATGAGCGCGTGCTGAAGTTACGTGATGCTGGCTGGTCATACACAGAAATCCAGAAAGCAACAAATGTAGCGAGAACAACTATTAGCCGGATTATAAAAAAAAACCTCAAAAACATTCATGATAATATCATTTAAATAATTCATTGGTAAGTAGTCAACACCCAATGTTGACTACTTAAATGTCATTTTTTAGAGCCGTAAATAAAACCGCCAATCCCACCGACCAGCGTTGTAATTAATGAAGCGAACCCTTGTGCAAAACCAGGGAGTTCATCTTTTGTAGCGCCGAAGTAGATTACTATGCAAAGTAATATAAAAATACAAAGAAATAAACCATACAATGCAATTTTTCTTAGCGATGAATCACTTTCAGCCTTAATCTCTTTTTCGGTTTTAGGCCGATGTTGCTTAATCATATCTTCTAATTCAGCCCTAAACATTACATATGTATTAGGGTTGGTATCGCTCGGAGATGGTGCGGCAGTAACACTACTGCTGGAGGAGAATGTTACTTTTATTTGCTCATCTTTAGCACCTTGATTTGAACCAAAAAAACTCATTTTTTGCCCACCTCTTTTGCATAGGTTGGGTTAAATGCATTACTTTTAATTTCAAATAATGATAGTAATTCTTCTTCTTTTAATGCCTCAGCTCTTGCAATGCTGTTGTTATCTAATTGAATTACAATACCATTGCCGTTGTAATTGGGGGATTCAATATGCCCTTGGTTTATACTAATGACATTATTGAAAGTAATACCTTTATCGATGGTTGTTTTATTTAATCTCAGCGAGATCTCATCAAAAGAACCTGCGTCTTTATTAATAAATAGATCGCTTATTTCTTTCTCTGGATTGTTGGATTTAACATAAAATGAACCAACATTACCAAATCTGGATATTTTATACTCACTTATGATAGACAATATAAAATTTTTACATAATGCCTTGAACTCTTTGATTGATTGCTCTATGTCCTCAGCAGGATTGTATTGCCTAATGAAGTCCACACGATTGAGAGAAATATTTATAGTGTTTTTATTATATGAAGATGCAGCCATAACCCGAGGGATTTCTGCTGGTGCTTCTGGTGGAAGAGGCAGAACCTGTGGCATGGCATCTATTAGGCCCCCTAAGTCAGAATTTAATTTATTAAAGAATAGATCCGGTCTCTTAATAAAAGAATCGAGAAAAATAGCAAGTTGTGTTGAGATGATTTGTGGTTCGTTTTTCATGATCACTCCATTTTGAATGTGTTCTTACTTGAACAGTATACATTATCGAATCAGTTCATCTCTACTGGCATTGGGCAGGTGCGATAGCTTTAACAACAACTACTGTTGCCTTACATTATTCAAATGAAGCCGCGATGACCTTCCCGGTGTTGGCGTTAAAAACACAAAAATATTGCAGAGGGGTATGCATCCCCAAGCTATTAATCGCTTTAGCCTGTTGTCCGAACATTTGTATAGTTCGTTTGTTTTCGTTGTGCCAGAGGTAGGTGCTGAAAATCGGTTGCGCTTCGCTATCCAGCCACACATGGTGAAACTTCGCTTTCTCATCCATTACCTGCTTGCACTCCCTGACCGGGTTATGGTGCGTTTTCGCATAGCATTCCGGGTTGTCATCTGCACATACGATATCTTTTCGTGCTGCCTGATGCTCAGCACCTACAGCAGAAAAGGCGCATACGCCCAGCACCAATGAGAGAGTGCCCAGAGCCCCCCATACAATTGCGCGTAGCGTGCTGATGTGCTGCTTTGATACAACATAACTGGCCCAGCTAAGCGCGGCTCCCGCTGACATCGGTAATAAAAAGTCTGCTCCTGCCATGATTCCCTCATTTTCCAAACCAGAGCGCGCCTGATAGCGAACGCTGGTGATGCCAAACCGAAGACTATCATCATACTTTGTAGATTTTAAATGTCACTATTGGAGTTTATTTTGAATCTTTTGAGGAGGTCACGAGACAGGCGACTAATGCGAGTGACTAAGCTACTGACGCGAGAATAGATTCAAAATGTCTCATATGGAGCGTGGCCTTACAGTGGTCAAAACTGCACATTCAGTGCATGAAAAAGACCTTGAGAATACAGTTTGGCGAGCGGGTAAAAGAACTGCGCATTGCCACAGGAATGAGCCAAGAAGCTTTTGCTGATCGGTGTGGGTTTGCTCGTAGTTATATGAGTCGTATTGAACGTGGTGGCTCCAACGCGTCTCTCGATGCCATTGAGGTGCTTGCTAGCGCTCTCAGTGTTGAACCGTGGCAGTTGTTAGTATTCGACTCATCCGAAGAAAACGACCCAGAACTACTGGTTCCCTATGCGGCGGATGGGACGTGCTTTAATCCCGAACTGGCGAGTAGTCGCGATGGCTCCTTTGGAGTGGGCGATAAGACCTCCCAGAAGCGTTTTGGCACGTTTTCCGAAGCGCTTGAGTATCTCCGTAGCATGGAGACGGCAAAGTGGCGCAGGCCCAACCCTAGCGGCAATTGGGGTATTGTGTCAGCGGTGCGATGGGACAAACTGCGGAAGTAGGTAAATGTAAGGTTAAGAATTTCATAACTGTGTGGATGAACAGTATTCGTGCGATGTAGATAGCCTCCCATTCCATCAGCATTTTGTTTCTATAAGAGTGAGTAAAACAGCAAAATGCGGGTGCGTTACGTAGGCGTTATGGTGGTATTTTTATAGCTCGTTGCACTTACGATTGCAGGGGAAACGTCTAATCAGGTGGGACATAGTCTATGTAAGGTGTTTTATTTGGGCTGATTTGAATCCTAATGAGTTCGTTGATTTATGGCATTAATAGGAAAACCAAAATGATGATCAAGAGATTTGCAGTCCTGTTTGTCCTTTCTCTGACGCTTACAGCCTGTATGACCGCAGGCACTAAGTTTGATCCTAATGTCGTGGATTCGATGCAACCGGGGGTAACAACGCTCCAGGATGCATCAACCTCACTTGGCAAACCAACATCGGTTTCGGCGGCTCCTGGTGGGGGAACTCTATTGCAATGGATATATTCTCGGGGATCTTTGATTGGCGGCTCAGGGGCGCATATCGCGGTTTTGTTTGATAAGGATGGCAAGATGGTTCGAGTGATACAGCGAACCAAGATATAGCTTTAGGTCATGGCAGGAGAAAGTGAAACTCTGATCGGCACTTTCTTCTTCCATCATACAATCCAGCTCGCGATCTATTACGAAAGCGTCCTACAATTGCATTCTATTTGATGCTCTGGCACGCGATTACAGCAGGTTACGGAGAGTTAGGTTCGAGTCCGGCCTTCGCACTCATCCTCTAAACACCTCCCTCCGATGCCACTCCACAAACCCTTCCTCAGGATAATTCCCTTTCACCATCGGCAATGCAATCTCCTTCCCAGCAAAATCCCAGAACAGCCGCCCAACAATCCCGCCCCCATTCACTGCCTCAGACACCAGCACCCGCATACTCTCATCCAGCCCAATCGATCCTTTATCAAACGCCTTATGATGAATCGCACACAGCGCCAGGCCATTGGTAATCTCACACGGTCCGCCAAACTGCTTCCACTTGATATGCGCGGCTTCAAGTCCAACAGAGGCGTTATCATGTCGCATATTAAACCCGCAGATTGCACACTCATAGTTATAAGCTCGCAGCACCTGCTGGCGGAACAGCGGATCGCGAACCTTACGGATCTGTTGAATATCAAAACCCATCTCATCCGCGATCTCTTCCTGAATGCTTTCAGGAAAATGCGCTTCAAGGATCTGCTGCGCCAGCGAGCCGATCAGGTTTTTGTTCTTACTCAGCAACGCAAAGTGTTCTTCATCAAACCCGCCTGCTACGTTATGTTCCACAAGTTCTTTTACTGGTGGCTGTTTGCTACCCGTGGTCGAACAGAGCTCAGTATTCTGAAGATCCCAGAACCCATCCCCCTTAAGCCGCCAGAAAGGCATATTCGGGTAATGCGCCTTCCGCTGTGGGCCAAAGCGTTCTAACAGGCTAAGCAACTGCTCGTGGACCTCGGTTCCATAATCAAACAGTCGCGCATGCCCCTGCTGATAGTTCGCCAGCACGTACAGAAGCAATAAAGGTTTATGCGGCGCGCGCTGTTCGCCTTTGCGCCAGATGGTGATATCGGCAATTGCCTGTTCGAGAGTTCTGCTGGAAGCCATCGCGTTACGGAAGAAGGTAAATAATTGCGATGATGCTCGCAAAACCCAGACCAATCAACCCACAATCAACAAAAACATGACCTTACCGCACCCGGCTCTATTTCCTGAATCCCCCTCGCAAAATCCAAATTTACCCCACACCAAACACGCTGTATTTATATTCAGCCCTGTATAATGAGCACCAGAAATTACGCCGAACGGCAAAGGATATATCGAAGAATATTTAACGAAGAATTCGCGATATGAAGGTGCTGCAACACCTCCATACCGCTAACCACAACCAACTAATCAGGAGTTGAAAATGGCTGCGACGAATTTTAAGCCAGAGTTTACTGTTTGCAAAACAGAATCAGACGCTTTCACCGGCATGATTGAAAACCGCGAGCTGGTACGCAAAAACAGCGCCCGCCGTCTTCACGGCAACCAGCCCAACGCGGCACCCATTCATCCTCGCGCGGAAACGCCGCAAGACAGCGCCGCCTGCTGCGAACTGTACGCGCGCATAGACATGAAATATCTTCTGCTGGGCGGAGACTGGTTAAACCGTGCAGGCTTTATCAACGGTATGCCGGTGAAAATCCGCGCCATGAAAGACTGCATTGTGATTACCCCACAGCATACAAGAGAATTATGGGGATGCCTGGAAGGTATGAGCGTGGTGAATATAAATAAGCAGAAAGTCGCCCAGTGGTTAAAAACGTTTCCGGGGGCGCTGAATGATACGGGAGATATACCTGTGGTGAAGCGCGGAACTGGTCGGGCGGAATAATATCTAAAATCTCCTTTCATTAATCCTGTAAAAGGATGAGTTAATACGGACGTGAATACACATGTCCGTATTTTTTTGTTTTTTTATGAATTATCTAACTCTGCTGGTGCACCCAATAAATCGGATGTAACATTCTCCGCAAAGCGACAGGGAGGATTGCTATGCAGATTTGTAGGATGGATTACAACGATGTCTCCATCGATGGAAGAAGGCTGAAACTACACGTTTATGGCGTTGGGACGTTTCCCGTTTTTTCAGGGATAGAACCCGTAACCAATATTGCTGAGTGCGCCTTTATCAGGAATGCAGCATTACCTGTGGGTACGTACTGGATCGTTGATGCGCCGGAAGGCAGTATTGCTAATCGGGTCGAGCGTTTTGTAAAAGACTTCAAGAACGGTACCAATCATTCTGAATGGTTCGGCTTGTTTAATGCTTCGACCATGGCTGATAACGTATTTGTGAATGGGGTCGACAGAGGTTCATTTCGACTTCATCCGTTGAGGCCGAATGGTGAGGGAGAATCGTGGGGATGCATAACGTTCTATAATATCCCTGATTTCCAACTGGTCAGACAATCTTTGCTTGCACGTAAGAAGATTCGTGTTCCTGGTGGTAAAGGGTTGATGGCATACGGACGTATTGATGTGACAGGAAGGGCTGATTATGCTTCATGCAAAGTTAAAAAATAATATCCTGATTGGCCTGGCATGCCTTGTTGCCTCCTTCTTTATCGTCCTGTTCCCCCTGGGAGGCTGGCTCGATTACTTATCTCAAGCCAGCAATGATTTTTTAAATCGCACCGGTCTGGGGTTTGCTGATGGTGAAGCTGACCCCTCATTCCTGTGGGTGTTGGGTGGGATGATGGTCGTCGTTACCGCACTACTGATGTTCGTCATCCGAAAGATATGCAGCCTGAAACGGGCATGAGATAGTTCACTGAATTTTTCTATCATTCTTTCATCGATTCATGAGCATCTTCCCGGCAGGGTGAAAGTGAATCTGCATTCATTTTCACCCTGCATCACTTTAGCGCGTCACGATCAGATTCACGTCATAACCGCCCGTGTTATTGGCGTATTCCGATGCCTTGTTGGTATCGTTAAAAATAAAGGCGATTTCACCCTCCGTCTGGGCTTTCAACGGCTTGCCGCCGGAACCGACCGAATAGATTTTATCGCCAATTTTAATCAACAGCGCGCCTGCAATGGCGCCCGGCAGAACAAACGACGGGTCAGGCGCCTTAGCGGAAGGATGCTGGCTGTCGCCATCCGGTCCGAAGGTGCGCCCGCGGCTGTCATACTGGGCCTGCCCCGCAGCAACCAGCAGAATGCTGTCGCCCAGGCGAACGGTGATCCCGGTCTTCACCCATTCACTGTTGGTTGCAGGAATGTGGCCCTTCCACTGAACGGGGTCTTGTGTCGCGTGTTCTTCATCACTCCCCAGATAAACATCCGCATGGAATGAACCGGTATTATCGCTGTGGGACGAGTCGCTAATGAATAATCTCAGTTCACCGCTTTCCTGTGCGGCCAGTTGATATACACCGGTACCGATATCGTAGCTTTTGCCGGAATCGCTAAAACGCGCCTTGAGGATGGCAATATCCTTTTTTTGCCCGTTCTTACCAATATTACCGCCCGGGTAAGCCCATGCGTGATCTTCCTTGCCATATTTGATCAGGCCCGTAGCGATAATGGTGATCTTATCGCCTTGGTTGACCTTCAGACCGGTATTGATACCTTGTTCTTTTGTTGAATCAATTGCGCCAGACCATGCGCTTTTTGTAGACATGTTCTATCTCCCTTCGGATGTCAGTGTATTGTATTTCAGCATGCTTAATAATTTCCTGCGTCATCATAGGCATCTGATATCAACGGCATGCAACCGTGTGACGTAGACAGAGTAGAGTTGGTTATCGGGGGCGGCAAATATAAAAATCACGGATTGATGGACGTTATTTTGCTAAAAACCGTTCAGGCCTGGGTTTGTGTATTATCCTTTTAAGATAAATCTGAGTTAATTCGCGTTGGCAAAAAACGGTTCTTTCATAAATGAGTAATTATTAAAGCTGATGTAATTCCCCTGAGAAAATACAGGTGTTTTCTCAGGGGCGGGGTTATTATGTGGACGGACTATTGGATATTGACGGCTCTGCCGTCTACCCAGACGCGGCTGATATTATTGCGTCTGGCGTTATAGATAATTTTCTGCAACCGGTCTTCCGGTGTGTCCTCGGCCGTATCAATATAAATGTCGCTGCCGGCGGCTCGGGTATCGATCACAATGGCATCGAACTGGTAGCCGACCGCCAGTTTGCCCACGCGCAGGTCAAGCACCTCTCCCGCACCCCCGGTCGCCAGCCAGAACGCTTCCCGGAAGCTGACTGCCGAGCCAGGTCTGCCGCGCTGTTCCGCGGCGATACGGGCATCGACGCCGTCATTCAGGGCTTTACTGGCGGTCATGGCATGGCGGCAGGCATCAAATACCGAAGGGCTGTGGCCGCCCGCAATATCGGTGCCTAAGCCGACGTTAAGCCCGCGGTCCAGCATAACGCGCAGGGGGAAGACCGCATTGGCAAAGTAGAAGTTGGACAGAGGGCAGTGCGCGACGCCCGCCCCGGTTTCCTTAATCAGGTCAGCATCATCATCTTCGATATGGTTTGAATGCGCGAGTACGGTCTTTCTGGTCAGCAGGCCGAAGTCCCGCAGCGCCGTGGTATCCGTTTTACCTAAACGCTGTTTAACGTAAGCGTGTTCCCAGTCGCTTTCCGAACAGTGGGTCTGCACGTGGCAGCCCGTCTCCGTGGCAATCTCTCCAAGACCTTCCAGCAGAGCATCCGTACAGGACGGAATAAACCGTGGAGTGATGACCGGGAGCACGCGTTTTGCCGTGTTGCCGGGAAGCGATGCAACGGCACGAATAAACTCGCGGGTTTCGGCAAGGGCCGTCGCCGCGCTTTCGTCCCGGTAGTAGTCAGGGCACTGGGAGGGATCGTCCATCGCCACCCGGCCAATCAGTGCCCGTTGACCCTGCTCCAGACAGATGCGGGCCAGCTCCACGCTGCTTTCCGTGTGCAGGGTAGCGAAGTAGACGGCGGTGGTGGTGCCGTTCGCCAGCAGCGCATTGACCAGTTCCGTGTAGTGGCGGCGGGCAAAGGCGATGTCGGCGAACTTAGCCTCCAGCGGGAACGTATAGTCATTCAGCCACTCTTCCAGCGGCTTATCCAGAGCCTTGCCCATCTGCGGCCACTGCGGAGCGTGGACATGCAGATCGATCAGCCCCGGCAGCAGATACTGGTCTGAAGAGAGCTCGGTAAGCTTACCTGCCTTACGGGCCGCATCCCGCACGGGCCTGAACGCGCTATTGTCACCCTGTATAATATCGACAATGGTGCCGCTGCCATCGATACAGAACAGCGTGTCGCTAAAGTGGGACACACGGTCCTTTGATTCCGCGGTGTAGCCTTGAGCACTGACAACCTGCTGCCAGGGAAATGCGTGTAGGGTGTTCATATCTTGTCCTTTTTCATCATCACGCTGAAAGGGAAATAGCCCCAGAGTCAGGGATTATTATTCGCTCAAAAAGCCTGGCATAAAACCAAAATACATCAACTCATTGATGGGTAAATAAAATGGCATTGATTGCGGTATTTGCGGGGATAATAAAGGTAGGCTGAAATGATAAACGGGAGTTGCTGGCGCTTATTTGGCAAAGTAGTTCAATAACCGATGCGTTATCGACTCATTGAACCGCTTTTTTATCGTTCCCCTTTTCATATACTTTTTATTGTGGTGAATCCCCCTGTGCGGTGGGGCATAATTTATGGGTTAACGTCATTATGCGGGCTTTGCTCACCGGGAGGCACCCGGCACCACAGTCCTTTTTTTGTGTATAATATAATAAATATGAATAATAGCTACGAATAGTTGTGTTCAGATGAATGTTTTATATTTTTTTAAAATAAGATATGCCTCTCAAAATATATTTTTATCAGCTTTTATTATCTCTTCCTGGAGCAATCATCGGAGGAAGAATGGACACAACCGAAGAACTAAATGGAACGTATTTTTATGCTGGTAGAACAAACCTCACAGCTGGCGGCCTTTTCTTTATGATTTACTGCGAATCAATTGCCGATCATTTTGGCATTGACGATGTCGCTGGAATTACTGCGCTATACAGCGGTGCTAATAATCAGAAGACCAGAAAGAAACCCGCGGGAGCTAAAGAAGGTACGTCTCGAGCCTCGAAAGCCATGAGGCGTTATTTTAAACAAGCAAAGTTCCCGTATGGCATCAAACTCCCGACATGGATTGGCGGGTACACGCCATGGACTGTACGCTGTAGGATGGTTTCACAAATCAGTACCTTTATCGGAAGAACGATTCCATTAGTTGGCATGGTGATATTAGTCGCTGACGTATCATTAATCACCTATGCTGCAATACGTGATTATAATCGAATCGCGCGGGGCAGTGACAAACTATGGTAGAGGATATTGAGCAGCGCATCTACGCCTTAGCCAGACGCTATAACGGCGTTTATCTGATGAATAACGAAGCGAAGCAGAAATTACTGAATGCAAAAACTGATTTGGATACTGACATGCAGCTTGATGTCACTGAAGCAGAAGATTTAATGGAAGAATTTTTTAAAGAATTTGATGTTGATAGAGGGAATTTTAGCATAAACACCTACTACCCTGATGAGCCTTTTTCATGGAATCCATTCAAAAAATACCCAGTGGTGATGGTTCCCGATTTCACCATTGGAATGCTTATCGAATCCGCAAAAGCGGGCAAATGGTTATACGACTAAAACGCAAGGAGCAATAGAATGGCCGTACCTGTACATCTCTTTTTAACCAATGACGGCGGCACAATGATTTGTGGTTCTTGTGACGTTGCACAAAGGGAAGGAAGCATTGAGCTAAGAGGATTACAGCATAACCTCAGCCTGCCAACCGATTCGGCAACGGGAAAGGTCACCGGCACTCGCCAACACTCGCCGTTTCAGTTTACCAAGGAACTGGACAGCTCTTCGCCCTATCTGTTCAAAGCGGCAGCAACAGGTCAGACCCTTAAAACGGCAGAATTCAGGTTTTACCATATTAACTATTCCGGGCAAGAGGAGGAGTATTACCGAATCACGCTCGAGAACGTTAAGGTCATTTCTTTGAGTCCAGTCATGTACGACACCCGAGGCTGTCCGGGGACGGGGCATATGGAGGAAGTGGCGTTTAATTATGAGAAGATTACCCATTTGTATAAGGACGGTAACTTGTTAGG
>NZ_POVL01000049.1 GCF_002939185.1 Enterobacter sichuanensis | reverse complement strand
CCCCAAAGGGGAGAGGGAAGAGAAGGCGCTTAGCGTTTAGCCTGCTGGAACAGGTTATCCCACATGCCCAGCACCAGAGACTGGTCGCGCGGAGAGAGTTCTCCTGCCTGAATAGCTTTCTCCAGACTACGGGTGACTTCATCGTGAACGGCCTCGGCAGAGTGATCGTCCCCGGCCTCCAGCTCAGCAATAGCCAGCGTCAGGTGACCACGCAGATAACCGCTGGCGAACAGCTCATCATCGCTGGCGTGTTCCACCATGTCATCAATTAACGCCAGAATGCGTGATTCAAATTCTGCGATCATCTTCTTTCCTCTGTTAAAGATCTTCCGGCCAAGGGAAGCATTCCGCCGTGATCTCCGGCGTGTGGTAATAATTCTGTAACGCCTTGATTAAGCGTGCCGGACGTTCCGGAATGCCGTTCTCAAGATATGTCATCACCTGCGCGTGTACGCGGCGCTGGAAAACAATACGGTCCGGCTCGAAGTCGCCTTCAAGGTTGTCGCAGCTGACGTTGAACGGGAAACCCGCCGCCACGCAGAACAGCCACTCCAGCGCCTGCGGTTTCACTTCCACATCTTCAAACTGCCCCTGCGTAGCGGCGTCACGTCCGTCCGGGCAGTACCAGTAACCGAAATCCACCAGTTCGCGACGCGCTTTCCCTGCGATGCACCAGTGCGAAATCTCGTGCAGACCGCTGGCGTAGAAGCCGTGCGCGAACACGATACGGTGATACGGAACCTCGGCATCAGCAGGAAGATAGATCGGTTCGTCGTCGCCTTTAATCAGACGGGTATTAAAATCTTCAGCAAAACAGCCGTCAAAAATCTCAATCAGCTGTTCGTATTTATGCGTACTGTTCATTAGTTCATCCCCAACCAGGTGAGGATCTCCTGTCCATGGCTGTCATAAAGCAGTTTGGCGCTCATTACCGCCGAGACGATAACGATCATCGGGCGAATCAGTTTTTGTCCTTTGCTTAACACCAGACGCGAGCCTGCACGCGCCCCGAGGAACTGCCCTGCCATCATCACAAAGCCGGTTGCCCAGATGACCTTACCGCCAATGATAAACAGCAGCAGGCCGCCGACGTTCGAGGTGGCGTTGAGCACTTTGGCATGGGCGGTAGATTTGGCGAGGTTAAACCCGGCCAGCGTCACAAACGCCAGCGCGTAAAACGAGCCTGCGCCCGGGCCAAAGAAACCGTCGTAGAACCCCACGCAGCCGCCGGCAATCAGGGCAAACGGCAAACCGTGCAGACGACGCTGACGATCTTCTTCCCCGAGCTTTGGCATCAGCAAGAAGTAAAGGCCGATGCAGATGACCAGAACCGGCAGGATCTGGCGCAGAATATCGGACTGCACGTGCTGAACCAGCAGCGCGCCCGACGTCGAGCCGATAAAGGTCATCAGAATATTGAGCTTCTGGTCGGCAAGATTGACGACCTTGCGGCGAATAAAATAGAGCGACGCGGAAAGCGAGCCGCCACAGGCCTGGAGCTTGTTGGTCGCCAGCGCCTGCGCCGGACTCATGCCCGCCGCCAGCAGCGCGGGTACGGTTAACAACCCGCCCCCGCCCGCAAGGGCATCAATGAAACCGGCCAGCATAGCCACAAAGAACAGCACCACCAGCAGCAGCGGTGACACCATAAACAGATCGACGAAATTATCCATTAAAGTACATGCTCATCCAGTAGCGCCTGGCAGGAAGGCGGCAACGGAGGCGGTGTCTTCTTCTCAGGCTTAGAGGTTCCAGGTTTTGCCGGTTCAAACCAGCTTTGCAGTTCCGCACCACAGCCATCGCCTGGCGGAGGCAACGGCTGATCTTCACATTCCAGGCTGTTTGCCGGGCAACGCAGACGAACGTGCATATGCGCGCGATGCTGGAACCACGGGCGCACTTTGCGCAACCAGTCGCGATCGGTTCTCTCATCGAGGCACAGCTGTTGCTTGATAGCCGGGTTGACGAAGATCCGCGTAACGTCGTTATCTTTTGCCGCCAGCTTAATCAGGCTGAAGATATCCGGCGTCCACAGTGAGGGCACAACGCGCTTACCGTCGCTCGACACCAGATCCAGCGCCTGCGGTTTCAGCAACTGGGCTGAACTCCAGCGCGCTTTCGGCAGCTGCAGGAAGATATCGACATCCAGTCCGGTCTGGTGACTGGCGTGTCCACCGTTAAAACGACCGCCGGCAGGCATCCCCATATCGCCAATCAGCATCGTGCCCAGCCCCAGATTATGCACCTGATTTCCCAGACGCTGGATGAATAGCACCAGGTCCGGGTGGCCGAAATAGCGTCGCTGATCGGTGCGCATCACCTGGTAGGTATCGGACTGCAGAGGCAGCTCCTGAGCACCGACGATACATCCGTTCGAAAAAGCGCCAATAGACTGGGCGCTCCCCGCCACCGGGTGGGTGATTTTTTGCCATGGCGTCGCGGCCAGACTGGCTCCACTGGTCAGCAGCGCCAGCAGAGCAATTGCGGTTTTTTTCATGTTTACCAGCGTGGAATGGTGGTCGTCACATCCGCGTTCTGCGCGCGCTGGCGCAGGAAGTGATCCATCAGCACGATCGCCAGCATCGCTTCTGCGATCGGTACCGCGCGGATCCCCACGCACGGATCGTGACGTCCTTTGGTGATCATCTCAACTTCTTCGCCATCGCGGTTAATCGTGTGGCCCGGCACGGTAATGCTGGAGGTTGGCTTCAGCGCGATATTGGCAATAATCTGCTGCCCGCTGCTGATCCCGCCCAGAATGCCGCCCGCGTGGTTGCTCTGGAAGCCCTGTGCAGTAATTTCATCGCGGTTCTGGCTGCCGCGCAGGGATACCACGTCAAAACCGTCGCCAATTTCAACGCCCTTCACCGCGTTGATGCTCATCAGCGCGTGAGCGATGTCGGCGTCGAGGCGGTCAAATACCGGCTCGCCCCAGCCCGCCGGGACGCCATCGGCCACCACGGTCACTTTCGCGCCAATGGAGTCGCCCTCTTTCTTCAGGCCGCGCATCAGTTCATCCAGCGCTTCAAGCTTGTCGGCGTCAGCACAGAAGAACGGGTTTTGCTCGACCTGATCCCAGTCTTTGATCGCCAGCGGAATGTCGCCCATCTGGGTCAGACAGCCGCGAATAACGATGCCGAATTTCTGCTGCAGGTATTTCTTGGCAATGGCCCCTGCCGCCACGCGCATCGCGGTTTCGCGTGCCGATGAGCGTCCGCCGCCGCGATAGTCGCGAAAGCCGTATTTTTGTTCGTAGGTGTAATCAGCGTGACCCGGACGGAAGACGTCTTTGATGGCGCCGTAGTCCTGGGAGCGCTGATCGGTATTTTCGATCAGCAGACCAATGCTGGTGCCGGTGGTGCGGCCTTCAAAAACGCCGGAGAGAATTTTGACCTGGTCCGGCTCGCGACGCTGCGTGGTGTAGCGAGAGGTGCCCGGACGACGACGGTCAAGGTCGTGCTGTAAATCTGCTTCGGTCAGTTCTATACCTGGCGGTACGCCATCAACGATACAGCCCAGTGCCAGCCCGTGCGACTCACCAAACGTGGTCACCCGGAATACCTGTCCAATACTGTTTCCTGCCATCACGGCTCCGATGTTGTTGTTTGTGTTTGAGCGTTGTGAAACGGGCCGAAGCCCGCTGGATTAATCTTTATAGATGCTGAAGTGTTCGCGCGCGTCGAGCAGCTGCGCTTTGGTCAGCATAAAGACGCCGTCACCGCCGTTGTCGAACTCAAGCCAGGTGAACGGCACATCCGGGTACTGCTCTATCAGATGTACCATGCTGTTGCCCACTTCACAAATCAGAACGCCGTCGTCGGTGAGATAATCCGGCGCGCAGGCCAGAATGCGGCGGGTCAGCTTCAGGCCGTCAGAGCCTGACGCCAGACCCAGCTCCGGCTCGTGACGATATTCACTCGGCAGATCGGACATATCTTCCGCATCAACGTACGGCGGGTTAGTGACGATCAGATCGTACTGCAGCGTCGGCAGGTCGCGGAACAGGTCAGAGCGAATTGGCGTAACGTGATGGATCAGGCCGTGCTCTTCAATGTTGTGCTCGGTCACGGCCAGCGCGTCGGTGGAGATATCGACGGCGTCGACTTCCGCTTCCGGGAAGGCATAAGCGCAGGCAATGGCAATACAGCCGCTGCCGGTACACATATCCAGAATGTGCTGCGGCTGATGGCCGATCAGGCCTTCAAAGTGGTTGTTGATCAGCTCACCAATCGGCGAGCGCGGCACCAGCACGCGTTCATCGACATAGAACTCGTGGCCGCAGAACCAGGCTTTGTTGGTCAGGTAGGCGACCGGAATACGCTCGTTTACGCGGCGGATCACGCGCTCAACGATACGGTGTTTTTCGCTGGAGGTCAGACGCGCGGTGCGCATATCTTCCGGAATATCCAGCGGCAGGTAGAGGGATGGCAGTACCAGCTGCACGGCCTCATCCCACGGGTTATCGGTACCGTGACCGTACCAGATATTGGCGGCGCTGAAGCGGCTAACCGACCAGCGCAACATGTCCTGTATGGTATGCAGCTCGTTTACTGCTTCATCGACAAATATTTTATCCACTCTTTCCTCCAGGGCATGCTCGCATAATTTTCGGCGGCTAGTTTGCCATGAAGACGGCGATAAATCAGCAATGACGCGTCGCGCTTGAGGTTAAAAAATGCGTTTAGTCGGGTACACTATTGGAAATACGAGATGAGAATGACGAATGAAAAAGAAAACATCGCTCAGCGAGGAGGATCAGGCGCTCTTCCGCCAGCTGATGACAGGCACGCGCCAAATCAAGCAGGACACCCTCGTCCACCGTCCGATGCGCAAGAAAATTTCCGAAGTGCCGGTCAAAAGACTGTTGCAGGAGCAGGCCGATAACAGCCACTATTTTTCAGATGAATTTCAGCCACTGCTCAACACGCAAGGGGCTGTGAAGTATGTACGTGAAGACGTCAGCCATTTTGAGCTGAAAAAATTACGCCGTGGGGATTATTCGCCTGAGCTGTTTCTCGATCTGCACGGATTAACGCAGATGCAGGCCAAACAGGAGTTGGGCGCACTGATCGCAGCCTGTCGCCGCGAACATGTGTTTTGCGCCTGCGTGATGCATGGCCACGGTAAACATATTCTGAAGCAACAGACACCGCTGTGGCTGGCTCAGCATCCACACGTGATGGCATTTCATCAGGCACCCAAAGAGTACGGCGGTGATGCCGCATTACTGGTGTTGATTGAAGTGGAAGAGTGGCAACCGCCAGAATTACCCTGACAGGACGGCGGGAGGCAGAGTTTGCGCCCCCGCGCTATCGCACGTCACGTCAGATGGCTTTTGCCATCTTCAGGTTGCACGGACTCATTTGCCAGTTGAAGACACCTTTACCCGTTTCGTCGAGAGAAACATTGGCAATGGCAGATGTCGTGAACATCGGCGGGGTTTCGCCCGGGCACAGTTCAGATACCAGATAGCCAACCAGTGGCAGGTGGGAAATGACCAGCGCGGAGGCGACACCCTCATTGCACAGCGCCTGAAGATAAGCGCTGACAAGGCCGACATCGCCACATGGGGTGAGTTCAGGAAGAACATCCACACTGGCTGGCAGGTTCATACACTCCCCTACCACTTCCAGCGTCTGTTCTGCACGCAGGAACGGACTCACCAGAACGCGTTCGATGTCCACTTTTTGACCTTTAAGCCAGGTCGCCATCAGACGAGATTCGTCGCAGCCACAGACGGTCAAAGGACGTACTGAGTCACTGGCGGCATCGAGTGCCGCGTCGCCGTGACGCATGATAAAAACTTGCATATTGCACCGCTTTTGTTAACCAGAATCACCGGCGTTAACTACCCGCGATAAATGCTGAGAGGTAGAAAACCCGATGGCCGGGCATTGTGCCTGATCCATTCGGTGAATGAAACGCTGTTTTTTACCTCAATGGCGTAAGTATAGTCAATCTCTGTTTACAAAATCGCCAGAACAGGTTCATTCACTTCAGGATTTACCCTTCTTTGACCTCAGTTTACGAGGTCAGTTTCCCTTGCGGACCAAAATGTCTGGCCCCGCTCCGCCATCTGCAATAATTCGTCACACGGTGTAAACCGGGGGCCATATTGCGAAGCCAGACGTTGCAGGATTGCAACCACTTCACCCGCGCCGAGCGTATCCATGTAACGGAACGGGCCGCCAAGGAACGGCGGGAAACCTATGCCAAATACCGCGCCGATGTCGCCATCGCGCGCGCTCTTGATCACCTGCTCACCGAAGCAGCGCGCCGCTTCATTGAGCATCATCATCACGCAACGTTCAGCACACTGAACGGCGGACAATTTTCCCTGACCGGTGGTCGAAATAAGCCCATAAACCGAAGGGTCGACCTGTTTTCTGCTTTTACGCCCTTTCGCACCGTAAAGATAGAAACCGCGTTCATTTTTTCTGCCTTTGCGATCGTCCTTCAAAATTGCAGAAACAATGTTTGCAGGTGGGCTAAAACGATCTCCATAGGCCGCTTCCAGCACAGGTATAATTTTAGTGCCGGTGTCTATTCCCACCTCATCCAAAAGTTGGATTGGGCCAACGGGGAAACCAAACTTCACCAGCGCCTCGTCGACATGCTCGATTTTCTCGCCTTCCGTCAGCAGCCGCATCGCTTCATTAATATAGGGTGCCAGAATGCGGTTGACGTAAAAACCGGCTTTGTCTGCGACGACGATCGGCGTCTTACCCTGCATTTTGGCCAGTTTCACGACGGTGGCGATGGTTTGCGGGCTGGTTGCGGCATGCGGGATCACCTCTACCAGCGGCATTTTTTCTACCGGGCTGAAAAAGTGCAGGCCTATCAACTGCTCCGGACGCCCGGCCTTTGCCGCAATATCGCCAATCGGTAAAGACGACGTGTTTGAGGCAAAAATGGTATGCGGCGCGCAATGTTGCTCAACGTCAGCGACCATTTGCTGCTTAAGCGCCAGGTCTTCAAACACGGCTTCAATCACGACATCGCGGTGGGCAAAACCGCGGTAATCCGTCGTGCCGGAGATCAACGCCAGTATTTTATCACGCTCGCTGGCTCTGATATGGCGACGTTTTACCTTTTGATCAAGGTTCTGCCAGCTGTACTGCAGCGCGTGGTTGATCCCTTTCGCAGAGATGTCTTTGATCCTTACAGGCAATTTGCCTTTGCTTGCGGTAACAAAAGAGATACCGCCGCCCATAAGGCCGCCGCCCAGCACGCCAATGGCGTGCAGCGGCGCGGGTTGCGCCTCGCTGCCGGGATCTTTTTTCACATCGGTGCTGGCGAAGAAGATGCTGCGCAATGCCTGTGACTGTGGCGTCATCGCCAGTTCGCCAAAGGCTTTGGCCTCAGCGGCATAGCCGCTACTGGTTCCCTGGGACAGCCCGGTTTCAATAACCTCCAGGATCCGCTTTGCCGCCGGATAGTTACCTTTGGTTTTCTGTTCGGTCTTTTTGCCCACCATCCTGAACAGCAGCGTTCTCCCCAGTGGCCCGGCGAGCACGCGCTCGCGTACCGGCAGAGGACGTTTTGCCTGACGCCCTTTCAGCGCAAGCTCAACGGCGGCCTCCAGCAAAATGGCGTGCGGCACGACGTCATCCACCAGACCGGCTTTTAGCGCCTGGCGAGCACGTAACTGCTTACCGGTTAAGATCATCTCCAGCGCCGTGCTGACGCCCACCAGGCGCGGCAGACGCTGCGTTCCGCCAGAGCCAGGCAGCAGGCCAAGCTGCACTTCAGGAAGGCCTAAAACAGTTTTCGCATCGTCGGTACAGATGCGGCTATGGCAGGCCAGCGCCAGCTCCAGCCCACCGCCCAGACACGCCCCGTGGATCGCAGCAATAACCGGGATTGGCAGGCTGTTGATCTCCGCCATCACCTGCTGGCCCTGACGCGCCAGCTCTTCAGCATCCAGCGCGCTTTGCGCCCGGGCGATCATGTTAATGTCGGCCCCGGCAATAAAGTTGTCCGGCTTGGCAGAGATAAATACCAGACCGCGAATGGCCTTGTTTTCGCGGATCTGCTTTAGCATCGCGCGCACCTGAGTGCCAAACTCGGCCTTCAGGGTATTCATCTTTTCATCAGGGACATCAATGGTTATCACAGCGACGTTATCGAGGCGAACCGTCAGGTTAAATGCAGATGTCATTTCCATTATTCAGCCTCCAGAACCATTGCTGCACCCAGCCCGCCCGCCGCACAGGCGGTGACGAGACCAAAACCGCCGCCACGACGGCGTAACTCATGGAGTGTTTGGGTGATCATCCTCGCCCCGGTCGCCGCAAACGGATGACCGTAGGCAATAGAGCCCCCCAGCACGTTGAATTTACTCTGGTCCACTTCACCGGTGGCGTGCGCGCGGCCCAGCACGTCGCGCGCAAAACGCTCGCTTGCCAGCAGCTGTACGTTAGCCAGGGTTTGCGCGGCAAACGCTTCGTGCATGTCAATCAGGGTTAAATCCGCCAGCGTCAGCCCCGCGCGATCCAGCGCCAGCGGCGTGGACCATGCCGGGCCCAGCAGCATGTCCTGCCAGACATCAATGGCGGTGAAAGCATAGCTGCGTAAATAGCCCAGAGGCGTGATCCCAAGCTCTTTCGCGCGGGATTCGGTCATCAGGATCACGGCTGCGGCCCCGTCCGTCAGTGGCGTACTGTTAGCCGCCGTTACCGTACCGTGTTTACGGTCAAATGCTGGGCGCAGTTTTGCGTAATCCGCCAGCGTCGAGGTGCCGCGAATATTGTTATCCTCCGCGAGCGGTTCACGGAAAGGAGGAATATAGGCGGTCATGACCTCGTCGGTGAGTTTCCCTTCCGACCAGGCTTTTGCCGCAAGCTGATGTGAACGATGCGCCAGGGCATCCTGCTGTTCGCGGGTAATGCCGTACGTTTTGGCCATCTGCTCGGCGGTATCGCCCATGCGCAGGCCGGTGGAATATTCCGCGACGGCAGGTGGCACAGGCAGGAGATCGCGCAGGCGTAAACGCGAGAAAAGTTTCAGTTTCTGCCCGGTCGTGCGGGCTTTGTTGGCATCCACCAGGATGCGCGCCAGCTTTTTGCTGACCCCAATCGGCAGTACCGAAGAGGAGTCCGCCCCACCTGCAATCCCGGCGCGGATCGTACCCGCCATCAGGCTTTCTGCGACGTTAGCCACGGCCTGGAAACTGGTTGCACAGGCGCGGCTGACGCTGTAGGCATCGGTATGAACGTTCATCCCGGTCCCGAGAACAATTTCTCGTGCAATATTGGGGGCTTCCGGCATCTGCACTACCTGGCCGAAAACCAGTTGTTCGATGACCTCAGGCGGAATTTCGCTGCGAGCCAGCATCTCCCCCACTACCATTTTCCCCAGGTCAACAGCCGGTATGCCGTGAAACGCCGTAGCCTGACGAGCAAATGGCGTGCGCAACCCACTGACGATGGCAATACGGTCGCCCTGACGGGTAATAAGCGGTAATGCCTGACTCATAACACTCCCCTGTAAAAAATTTTCGCAAACGTTAAGTGGTCTGACCTGATAATAGTCTTAACCATTTTTTTACATTCAGCCAATCGGGGAAACGAAAAAGTGCGAGCTAAAACACAGAGAAGAAAAAGAAAAATGCCCTGAGGTAAAAGCAAAACGGTAACCCGTAGGTTACCGTTTTTAATGTTTGCGCCCTCTCCCGTGGGAGAGGGTCGGGGTGAGGGCATCAGGCCGCAGAAATTAACGCAGACCCAGCTGGAAAATCAGCGTTTCGGCTTCGCAGGCGAAGACAAAATCGATATCCAGCTTCACGCCGCCGTCTACTTCAGTGAAGGTAGACTTGATTTCGCACGGATCGGATTCGACGTCACGGGCACGCTTGCTCAGCGCGGCCAGAGTCTCTTCCGCTTCGGCACGGTTGGTGAATACACGGCTGTAAGAGGCGGTGCAATCGGAGTTGTCCATGATGGTGCCAACATCCATACAGCAGCAAACCGGGGTTTCATCAGCACTGCATTTACTCATAGCTCAATTTCCTCTGTATTCGCGCAGCGCGCGAGATAAACACGATGCTGATATTTTACGCCCCGGCGCGGGCGCTCTCCAGCCGTTAATGGCGTAAAAGCGGATAAGTGACCAATATCACACTAAAAAATGATCTAAAACAAAAACCACCCTTTTGGGTGAGTTGTGATGGTCACAATTTTGCCAACCAGATCTCGTTTCGTGAAACATGTTTGAAAATATTAATAAACAAACTTGCAACATTCATGCTGGTCGGACCTATACTCACGCCACTGGTCTGATTTGTCTGTCATACCTCAGACCCTACACTTCGCGCTCCTGTTACGGTATGTAACAATTATTGAATAAAAATAACTCAATGAGGTTATGGTCATGAGCCAGAAAACCCTGTTCAACAAAACTGCGCTGGCAGTCGCAGTGGCAATCGTCTCTACTTCCGCCTGGTCAGCGGGCTTTCAGTTAAACGAATTTTCTTCCTCTGGCCTTGGCCGCGCGTATTCAGGGGAAGGTGCTATTGCTGATGATGCGGGTAACGCGAGTCGTAACCCGGCATTGATCATGATGTTTGATCGTCCAACCTTCTCTGCCGGGGCGATTTTCGTCGACCCGGGCGTTGATATTACGGGCCGTTCACCTACCGGTGCCAGCCTGAATTCAGATAACATCGCGCCAACGGCGTGGGTGCCAAACCTGCATTTCGTGGCGCCTATAAATGACCAGTTTGGCTGGGGTGCCTCCGTGACCTCTAACTACGGTTTAGCGACCGAGTTTGGTGATAACTACGCAGCAGGTGCCTACGGTGGTAAAACTGACCTTGAAACCCTGAACCTGAACCTGAGTGGCGCTTACCGTCTGGACAGCCACTGGAGCTTCGGCGTGGGCTTTGATGCGGTGTACGCCAAAGCGAAAATCGAGCGCTATGCAGGTGATCTGGGCAAAATCGTCGCGGGTTCAGGCGCACTGCCACCACCACTGGCGCAGCAAGTGGCGGGCATTCCGGCAGACACCCAGATTGCTTATCTGAAGGGTGACGAATGGGGCTTCGGCTGGAACGCCGGTATCCTGTACGAACTCGATAAGAACAACCGTTACGGCTTTACCTACCGTTCCGAAGTAAAAATCGACTTTGATGGCGATTACAAGAGCAGCCTGCCTTCCGCCTATAACCAGATCCTCGGCAACTTCGGCCTGCCGTTGGGTACCAACGGCAGTACCACGGGTGGTTCTCTGAGCCTGCACCTGCCGGAAATGTGGGAGCTGTCCGGTTATAACCGCGTGGCACCGCAGTGGGCGATCCACTATAGCCTGACCTACACCAGCTGGAGCCAGTTCCAGGAGCTGAAGGCGACCAACAGCAAGGGCGACACGCTCTTCTATAAAGATGAAAGCTTCCGCGACGCTTACCGCATCGCGCTGGGGACCACCTACTATATGGATGATAACTGGACGTTCCGTACCGGTATTGCCTTCGATGACAGCCCGGTTCCTGCCGACAAGCGCTCCATCTCTATTCCGGATCAGGACCGTTTCTGGCTGAGCGCAGGTGCGACCTATGCCTTCAATAAGGATGCCTCAATTGACGCCGGTATCTCTTATATGCACGGTCAAAAAGTTTCCTTCAAAGAAGGTCCGTATGAGTTCTCTTCCGAAGGTAAAGCCTGGCTGTATGGTATGAACTTCAACTACGCGTTCTAATCGCGCAGGAATTGAAAAAGGTGAGCATCGCTCACCTTTTTTATTTACTCCGAATCGATATCTTTTAGTTCGTTCTCGATCGCCTTCGCGTTTGGATTCTCTTCCGGTTTCAGCTTACCGCCGTTTGCAATAAAGTCATGATTCTGGAAGTACGCTTCACGCACCATAATGTACGGGTCAGAAGACTGACGCAGCAGACCGTCGGAGTCGAGCAGTTGCGCGCGGGTTTCAATCCCTTCCACCGTCCATTTACCCACCGACAGCGGCCAGGTCAGCCACGACAGGACCGGATACAGCGTATCCACCATATCGCCGCCGTCATCACGGAGAGTAAAGCTACCGTAGAACGGTAATTGCACGTAGGGACCATACCCGACGCCATAATGTCCCAGCGTGCTGCCGAAACGGTGCGGCTGTTCACGCTGCAGTTTCGGGTTAGCCATGCCGGCAACATCGATAAAGCCACCCATCCCCAATATGGAGTTCAGGAAGAAGCGAGTAAAGTGGACCATCCCCTGATACGGGTCACCCTGCAGGAAGTAGTTCACCATGACCGCAGGTTCTTCGAGGTTGCTGGTAAAGTTACTTAACCCATTACGCGCAGGTTGTGGAACATAATCGCGCCATGCTACAGCCACCGGACGAACCACATACGGGTCCAGCACGTTGTAGTTGAAGTTATACATGGAGCGGTTAAATCCTTCGAGAGGATCGGAGCGTCCCGTTTGCTCCCCGGAGCTGGCGCAGCCCACAAGCATCGTCGCGCCCAGCGCAAGCGCCGACAGCCGAAGTTTCATAAAAATCTCCCTGTTCAGTATGGCTATCATTGATTGCCATCCGTAACGGAGCCGTTGACGCTCCGTCTGTAAACGTGCAAGCGATTGTAACAGCACGTTTACCGATGTCTATGAGCACAATTACGGGCAGTAACCACCGTGACTCTGATCTCAGCATAGCCTGGCTTTTGGAATTCGTTTCGCTGGCAATTTTATAATGTCTTTGAAAGAGATGTATCACCTTTGTTGTCATTGCCACCAATTTAAGACCATCCCCACAGGCATCCGGATAAAAGCCGCTACGCTTTAAAGAAAGATCAACCTCCGGGAGCAGATATGAAAGAAGTGGGTGAAGAAAAAATTGGCGAGAGTAATGAGGAGATTGAAATTGAAAGCGAGGAGAAAGCGCGCGGCGAGAAGATAGAAATTGATGAGGATCGCCTCCCTTCCCGCGCGATGGCCATCCACGAACATATACGCCAGGATGGCGAAAAAGAGATGGAGCGCGATGCTATGGCCCTCTTCTGGTCGGCTATCGCTGCGGGTCTGTCAATGGGGGCGTCCCTGCTCGCAAAAGGGATATTTCATGTTCAGCTGGAAGGTGTGCCCGGAGGCTTTTTACTGGAGAACCTCGGCTATACCTTTGGTTTTATTATCGTCATTATGGCTCGCCAGCAGCTGTTTACCGAAAACACTGTCACCGCCGTTCTGCCGGTGATGCAAAACCCTACCCTCGGCAATTTCGGTCTGTTAATGCGTCTGTGGAGCGTGGTGCTGCTGGGCAACATCATCGGTACCGGCATCGCGGCCTGGGCGTTTGAATATATGCCCATTTTTGATGAACCCACCCGGGACGCATTTGTGAAAATCGGCATGGACGTGATGAAAAACACGCCCGTCGAAATGTTCTCAAACGCCATCATCTCCGGCTGGATTATCGCCACGATGGTCTGGATGTTTCCTTCTGCCGGTAGCGCAAAAATTGTGGTGATCATCCTGATGACCTGGCTGATCGCGCTGGCCGACACCACGCACATTGTGGTCGGTACCGTGGAGATCCTCTATCTGGTCTTTAACGGTACGCTGCACTGGAGCGATTTTTTCTGGCCGTTCGCCCTGCCGACGCTGGCGGGAAATATCTGCGGCGGGACGTTTATTTTCGCACTGTTAAGCCATGCTCAAATCCGTAACGACATGTCTAACAAACGCAAAGCTGAGCGTAAGGCGCGGGAAAATGATGATAAACCGACAAAAAAATCGACCTGAATGGTGACTCTTTGAGCAGTCAGGCGGCGATGCGCTTAACGCAAAGTGTAAATAACGCTATACTCGTGCCGCCTCGTCCCCTTAGTTAAATGGATATAACGAGCCCCTCCTAAGGGCTAGTTGCAGGTTCGATTCCTGCAGGGGACACCATAGCTACATCTCAGCAAGTCTAATAACTTCCATAACTAACTGATTTAAATCCTAATCACTAATCTTGTTCGTCCAGTAAAGTGCCATTATTTCTAATAGAATCTATACATCTTTGCGTATAAGATTGTGTATAACTGAGTTCGATCTTTTTTCTATACACATGCTGCTATCTGACATCCAAATAAAACGAGCAAAACCAAAGGATAAGCCCTATACGTTGAACGATGGCATGGGGTTGTCACTTCTTATCGACACATCAGGCAGTAAAAGCTGGCGTTATCGCTACCGCTTTGCAGGCAAGCCGTAGATGATTTCCTTTGGCGTGTACGGTGATGTATCGCTTGCGCAGGCGCGTGCTAAACGCGACGAAGCTCGTTCGATGTTGGCCAAAGGGGTCAACCCCAGTGAAGCCAGAAAGGCAGAAAAAATTGCGTTACAGTTTGCTCATGCAAACAGCTTTGAATCTGTAGCGAGGGAATGGCACACATCCAAAACGGCAACCTGGTCTGAGGGCTACGCAAATGAAGCACTTAATTGCATGGAAAAAGATATTTTCCCGTTCATCGGCCAACGTCCAATCGAACAAATCGAACCTTTGGAGCTGCTCACCGTTCTGCAAAAGATCGAAAAAAGAGGCGCGCTTGAGCAAACCAGCAAAATACGTCGCCGCTGCGGTGAAGTTCTAAGATATGCAGTCGCTACCGGGCGAGCAAAGTATAACTTTGCCCCAGATTTGGCGATCGCACTCAACAAACCGAAAAAGCAGCATTTCCCTTTCCTCAGTGAAAGTGAGTTACCTACTTTTGTAAGCGCTGTGGAAAACTATCAAGGCAGTTTAGTAACCAAATATGCAACACAGCTACTGATGCTAACAGGGGTGCGCACAATCGAACTACGAGCTGCAGAATGGGTGGAATTTGACTTAGAAAATGCCTTATGGGAGATCCCCAAAGAGCGAATGAAGAAACGCCGTCCTCATCTTGTTCCTATATCTACTCAAGCGCTCAGCATCCTGAGGCAGCTGCAAGTAATTACTGGAAATTACAGCCATGTTTTCCCTGGCCGCAATGATGTCAGGAAGCCGATGAGTGAAGCCAGCATCAATAAAGTAATAAAGCTCCTTGGCTATCATGGCCGCTTAACAGGCCATGGATTCAGGCATACTATGAGTACTATTTTGCATGAGCATGGTTTCGAAAGCGCATGGATTGAAATGCAGATTGCGCATGTTGACAAGAACTCTATCCGAGGTACTTACAATCATGCGCTTTATTTAAGTCATCGAAAAACAATGATGCAATGGTATGGCAATTTTATATATAATTTTTCAGGCTCATTAGAAGATTAACTTATATGATGTTTAATCCATAAAATCAATGGATAATACCATGCTTCCTTCTTTGATGGATCAATCGCCATTGCAGCTAGAACTATTTGAACAAGAGCAAAAAACAATACAACCCAAGATAATCTCTTATTATATTTAACGTTGTTAACTTGGATTCTGTTCTCTGACAAGGAATATATTGCACCTGTAATCCCTTTTAATTTTTCCGATCTATCGGTTAGATTTTCAATCTGAAAACTAGCGTTTTCCAAGTATTCTTTTTTCAAATTAAAATCCATATCACTCTTTAATGACTTTAGCCACAGAAGTATTATTTCAAGTTGATAAGAAACTAAGAACAACCTTTCATGAAGCACCTCCAGCGAAAGGTTAGCTTTATGCAGTTTAGTATCATTTATATACTTACTAAGATAATCAATTTTCTTTCTTATAAGGAAAAGGGGAGTAATAGCCAAATGTGAATCTGAATTATAGATAATATCTTTTTTAAAATTATTATATTGATTCATTTTCTCTTCTGGAAAGCAATACAAATAGAACCAATCAAAACCTTTTATACTATGAAAATGTTCATTTATAAATGATTCTAGCCTATTGGTAGAAATTTTCGACTCCCAAAAAACCATCTGCCTTCTAATGTAGATATTTAAATTTCCATTATCACTTTTTGCATCACGATCAAAATATGGGGATTCTTGATTGAGGTAGAAATCACTTACACAACATATTTCGTCCTCCTGCTTATTAATTTTTATTTCTTTTAGCACCGCATAGATAAAATTCCTCGATGAATTTTCGATACAAACCATCTTATCCATCAAAATATCCTTGGAAAATTCGTGATAACTCTTTAACTTTAACCCTACATTCTTTCTTGAAAATATATTGAAGGTATCAAGCTCTAAGAAGTCATTCATCACAGGCACATTAACATGCTTAACTTCTCCCGAAACCTCCTCCTTAAGCATTATGTAGAATGTGAGGAAGGACAGCCCCGCTGAATATTTAGTAAGAGAAATATTAACACCATTAAAATATTCATCCTTAATGTAAAATGGATTAAACCCATCCGTGTAACCATCGTGATTTATTCTTATATAACCTATATTCACCCAACCTGAATTATTATCGAATGTTCTTGATTCAATACTCCTATTTCTTACTCCATCTACAAATAATGATTTTTTTTCAGCCCATTTTTTCAAGTTTTTTAATTCATCATCATTAATTAGCATTGAATAAGAGATAGCCTTCCAATGCAAATCCCCCTCGAACAGCGATATGGATGAATACTGGGGTTTTTCTTCCTTTTTCTTTTTCATCCACTCACTAGCCGAATTATGTTCTTGCGCATAAAATTGGAGATACCCAGGGACTAACTTAGGATGTTTGAATGCAAAGTCAATAATCCTCTGAGTGAACCTAGATCTGTTTATCTTGAATATTTGAGGTGTTTTCATATATTAATAACACTCCGTAGAAACAAATAACTTGTAACTGTTAGAACTTCGTACTATTTTTTTAAATTTAATTTCAGTGTTTGAAAAGTGAGCTTTCAACTCATCTAGCTTTGACATATCAAAACTATAACCTAGTATTACACAATCAAGAGCTTCTTCAGTATGCACCTCAACCTTGCTGACACTAGCTTCATTTTCAGCGATATCATTATGGATCAATCTTACCTCATCTTCATAAGCCCAACATGAAGATTTCCTAAAAATAATATCCCGCGATATATTTGAAAAATCGTCAACAGCAGAAATAATATCTATTGATGTATCATCATATACTACATCCCCATATAAATGAGGCTTTATATCATGCAATAAAATTTCTTTTTTATATCGCAAACAATAACCTCTATGAGAATCAGCGTAATGAGACCATAACAAATGATTTGTTGCATTTTTTGAAAAACAACATACAAAACTTCTTTGTAAAGAGGCAAATAAAATATCAATTATTGGTGATAAAGGATGTTCATTTATGCGCCCACTATTAACTAACTGTTGAGCCTGAACAATATAATTCAAAGCAGTGCGCTCAATTTGTTCTGTTGTTATTAATTTTGCATCGAGAAGTTTTTTTGCACTGGTATTTTTATGAATAAATGAAAGCATTGATGAACCAGACATAAGGTTTACTGGTACGTTCAACGTACAGTCAAATGGATCATTAAAATTCCGCCCCACAGAATACCAAATTTCGCGTTTACGTAACGATAAGAGGTTCCGTGCATTCATTTCCCTATATTTATATAAATACATATAAAGATCCTATCATGTACATTAAGCCTAGTACTGCCATGCTATGGTATTGTATTACCAATTTTTTGTTCAAGAAGAAAGTTTCTACCTCACCAAAATCGCACTACACCGCCCCCGCCTGCGGTTTTCAGATCGCCAAAATTTTTCAGTTGGAATTTTTACAAATGATAGCGCCAGACCGCGCCACAACAGGGGATCTACAGCGAGCATGGAACTGAAAAGAGTGAAAAGAATTTCAGCTTTTTTCAGTCTAGCTTTACTCCAAAATCGTAATGACTTGAATTAACTTATTGATAGTAAAGAGATATAAAATTTTAAGTGAGATTTTTCATGATAACTGACGGCACACTTGAAAATTAATCAGCTGATTCTTATAAACATTTTTGCTTAAGCAACTGAAATTTAATGAACCGAAGCCGGGAAAATTTTAGTTACTCCCGGCGAGCCGCTCACTGGTTCTCTTTGGCTACCAACAGGAGTTCTAATGCTTTTTGTCGCTCGTCCGGTGGCAGGGCATCCATTAGCTCTTTAATCCGTCCCTGGCCGCTCAAAGCGCTGGGACTAATCGTGTGTGAGAAGGAAACGTTCATCACAAACGTATGCCCACACTCCACATTTGAGCAATAACAGTAGACATCTGATAATTTGGGGTGCTTTCGGTTTGTTTTCCTCACTGTTGCCGCAGACATACACTCCGGACAGTAAATGGAGGCTGGAGGCGTTATAGAATGAGTTCAGATCTGATGAAAGCACAAGCTTTAATACATATGTATATATAAGTATAATTCAATATACAAACAAAAAAAGCATCCTTATTTTCAAAGAAGAAATCAGCAGGTTTCATTCATGCAGGGACACCATCTTTTCCGCACAACGATAAACCGGCACGCGCCGTGTCGTTCCGGTCAGATTGTCAAATACCTCTGTTTCAGCCGTTGCAATCCTCATCCCCGACTTTCTCAGACGCGACACCTCGGCGGCAATCCGCTGGATGCCAAACCAGAAAAGCGCATCCAGGGCGGTCACGTCCAGCCCGCTCAACAGCGCTCGCTTCAGACGTTCGACGGGAGACTTAATCTCTTTCGCAATAAGTAAAAAAGGTTCCGCGGTCTGCCGGGCCGCCCCCAGTCGCCGGATACGGGTAGACAGACGGTACTGAAAACTTTCCGGAACATCGCTCAGATCGGTTTTCACGCTCCAGACACAGCCGAAGCGTTTCCCGTTAAACAGGACATTTTTCTGGCTGAGCTGGAGCTCATGACGCAGTCCAGCAATTAACTGGGGCGTGCGAACAAGCAGCAAGCGGAATGGCAGCTCAAAGCTGGTCACGTAATCGACATTGAGCAAAGCAATACGCAAGCGCTCCTCTGCCCCGGCTTTACTCTCCCTGCACTCGCGCAAAACATCACTCCACTGCTCTGTAAGGCGAGGGGATTCATTTACTTCCGTAAAACTGTACTTTTCAATCTGATAATCGATCCGCTCAGTCACCCGGTTATTCCTGTCAGTTACGTTGTCGTCCTGAAACAGACTTTACCAGCCTCTATTGTTACGCTCCAGAGCTGACGCAAGACAATGTTGAGAACGATAAAAACTGCAAAATCAAGCACCTTTCATTCTGCCGCTTTTTTAATCAAAAACGAGTAATAGCACATATCGTATAACGGTGCTACATTACGCCGCCCACCCAAATCAGCAGTGGCCAGGTAACGCCGTAAAGTTCGGTAAAGCCTGCAACCATCACCTTGAAGAACGGTCTTATCGGCACGTCGTATCGCAAACTCTGCGCTACCTTTACAGGCTTCATATAGGTTTCACTATTTTGTCTCAATCCAAATTTCAACGTGCGTTCTTACACCCGCGTTACTGGTTTACCTGGTTTGGTCTTGGCGTTCTCTGGCTGCTGGTTCAGCTTCCCTACCCCGTTCTGCGTTTGCTGGGGTCGAAGCTGGGCAGCGCATCCCGCTATTTCCTGAAACGTCGCGAATCCATCGCGCGTAAAAATATTGAGCTTTGCTTTCCACAGTACAATGCCGAGGAACGCGAGAAGCTCATCGCTGAAAACTTCAAGTCTATCGGCATGGCGCTGCTTGAAACCGGTATGGCCTGGTTCTGGCCGGATGAACGTGTCCGTAAATGGTTTGACGTGGAAGGGCTGGATAACCTTAAACACGCGCAGATGCAAAAACGCGGCGTAATGGTTGTTGGCGTTCATTTTATGTCGCTGGAGCTGGGTGGCCGCGTGATGGGACTTTGTCAGCCCATGATGGCCACTTATCGTCCTCACAACAGTCCGCTGATGGAGTGGGTACAGACGCGTGGCCGCATGCGTTCCAATAAGGCGATGATCAGCCGTAACAACCTGCGCGGTATGGTCGGAGCGCTGAAGAAAGGTGAGGCTGTCTGGTTCGCCCCCGATCAGGATTATGGGCGCAAGGGCAGCAGCTTCGCACCGTTCTTTGCGGTTAAAGACGTTGCGACGACCAACGGCACCTTTGTGATTTCGCGTCTGTCGGGTGCCTCCATGCTGACCGTGACCATGGTGAGAAAAGCGGATAATTCAGGCTACCGTCTGCACATCTCTCCTGAAATGGCTAACTATCCACAAAACGAGTGCGAAGCCGCGGCATTTATCAATAAAGTCATTGAAACTGAAATCATGCGTGCGCCAGAGCAGTATCTCTGGATGCATCGTCGATTCAAAACGCGTCCTCTTGGCGAAGCCTCGCTCTATATTTGATCGCTTTATAAAGGTTAGTTTCGCTAAGAAACTAACCTTTTCAAACACCTGTCATCACACCGCACTCCCCGCGTTCATTGCGTCGCTCAAAGTGATTTTATTGCGCGACGAAATCAAACTGTCGCCGTTCCACGACACCCGTAACTATCGGAATTTATTTAAAAAAATCCCTCTTGCCACCCCCCATTTTTAGGCGTACATTAGCGCCGTCTGGCATCAGGAAAGCACAGAATTCTGAACTGGAGTTGGCGGCGTAACGGGAAAATTCTCATTTCCGTTTTGACCGGATTTCAGTTCTCTATAATCAGGTGGACTCTGTTTTTAAATGCGTACCACAAGATACGCGGAGCGATGAAACGTGAAATATTTCTTTATGGGCATTTCGGTGATTGTTTTAGTCTGGGCCGGAACCTTCGCCCTGATGATCTAGTGAAGAACATGCTGTCAAAAAAACAGGAGCCATTGGCTCCTGTTTTTTTATGTCATGACGACGCGGGGGTTTCAGCAACGCTCTTTGAGGAGAGTAGACCGTCGGCGCGGAACATACTCTTGATGCCTCTTACCGCCTGACGAATACGGTCGCTGTTTTCAATCAGGGCAAATCGCACATGGGTATCGCCATAATCACCAAAGCCAATGCCCGGTGACACACAGACCTTTGCATCCTGGAGCAGTTTTTTGGCAAACTCCAGCGACCCCATCGCCGCATACGGCTCCGGAATTTTAGCCCAGACGTACATGGACGCTTTCGGCATTTCTACCATCCAGCCCGCTTCATGTAACCCTTTGACCAGCACGTCGCGACGGCGCTTATACTGGGCAGCAATATCATGAACACATTGCTGATCGCCTTCCAGGGCAGCGATAGCCGCAACCTGTAGCGGCGTGAAGGTGCCGTAGTCGTGGTAACTCTTAATACGCGCCAGTGCACTCACCAGCGTTTTGTTACCCACCATAAAGCCAATACGCCAGCCCGCCATGTTGTAGCTTTTCGACAGGGTGAAGAACTCTACCGCCACGTCACGCGCGCCCGGGACCTGCATAATGGATGGCGCTTTCCAGCCATCATAGACGATGTCAGCATAGGCTAAATCGTGCACAACCAGCACGTCATAACGCTTCGCCAGCGCAACCACTTTCTCGAAGAAATCGAGCTCCACGCACTGAGCCGTTGGGTTCGACGGGAAACCAAGGATCATCATCTTGGGTTTCGGATAGCTTTCGCGAATCGCACGTTCCAGTTCGTTAAAGAAATCGACACCTTCCACCAGCGGCACCGAACGGACCTGCGCCCCGGCAATCACCGCGCCGTAGATGTGGATTGGGTAGCTGGGATTCGGTACCAGCACCGTATCGCCATGATCCAGGGTAGCCAGCATCAGGTGTGCCAGCCCCTCTTTCGAGCCGATGGTCACAATGGCTTCACTTTCAGGATCGATATCAACCTGATAGCGATCCTGATACCAGCGCGAGATCGCGCGACGTAACCGAGGAATACCGCGAGACGTGGAGTACCCATGTGTATCCGGACGCTGCGCTACCGTGCAGAGTTTCTCTACAATGTGCGCTGGCGTTGGGCCATCAGGGTTACCCATACTAAAATCGATAATATCTTCGCCGCGCCGACGTGCAGCCATCTTCAGTTCAGCGGTGATATTGAAAACATAAGGGGGGAGACGATCGATACGCGTAAAACGGCGTTCAGGACTGAATTCAGCCATAGATTCCTCAGAT
This sequence comes from Enterobacter sichuanensis, assembly GCF_002939185.1. Classification (GTDB taxonomy): domain Bacteria; phylum Pseudomonadota; class Gammaproteobacteria; order Enterobacterales; family Enterobacteriaceae; genus Enterobacter; species Enterobacter sichuanensis. The sequence goes on along the minus strand of NZ_POVL01000049.1, from coordinate 12,865 downwards.
TAACGTTAGCGCCCGGACCGTCCGAGCGACGCTGCCACTGATGTGGCATGTTTAGAAAATAACCTGAAAAAATTCATGCTGTCGAGAGGGAAATGAAAAAAAAGCGTTCGCACAAAAACCGGAACATTGCTGTGGCTAAAAGCGGAAGCCTTTGTTTCAGGACTGTCTTTCTGATAGCTGTTATTTAACACGATGATATCAAAAAAGTTACCTGACGCCGGTCCAACAATCGCAAGTCAGGACGCATCAATCCTCATCCGATAATCCCCTTTGCAAATTATGGTTTTTCCTCATTTGATAAACCTGACGGATAGCTGGTCAATACGCGCCAGGTTTTTTATCATGGTTCTTTCCCGTTTTCCCAGGTCTGCTCGTGCACGAAATATTCACTATGCTGCTGGCGGTATTTGACCGTGCGGCATTAATGCTGATTTGCCTGTTCTTCCTTATTCGCATTCGCCTGTTCCGCGAGCTGTTGCACAAGTCTGCACACTCGCCTAAGGAGCTGCTGGCCGTTACCGCCATCTTTTCGCTTTTCGCCCTGTTCAGCACCTGGTCCGGCGTGCCGGTAGAGGGTTCGCTGGTTAACGTGCGCATTATCGCCGTGATGTCAGGCGGAATTTTGTTTGGCCCGTGGGTGGGCGTTATCACCGGTCTGATTGCCGGGACCCATCGCTACCTGATTGATATCGGCGGCGTAACGGCGGTGCCGTGCTTTATCACCAGCATTATCGCCGGAATACTGTCCGGCTGGATCAGCCGCAAAATCCCGAAAAAACAGCGCTGGCGCGCCGGGATTGTCGCGGGCATGGTATGTGAAACGCTGACCATGATCCTGGTGGTCATCTGGGCCCCCACCACCGCGCTGGGGCTGGATATCGTCTCGAAAATCGGTATTCCTATGATCCTCGGAAGCGTCTGCATCGGTTTTATCGTGCTGCTGGTGCAGAGCGTTGAAGGGGAAAAAGAGGCCAGTGCCGCGCGTCAGGCCAAGCTGGCGCTGGATATTGCCAACAAAACGCTGCCGCTTTTCCGCCACGTGAATGCCCAATCGCTGCGTCAGGTCTGTGAGATTATCCGCCACGACATTCATGCCGATGCCGTCGCCATCACCAATACCGACCATGTGCTGGCCTACGTCGGCGTGGGGGAGCACAACTATCGCGACAATGATGACACCATCAGCCCCACCACCAGGCAGGCGATCAACTACGGTAAAATCATCATTAAAAACAATGATGAAGCCCACCGAACGCCGGAAATACACTCCATGCTGGTGATCCCGCTGTGGGAGAAAGGTGTCGTAACGGGCACGCTGAAAATTTATTACTGTCACGCGCATCAGATCACCTCCTCTCTGCAGGAGATGGCCATTGGCCTGTCGCAGATTATCTCCACCCAACTTGAGGTCTCGCGGGCAGAACAACTGCGTGAAATGGCAAATAAGGCAGAGCTGCGCGCGTTGCAGAGCAAAATCAATCCTCATTTCCTGTTTAACGCCCTGAATGCCATCTCCTCATCCATACGTCTTAATCCGGACACCGCCCGCCAGCTGATTTTCAACCTGTCGCGCTACCTGCGCTACAACATCGAGTTGAAAGATGACGAGCAGATCGACATCAAAAAAGAGCTGTATCAGATCAAAGACTACATCGCGATTGAGCAGGCACGCTTTGGCGACAAACTCACGGTTATTTACGATATTGATGAAGAGGTCAACTGCGTGATCCCAAGCCTGCTTATTCAGCCGCTGGTCGAGAACGCGATTGTCCACGGTATTCAGCCCTGTAAAGGCAAAGGCGTTGTGACCATCAGCGTCACCGAAAGCGGTAACCGCGTGCGCATTGCCGTGCGCGATACCGGCCACGGGATTGATCCAAAGGTCATTGAGCGCGTGGAGTCTAACGAGATGCCCGGAAATAAAATCGGCCTGCTGAATGTGCACCACCGGGTGAAACTGCTTTATGGCGATGGACTGCATATTCACCGTCTTGAACCGGGCACCGAAATTGCCTTTTACGTCCCGAATGAACGCACTCCCGTTCATACATCAACATCACTGTTACCGCTGGGTGAGTAATATGAAAGTCATCATCGTAGAAGATGAAATTCTGGCTCAACAGGAGCTAAGCTGGCTTATCAAAACCCACAGCCGGATGGAGATTGTGGGGACCTTTGATGATGGTCTGGACGTACTGAAATTTCTGCAGCATAACCGGGTCGACGCCATTTTCCTGGATATCAATATCCCGTCGCTGGACGGCGTATTGCTGGCGCAGAACATCAATCAGTTTGCTCATAAGCCGTTTATTGTTTTCGTCACCGCCTGGAAAGAGCACGCCGTGGAGGCCTTCGAGCTGGAGGCGTTTGACTATATCCTCAAGCCTTACCAGGAGTCGCGAATAGTCAGCATGCTGCAAAAACTGGAAGCCGCATGGCAGCAGCAGAGCGCCCCCGCCACCGCCAGCCCAACGGTGCGGGAAAACGACACCATCAACCTGGTGAAAGACGAGCGCATCATCGTGACGCCGGTCAACGATATCTATTACGCTGAAGCCCATGAAAAAATGACGTTTGTCTATACGCGGCGGGAATCGTACGTGATGGCGATGAACATCACCGAGTTTTGCAGCAAGCTGCCCGCGGCACACTTTTTCCGCTGTCATCGGTCGTTCTGTGTGAATTTAAACAAGATCCGCGAGATCGAACCGTGGTTTAACAACACCTATATTTTGCGCTTAAAGGATCTGGATTTTCAGGTGCCGGTGAGCCGCAGCAAGGTGAAAGAGTTCCGTCAGCTGATGCATCTGTAAAAGCCCCTCTCCCGGGGGAGAGGGCTGTGTCGTCAGAGGATTTGACCGAGAACCTGACGCAGGTGGGCACCCGAGCCAAGCAGGCCAGGGTTGTCATGCACAATAAGATAAACAGGAATGTCCTGTACGTAGCTTCTGAAACGCCCTTTATCTTCAAACCCGCCGCGGAAGCCGGATGCTTTGAAGAACTCCAGGAAGCGCGGCACGATGCCGCCGGCAATGTAGACGCCACCAAAGGTACCCAGCGTCAGCGCCAGGTTGCCGCCAAAACGTCCCATGATTACACAGAACAGCGACAGCGCGCGACGGCAGTCAATGCAGCTATCAGCCAGCGCGCGTTCGGTGACGTCTTTCGGCTGCAGATTTTCCGGCAGACGACCGTCCGATTTCACGATCGCCCGGTACAGGTTCACCAGCCCCGGACCGGAGAGGACGCGCTCGGCAGAAACGTGGCCGATCTCAGCGCGTAACTCTTCGAGGATAATCCCCTCTTCTTCACTGTTTGGCGCAAAGTCCACGTGACCGCCTTCACCCGGCAGGCTCACCCAGCGCTGGGCAACATGCACCAGATGCGAAACGCCCAGGCCCGTACCAGCCCCGTAAACCGCAATCGGCTTGCCTTCGACCGGTTCGGAGCCGCCAAACTGGATCAGATGCTCAGGCTTCAGCATCGGGATCGCCATGGAGACCGCGGTAAAGTCGTTGATGATTTCAAGATGCGCAAAACCGAGGTTTTTTTTCATCTCAGCGATGGAGAATGCCCAGGTATGGTTGGTCATGGCGACCCAGTCACCGGTTATCGGGCAGGCAATCGCGATGCAGCCATCTTCGACGCTGACCTGATGCTCTTCCAGATAGACGCGGACAACGGCCTCAAGGGAGGGATAATCCAGCCCCGAGTAGGTTTTCGCCCGGGAAATTTCACCGCTACTTACATCGCACAATGCGAGGCGTGCGTTCGTGCCGCCCACATCACCTACCAAAGCATACTTTGTCATTCTTCTACTGCTCCGCTAAAGTCAGAATAAATCTTTTGGGACACTGTAAATTCAAGGCGTGATAACAACAACGACCGGAAGGTGAATGCCCGTGGATTATCGATCTTCGTCACAGAATAACTTTACCGTTTCAGCACCTTTTGCACTATTGCCATAAGGCTTAATGTGCAAAGTAACGTCATTGCGTTTTGTACAAGGAAATCATCATGCTCCACCCGCGAGCCAGAACCATGCTGTTGCTGGCCATTCCGGCGTTAATCATTGGTGTGGTCTCAAGTCTGGTGCTCATTGTCGTGATGAAAGTCGCGTCGGTGCTGCAAACCATGTTATGGACGGCGCTTCCAGTAAAACTGGGGGTCGCCGCTGATTCGCCTGCGTGGATCGTCATCATGCTAACGCTGACCGGTGTTGCGGTAGGCTTGGTGATCCGTTTCAGCCCCGGGCATGCCGGGCCTGACCCGGCGCAGGAGCCTCTGATTGGTGCCCCGGTGCCCCCTTCAGCGCTGCCAGGGCTTATTATTGCCTTGATTATGGGCCTGGCAGGCGGCGTCAGCCTGGGCCCTGAGCACCCCATCATGGCGGTGAATATTGGGATGGCGGTGTTCCTCGGCTCACGCATTTTGCCCCGCGTAAGCGCGCTGGACTGGACCATTCTCGCCTCCGCAGGCACCATCGGGGCGCTTTTCGGCACGCCTGTTGCCGCCGCGCTGATCTTTTCTCAGACGCTCAGCAGCAATAATGATGTTCCGCTCTGGGATAAACTCTTCGCCCCGCTGATGGCCGCCGCCGCCGGGGCGTTGACGACCAGCCTGTTTTTCCATCCCCATTTTTCACTCTCCCTGCCCCACTATGGCCAGATGCAGATCGCCGATATTTTCAGCGGCGCCATCGTGGTCGCCATTGCCATCGCACTGGGAATGGTGGCGGTATGGTGCCTTCCACGCCTGCACCGTCTGGTGCATAAGCTCAAACACCCGGTGTTGATTCTGGGAACCGGCGGTTTGATTCTCGGTATTTTAGGTGCCATCGGCGGGACGGTAACGCTGTTTAAAGGTCTGGATGAAATGCAGCAGCTGGCTTTCAGCCAGGTGTTTAGCGTGTCCGATTATCTGCTGTTTGCGCTGATAAAACTCGCCGCGCTGGTGGTGGCTGCTGCCTGTGGTTTCCGCGGTGGACGCATCTTCCCGGCGGTGTTTATCGGCGTTGCGCTGGGGCTGATGCTGCATGAACATGTCGATGCCGTACCGGCGGCGATTACCGTCTCCTGTTCGATTCTGGGGCTGGTGCTGGTGGTGACGCGCGATGCCTGGCTGAGTCTGTTTATGGCCGCCGTGGTGGTGCCGGATACCACCCTTATCCCGTTACTGTGCATCGTGATGTTGCCCGCCTGGCTCCTGCTGGCGGGCAAACCGATGATGATGGCCTGGCGAAACGACAGGTAATCAGGCGCTATTGCGCGCCTCCAGCGCCCTGGTAATCGCCCCCAGCAGCGGCGGGATGTCCGCTTTCGGCAGCATCACTTCAACCAGCGAGAGCCGCTCGTGGTGCGCCACTTTTTCGAGGACGTCCGCCAGTTCCTCCGCTTCACTGACCCGCCAGCACTGGGCCTGAGGATCAAGGCTCAGTGCCTGCGGAATTTGCGTCCAGTTCCAGAGCGCAATGTCGTTATACCGCTGCTCAGGCCCGTGGATCGCCCTTTCCACCGTGTACCCTTCGTTGTTAAGCACCAGAATGATGGGGTGCTGTTTATCCCGCAGCATCGAGCCGAGCTCCTGAATGGTGAGCTGCGCCGCGCCATCTCCGGTCAGCACGATTACGCGCCGGTTCGGGCAGGCCGTTTGCGCACCAAATGCCGCCGCCAGCGTGTAGCCAATCGACCCCCACAGCGGCTGAACGATAAAATTCACGTCTGCCGGAAGGCGAAGATCGATCGCGCCGAAGGCCGATGTCCCCTGATCGGCAAGAATGATGTCCCCCGGGCGAATAAACGTCTGTAGCGTTCTCCAGAAATTCTCCTGCGTCAGCGAGCCGTCCGGCTGCGGGTAGGCCATCGCGCTTTGAGACGACGGTGCAGGCGTGCCGTGTACGTGCTGCTTGCACAGGTCCATCAGCGTCTCAATCGCCTGATGCATTGAAATGCCGGTAAACCAGATATCACCGACGCGGGCGGCATGAGGCTGGACTTCAATGGTTTGCGCCGGGGTTAACTGGTGGGTGAAGCCAGCGGTCAGGGTATCGGTAAATCGCGTCCCGATGCACAGCACCGTGTCCGCCCCTTCAATGGCCTCTTTCACCGCGCCGGCGCTCGCCGAACCGCTGTACGTACCGTAAAAACCCGCGTGACGTTCGTCAAAAATGCCCTTACCCATCAGCATGGTGGCGTGCGCCATCGGCACGTCTTTGACCCACTTCTGCAGGGCATGTTTCAGGCCATGGCGCAGGACAAGGAAATCAGCCAGCAGCGCGGTACGCTTGCTCATGGCCAGCTTGTTCTCGGCGGCATCGCGGAACGCCTTCAGGCAGGCACTATCGGCATGCGCATGTCTGAGAGTGAGAGCGTTTACAGGCGGGGTGGCAGCCTTTTTAGCCACATCAGCAGGCAGCATCAGGTAGCCTGGGCGGCGCTCCCGGAGCATGGTGGTCAGTACCCGGTCTATCTCATAACAGGCGTTTTGTTCGGTCAGGATCGCCTGGGCGGCAGTGATCGGCTCGCTCATATGGTAAAAGTGACGGAACTCGCCATCACCCAGCGTATGGTGCAGCAGTTCCCCTCGTTGCTGCGACGCCGTCCCCGGCGCGCCCACAATATGTAATACCGGAACGTGCTCAGCATAGCTGCCAGCGATGCCGTTCATGGCGCTTAACTCTCCGACGCCGAACGTCGTCAGCAGCGCGGCGAAGCCCTTACATCGGGCATAGCCGTCAGCGGCATAAGAGGCGTTTAATTCATTGGCACAGCCCACCCAACAGATATCCGGGCTGTCTATAACGTGGTCGAGAAACTGCAGGTTGTAGTCGCCTGGCACGCCAAACAGATGATCGGCTCCACACTCTGTAAGACGGTCCAGCAGGTAATCGGCGACGCAGTATGGGGTACGCATGAACAGGTATCCTTCTAATGTTGACCTCACTTTGAGTATTAAAGAAGCGTGATGACTGTCCAGAATCGGCAGTAAGAAGAGCATGGAAAGAATGCTTTACAAAAAAGGCTGCGCTATGCTGTTTTTTTTCAGGTAAATGTAAACGCATACACTGATCCTTCTCTCCAGCGCCAGAGGTCACCAGAATGGGTTATCAGCCGGACCAAAATCGTTATCAGACAATGGAATATCGCTGCTGCGGACGAAGCGGGCTTTCGTTGCCCGCCATCTCGCTTGGGCTGTGGCATAATTTTGGCGACGCCACGCTGTTGGAAAACAGCCGTCAACTTTTACAGCGTGCGTTCGATCTGGGCATTACGCATTTCGACCTTGCCAACAACTATGGTCCGCCACCCGGATCCGCCGAACGTAATTTCGGCCGTATTTTGCAGGAAGATTTCCTGCCCTGGCGCGATGAGCTCATTATCTCAACCAAAGCAGGTTATACGATGTGGGAAGGCCCTTACGGCGACTGGGGGTCACGTAAATATCTGCTGGCAAGCCTCGATCAAAGTCTGAAGCGCATGGGGCTGGAGTATGTGGATATCTTCTATCACCACCGTCCAGACCCACAAACGCCGCTGCAGGAAACCATGAAAGCGCTTGACCATGTGGTGCGTCAGGGAAAAGCCCTGTATGTCGGGTTATCCAACTATCCGGCTGTTCTGGCTCGCAAGGCGATTGATATCCTCAACGATCTCGGTACGCCCTGTCTTATCCACCAGCCAAAATACTCCATGTTTGAACGTGCGCCGGAAGCGGGGCTGCTGGAGGTGCTGCAGGAAAAAGGGGTCGGCTGCATTCCCTTCTCGCCGCTCGCCGGCGGGCAACTGACCAACCGTTATCTGAACGGTATTCCCGCAGATTCACGCGCGGCAAGCGACAGTAAGTTCCTTAACCCTGAGCAGATCACCGAAGAGAAACTGGAAACGGTAAGAAAGCTCAATGCCATGGCGGAAGGCCGTGGTCAGAAGCTCTCGCAGATGGCGCTGGCCTGGATATTACGCCACGACGCGGTCACGTCTGTTCTGATTGGTGCCAGTAAAACCACACAGATAGAGGATGCGGTGGGCATGCTCGTGAATCGCCATTTCAGCGCAGAAGAGCTGGCCACCATTGACGGGATCCTGAACGGCTCAAAATAGATACACTTTTAGCAAAAAGTGCTATCCCTTTTGAATTCGGAGTTGAGGCGATGAAACGAGACTTTACCAACTCGTAAAATTGCGTTAACAGGCCCCACAAGGCCCCGATCGTGAAGGAGAAAGAGTATGTTCAGGTCACTGATTCTTGCAGCGGTATTACTGGCTTCGGCCCCGCTGGTCGCCACTGCTGGCGAAATCACCCTGTTGCCATCAGTAAAATTACAAATTGGCGATCGTGACGACTACGGCAGATACTGGGACGGTGGCTACTGGCGCGACCGTGATTACTGGCATCGTCACTATGAGTGGCGCGGCGATCGCTGGTGGAAACATGATAATGGTTTGCATCGCGGCTGGTATAAAAACAACGCCTATGAGCGCGGTTATCGCGAAGGCTGGAACGACCGTGATGACCGCCGTGGCGGCTGGGATCGCGGCGGTAAAGGTCACGGTCATGGCCACGGTCATGGCCGTCACTAATCTAAAAAGGAGCCTCCCGGCTCCTTTTTTTATAACCCTAGTGCCGTCCCTATCAACAACCACAGGTTCAGCGCAACGACCACAACCACAATGGCCCACCCGGTCCTTTTCACCAGCGTTGAGTTAACCAGCTCACCCATCAGGGTTTTGTTGCTGGTAAAGATCAGCAGCGGCACCAGCGCCAGCGCAATCCCAAAACTCAACAGCACCTGGCTCATCACCAGAATTCGCGTGGGATCGAGCCCCATCAGAATTACGATAAATGACGGCAGCATGGTGACGGTACGACGCACCCACAACGGAATATGGAACCGGACAAACCCCTGCATGACCACCTGGCCTGCCAGGGTGCCCACAACGGTGGAAGAGAGACCGGCAGCCACCAGGCTCAGTCCAAATATCGTCGCGGCAGCATGGCTCAGTAACGGCTCCAGGGTGAGATAAGCCTGGTCGAGATCGGCAATGCCGGTATGGCCGTTAAAGTGGAAAGCGGCAGCGGCGGTCGCCATCATCGCCAGATTCACAAACCCGGCGATGGTCATGGCGATGGCCACATCCCATTTTGTCGCGGAGTAACGCTCTTTCCGCGTCCCGCCGTGCAGATGCTGCGTTAATGAGGAGTGAAGGTAAATCACATGCGGCATAATGGTCGCACCCAGCACCCCGGCGGCGAGGAACACCGCTTCCGAGGTTGGCAAATCTGGGATCAACATCCCTTTACCGAGCTGCGCCAGATTTGGCTGGGAGAAAATCAGCTCGACAATATACGCCGCCGCGACAAACAACAGCAGACCGCCGATGACCTTCTCCAGCGGTTTTTGACCACGACGCTGCAGCATCAGGATCAGGAACGTGGCGATCCCGGTCAGCACCGCCCCCTGTAGCAGCGACACGCCCAGAATCAGTTTGAACCCGATCGCCGCGCCGATAAATTCAGCGAGGTCCGTTGCCATGGCGATGATTTCTGCCTGCACCCAGTAAAGCCAGACGGCCGGACGCGGGTAGTGGTCGCGAATTTGTTCCGCCAGGTTTTTACCGGTGGCAATGCCCAGTTTTGCGGAGAGCATCTGAATCAGCATCGCCATCAGGTTCGCCCAGACGACCACCCACAGCAGCTTATAGCCGAAGCTGGCCCCGGCCTGAATATTGGTCGCAAAGTTACCTGGATCGATATAGCCAATGGCAGCAATGAACGCAGGTCCCATTAATGCGAACCGCAACTTGCGCGCTGCTCTGCCACTGCTACCCTCTACGCGACTGTTTGTCATGTCTGCCTCTGAAATATAGCCTTTGCTATGTTTAATGCTACCAAAATGAGAATGATTATCAAGATCATTTATGACGTTTACAGTGATTTCTCTGATAGCTTTGAACGATAGACGGGCGGGTAATCGGGGGCGATCTAACAGAAACTGAAATCGCGCGCTCTTTTGTGAAGACTAGCACACAAACTTAACTTTTCACTCATTTACCTAACATAACGAAAATGTATTGTGGATCACTATTTTTGAGACTCGTCACAGGATGTAACTATAGTGTGCCCTTGATCTCGTTTTCTTTTCCCTTGTTACATAGAATGTGCACGAAAATTAAACCTGCCTCATATTTGGAGCAAATATGGACCGCGTCCTTCATTTTGTCCTGGCACTTGTTGTCGTTACTGCACTCGCATTGCTGGTCAGCACAGACCGCAAAAAAATTCGTATTCGTTATGTTGTCCAACTGCTGGTCATTGAAGTTTTACTTGCGTGGTTCTTCCTGAACTCCAACGTAGGCCTTGGCTTCGTGAAAGGCTTCTCCGAAATGTTCGAAAAACTGCTCGGATTCGCCAATGAAGGAACGAACTTTGTCTTCGGTAAGATGAACGATGAAGGTCTGGCATTCTTCTTCCTGAAGGTGCTGTGCCCTATCGTCTTCATCTCTGCGCTGATCGGTATTCTGCAGCACATCCGCGTTCTGCCGTTTGTGATTCGTGGCATTGGCTTCCTGTTATCCAAAGTCAACGGCATGGGTAAGCTGGAATCATTCAACGCCGTGAGCTCCCTGATCCTCGGTCAGTCTGAAAACTTCATCGCGTATAAAGATATTCTCGGCAAGATGTCCCGCAACCGCATGTACACCATGGCGGCCACCGCAATGTCTACCGTATCCATGTCTATCGTGGGCGCGTATATGACCATGCTGGAGCCAAAATACGTGGTTGCTGCGCTGGTTCTTAACATGTTCAGCACCTTTATTGTGCTGTCGCTGATCAACCCGTACCGCGTTGACGCCAGCGAAGAGAACATCCAGATGTCAAACCTGCACGAAGGTCAGAGCTTCTTCGAAATGCTGGGTGAATATATTCTGGCTGGTTTCAAAGTGGCGATTATCGTTGCCGCCATGCTGATCGGTTTTATTGCGCTGATTTCTGCACTGAACGCCCTGTTCGCCGCGGTGCTGGGTATCTCCTTCCAGGGCATTCTGGGCTACATCTTCTACCCGGTTGCATGGGTGATGGGTGTTCCTGCTCACGAAGCGCTGCAGGTGGGCAGTATCATGGCGACCAAACTGGTTTCTAACGAATTCGTTGCGATGATGGATCTGCAGAAAATTGCCAGCACGCTTTCTCCACGCGCGGAAGGCATCCTGTCCGTGTTCCTGGTCTCCTTCGCGAACTTCTCGTCTATCGGTATCATCGCCGGTGCGATTAAAGGTCTGAACGAAGAACAGGGTAACGTGGTTTCTCGCTTCGGCCTGAAACTGGTTTACGGCTCTACCCTGGTGAGCGTTCTGTCTGCGTCTATCGCAGCACTGGTACTGTAACCTTTACTGTTAAACAAAAAACCGGGAGCCTGCTCCCGGTTTTTTTATGCCTGTAACTCTTCCAATGGTCTGGGTTTGCCGATCAGATAGCCCTGCAGATAATCCACACCGCAGCGAAGCAGCATCTCCCGCTGCGCCGGTGTTTCGACGTATTCCGCAACGACGCACAGTGATTTGGTCTTCGCCAGATTACACATTGACTGCACGATCATCGCATCCATGTCATCTGTACAAATATCTTTCACAAAACAGCCGTCAATTTTAATGATGTCCGCCTGCAGACGTCGCAAACGCTCATAGTTAGCGTAGCCGGTACCAAAATCATCAATCGCAATCCTGAAACCGTAATCCCGCAGTTGCTGAATATTGTTGATGCTGCTGCCTGAATTTGAGAAAGCCTGTTCCTCCGTAATTTCAATCACGACAGCCTGCGGCGCGACGCCATACCGTTCAAAGAGCGCACAAATCTCGCCAGCGACCTCTTTTTGCATCAGCGTCAGCGGCATCAGATTGACCGAGAAGCGGGCACCGGCCTGCGTTTCAGGATTGGCGCGCAGCCACATCAGTAGCTTTTCCATAATGCACATATCGAACCGATGGCTCAGGTTAAACTGGGCAATCAATGGAATAAAGCGATCGGGGGTAATGATCTCCCCTTCACTTTCCATGCGCGCCAGGATCTCGTTGTACCCACTCCCGTCCGCCTTCTGGATGGGCTGCGCGTATAAATGGAACTGCCCTGCATCCAGCGCATGCTTAATCCGCGCGAGCATGAGTACGCGTTCGGTCGTTTGCCCTGATGCCGCTTCCAGGCTGTTAGTGAGCGCAAGCACGTTGTGCGCCCCGCAGGCCTGCTCTGCCAGCCAGCTCAGCTGGCCCAGCGTGTGATGCAGCTTTTCGCCGTTTTCGACCATTCCCCAGGATGCGCCAAATTCAATATCCAGCCCGGTGTTGTTCCAGAAAATCTTACTGCTGTTGAGCCGGTCGACCATAGTCTGAAGGCGTTCAGCAATGTCTGACCCGAGCAATACCAGCACCAGCTCGCTTCCGGGCAACTGGAAGATCATCTCATCCTTCTGCAAAAGCGGCTGAAGCGACGTGGCAATCGTTCGTTTGCAATGCACCCGCATGAGGATCCCGTAGTGGCGGCTCAAAAACTCCAGGTTGTCCATGCGCAGAATGCACACTTTGGCAGCCGGGTGGATCTCAAGATAATCCTCCAGCGCACGAATATTGGGCAAACCGGTTAACGGGTCGGTGAGCGCCCTTCCCTGCCAGCCCCGCTTCAGCCACTCGCTGCGCTGGTAAATGCGCGACATATACAGCAGACAGATGGCGAAAGAGATCAACACGGAGAGGATGAAGGAGAGCGAATGGCCCGATTCCACCCCGTTAAGGAAGTTGTAGTTGTAGTTCAACAGCAGGAGCGCTGATGTGGCCCAAAGCAGAGAGATAAGCGCGTAGGTCAGGCGACTTATCGCTAG
>NZ_POVL01000048.1 GCF_002939185.1 Enterobacter sichuanensis | reverse complement strand
CCCACCGGGAGAGGGTACAAACACTAAAGCCCTTTTCTTCGAAAAGGGCTTGCTGTTTATTTCGCGTCAATAAACACAATCTTCAGTACAAACAGCAGCGCGACAACGATGACGCACGGGCTGAGATCGCGGAAACGGCCAGTACCGATCTTCATTACGCAGTAAGAGATAAAGCCCAGCGCGATACCTTCGGTAATCGAGAAGCTGAATGGCATCATCACGGCGGTAATAAACGCCGGCACCGCTTCGGTTAAATCATCCCACTTCACGCGCGACAGGCTGGAGGTCATCAGCACCCCTACGTAGATCAGCGCACCCGCCGCCGCGTACGGAGGAACCATACCCGCCAGTGGCGAGAGGAAGATCACCAGCAGGAACAGAATACCCACCACAACCGCCGTCAGACCGGTACGGCCACCCACAGACACCCCGGAAGAGGATTCGATGTAAGCGGTAACAGACGAGGTCCCGATAAATGAGCCGGTCACAGAGGAGATACTGTCCACAAACAGCGCCTGCTTCATGCGCGGGAATTTGCCTTTTTCATCTGCCAGACCCGCCTTGTCAGTCACGCCGATCAGCGTACCGGAGGAGTCGAACAGGTTCACCAGCATGAAGGAGAAAATCACGCCCGCCAGGCCCAGGTTCAGGGAACCCGCCAGATCGACATGGCCAACAACGGTTGAGACGCTCGGTGGCGCGGAGACGATGCCGTTATAGTGAACGTCACCCAGCATCCAGCCCAGCAGCGTGGTCACTACGATGGAGACCAGCACCGCCGCATGAATATTGCGGGACGCAAGGATAGCGATGATAAAGAAGCCCAGCACGCCCAGCAGGACGTTATGAGAGGTCAGGTGACCAATGCTCACCAGCGTTTCCGGGTTCGCCACGATGACACCGGCGTTTTTCAACCCCATCATCCCGATAAACAGACCGATACCGCTGGTGATGCCCACGCGCAGGCTCACAGGAATGTTCGCAATCATCCAGTAACGCACGCGGAAAATGGTCAGCAGCAGCAGGCCAACCGCGCCCCAGAAGATAGCGCCCATACCCACCTGCCACGGCAGCCCCATCGCCTGAACAACAACGAAGGCGAAGAAGGCGTTCAGACCCATCGCCGGGGCCAGTGCGACTGGCAGGTTAGCGAACACGCCCATCAGAATGCTGCCCAGTGCTGCGATCAGACAGGTGGTCACAAAGACGGCGCTGGTATCCATGCCAGCAACGCCCAGAATTTGTGGGTTAACAAAAACGATATAAACCATCGTCAGGAAGGTGGTGAAACCGGCGATCACTTCGGTGCGTGCCGTTGTGCCGTGCTCGCGCAGTTTAAACACGCGCTCAAGCAGACCCTGACCAGATGTCTGGGTAGTGTGTTGTTGACTCATCATCAATTTCCGAACAAGGAGGGAAAATTCGTCGCTATCCTATACCAAAATGCGACAATAGTGGCGGTTACGTGATACTTTTTTCATTGATTTTGCTTATACGGCAACGATTGCGTTCCGGTAAACGGCGGTACGTAAACGTTAAACTTGTTAAAAGGGAAAGGCATGTCCGGAATTGAAGCGGTATTTTTCGACTGCGACGGTACGCTGGTCGACAGTGAGGTCATTTGTTCCCGCGCGTATGTCACCATGTTCCAGGAATTTGGCATTACGCTGGCGCTCGAAGAGGTGTTTAAACGCTTTAAGGGCGTAAAGCTCTACGAGATCATCGACATCATTAACGAAGAACACGGTGTTGACCTGGCGAAAGCGGATCTGGAACCGGTGTACCGCGCCGAGGTCGCTCGCCTGTTTGATTCAGAGCTGGAAGTCATTCCGGGGGCAAATGCACTGCTGGATGCCATGACGGTACCGATCTGCGTGGTGTCTAACGGACCGGTCAGCAAAATGCAGCACTCGCTCGGCAAGCTTGAGATGTTGCACCATTTCCCGGAAAAGCTGTTCAGCGGCTACGATATCCAGCGCTGGAAGCCCGATCCGGCGCTGATGTTCCATGCGGCAAAAGCGATGAACGTGAATGTAGAAAACTGCATTCTGGTGGACGACTCCTCTGCGGGCGCGCAGTCGGGGATTGATGCGGGGATGGAGGTGTTTTACTTCTGCGCCGACCCGCACAACAAGCCGATCGGTCATCCAAAAGTGACGACTTTTACCGATCTGGCACAATTGCCGGAATTGTGGAAGGCACGCGGTTGGAATATTACTCGCTGAAAAAACAAAGCCGGATGGCGCTAACGCTTATCCGGCCTACAGGGTTCGCAGGCCCGGTAAGCGCAGCGCCACCGGGCATATTCACCTGTATTACTACTCTTTCGGATCTTTACCCGCCAGCAGCTTGTCCAGCTCGTCGCCGCCCACGTGACGGAAGTCCTGACCTTTCACGAAGTAGAAAATGTATTCGCAAATGTTCTGGCAGCGGTCACCGATACGCTCGATAGAGCGCGCACAGAACAAGGCCGTCAGTACGCTTGGAATCGTGCGTGAATCTTCCATCATGTAGGTCATCAGCTGGCGCACAATGCCTTCATACTCCTGGTCGACTTTCTTGTCTTCACGGTAGATACGCACCGCTTCGTCAAGATCCATACGCGCAAAGGCATCCAGCACGTCGTGCAGCATCTGCACGGTGTGGCGACCCAGCGACTCCAGGCTCACCAGCAGCGGCTGATGCTGCTGAGAGAATTTCTCCAGCGCCGTGCGGCAGATTTTATCCGCCACGTCACCAATACGTTCCAGCTCGGCGATGGTTTTGATGATGGCCATCACCAGACGCAGATCGCTCGCCGTCGGCTGACGTTTCGCGATAATGCGCACGCAGGCTTCATCGATAGCCACTTCCATCATATTGACGTTTTTATCGCCTTCTATGACGCGCTTCGCCAGCTCGCTGTCCTGGTTATGCATTGCCGTAATCGCATCCGAAAGCTGCTGCTCAACCATGCCACCCATGGTCATCACCTGCGTGCGAATACTTTCCAGCTCTGCGTTGAACTGGCCTGAAATGTGTTTATTAAGATTGAGGTTGTCCATGGTTTCTCCACATGCACTGAGGCAAATCAACCGTAGCGGCCAGTAATATAATCTTCGGTTTGTTTCTTCGCGGGCTTGGTGAACAGATCGTCCGTGTTACTGAACTCAATCAGCTCGCCCAGATACATAAATGCCGTGTGATCGGAACAACGCGCAGCCTGCTGCATGTTATGGGTTACGATAACCACGGTGTAATCCTGCTTCAGCTCAGTAATGAGTTCTTCAATACGACCGGTTGAAATCGGGTCCAGCGCTGAACAGGGCTCATCCAGCAACAGTACTTCCGGGCGAATCGCGATACCACGCGCAATGCACAGACGCTGCTGCTGACCACCGGAGAGAGAGTAACCGCTCTGGTGCAACTTATCTTTGGTTTCGTTCCATAATGCGGCCTTGGTCAAAGCCCACTGCACGCGCTCGTCCATATCGGCACGGGAGAGTTTTTCAAACAGGCGCACGCCAAAGGCGATGTTGTCATAAATGGACATCGGGAACGGCGTGGGTTTCTGGAACACCATCCCCACTTTGGCGCGCAGCAGTGCGATATCCTGAGCCTGGGTCAGAATATTTTCGCCATCCAGGATGATTTCACCTTCAGCGCGCTGCTCCGGATAGAGTGAATACATTTTGTTAAAGGTACGCAGCAGCGTGGATTTCCCACAGCCAGACGGACCGATAAATGCCGTGACCTGGTTCTTCGCGATATCCAGGTTGATGTTCTTCAGGGCATGGAATTTGCCGTAGTAGAAGTTCAAATCACGAACCTGAATCTTACCCGGGGCAGTATCAACCATACTCATTGACTCATTTCCTCATTCGGCGCCGCGAGCTGCCGCGCCGTAAAAAATTAACCGTGTTTCTTCTTCGCGAAAATGACGCGCGCCAGAATGTTCAGCAACAGTACGCAAAGGGTAATGATCAGCACCCCGGCCCAGGCCAGCTGCTGCCATTCCGCGAATGGGCTCATCGCAAATTTAAAGATCGTCACCGGCAGGTTGGCGATCGGCTGCATCATGTCCGTGCTCCAGAACTGGTTGGAGAGAGACGTAAACAGCAGCGGCGCCGTTTCACCCGCAATACGAGCCACCGCCAGCAGGATACCGGTCATGATCCCGGAGACGGACGCTTTTAATGTAATCGCCGAGATCATCTTCCATTTCGGCGTACCCAGCGCGTAAGCCGCTTCACGCAGGCTGTCCGGCACCAGTTTCAGCATATTCTCGGTGGTACGGATAACAATCGGTACCTGCAGCAGCGCAAGGGCAATCACACCCGCCCAGCCGGAGAAGTGTTCCATCTGCGCCACCACGACGGTGTACACAAACAGACCCACCACGATAGACGGGGCCGAGAGCAGGATGTCGTTAATGAAACGAATGACTTCCGCCAGCAAGGATTTACGACCGTATTCCGCCAGGTAGATACCCGCCATGATGCCGAGCGGCGTACCAAAGACCGTCGCCCACAGGATCAGCAAACCGCTGCCCGCCAGGGCATTCGCCAGACCACCACCCGCCGTGTTCGGCGGCGGCGTCATTTCGGTGAACAACGACAGTGACATCCCGTCAATTCCGCGCACGACGGTGGAGAACAGGATCCAGACCAGCCAGAACAGACCGAACGCCATCGTCGCCATTGAGAGCGTCAGCGCAATGCGGTTTTTCATGCGGCGTCTGGCCTGCATTTTACGGCGGGATTCCGCCAGCTCAGCGGTAGCTTGCATTTCGAGAGTTGCCATTAGCGTGCCCCCTCATTTTTAGCGAGGCGCATAATCATCAGCTTGGAAATCGCCAGAACGATGAAGGTGATAACGAACAGAATCAGCCCCAGTTCCATCAGCGCTGCGACGTGCAGACCTGATTCCGCTTCGGCAAATTCATTCGCCAGCGCAGAGGTAATGCTGTTACCCGGCATATAGAGCGAAGCGCTGTCGAGCTGATAGGTGTTACCGATAATAAAGGTGACCGCCATGGTTTCACCCAGCGCACGACCTAAGCCCAGCATCACGCCCCCGATCACCCCATTTTTGGTGAACGGAAGGACAATGCGCCAGATCACTTCCCAGGTAGTGCAGCCGATGCCATAGGCCGACTCTTTCATCATCACCGGCGTTTGTTCGAAGACATCGCGCATGACCGCCGCAATGTACGGAATAATCATGATGGCGAGGATCACACCTGCCGCCAGAATACCAATACCGAAAGCCGGGCCAGAAAACAGTGCCCCCACAAACGGAATGGCAGAGAGGACATTACCTACCGGCTCCTGGAAGTACGTGGCGAACAGCGGCGCAAAGATAAACAGGCCCCACATGCCGTATACGATACTTGGAATGGCCGCCAGCAGTTCGATGGCGATCCCCAGTGGACGACGCAGCCAGCCCGGCGCCAGCTCCGTCAGGAACAGGGCAATACCGAAGCTTACCGGAACTGCAATCAGCAGGGCGATGAACGAGGTCACCAGCGTGCCGTAAATCGGCACCAGTGCACCGTAGATATCGTTCGGCGCATCCCACTCTTTACTCCACAGGAAGGAGAAACCGAATTTCTGGATGCTCGGCCAGGAGGAGAAAATCAGAGACACGATAATGCCGCCCAGCAGCAATAGCACAATCAGCGCAGCCAGTTTGACCAGCGCGCTGAAAATCATGTCACCTTTTTTACCCGGAGGGTTAAATGCAGGCTTGGTTGCAGCCATAAATTACTCTTCTGTTTGAGACGTTTTTACGAATATGCCCGGTGGCGCTGACGCTTACCGGGCCTACAGAGTAAACCGTAGGGCGGGTAAGCGCAGCGCCACCCGCCATCTTCGTTAAATATATCCTGTTAGTACAGCGCTTTACCGCTGCTGTCTTTGACGTTGGTTTTCCATGCAGCACGGATCTGCTCAACCACGTTGTCCGGCAGGGTAGCGTAGTCCAGAGCGTTAGCCTGTTTGCCACCGTTTTTGTACGCCCAGTCGAAGAACTTCAGCACTTCAGCACCCTGC
The DNA here is from genome assembly GCF_002939185.1 of Enterobacter sichuanensis. Lineage (GTDB taxonomy): Bacteria > Pseudomonadota > Gammaproteobacteria > Enterobacterales > Enterobacteriaceae > Enterobacter > Enterobacter sichuanensis. The sequence continues at coordinate 30,769 of NZ_POVL01000048.1, read as the reverse complement.
TCAGGTTTCTTCTGCTCTTTATGCACCAGAATGAAGGTGGTAGAGGTGATTGGCCATGCACCTTCGCCTTTCTGGTTAGTCAGGTCCTGAGCGAAAGATTTGCTCCAGTCAGCGCCTTTCGCGGCGTTGGCAAAGTTCTCTTCGGTCGGGCTAACCGGTTTGCCGTCGGCAGAAACCAGTTTGGTGTAGGACAGGTTGTTCTGCTTCGCGTACGCATACTCTACGTAGCCAATTGAACCTGGCAGACGCTGTACGAACGCAGCGATACCGTCGTTCCCTTTACCGCCCAGACCGGTTGGCCAGTTAACGGTAGAGCCGGAACCGACTTTAGATTTCCACTCTTCGTTCACTTTTGCCAGGTAGCTGGTAAAGACGAAAGAGGTACCTGAACCGTCCGCGCGGCGAACCACAGCGATGTTCTGAGAAGGCAGCTTCAGGCCAGGGTTGAGTTTAGCGATCGCTTCGTCATCCCATTTTTTGATTTTGCCCAGGTAGATGTCACCCAGCGTTTTGCCGTCCAGCACCAGCTCACCCGACTTCACGCCCGGCAGGTTGATAGCCAGAACCACACCACCGATCACGGTAGGGAACTGGAACAGGCCTTCCTGAGCCAGTTTGTCATCAGACAGCGGAGCATCTGATGCGCCGAAATCAACCGTGTTAGCGGTAATTTGTTTCACGCCACCGGAGGAGCCGATACCCTGATAGTTAACCTTATTACCGGTTTCTTTCTGGTAGGTATCCGCCCATTTGGCATACACCGGCGCAGGGAAGGTTGCACCAGCGCCAGTCAGGCTTGCTTCTGCAAATACAGAGAACGCGCTCAGAGATAAGGTCGCGGCGACAACAGTTGCGACAGTGGTACGCATAACTTTCATAATGTCTCCTGCAAGATTTTCGTAAATCGTTGTTTAGTGGCTACGATGAGCAAAATAGGACAAACAGGTGACAGATAAATGTACGAATTATGACAGTTTTATGACAATGGAAATTTCACTTAAAAACCAGCAAAAGAAAGCTTAATTTTCATCGTGTTAGCCGCTTTTATGACAAGACGTTTTCAGAAATATTTTCTTTATGTGACACTGAAAAAGTAGCTGAAGATGACAAATTGTCATCAATAAAAATGTGAAAGGATTGATTAAAAACAAACCAGGCGGGGTAAAAAAGCTCCACCCGAAGGTGGAGCCTGGAGGGATTATTCTACGGTGACAGATTTCGCCAGGTTACGCGGCTGGTCAACGTCAGTGCCTTTGATCAGCGCAACGTGATAGGCCAGCAGCTGCAGCGGAACGGTGTAGAAGATCGGGGCAATAACCTCTTCCACATGCGGCATCTCAATGATGTGCATGTTGTCGTTGCTGACAAAACCGGCATCTTTGTCGGCGAAGACGTACAGGACACCACCGCGGGCGCGCACTTCTTCGATGTTAGATTTCAGTTTTTCCAGCAGTTCGTTGTTAGGTGCTACAACGATGACCGGCATATCAGCATCAATCAGCGCCAGCGGACCGTGTTTCAGCTCGCCTGCCGCATAGGCTTCAGCGTGGATGTAAGAGATCTCTTTCAGTTTCAGCGCGCCTTCCAGCGCAATCGGATACTGATCGCCACGGCCCAGGAACAGGGCGTGATGTTTGTCAGAGAAATCTTCCGAAAGCCGCTCAATGCGTTTGTCCTGGGAGAGCATCTGCTCAATACGGCTCGGCAGCGCCTGCAGACCATGAACGATGTCATGCTCAACAGAGGCATCTTCACCTTTCAGACGCGCCAGTTTCGCCACCAGCATCAGCAGAACCGTCAGTTGAGTAGTAAACGCTTTGGTAGAGGCCACGCCGATTTCAGTACCGGCTTTGGTCATCAGCGCCAGATCGGATTCACGCACCAGCGAAGAGCCCGGAACGTTGCAGATGGCCAGAGAGCCCAGGTAACCCAGCTCTTTTGAGAGACGCAGCGCGGCCAGAGTATCTGCCGTTTCACCAGACTGAGAAAGGGTGATCATCAGACTGTTGCGACGCACCGCGGATTTGCGGTAGCGGAATTCCGAGGCGATTTCGACGTCGCACGGCACGCCCGCCAGGGATTCAAACCAGTAACGAGAGACCATACCGGAGTTGTAGGAGGTGCCGCAGGCTACGATCTGAATGTGCTCAACCTTGCTGAGCAGTTCGTTCGCGTTAGCACCCAGCTCACTCAGATCCACTTCACCGTGGCTAATGCGCCCGGTCAGGGTATTTTTGATGGCGTTTGGCTGCTCGTAAATCTCTTTCTGCATGTAGTGACGATAAGCGCCTTTGTCGCCCGCGTCGTACTGCAGGTTAGATTCGATCTCCTGGCGTTTCACCTGCTCGCCTTTGGTATCGAATACGGTCACGCTGCGGCGGGTCACTTCCGCGATATCACCCTCTTCCAGGAAGATAAAGCGACGGGTCACCGGCAGAAGTGCCAGCTGGTCAGAGGCGATAAAGTTTTCACCCATACCCAGACCGATAACCATTGGACTACCGGAACGCGCGGCCAGCAGCGTGGACGGGTCGCGGGAGTCCATGATCACCGTACCGTACGCACCGCGCAGCTGAGGGATAGCACGCAGCACCGCGTCACGCAGTGTACCGCCCTGCTCCAGCTCCCAGTGCACCAGGTGAGCAATCACTTCGGTGTCGGTTTCAGAGACGAAGGTATAGCCACGCACTTTCAGTTCTTCGCGCAGCGGTTCGTGGTTTTCGATAATGCCGTTATGCACCACCACGATGTGTTCAGACACATGCGGGTGCGCGTTGCCTTCTGACGGTTCGCCGTGCGTCGCCCAGCGGGTGTGCGCAATACCGGTACCACCGTGCAGCGGATGTTCTTCCGCGGCCTGGGCCAGCATCTGCACTTTACCGAGACGACGCAGACGGGTCATATGACCTTCTGCATCGACAACAGCCAGACCGGCAGAGTCGTAACCACGGTATTCCAGACGACGTAAACCTTCGAGAAGGATTTCAGCAATATCACGCTGCGCAACTGCGCCAACAATTCCACACATAATTTTAGATTCCGAATTTAGGCATGATGCCTGCGTTGTCGCTGACCTGTATTTGCCCTTTCCGGGCGCCCCGAGCCTTGTAGAGAGTGGGGTTATTTTTATGGGTACTGCCTGTGGGGGGAGATATATATTTATCTCCTCACCCGGGTTTGCCTGATGACGGCTACGCCTTATCAGGCCTACTCAATCGTAGGGCGGGTAAGCGTAGCGCCACCCGCCTTGTTGTTACTTTTTCTTCACCGGGCGTTTCCAGCCCTGCTTGTGCACCTGCGGTACGCGGCTTAATACCAGCTCGTTATCCGCGACGTCACGTGTCACCGTCGTTCCGGCAGCAATCGTTACGCCGTTACCCACAGTCACCGGTGCCACCAGCTGGGTGTCGGAGCCAACGAACACATCATTACCGATGATGGTTTTAAACTTATTCGCGCCGTCATAGTTACAGGTGATTGTGCCTGCGCCAATATTGACGTTGTCACCAATTTCCGCGTCGCCCAGATAGGTTAAATGACCGGCTTTTGAGCCTTTACCCAGACGCGCTTTTTTCATCTCAACGAAGTTACCCACGTGAGCGCCTTCCAGCAGCTCAGCGCCAGGACGCAGACGTGCAAATGGACCAATGGTACAAGCCGCATCCAGACGGGCATCTTCCACCACGCTGTAGGGGCTAATTTCGCAATCGTCACCGATGACGCTGTTTTTAATCACACAGCCAGCACCAATTTTGACGCGGTTGCCCAGCGTGACATGACCTTCCAGGATAACGTTAGTATCAATTTCAACGTCGCGCCCGTGAGATAACGTGCCACGCAGGTCGAAACGTGCCGGATCGCGCAGCATCACGCCAGCCAGAAGGAGTTTCTCGGCCTGTTCGGACTGATAAACGCGCTCAAGACGGGAAAGTTGAAGACGGTTGTTCACCCCTTCGGTTTCGCTGATACGTGCCGGTTGTACCGCCACAATCTCGCGCCCTTCCTGGTACGCCATCGCAATGATGTCGGTGATGTAGTATTCACCCTGCGCGTTGTTGTTGTTGAGTTTCGACAACCAGCGTTTTAAATCAGCACCATTAGCAATCAGGATACCGGTGTTGATCTCCTGAATCTCGCGCTGTTCGTCGCTGGCATCTTTGTGTTCAACGATCCCCGTTACGTTGCCGTTTTCACGCGTAATTCGACCGTAGCCGGTTGGATCGTCCAGCACGACGGTTAACAAACCAATACCGCCTTGCGGTTTGGCGTCGCGCAGACGCGTCAGCGTATCGGTAGCGATCAGCGGGACGTCGCCGTACAGCATCAGAATGTCTTCGTCATCCGCAAAGAACGGTGCGGCCTGCTGCATTGCATGACCAGTACCCAGCTGTTCAGCCTGAAGTACCCAGTTGAGCTTGTCGTCGCTTAGCGTCTTTTTAAGGAGATCGCCACCGTGGCCGTAGACCAGGTGAACCTGACGGGCGCCCAATTCATTAGCGGCATCAATGACATGCTGCACCATTGGCTTTCCTGCCAGTGTATGAAGCACTTTAGGCAGATCGGAATACATGCGGGTACCTTTGCCTGCGGCAAGGATCACCACGCTCATCGCACTGTTTGACATACGCATCCTGACGGTAGTTTGAGTGAGAAGTAAAAACGTTTGATGCTTAAAATTCTACATCTTTTTCATCATGAATTAAGCGACAAAAAAAAAGCCAGCCTGGGATCCAGACTGGCTTTTGTGCTTTTCAAGCCGGTGTTACATCGCTTTTTTGGTCAACTCGATAACGCGCAGTTTCGCGATCGCTTTGGCCAGCTCCGCAGACGCCTGAGCGTAATCCACGTCACCATGAGAGCTGCTAATGTGCTCTTCAGCCTTACGCTTCGATTCCAGGGCTCGCGCTTCGTCGAGATCCTGGCCACGAATAGCGGTATCGGCCAGAACGGTCACACTGCCAGGCTGCACTTCAAGAATGCCGCCGGACAGATAGATAAACTCTTCGTGACCGAACTGTTTAACGATGCGGATCATACCAGGCTTAATGGCGGTGAGCAGCGGTGCGTGACCCGGGAAAATACCCAGCTCACCTTCACTACCCGTTACCTGGATTTTCTCGACCAGACCAGAGAACATTTGTTGCTCTGCGCTGACGACGTCCAGGTGGTAAGTCATTGCCATATCACCCTCCGATTAAGGCGTTAAAGTTTTTTGGCTTTTTCCACAGCTTCTTCGATGGAACCAACCATGTAGAACGCCTGCTCTGGCAGGTGATCGTATTCGCCTTCCATGATGCCTTTAAAGCCACGGATGGTGTCTTTCAGGGAAACGTATTTACCTGGAGAACCGGTGAATACTTCCGCAACGAAGAACGGCTGGGACAGGAAGCGCTGGATCTTACGCGCACGTGCTACCACCAGTTTGTCTTCTTCAGACAGTTCATCCATACCCAGGATGGCGATGATGTCTTTCAGTTCCTGGTAACGCTGCAGCAGGGACTGTACGCCACGCGCGGTGTCGTAGTGTTCCTGACCAACAACCAGTGGATCCAGCTGACGGCTGGTGGAGTCCAGCGGGTCAACGGCCGGGTAGATACCCAGAGACGCGATCTGACGGCTCAGTACCACGGTTGCATCTAAGTGCGCAAAGGTGGTGGCTGGAGATGGGTCAGTCAAGTCATCCGCAGGTACGTATACCGCCTGAACGGAGGTGATAGAACCGGTTTTGGTAGAGGTGATACGTTCCTGAAGAACACCCATCTCTTCCGCCAGAGTCGGCTGATAACCTACCGCTGAAGGCATACGACCCAGCAGTGCAGATACTTCCGTACCGGCCAGGGTGTAACGATAGATGTTATCGACGAACAGCAGAACGTCACGGCCTTCGTCACGGAACTTCTCAGCCATCGTCAGGCCAGTCAGCGCAACGCGCAGACGGTTTCCTGGTGGCTCGTTCATCTGACCGTAAACCAGGGATACTTTGTCCAGAACGTTGGAGTCGGTCATTTCGTGGTAGAAGTCGTTACCCTCACGAGTACGTTCACCTACGCCCGCAAATACGGAGTAACCGGAGTGCTCGATCGCGATGTTACGGATCAGCTCCATCATGTTTACGGTTTTACCTACACCCGCACCACCGAACAGACCCACTTTACCGCCCTTCGCAAACGGACACATCAGGTCGATAACTTTGATGCCGGTTTCCAGCAGTTCCTGAGAGCTGGACAGCTCTTCGTAGGAAGGTGCCGCGCGGTGGATAGCCCAACGCTCTTCTTCACCGATGTCGCCTTTCATGTCGATTGGTTGACCCAATACGTTCATGATACGACCCAGTGTTGCTTTACCTACCGGGACTTCGATCGGATGCTCAAGGTCTTTTACTTCCAGACCACGACGCAGACCGTCGGAAGAACCCATCGCGATGGTACGCACGATACCGCCGCCGAGCTGCTGCTGAACTTCCAGCACCAGGCTCTCGTTACCATTCTGTACCTCAAGCGCGTCGTACACGCGTGGTACGGCGTCCTGAGGGAACTCGACGTCCACCACGGCGCCGATTACCTGGACAATCTTTCCAGTAGCCATCTTGAATCCTCTACGTAATTCGTAAACCTGGTTAAACCGCGGCGGCCCCCGAGACGATCTCGGTGAGTTCCTGAGTAATGCTGGCCTGACGAGCTTTGTTGTAAACCAACTGCAGCTCTTTAATCAGGCTGCCGCCATTATCGGTCGCGGCTTTCATCGCCACCATTCGTGCGGCCTGCTCGCTGGCCAGGTTTTCTACAACGCCCTGATAAACCTGTGATTCAACGTAACGACGCAGCAGGGTATCCAGCAGCGGTTTCGGATCGGGTTCATACAGGTAATCCCAGGCTTTTTGCTTCAGCTCGTCATCTTCTGATGCCGGTAACGGCAGCATCTGAGTGAGCGTTGGAACCTGAGACATGGTGTTAATGAATTTGTTGCTGACAACGTACAGTCTGTCCAGACGGCCTTCATCATAAGCCTGCAACATCACTTTAACCGGGCCGATCAGTTCGGACAGGGATGGGTTATCACCCATACCGGTCACCTGAGCGACAATGTTGCCACCAACGGAGTTAAAGAAAGAGACGCCTTTAGAGCCGATCAATGCGAGATCGCACTGAACGCCTTTTTCAGACCATGCTTTCATATCCGCCAGCAGTTTTTTGAACAGGTTAATGTTCAAGCCGCCACACAGACCACGGTCGGTCGACACCACCAGGTAGCCCACGCGCTTAACGTCGCGTTCTTCCAGGTAAGGGTGCTTATATTCCAGATTACCGTTTGCAAGGTGACCAATCACTTTGCGCATGGTTTCTGCATAAGGACGGCTGGCCGCCATGCGATCCTGCGATTTACGCATTTTGGAAGCGGCGACCATCTCCATCGCTTTAGTGATCTTTTGCGTGTTCTGGACGCTTGCGATCTTACTACGTATCTCTTTTGCGCCGGCCATGAGCTTCTCCTCAATGCCAGGCGGCTTGTCCTGAGACAAGCCGCCGGACGATTACCAGGATTGGGTTGCTTTGAAGGAATCGAGGATAGCTTTCAGCTTGCCTTCGATTTCGTCGTTATAGCCACCGGTCTGGTTGATCTCTTGCATCAGCGGAGCGTGATCACGGTCAGCGTAAGCCAGCAGAGCGGCTTCGAAGCTACCGATTTTCGCCAGTTCCACATCTTCGAGGTAACCGCGTTCAGCCGCGAACAGTACCAGGCCCTGCTGAGCAACAGACATTGGTGCGTACTGTTTCTGCTTCAGCAGCTCGGTCACTTTCTGACCGTGGCTCAGCTGTTTACGGGTTGCTTCGTCCAGATCGGATGCGAACTGAGAGAACGCAGCCAGTTCACGATACTGTGCCAGCGCGGTACGGATACCACCGGACAGTTTCTTGATGATCTTGGTCTGAGCAGCACCACCTACACGGGATACGGAGATACCCGGGTTAACTGCCGGACGAATACCGGAGTTAAACAGGTTGGTTTCCAGGAAGATCTGACCATCGGTAATAGAGATTACGTTGGTCGGAACGAACGCAGAAACGTCACCCGCCTGGGTTTCAATGATCGGCAGCGCGGTCAGAGAGCCCGTTTTACCCTTCACTTCACCTTTGGTGAAGTTCTCGACGTATTCCGCGTTAACGCGGGAAGCACGCTCCAGCAGACGAGAGTGGAGGTAGAATACGTCGCCAGGGAACGCTTCACGTCCAGGTGGACGACGGAGCAGCAGGGAAACCTGACGATAAGCAACAGCCTGTTTAGACAGGTCATCGTATACGATCAGTGCATCTTCACCGCGGTCACGGAAGTATTCGCCCATTGCGCAACCGGCGTATGGTGCCAGGTATTGCAGTGCAGCAGATTCAGAAGCAGTCGCCACAACAACAATGGTGTTAGCCAGTGCGCCGTGCTCTTCCAGTTTACGAACCACGTTAGAAATGGTGGACGCTTTCTGGCCGATGGCCACGTACACGCATTTGATGCCGGAATCACGCTGGTTGATGATGGCGTCGATTGCCATCGCGGTTTTACCGGTCTGACGGTCACCGATGATCAGTTCACGCTGACCACGACCGATTGGGATCATGGCATCAACGGACTTATAACCTGTCTGAACAGGCTGATCTACGGACTGACGGTCGATAACGCCTGGTGCGATAACTTCGATTGGGGAGAAGCCATCGTGCTCAACCGGACCTTTACCGTCGATTGGCGCACCCAGGGTGTTAACAACGCGACCCAGCAGGCCACGGCCAACCGGCACTTCCAGAATACGGCCAGTACACTTAACCTTCATGCCTTCGGCGAGGTCAGCGTATGGACCCATCACAACGGCACCTACGGAGTCGCGCTCCAGGTTCAGTGCGATAGCGTAACGGTTACCCGGCAGGGAAATCATCTCACCCTGCATACAATCGGCCAGGCCGTGGATGCGGATAACACCGTCACTTACAGAAACAATAGTACCTTCGTTGTGAGCTTCGCTCACAACATTGAACTGAGCAATGCGCTGCTTGATCAGTTCGCTGATTTCGGTGGAATTCAGTTGCATGCTCCAGTCCCCTTAAGACTGCAAGACGTCTGCAAGGCGCTCAAGACGGCCGCGTACGCTGCCATCAATGACCATATCACCCGAACGGATGATTACGCCTGCCATTACAGACTTATCGATTTTGCAATTCAGCTTAACTTTGCGTGACAGACGTTTTTCCATCGCGGCGGTAATTTTCGCAAGCTGTTCATGACTCAGTTCAGTCGCAGAAGTGACTTCAACTTCAGCGGTAGCTTCACTAAGGGCACGTAAGTGCTCAAACTGCTCGAGAACATCCGGGAGCACACGGAGACGACCATTTTCTGCCATCACCTTGATCAGGTTCTGGCCGTAGGCATCCAGTTGCTCTCCGCACACGGCGATAAACGACGCGGCGAGAGTTTCAGGTGCTAACGCACCGGAAAGCAACTCGGCCATTTGTTCGTTTTTCGTCACCTCAGCGGCAAACGCCAGCATATTCTGCCAGCGATCGACATTTTGGTGTTCGACAGCAAAGTCAAAAGCTGCTTTGGCGTAGGGGCGAGCTACCGTAACAAATTCAGACATCAGCCCCTCCCTCCTTACAGTTCAGCGACAAGTTTGTCCACGATGTCGCTGTTAGCAGCTTCATCCACGGAACGTTCGATGATCTTCTCGGCGCCAGCAACAGCCAGAATCGCAACCTGCTTACGCAGTTCTTCACGAGCACGTTTACGCTCAGCTTCAATTTCAGCCTGAGCCTGTGTCACGATCTTAGTACGTTCCTGTTCTGCTTCAGCTTTGGCTTCGTCCAGGATCTGCGAACGGCGTTTGTTAGCCTGTTCGATGATAACCTGAGCTTCCGCTTTCGCTTTTTTCAGCTGGTCTGTCGCGTTGGCCTGTGCAAGGTCCAAATCTTTCTTAGCGCGTTCTGCAGAAGCCAGACCGTCAGCAATTTCTTTCTGACGTTTTTCGATGGCAGCCATTAAAGGCGGCCATACATACTTCATGCAGAACCAGACAAAGAGAATAAACGCGATGGCCTGGCCGAGGATTGTTGCGTTCATGTTCACAGCACAATACCTCTTTAATTTCTGTGGCTTAGGGTTTTAAAACTACTACTACGCGACAGCAAACATCACGTACAGACCCAGACCTACAGCGATCATTGGGATAGCATCCACCAGACCCATAACGATAAAGAACTGAGTACGCAGCAGAGGAATCAGATCAGGTTGACGCGCAGCGCCTTCCAGGAATTTGCCCCCGAGGATGCCGATACCGATCGCAGCACCGATAGCCGCCAGACCCATCATCACAGCGGCAGCCATGTACAGCAGATCCATATTCAGGTTTTCCATGACAGTCTCCAGTTTGTTTCAATTAAAACGTAGTAGTGTTGGTAAAAAATCAGTGCTCTTCAGACGCCATCGACAGATAGACGATCGTCAGAACCATGAAGATAAAGGCTTGCAGCGTAATGATCAGGATGTGGAAAATGGCCCACGGCACATTCAGAACCCACTGTGACCACCACGGCAGAAGACCCGCGATCAGAATGAAAATCAGCTCACCCGCATACATGTTGCCGAACAGTCGCAGACCCAGTGAAACAGGTTTGGACAGCAGGCTAACGCCTTCCAGGATCAGGTTGACCGGAATAAACGCCCAGTGGTTGAACGGCTGCAAGGTAAGCTCTTTCACAAAGCCGCTTACGCCTTTCATTTTGATGCTGTAGAAAAGAATCAGGATAAACACGCCCAGCGCCATCGACAGGGTGATGTTCACGTCAGCAGACGGTACAACACGCAGCGCAGGCAGGCCGAAGATGTGCTCGCCGATAAACGGCAGCAGATCGATTGGCAGCAGGTCCATCAGGTTCATCAGGAAGACCCAAACGAACACGGTCAGGGCCAGCGGAGCAATCAGCTTGCTCTTACCATGGTACATGTCTTTGACGCTGCCATGGACGAAGCCGATGATCATTTCGATGAATGTCTGGAATTTCCCTGGTACACCGCTGGTCGCTCTTTTAGCAACACCGCGGAACATGGCCAGGAACAGAAGACCCAAAACCACCGAGAAGAACATGGAGTCGATGTTGATCGTCCAGAAGGTGGCCGGGGGGTTATGTGGATCCACCAGCGAGAATGTACGCAGGTCCAGCTGAAGGTTATTCAGATGGTGACCTATGTAATCCTGCGGCGTCATATTTTCTGAAGCCATGATGCCTTTTACCCTTTGTTATTGATTACAGCTGGAGCCAGAACTTGTACCACCAGCACCAAAACCCACGTTGCTATCAGCGGCATGAAGACCACTTTCAAAACCGCCAGCGCCATCACCAGTAGAGCAAAGGTCAGCAACACCTTACACACTTCGCCGAGGGCGAAGGACCAGGCCACGCGGCCTTTGGCGGGTGTATGCGCCTGATGACGCCAGGCAAAAATCATAAACAACACGTTTGGCAGCACAACCGCCAAACCCCCGCACACGGCGGAGATGCCCCAGAAGGGGTCTTTGAGGCTAAACAGCAGTCCACTTGCTATCACAGCCAGAAACTGAATGAACAGAAGCTTACGAGCAACGTTTCTACTCAAGAGCGACACAGACATCACGTTTTTACTCCTGCTCCCTTCGAGGTATGCCGCGTGTCGTATAAAACGTCCTTTAAGGCTCAGAGTCAAGCATCAAAAAGCGGTCAAATTATACGGTGCGCACCCGTGATTTCAAACATTAAGTAGCGAAAAGGTGAATAAATGTTTAAATATTTTTCCCCACCGCTATTTTTTAACTTTCGCGCAAAGCACCAACCTTCGACCAAAACTGCAAACAGCGCGAAAACGTTGGCGATAAAGCGTGCACGGGATCACAAAACACACATTTGCGATAAGGTTGTATTTATCAAAGGCGCAAATCGTGAAAATTTATCTTTATGAAATTAAACGCAAAATACCGTAACTATTTTCAAAACAGCCCGGTACACAATAAAAACCTTTTATTGACATTCTTAATAAATAATTAACATTGCGTTCTGGTTACTGCCTTCCACTTTTAGCAGACTTATATTTTCACAGATGACTATCTTCACGGAAAATAACCGCCGCCACGTTAACCGTAAGAAAAACCTTAGTGAAAAAGAGGTTAACGGCTCACCGATAAATCCCCATGACTTGTGCTGTTTTTTAACATGGTCAGAACAGCACAAATTCCACATTTTTTATTAATTTTTTAAAAATTGTTTGGCTTAATTATCACCAGATGACGCTCACCTTCGAGCTGAGGAATGTGTAATTTCTCAATAGACTCGACCGCAAAACCGTCCGGAAGCTGTTCAATTTCCTCGCCAGGTAACTGTCCTTTCAGCGCATAAAAACGGCCATGCTCTGCCGGTAAGTGCTTACACCAGCTCACCATGTCATTAAGAGAAGCAAAGGCACGGCTGATAACCCCGTCAAACGGCGGCTCAGCCGGGAACTCCTCTACCCTGCTCTGCACGGGCGTGATGTTCTCAAGCTTCAGCTCATGCTGTACCTGACGTAAAAAGCGCACGCGCTTGCCAAGGCTGTCCAGTAGCGTGAAATGGCTATCAGGACGCACAATAGACAGCGGAATCCCCGGCAGGCCCGGGCCCGTGCCCACATCAATAAAACGCTCACCGTTCAGATACGGTGCCACCACGATGCTGTCGAGAATATGGCGAACCAGCATCTCGTCAGGGTCCCGAACAGACGTCAGATTGTACGCTTTGTTCCATTTGTTCAGCATATCGACATAGGCCACCAGCTGAGTTTTCTGGTGATCGGTGAGCGAAATGCCTGCCTGATCCAGCAGACGAGAGAGTTTATTGAGCACGGTGAATACCTGTTGAGATGCTTACTGGCGGGTGGCGTTTCGCTTACCCACCCTACGGGTTCAGTAGGCCCGGTAAGCGCAGCGCCACCGGGCTATGTTCAAACGTTATGCGCTGCGGCGCAGCATGCCCTGCTTTTTTAGCCACACCAGCAGGATCGAAATCGCGGCGGGGGTGACACCGGAGATACGGGATGCCTGGCCGATCGACACCGGCTTATGATCGTTCAGCTTGGCGATCACTTCGTTGGAAAGGCCTGTCACCTGACGGTAGTCCAGCATTTCCGGCAGAAGCGTATTTTCGTTACGCTGCTGTTTTTCAATCTCATCCTGCTGACGCGCAATGTAACCTTCGTATTTCACCTGGATTTCAACCTGCTCTGCCGCTTCAGCGTCTTCCAGGCCTGGCGCAAACGCGGTGAGTTTCACCAGATTTTCATAGGTCACTTCCGGGCGACGCAGCAGATCTTCGCCACTGGCTTCACGAGAGAGCGGCGCAGTTAAGTGAGCGTTCACTTCAGCTGCTGTTTCCGCCTGCGGATTAACCCATGTCGTTTTCAGGCGCTGACGTTCCTGCTCGATACGCTCCAGTTTCTCGTTGAAGCGTGCCCAGCGTTCGTCATCCACCAGACCCAGCTCACGGCCGATTTCGGTCAGACGCAGGTCGGCGTTATCTTCACGCAGCATCAGGCGATATTCCGCGCGAGAAGTAAACATACGGTACGGCTCTTTGGTACCCAGGGTGCAGAGGTCGTCAACCAGCACGCCCAGATAGGCCTGAGAACGGCCTGGCGCCCAGCCCTCTTTCTCGGCTGAGAAACGTGCAGCGTTCAGACCGGCAAGCAGGCCCTGTGCCGCCGCTTCTTCGTAACCGGTGGTACCGTTAATCTGGCCCGCGAAGAACAGACCGTGGATGAACTTGCTCTCCAGGGTTGGCTTCAGGTCACGTGGATCGAAGAAATCGTACTCAATAGCGTAGCCAGGGCGAACGATTTTCGCGTTCTCCATCCCCTGCATTGAACGAACAATTTGCATCTGAACATCGAATGGCAAGCTGGTGGAGATACCGTTCGGGTAAATTTCGTTCGAGGTGAGCCCTTCAGGCTCAAGGAAGATCTGATGCTGGTTACGATCGGCGAAACGCATCACTTTGTCTTCGATCGACGGGCAGTAGCGCGGGCCGATCCCTTCGATCACGCCGGCATACATTGGGCTGCGATCGAGGTTATTGCGGATCACATCGTGGGTTTTCTCGTTGGTGTGCGTGATGTAGCACGGCACCTGCTGCGGATGCTGCGCCACATTGCCCATAAACGAGAAGACCGGCATTGGGTTATCGCCGTGCTGTTGCGCCAGCACGCTAAAATCAATGGTGCGCGCATCAATACGCGGAGGCGTACCGGTTTTCAGGCGACTGACGCGCAGCGGCAGTTCACGCAGACGGCGAGACAGCGGGATAGAAGGCGGATCGCCGGCACGGCCACCGCTGTAGTTATCCAGACCGATATGTATTTTACCATCAAGGAATGTCCCCACGGTCAACACCACGGCTTTCGCGCGGAATTTGAGGCCCATCTGGGTCACCGCACCAACGACGCGATCGTTCTCGACGATAAGATCTTCAACCGCCTGCTGGAAGATCATCAGATTCGGTTGGTTCTCCAGTGCAGTTCGTACCGCCTGACGGTAGAGCACGCGGTCTGCCTGTGCACGGGTCGCGCGCACTGCGGGACCTTTGCTCGCGTTTAGTATCCTAAACTGGATGCCTGCATGATCGATCGCTTTCGCCATCAGGCCGCCAAGTGCATCCACTTCTTTTACCAGGTGTCCTTTCCCAATGCCGCCAATCGCCGGATTACAGGACATTTGTCCCAGCGTGTCGATATTGTGTGTCAAAAGCAGGGTCTGCTGACCCATACGCGCTGCGGCCATTGCGGCCTCAGTGCCTGCGTGACCCCCGCCAATGATGATGACGTCAAAAGGATCCTGATAAAACATGGTGGTCTGCCTCGCGTAAAGCGGTATGAAAATGGATTGAAGCCCGGGCCGTGGATTCTACTCAACTTTAGTCTTTCGAGAAAGCATTGGGATCCTGGGCTATTAAAAAGAAGATCTTTTTATTTAGAGATCTGTTCTAATGTGATCTCTTATTAGGATCGCGAACCTGTGTGGATAAGTCCGATCTCATAAAGAAGATCAAGCAGTTAGAAAGGATCGTTTGCTGTGAATGATCGGTGATCCTGGCCAGTATAAGCTGGGATCAGATCGCGACTTTATACACAGGCCAAAATCGGCGCTACGGTTGTTCTTTGGATAACTACGGGTTAATACGAGCTTTTAACCAGAGTTATCCACATCCGTTCGCGCGATCTTTAATCGTTTTTGAGTAAATTTTTCCATTCCGCGAGCCAGATCTCTGCCGGATCTTCCGGAATGTCATGATCGAGGATGTTGATCTTGAGGGTTTCACCCAACTGTTTTGCCCCACAAGCGGTAACAGCGGCTTCAACTTTCTCGATAGCCCCGCAGAAAGTGTCATATTCACGGCTGCCGATCCCCACTGCGCCGAAATGGACGTTTGACAGGTCAGGCTGTTGTTCCAGCAGTTCGTCATATAAAGGTTGCAGGTTATCCGGCAGATCGCCCGCGCCGTGCGTGGAGGTAATCAGCAGCCAGACCCCGTCAGTCGGGAGATCTTCAAGCAACGGGCCGTGCAGGGTTTGTGTGGAAAAGCCCGCATCTTCCAGCTTTTCAGCCAGATGTTCCGCTACGTATTCCGCACCGCCAAGGGTGCTACCGCTGATAAGGGTAATGTCCGCCATTGATCGCTCGCTCAGATAAAGAGACGGCCATTGTACGCTGTGAACGAGCTGGGATCTACCTGTGGAAAATGTGGGAATGAATTTGCCCGATCACGGGCGGATGGTACGCATGATCGGGTTTTGCAGTGAGATCAGTGTCTCAGTGGACTGAATTTCATCGATTGTTTGGATCTTGTTGATAAGTACCTGCTGGAGGGCGTCGATGGATCGGCACATGACTTTAATAAAGATGCTGTAGTGCCCGGTGGTGTAATAGGCCTCAGTGACTTCATCCAGCGCGTTGAGCTTCGCCAGTGCAGAAGGATAGTCTTTGGCGCTTTTAAGAATAATGCCAATGAAGCAGCACACGTCATAACCCAGCTGCTTAGGGCTAACGTCAATACGCGCACCGGTAATGATCCCCGCCTGTTTCATCTTTTCTACGCGAACGTGAATGGTGCCGGGGCTGACGCCAAACTGTTTCGCCAGTTCGGCGTAGGCGGTACGTGCATTGGCCATTAACGCCTCCAGAATGCCGCGGTCGAGATTGTCGATCTGATAATTTTCCATAGCTTTTTCTTATGAAGATTAATGATTCCCTCTATTCTAGCGTCTTATTCTGACGAATCAAAAGTGAAGGGGGCTTTTTGTTGATGGGTTATTGAATAAGGTGGCATTTCTGTTGCTTAATCAATACCAACAGGACGCAGGAGTATAAATAATGAAAACCGCTTATATCGCAAAACAACGCCAGATCAGTTTCGTTAAATCCCATTTTTCCCGCCAGCTGGAAGAGAAGCTTGGGCTGATAGAAGTCCAGGCTCCAATCCTTAGCCGCGTGGGTGACGGGACCCAGGATAACCTCTCTGGATGCGAAAAAGCGGTACAGGTAAAAGTGAAAACACTGCCAGATGCCCAGTTCGAAGTGGTTCATTCCCTTGCGAAATGGAAGCGTCAAACCCTGGGACAACACGACTTTAGCGCGGGCGAAGGGCTCTACACGCACATGAAAGCCCTTCGTCCCGATGAAGACCGCCTGTCTCCCATTCATTCCGTTTACGTTGACCAGTGGGACTGGGAACGCGTCATGGGGGATGGCGAGCGTCACGTGGGAACGCTGAAATCTACCGTTGAAGCGATCTACGCCGGGATCAAAGCCACCGAAGCGGCCGTAAGCAAAGAGTTTGGTCTGGCACCGTTTCTGCCGGAGTCGATCCACTTTGTTCACAGCCAGGAACTGCTGAGCCGTTTCCCGGATCTGGATGCCAAAGGCCGTGAACGGGCAATCGCCAAAGAGCTGGGCGCGGTGTTCCTTATCGGTATCGGCGGCAAACTGTCTGATGGCAAACGCCACGACGTGCGTGCGCCGGATTATGATGACTGGAGCACCCCGGGCGAGCGCGACTATGCCGGTCTGAACGGCGATATTCTGGTCTGGAACCCGGTGCTGGAAGACGCGTTCGAGCTCTCTTCTATGGGGATCCGCGTGGATGCTGACGCGCTCAAGCGCCAGCTGGCGGTGACCGGTGATGAAGATCGTCTCACATTAGAGTGGCATCAGGCGCTGCTGCGTGGCGAAATGCCGCAGACCATCGGCGGCGGTATTGGCCAGTCCCGCCTGACTATGCTGCTGCTTCAGTTGCCGCATATCGGTCAGGTTCAGTGCGGGGTCTGGCCGCAGCAGGTACGCGAAAGCGTCGGCTCTCTTCTGTAATTAACGCTGCCAGCGTCTGAGCAGGCGGCTACGTAACCCGGTATCAAAGCGCCAGATATGATCGAAGATGCGCATGATGCCGGGTTTTCCATGGGCGGACATGGCCACCGCGTGGAAACGATGCTGATGTACCCGCTGCAACTCCTTCACTTTACTGACCACGTCATCCGGCAGCCGCTGGGCAATAAAATCAGAAATCACCACCGCGTCAGCGTCGTACCAGTCGCCACCCTGCATGCGTTCCACAATGCTGCGAAAACAGCTGGCCAGATCGGTACCGCCGCGAAAACGCTGGCTTAAAAAGCGGATCGCCTGTTCGAGCCCCTGCTGGTTCGTCAGTTCATAACCCACCACTTCGCTGGAGAAAAGCATGATGAAGCAGCGACGGCGATCGGCCAGCGCCACGCGCATCAGTGCCAGACAAAACGCCTTCGCACACTGCTCGTTAAACCCGCCCATCGATCCGGATGTATCCACGCAAACAATGAATGGCCCGCGCGGCTGTTCATCAAAATCCTGATGAACGACCGGCCGCTGGCTGACTTTCTCACGCCAGGCTTCGCCGTGCAGGCGATAGGTAAGCAGCTGCTTTTCCACCAGCCGACGGTAAAATTCATACTCCAGCTCGGTCATCCCGAGTGTGCTCAGCTCTGTCGGCAGCAGACGCAAAATGTCATCGCTCTGCTGGAGCCCGTCGACCTGCTCGGGCACGGTAGCCGGTTCGCGCACCAGGGTGCGGAAAGTTTCCATTGGGGCATCTTTCTTTGGGACCGATTTTGCCTCCCTGGAGCGGCCCAGCTGTTCTGCAAGCTTCATCAGCTCGGGCTGCTGCGCCAGAAAATCCCCGTACCTGACGATCAGCTGATAGTCCCCGCGCCGCAGCTGACCGGCGCTCATATCCCAGAGTCGTCCGGCGGCGTTCTCATTTTCCACCAGCACCTGCTCCAGCTGGCCGCTTAAGGTCATGCGTTCCTGCACTTCGCTGAGCAGTTGCTCACGCTCTTCATCCAGCAACTGCTGGTTGAGGGTTGTGGCCTGCACCACCAGGCTGAGGCGCCAGCGCTGTAAAAAGAGCGTGTGCAGAGCAGGGGTAAAGGTGGCGTTATCCGTGACCAGCGCCCGGGCCTGGCTGGCGAACGGCGAGTGAACATTATCGAGCAGCGTCAGGGTTTGCGGGAGCTGAACGATAAACTGCGACGTGGAGAGCCGCTGGCACTGCTGGTAACAGGCTACCTCTTCCGTTAACTCAGGAGGCACTTCGGTCTCTTTAAACCGCTGACGCAGGTTTTCCCGCCAGCGTGGGAGATCGTCCGTCATCGCTTTTTTAAGCTTCGGAAATTTTTCAAAGAAGGCTGCCAGCTGCGGCGAAGCCAGAAGGGTAATCACCACCTCTTCGATCAACCCTTCCTCGCTGACGGCCAGCATGACGTTAAGCGTATCCAGAGTTAGCATTGACGCGCCTGTTTGATCTGCGCGCTGACATCCTGCAGGCTGGCTTCGATGCGACCTAACCAGTCGCTATGAATAAAGAGGCATTTTTGCTGCTCGCTGAAGCGGGTGTGCTGCTGGTGCCATTCTGTATCCAGCGCTTCCAGCTGTTGCTTAATCTCTTCGGGAACGCTGTCTGAGGCGGTGCCAGGAAGCGCAAGACGCGATCCCTGCAGGCTGACGTCGCGGATCACCAGGTGCTGGCTACTGTCCACTTCCATATTAAGCGGCTGCGCGAAACCGATGCCGTTGAGTTTTCCCCGGATCTCTCCGCCCTTATCCAGCCACTGGGCCAGCGCCTCACGCTCAAGCGTAATGTGCACGACCTGCATGTCATGCAGCTTGAGCGGCTGCTGAAGCAACAGCGTCAGCGTCGGGCTGGTCAGTTCAGCGGGTAACTCATAGTGCGGTTTACGGGCGAACATTCCCCCCAGACGATTCACCTTCAGCGCGGTTTTATCGCTTTGCTGCTGCTGGAGCTGAATGCGCCGCTGGGCGATGGCCCCCAGCTGGTTGAGCATCGCCTGCTGCCCCCAGGCGTGTCCGGTCATCAAAACCTCAAGCTGCTGCTGCATCAGGTTCATGCCTTCTGCATCGTGCCAGAGGCAATCTTTCAGCAGGATCAGGTCGATGGGCGCAACGGCATCACGCCCGCTGAACAGGGCGCTGGCCTGCAGCAGGCGGATTGCTTTTTTCCAGCGACGATCGGAGACATAGGGCGCCGAGGGAAGGAGATCGAGCTGCTGACGCAGGAGGTAGATCAGCTCAAAGACCGCGTCCGGCAGTTTGATTTTGCCAATGTCCTGCTGCCACTGGTGATACTCCTCATCCGTCACCTGCAGTGAAGGGGCAACCGGGTTTTCATTCTCATCCTGCTGGCTGACCAGCATGGAACGGAAATTGGATTTATCCTGCACTTTGTCCAGCCACAGGCGGATCAGCATACGGTCATACAGCGCTTCCAGGCTGCTGTCGGCTTCAGGCAGTTCGTTTGAGGCGGCCACCAGCAGGCGCATCGGGATTTTCTCTTCGCTGGCGCCGTTGCGGAACCGACGTTCGTTTATCGCTGTGAGCAGGGTGTTCAGAATCGCCGGTCCCGCTTTCCAGATCTCATCGAGGAAAACAATCTCCGCCTCCGGAAGATACCCCTCGGTCAAACGCTGATAACGCCCCTCATCTTTCAGCGCCTGGATGGAAAGCGGGCCGAAAACTTCTTCAGGGGTAGAGAATCGGGTCATCAGGTATTCGAAGGCGCGGGCATTCTGAAAAGCAAACTTTAACCTGCGGGCTATCAGGCTCTTGGCAATGCCAGGGAGGCCGAGCAGAAACACGCTTTCCCCGCTCAACGCCGCCAGCAAACAGAGGCGGATGGCGTGGCTACGCTCGAAAAGGCCTTTCTCCAGCGCGCTGCTGAGGCGGGAAATTCTTTCTGCTAATAAATGTGAGTGAGCCATAATAGTTTTGCATCCTTTCGCCGTCGTGGCGGCCAATTGAAGCGAGTATAGACGTTTCAGTCAGGGCTGGTAATAGACTGAAGTGCGGCGCAATTTTCTTTGCGCTACATTAATGCGGTTGCATTTAGGGGTTCGATTTTGCAACAAATCGTGCATACTGTGCGCTTTTTGTGGACCAAGGGACCAGGAACACATTTGTTATTCAAACGAAAAGACTAGTCTATGAGCACTGATAATAAGCAATCATTACCCGCAATAACGCTTGCGGCGATCGGGGTTGTCTACGGTGATATCGGCACCAGCCCGCTTTATACGCTTCGTGAATGTTTGTCCGGCCAGTTTGGCTTTGGTGTTGAACGCGATGCCGTATTTGGCTTCCTGTCCCTCATCTTCTGGCTGCTGATTCTGGTGGTTTCTGTTAAATATCTCTCCTTCGTGATGCGGGCGGATAACGCAGGTGAAGGTGGGATCCTGACGTTGATGTCGCTGGCCGGGCGCAACACCTCGGCCAGAATGACCTCTGTGCTGGTCATTATCGGTCTGATTGGCGGCAGCTTCTTCTACGGGGAAGTGGTGATAACGCCGGCTATTTCGGTGCTCTCGGCAATAGAGGGGCTGGAGATTATCGCGCCGCAGCTCGATACGTGGGTGGTTCCGCTGGCAATCATCGTTCTGACGCTGCTGTTTGTGATCCAGAAGCACGGTACCGGGCTGGTAGGGAAACTGTTCGCACCGATTATGCTGGCCTGGTTCCTGATCCTGGCAGCGCTTGGTTTACGCAGCATTATTGCTAACCCGGAAGTGCTGCATGCGCTGAACCCCTACTGGGCGGTGCATTTCTTCCTCGAGTACAAAGTGGTCTCCTTCGTTGCGCTGGGGGCGGTCGTGCTCTCCATCACCGGCGTTGAAGCGCTGTATGCCGACATGGGGCACTTTGGGAAACTGCCTATCCGTGTGGCATGGTTTATCGTGGTGCTGCCGTCGCTGGTGCTGAACTATTTCGGTCAGGGGGCGCTGTTGCTCAAAAACCCGGAAGCGATTAAGAACCCGTTCTTCCTGCTGGCGCCAGACTGGGCGCTGGTACCGATGCTGATCCTGGCGACGCTGGCGACAGTCATTGCCTCTCAGGCGGTGATTTCCGGGGTGTTCTCGCTGACGCGCCAGGCTGTGCGTCTGGGGTACCTCTCACCGATGCGCATTATCCATACCTCAGAGATGGAGTCGGGTCAGATCTACATCCCGTTCGTTAACTGGCTGCTCTATTTCGCGGTAGTGATTGTGATCGTCAGCTTCGAGCACTCCAGCAACCTGGCGGCGGCGTACGGTATCGCCGTAACGGGAACCATGGTGCTGACGTCCCTGCTCTCCACCACGGTGGCGTACCGAAACTGGCACTGGAATAAATTCCTTGTGGCAATGATTCTGGTGGGCTTCCTCTGTATCGACGTGCCGCTGTTCTCGGCAAACCTCGACAAGATTGTTTCCGGTGGCTGGCTGCCGCTGACGCTGGGTCTGGTGATGTTCATCGTTATGACCACATGGAAGAGCGAGCGTTTCCGTCTGCTGCGCCGTATGCATGAGCACGGAAATTCTCTTGAGGCGATGATTGCTTCACTGGAAAAATCACCGCCGGTCCGCGTACCGGGTACCGCGGTATACATGTCTCGAGCCCTGAACGTGATCCCGTTTGCGTTGATGCATAACCTCAAGCACAACAAGGTCCTGCATGAACGCGTCATTCTGCTGACACTGCGCACCGAAGATGCGCCGTATGTACACAACGTTCGCCGGGTGCAGATCGAGCAGTTATCACCGACCTTCTGGCGCGTGGTGGCGAGCTACGGCTGGCGTGAAACGCCAAACGTGGAAGAGGTATTCCACCGCTGTGGTCTGGAAGGGCTGAGTTGCCGGATGATGGAGACGTCATTCTTTATGTCGCACGAGTCGCTGATCATCGGCAAACGCCCGTGGTATCTGCGCCTGCGCGGCAAGCTGTACCTTATCCTGCAGCGTAACGCCCTGCGTGCGCCTGACCAGTTCGAGATCCCGCCTAACCGCGTGATTGAGCTGGGAACGCAGGTCGAGATTTAAGTCTCCGTGCGGCCTGATGCCCTCACCCCGACCCTCTCCCACGGGAGAGGGCGCAAACATAAAAAACGGTAACCTGACGGTTACCGTTTTGCATTTACCTCCCCTCCATTTCACTTAGCGAAACGTTTCGACGTTGATCACAAATCTGTTACGTCACGGTGGTTTTCTGAACACTCTTAAGACTAAACTGATATCAGCGAAACGTTTCGCTAGTGGAGCAAGAAAATGAAGAAAGGCACGGTTCTCAACTCAGAAATCTCGTCGGTTATTTCCCGTCTTGGGCATACCGATACGCTGGTGGTTTGCGATGCAGGCTTACCGGTTCCGCGCAGCACAACCCGTATTGATATGGCATTAACCCAGGGCGTGCCCTCGTTTATGCAGGTACTGGATGTTGTGACCGCGGAGATGCAGGTTGAGGCAGCCATTCTCGCCGCGGAAATCAAACAACATAATCCGCAACTCCACGAAACGTTGCTCAGCCACCTTGAGCAGCTGCAACAACACCAGGGAAACACCATAGAAATTCGTTACACAACGCACGAACAATTTAAACAACAAACCGCAGACAGTCAGGCGGTGATTCGCAGCGGGGAGTGTTCCCCGTATGCGAATATTATTCTCTGTGCTGGTGTCACCTTCTGAGGCCATCATGGACGCATTACTGCAACTCAAAGGGATCGATAAATCGTTCCCGGGCGTAAAAGCCCTCTCCGGTGCGGCGCTGAACGTCTACCCCGGGCGCGTGATGGCGCTGGTGGGTGAGAACGGCGCTGGCAAATCCACCATGATGAAAGTGCTGACCGGTATCTATCAACGCGATGCCGGTTCACTCATCTGGCTGGGTAAAGAGACCACCTTCAACGGCCCGAAATCCTCACAGGAAGCCGGTATCGGTATCATTCACCAGGAACTGAACCTGATCCCGCAGCTTACCATTGCGGAGAACATCTTCCTTGGCCGTGAATTTGTGAACCGGTTTGGCAAAATCGACTGGAAAACCATGTATGCCGAAGCGGACAAATTGCTGGCGAAGCTGAACCTGCGCTTTAAGAGCGACCGTCTGGTCGGCGATCTCTCTATCGGCGATCAGCAGATGGTGGAAATCGCGAAGGTGCTGAGCTTTGAGTCGAAGGTCATCATTATGGATGAGCCGACCGACGCCCTGACCGATACCGAAACTGAATCCCTGTTCCGCGTCATCCGCGAGCTGAAATCGCAGGGCCGCGGGATTGTCTATATTTCTCACCGCATGAAAGAGATCTTCGAGATCTGCGATGACGTTACCGTTTTTCGCGACGGGCAGTTTATTGCCGAGCGCGAAGTGGCCACGCTGACCGAAGATACGCTCATCGAAATGATGGTGGGACGCAAACTTGAAGATCAATACCCGCACCTGGATAAAGCGCCGGGCGAGATCCGCCTGAAGGTGGACAATCTCTGCGGTCCGGGTGTGAACGACGTGACCTTTACCCTGCGCCAGGGCGAAATCCTGGGCGTGGCGGGCTTGATGGGCGCCGGCCGTACCGAGCTGATGAAAGTGCTTTACGGCGCGCTGCCGCGCACCAGCGGGTATGTCACTCTCGACGGTCGTGAAGTGGTGACCCGTTCGCCGCAGGATGGCCTCGCGAACGGCATCGTCTATATCTCCGAAGACCGCAAGCGCGACGGCTTAGTGCTCGGTATGTCGGTGAAAGAGAACATGTCGCTTACCGCGCTGCGCTATTTCAGCCATAGCGGCGGTACGCTGAAACACAAAGACGAACAGCAGGCGGTCAGCGATTTTATCCGTCTCTTTAACGTCAAAACCCCGTCGATGGAGCAGGCCATCGGCCTGTTGTCCGGCGGGAACCAGCAGAAAGTGGCGATTGCGCGCGGGCTGATGACGCGCCCGAAAGTGTTGATCCTTGACGAGCCGACCCGCGGCGTAGACGTGGGGGCGAAGAAAGAGATCTATCAGCTGATTAACCAGTTCAAGGCCGACGGGCTGAGCATCATTCTGGTCTCTTCCGAGATGCCAGAAGTATTAGGCATGAGCGATCGCATTATCGTCATGCATGAAGGGCATCTCGGCGGTGAATTCACTCGCGAGCAGGCCACCCAGGAAGTTCTGATGGCTGCCGCTGTGGGCAAGCTTAATCGCGTGAATCAGGAGTAAGAAGATGACTACCCAGGCTGTCTCTGGTCGCCGTTATTTCACAAAGGCATGGCTGATGGAACAAAAATCGCTGATTGCCCTGCTGGTGCTGATCGCGATTGTGTCGACCATGAGTCCGAACTTTTTCACCGTTAATAACCTGTTCAACATTCTGCAGCAGACCTCCGTGAACGCCATTATGGCGGTCGGGATGACGCTGGTGATTTTGACCTCAGGGATCGATCTGTCCGTCGGTTCCTTGCTGGCGCTCACCGGTGCGATCGCCGCTTCCCTTGTCGGAATTGAAGTCAATGCGCTGGTGGCCGTGGCGGCAGCGCTGGCGGCAGGGGCGGCAATTGGTGCCGTGACCGGCGTGATTGTGGCGAAAGGCCGCGTCCAGGCGTTCATCGCGACGCTGGTGATGATGCTGCTGCTGCGCGGTGTGACCATGGTTTATACCAACGGCAGTCCGGTGAATACCGGTTTTACTGATAATGCCGATCTGTTTGGCTGGTTCGGTATAGGTCGTCCGCTGGGTATCCCTACTCCGGTCTGGATCATGGCTATCGTCTTCCTGGCGGCGTGGTACATGCTGCATCACACTCGTCTGGGTCGTTATATCTATGCCCTGGGCGGTAACGAGGCGGCAACGCGTCTGTCCGGGATTAGCGTGAATAAAGTCAAAGTTATCGTTTACTCCCTGTGTGGTCTGCTGGCTTCTCTGGCGGGTATCATCGAAGTGGCGCGCCTCTCCTCCGCGCAGCCAACGGCGGGGACGGGTTATGAGCTGGATGCCATTGCGGCAGTGGTGCTGGGCGGTACGAGTCTTGCGGGCGGTAAAGGTCGCATTGTTGGGACATTGATCGGCGCACTGATTCTTGGTTTCCTGAATAATGGTTTGAATTTGTTAGGTGTTTCCTCCTATTACCAGATGATCGTTAAGGCAGTGGTGATTTTGCTGGCGGTACTGGTAGACAACAAAAAACAGTAACTGACGACACTACAGGACATCTTAGATATGAACATGAAAAAACTGGCTACCCTGGTTTCTGCTGTCGCGCTGAGCGCAACCGTAAGTGCTAACGCCATGGCGAAAGACACCATCGCGCTGGTTATCTCCACGCTGAACAACCCGTTCTTTGTCTCCCTCAAGGATGGTGCGCAGAAAGAGGCAGACAAACTGGGTTACAACCTGGTGGTGCTGGATTCCCAGAACAACCCGGCGAAAGAGCTGGCTAACGTTCAGGACTTAACCGTTCGCGGCACCAAAATCCTGCTGATCAACCCAACCGATTCTGACGCCGTCGGTAACGCCGTTAAGATGGCAAACCAGGCGAAAATCCCGGTGATCACCCTGGACCGTCAGGCAACCAAAGGTGACGTGGTGAGCCATATCGCGTCTGACAACGTGCTGGGCGGTAAAATCGCCGGTGACTACATCGCGAAGAAAGCCGGTGAAGGCGCGAAAGTGATCGAACTGCAGGGGATTGCCGGTACGTCTGCCGCCCGCGAGCGCGGCGAAGGCTTCCAGCAGGCGGTGGCAGCGCATAAATTCAACGTACTGGCCAGCCAGCCAGCTGACTTCGACCGTACTAAAGGTCTGAACGTCATGCAGAACCTGCTGACCGCCCACCCTGACGTGCAGGCTGTGTTCGCACAGAACGACGAAATGGCGCTGGGCGCGCTGCGTGCCCTGCAGACTGCCGGTAAATCTGATGTGATGGTTGTCGGATTTGACGGCACGCCGGATGGTGAAAAAGCGGTAAATGATGGCAAACTGGCTGCAACCATCGCTCAGCTGCCTGAGCAGATTGGCGCGACTGGCGTGCAGACTGCTGACAAAGTGCTGAAGGGCGAAAAAGTTCAGGCCAAATACCCTGTTGACCTGAAACTGGTTATTAAGCAGTAAAAGGCGATTCAGGCAGTCGCTGGCTGCCTGAGGGACACCAATAAAGAAAAGTGTGGCATACGCCACCGGGTAACTCCGGTGGCGCTCTCAGATGGACAACCCAACCATGAAAACCGCAGGCAACCTCGTCGTCCTTGGCAGTATCAATGCCGATCACATTCTTAACCTTGAATCATTCCCGACGCCGGGCGAAACCGTCACCGGTAACCAGTATCAGGTGGCATTTGGCGGTAAAGGTGCAAACCAGGCCGTTGCTGCGGGGCGCAGTGGGGCGAATATCGCGTTTATCGCCTGCACGGGTGATGACGATACCGGCGAGCGTGTCCGCAAGCAGCTGGCAGGCGATAACATCGATATCGCGCCAGTGAGCGTAGTTGCTGGGGAATCTACCGGTGTGGCGCTGATTTTCGTCAACGCAGAAGGTGAGAATGTCATCGGTATTCATGCTGGTGCTAACGCTGCATTAACCACTGAGCGTGTTGAGGCGCAACGTGAGCGTGTCGCAAATGCTGAAGCGTTACTGATGCAGCTGGAATCGCCGGTCGAAAGCGTCCTGGCGGCCGCTAAAATAGCGCATGAAAATCATACCACTGTCGTACTTAATCCTGCGCCTGCCCGTGTATTATCAGACGAATTGCTGGCGCTGGTGGACATCATCACACCCAACGAAACTGAAGCCGAAAAACTGACGGGCATTCGTGTTGAAAATGATGGCGATGCAGCGCGTGCCGCGCAGGCGCTGCACGACAAAGGCATTGGTACCGTGATTATCACCCTCGGCAGCCGTGGGGTGTGGGCAAGCGTAAACGGCGAAGGCCGTCGCGTGCCGGGCTTTAAGGTGAAAGCGATTGATACCATCGCGGCGGGAGACACCTTCAATGGTGCACTGGTGACCGCGCTGCTGGAAGGCAAAAACCTGGATGATGCGATCCGCTTCGCACATGCTGCCGCGGCTATCGCCGTTACGCGCAAAGGTGCCCAGCCTTCCGTTCCGTGGCGTAAAGAGATCGATGAATTCTTAAGTCAGCAGGGGTAACGCTTGGCCACAATGAAAGATGTCGCCCGCCTGGCGGGCGTTTCTACGTCGACAGTCTCTCACGTGATTAATAACGATCGCTTCGTCAGCGAGGCGATTCGGGAGAAAGTCGACGCTGCCATTAAAGAGCTAAACTATGCGCCGTCGGCGCTGGCGCGCAGCCTCAAGCTGAACCAGACGCGTACCATCGGTATGCTGATCACCGCCAGTACCAACCCCTTTTATTCTGAACTGGTTCGCGGCGTAGAGCGCAGCTGCTTCGAGCGTGGCTACAGTCTGGTGCTGTGTAATACCGAAGGGGACGAGCAGCGCATGAACCGTAATCTGGAAACGCTAATGCAAAAACGCGTCGACGGGTTACTGCTGCTCTGTACCGAAACGCATCAGCCCTCGAAAGAGATCATTCAGCGCTACCCTTCTATCCCTACGGTGATGATGGACTGGGCGCCGTTCGACGGCACCAGCGATCTTATTCAGGATAACTCTCTGCTGGGGGGCGACATGGCCACCCAGTATCTGATCGATAAAGGCCATACCCGCATTGCCTGCATTACTGGTCCACTGGACAAAACCCCCGCGCGTTTGCGTCTGGAGGGGTATCTTGCCGCAATGGCGCGGGCGGGGCTTTCTGTTCCTGAAGGCTACCGTATTACCGGTGATTTTGAATTTCATGGCGGCTTCGAGGCGATGCAGACATTGCTGGCGCAAGCGCAGCGCCCACAAGCGGTCTTTATTGGTAACGATGCCATGGCATTTGGGGCCTATAAGGCGTTGTACCAGGCGGGACTGCGTGTTCCGGACGATATGGCGATAATTGGCTACGATGATATCGAACTGGCCAGCTACATGACTCCCCCGCTGACCACAATCCATCAGCCGAAGGATGAACTGGGTGAACTGGCCATCGATGTGTTGATCCACCGGATGGCACAGCCCACACTGCAGCAGCAACGTCTGCAGCTTACTCCTGTTCTGATGGAACGGGGTTCGGTTTAGCCTTTGTTTTGTGGCGTTCTTTGATCAGGTTGCGTCCGTCTTTCGGTTTTAACAGCATAAAGACCAGCGCCGAAACCACGGTGAGCGCACCCATGGTAATAAAGGTATAGTGGAACTGCTCAACGGTGTTCGCGCTGTCAAAACCTTCATAAAACCGCAGTACCGCTGCACTCACGGCAACCCCTAAGCTTATCGACAGCTGTTGCGTTACGGCCAGCACGCTGTTGCCGCTACTGGCGTTCTCGTCAGTCAGATCGGCAAGGGTGATGGTGTTCATTGACGTGAACTGCGTTGACATGGCCATGCCCAGTACAAACAGCGGCAGGATCAACATCCAGACGGGAAGAGAGGCGGATTGCAGCGAGAACTGCGCAATCATCAGGCCGATAAAGACCGTCACACCAACCAGCGTCTTACGATAGCCAAACCAGCGCAGCACTTGCGTAACGGTTGATTTTGCCAGAATCGAGCCCATTGCCGTGGGTGCCATCATGCAGCCAGCAATCAGAGCCGGGTAGCCGAAACCGACCTGGAGCATCAGTGGCATCAGGAACGGTACGCAACCCGTCCCCAGGCGCGAGGCAATGTTGCCAGCGATCCCGACGGAAAATGTTCGGGTGTTAAAGAGCCCCAGGGAGATTAACGGTGTCGGGTGGCGGCGCGCATGACGTATATAGAGAAGAAACAGCAGAACGCCGGCGAGAATAACGGAGAGTGCAATCCACGTTGCCACAATCTTCTCACCAAACAGCTCCATCCCGCTGGAGAAGAGCACCAGGCTCAGGCCAAACAGGAAAAAACCACCCATATCGAAACTGCGTCTTGGCGTGGTGAAGTTCGGCATATATTTGCGGGCATACAGCAGCCCTGCAACGCCAATCGGAATATTAATCAGGAAGATCCAGTGCCAGCTGGCCCATGTGACAAACACGCCGCCGAGCACCGGGCCAAGTATGGGACCGACCAGGCCCGGCATGGTGACAAAATTGAGCACGGGCAGCAGTTCACTTCGAGGGTAGGCTCGCAGCAAGGCAAGGCGTGCCACTGGCATCATCATCGCGCCGCCAATACCCTGCAATACGCGGAAGATCACCAGCTCTGTTAAGGATGTGGAGAGTGCACAGGCCAGAGAGCCGAGCGTAAACAGCGTCACGGCCAGCATGAAAACTCTGCGGGTGCCGAAGCGGTCGGCCAGCCAGCCGCTAACCGGGATCAACATCGCAACCGTCAGGGTGTAGCTGATGATGGCGGACTGCATTGCCAGTGGGGAACGGTTGAGGCTTTGCGCAATAGCGGGAAGCGCGGTGTTGAGAATGGTGGCATCCAGTGCCTGCATAAAAAACGCCATGGCTGCAATCCACGGCAATCCGGCCATGCTGCGCGCTTTTTTCTTCGTCATTTATTTACCTGCTGGTGGGTTGGTGCGGCCAGTAATGCCTGACACGCACTCAGGGCTTGCTGCCCGTCGCTTTCCTGAATGGCATCCACTATCGCCTGATGCAGATCCAGTTTTACCACTTCGTCCTGGGTAATAGAGGTAAAGTAAGTGTGGTACACCGAATGGAATAAAGAAGCAAAAGAGGTGAGGAACGGATTGGCGCTCATCATATAGATATGTTCATGCCAGGCCATATCGACCTCAACCCAGCGTTCGCGATTGAAGTGTTTTTTCAGGAACACCATCTCTTCCATCAACGCGTTAAGCTGCGCTTTTTGCTCAGCCGTTCCAAGCGTGGCGGCAAGCAGACATGCCTGAGGCTCAAGGCTACTGCGCATTACCAGAAAGTGATCGATCACCTGATGAAAGTTGTCTTCCGTCATCCACCAGGAGAGCAGCTCCTGATCTAGAAAATTCCAGTTACTTTGTGGCATCACGCGTGTGCCAATACGAGGGCGTGGAAGCACCATACCTTTTGCCGTCAGGGTTTTCACCGCTTCGCGCACGGCGGTACGGCTCACCCCAAACTGCTCACCCAGCTCCATTTCACCCGGCAGGATGCTTCCCGGGGCATATTTACCCGCTAAAATCCGCTGAGCCAGCTTTTCGGCCAGCACATAAGAGAGGTTTTTTTGGGCAGCCAGCTGTTGCGCGCTTAATGGCATCGCTTTTATTCCTTAAAGATTCATGCTGATAATTATGCCATCTCGGATGTGATTGTGGTTGCAGATACATCAAATAGAACAATTTGTAGCTTGATTTCACCTCTGTTGGTGAAAAAAAACACGGATAGAAACTTTTTTTAAATTTCCTCTTGTCACG
>NZ_POVL01000047.1 GCF_002939185.1 Enterobacter sichuanensis | reverse complement strand
TGGATAACAGCAATGCTGTTGTTTTTAGGTCTGCGAGTTAATCGCAAGCACTAGGGAGGATAACGTTGCTTTAGCAACGGCCCGCAGGGTGAGGCGTAGCCGAGTAATCCTCCCGGATGCACCATCTTCTCCTTCTTTGTTTATTCCTTCGACGTTCCGTCAGCAATCACACTCTCAGTCAGCGACAAAAAACACCTTTTACGATAAAGTAATGCTTTGTTAATCGTTTAGCGAGAGCACGATGTACGCACAGTATGACGGTTTGATCTTCGATATGGATGGCACTCTCCTGGATACCGAACCTACGCATCGTCAAGCCTGGACTGACGTCCTGGGCCGCTACGGCATGCGTTTCGATCTTCAGGCGATGATTGCCCTTAACGGATCGCCCACCTGGCGTATTGCGCAGGCCGTGATTGAACTGAATCAGGCCGATCTCGACCCGCACCTGCTCGCGCGCGAAAAAACCGATGCGGTAAAAGCCATGCTTTTAGATACTGTCCGCCCGCTGCCGCTGGTTGACGTGGTAAAAGCGTGGCACGGACGTCGTCCAATGTCGGTCGGCACGGGCAGCGAAAGCGCGATTGCAGAAGCTTTACTCAATCATCTTGGCCTGCGCCACTATTTTTCTGCCGTGGTCGCCGCCGATCATGTTAAACATCATAAGCCCGCACCGGACACCTTCCTGCTTTGCGCAGAATTAATGGGCGTCCCGGCGGCAAAATGCGTCGTGTTTGAAGATGCCGATTTCGGTATTCAGGCCGCGCGTGATGCCGGTATGGCCGCGGTGGATGTGCGCTTACTGTGAGTGACGTACTGTCACTTGCCTCATTATTCGCCAGCAGTTTCTTAAGCGCCACGCTGTTACCGGGCAATTCGGAAGTGGTGCTGGTGGCGATGCTGTTGTCCGGTGTGAGTCAGCCCTGGCTGCTGGTGTTAATAGCAACAATGGGTAATAGCCTTGGAGGGCTGACTAACGTTATTCTTGGGCGTTTCTTTCCGCTGCGTGAGACATCGCGCTGGCAGGAAAAGGCAGTCGGCTGGCTAAAACGCTATGGCGCTGCCACGCTGTTATTAAGCTGGATGCCTGTAATAGGCGATTTACTGTGTCTGCTGGCGGGATGGATGCGCATCTCCTGGGGACCAGTGCTCTTTTTTTTGTGCCTTGGCAAGGCGGTGCGTTATGTCCTTGTGGCATGGGCAACGCTGCAGGGTATGACGTGGTGGCACTAATTGGTGGAATGAATACGCGACCTTCAATCGTCAACCATTACAATTATGCTGAGTAACATTACTTTGACAGGCGGGAGGTCAATTTGATCCCGGACGTATCTCAGGCGCTGGCCTGGCTGGAAAACCACCCTCAGGCATTGAAGGGTATTCAGCGTGGTCTTGAGCGTGAAACGCTGCGCGTTAACGCGGACGGTAGTTTAGCGACGACGGGTCACCCGAAGGCGTTAGGCTCGGCGCTGACACATAAATGGATCACAACCGATTTCGCTGAAGCACTACTGGAGTTTATCACCCCGGTAGAAGGCGATATTGATCATATGCTGACGATCATGCGCGATATCCATCGCTACACGGCGCGCAATCTGGGCGACGAGCGTATGTGGCCTCTCAGCATGCCGTGTTATATCGAGCAGGGCCAGGAGATTGAGCTGGCACAGTACGGCACATCGAATATCGGCCGGCTGAAAACGCTCTACCGTGAAGGGCTCAAAAACCGCTACGGCGCGTTGATGCAGACAATTTCGGGCGTGCACTACAATTTCTCGCTGCCAATGGCTTTCTGGCAGGCGAAATGCGGTGAAACGGATAAGGACGCGATCTCCGCCGGCTATTTCCGCCTGATCCGCAACTATTACCGCTTCGGCTGGGTTATTCCTTATCTGTTCGGGGCGTCGCCAGCCATCTGCTCATCGTTCCTGCAGGGGAAACCGACGACGCTGCCGTTCGAGAAGACCGAGTGTGGAATGTACTACCTCCCGTATGCCACTTCTCTGCGTCTGAGCGATCTGGGTTATACCAATAAATCGCAAAGCAATCTCGGTATTACGTTTAACGAATTGCACGAATATGTGGCAGGATTGAAGCGGGCGATCAAAACCCCGTCGGAAGAGTACGAAAAAATCGGCCTCGAAAAAGACGGTAAGCGCCTGCAGATCAACAGCAACGTCCTGCAGATTGAAAACGAGCTGTATGCGCCAATTCGTCCTAAGCGCGTGACGCGCAGCGGTGAAACCCCGTCGGATGCGCTGCAGCGCGGTGGGATTGAATACATTGAAGTGCGCTCGCTGGATATCAACCCGTTCTCACCGATTGGCGTTGATGAACAGCAGGTTCGCTTCCTGGACCTGTTTATGGTCTGGTGCGTGCTGGCGGATGCGCCGGAAATGAGTTCAGACGAACTGCTCTGTACCCGTACAAACTGGAACCGCGTGATTCTGGAAGGGCGTAAACCAGGCCTGACGCTGGGTATCGGCTGTGAAACCGCACAGTTCCCGCTGACGAAAGTCGGTAAAGATCTGTTCCGTGACCTGAAGCGTGTTGCCCGGACGATGGACAGCATGGAGGGCGGCGACGCGTATCAACAGATTTGCGACCAGCTGGTGGAATGCTTTGATAATCCGGAGCTGACGTTCTCAGCACGCATTCTGCGTTCTATGATTGATCAGGGCATTGGCGGTACCGGGCGTTCGCTTGCGGCGGAATACCGTGAGATGCTGTTGCAAGAGCCATTAGAAGTCCTGAGCGAAGCGGATTTCGTTGCGGAACGCGATGCGTCCGTGGTGCGTCAGAAAGAGGTTGAAGCGGCGGATACGGAGTCGTTTGAGGCGTTTCTGGCGAAGCAGGCTTAAGCAGAAAAGAAAAAGGCCACATCGCTGTGGCCAAAATATACATCTCTGAATTCAGGGATGATGATAACAAATGCGCGTCTTTCATATACTCAGACGCGCATTCTGTAGAAGAGTTCAGTTTATTTTAAAAAAAATCACTACCGGAGGTGACGTATGCCGTTATTAGATAGCTTTACTGTCGACCATACCCGTATGGAAGCACCTGCAGTCCGCGTGGCGAAGACCATGCACACCCCGCACGGCGACACGATCACCGTCTTCGATCTGCGTTTCTGCGTGCCAAACAAAGAAGTGATGCCGGAGAAAGGCATTCATACGCTGGAACACCTGTTCGCTGGCTTCATGCGCGACCACCTGAACGGCAACGGCGTTGAGATCATCGATATCTCTCCAATGGGCTGCCGTACCGGCTTCTACATGAGCCTGATTGGCCAGCCTGAAGAGAAACGTGTGGCAGATGCCTGGAAAGCGGCCATGCAGGACGTGCTGAAGGTAAAAGAGCAGAGCCAGATCCCTGAGCTGAACGTTTACCAGTGTGGGACTTACCAGATGCACTCTCTGGAAGAAGCGCAGGAGATTGCGCGTCACATCATCGAACGTGATGTCCGCGTGAACAGCAACGAAGAGCTGGCCCTGCCAAAAGAAAAACTGCAGGAACTGCACATCTAGTGCACCTTTTCCCTCTCCCACCGGGAGAGGGTAGGGTGA
This sequence comes from Enterobacter sichuanensis, assembly GCF_002939185.1. GTDB lineage: Bacteria > Pseudomonadota > Gammaproteobacteria > Enterobacterales > Enterobacteriaceae > Enterobacter > Enterobacter sichuanensis. The sequence continues at coordinate 34,822 of NZ_POVL01000047.1, read as the reverse complement.
GGGTGGTTTAATCCCATGACCACAACCTTAACCTTCTCCTTTACCCATCGTCCCCTTGTGCCATTTGCCCATGATTACGTTCATGGTGACAGCGAGCCGTGGCATGAACATGACTGCGCGCAACTGCTGCATACCCTGAGCGGCGTGGTACGGGTAGATACCGCATCCGGCTGCTGGGTTGTCCCTCCGGGCCGCGGCGTCTGGCTACCGGCGGGTACCCGTCACTCGCTGCGTATTACCGGCAACGTGGCGGCGCGCACGCTGTTTATCGATCCGCTGGCGCGGGCCGATCTCCCGGCCACCTGCCAGATCGTGCAGATCTCCCCGCTGCTGCGGGAACTGATCCTCGCTGCGCTCTCTCTTCCCGAGTCTTACGCACCGGGGAGCCGAGACGAACGCGTGTATGAGCTCATTCTCGATGAAATTCGCCTTATGCCGGTACTGCCGTTTCATCTCCCGGAGCCGGAAAGTGAACCGCTACGCCGTCTTTGCCAGCAGATCCGCCAGACCGCCGGGGAGAGCTGGAGCAGTGCACAAGCCGCGGGCCAGCTTGGCATGAGCGAGCGCACAATGAACCGCCATTTTCAGCAGCAGACGGGATTAAGCTACGGTGAGTGGCTGAGACGGGCGCGCCTGCTGGAGGCGCTGGTACGGCTGGCGCAGGGCCAGCCGGTGCTTCGGGTGGCGCTGGAGCTGGGGTACGGCAGTCACAGCGCCTTTACGGCCATGTTCCGCCGGGTGATGGGTATTTCACCCAGCGACTACTTCAAAGGCAGCTAACTGCATTAAAAAGTGCCTGAAGCGAGGCGCGCGAGACGTCGCTGTCAATTCCCACGCCCCAGCGGCTGCTGCCGTCCTGAAACAGGCAGCGAATGTACGCCACCGAACGGCTGTCGCTGCGTTCGCCTAACGAATGTTCGTGATAGTCCTTTATCACGAACGGCGCGTTGACCCAGCGGCTTAACCCCTGAGCGGCGGCGGACAGCAGGCCGTTACCCTGACCTTCGAGCTGGCGCGTTCCCTCTTGTGTGGTGACGCTTGCTGTCAAACGCAGCTGGCCGTCCTGCTGGCCATCGCTGCGATAGGATTGCAGTGCAAACGGCGGCGTTGCCACCAGGCCGTAGCGGGTGCGGAACAACTGCCACAGCGCGTTTTGCGTCATCTCTTTTCCGTGACGGTCGGTTTCCTGCTGTACGTGCTGGCTGAAATCCTGCTGCAGGGCGCGGGGTAATTTCAGACCATGATTCTGCTCGATAAGCCACGCGCTGCCGCTTTTCCCTGACTGGCTGTTCACGCGGATCACCGCTTCGTAGGTGCAGCCGATATCCTGCGGGTCCACGGGCAGGTAAGGCATCTCCCAGCGGTCGCCTGGCCTGCGGGCATCAAAGCCTTTTTTGATGGCGTCCTGGTGCGAGCCGGAGAAGGCGGTATAGGCCAGCCGTCCAGCCCACGGATGGCGCGGATGCACCGGCAGCTGGTTGCAGGTTTCCACCACTTCCACCACCCGGTTCATATCGCTAAAGTCCAGATTCGGGCTAATACCCTGGCTGTAAAGGTTCATCGCCAGCGTCACCAGGCAGACGTTGCCTGTACGTTCCCCGTTCCCGAACAGACAGCCCTCCACGCGGTCAGCGCCCGCCATCACGGCCAGCTCGGCGCTGGCAACGCCGGTACCGCGGTCGTTATGCGGATGCACGCTGATGCAGACATCGCGGCGGCGGCTAAAGTGGCGACAGAAATACTCGATCTGATCGGCATAGACGTTCGGCGTGCTCACTTCGACGGTCGCGGGTAAGTTGATCACCATCGGGCGTTCGTCGCACGGCTGCCAGATCTCCGCCACGGCTTCACAAATTTCCAGCGCAAATTCCGGCTCGGTAAAGCAGAAGGTCTCCGGAGAGTATTCATACTGCCAGCGGGTGTCGGGGTTTTCCTCGCACAGCTTACGGATGAGCCGCGTGGCGCGCGTCGCCAGCTCAACGATTTGCCCTTTCTCCATGCCGAATACCAGGCGGCGGAACAGCGGAGCGGTGGCGTTATACAGATGGACGGTGGCCTGCTTCGCGCCGCGCAGGGATTCAAAAGTACGATGGATGAGATCTTCCCGCGCCTGAGTAAGCACCTGAATCGTGACGTCATCCGGAATGCGGTTCTCTTCAATCAGCTGGCGGACAAAGTTGAAATCCGTCTGCGAGGCGGAGGGGAAAGCGACCTCGATCTCTTTAAACCCGCAGCTCAGCAGCAGATCCCAGAACTGCAGCTTGCGCGCGCTGTCCATCGGCTCGGCAAGGGCCTGGTTGCCGTCGCGTAAGTCGGTGGAGAGCCAGCGCGGCGCGCGGGTAATGCGTTGCTCCGGCCAGCGGCGGTCGGGAAGCGAAATAGCGGGATAAGGCTGGTACTTGTCGGCGGGGGTGTTCAGCATGATGCGCTCCTGTTGTCTTTTCACTATCGTGAAGGGATTTCAGGCGCGCTGCTTTATCGGAACTGACAATTGCTGTCGCGTTTTGGACAGGGAGGTGATGGTTGCCGGGTGGCGGCTACGCCTTACCCGGCAACCCGCGCAGAGAACTAATGCGCGCCGCCACCCCCGCCACCGGCACCAAACGGCGGTCTGGCAAACCACACCAGCCCCAGCAGGACGATAAAGATCCCTGCCGAAATCCAGAAAATCTCGTTAGCCGAGATAATCAGCCCCTGGTTGGTGATCTGCTGGGCAATCCAGCCGGACGCCTGCTGCTCCGTCATGCCCATTCCCTGAAGCTGGCTATACATCTGCTGCGCATTCGGGTTGTAGGGATTCACCGCTTCGGTCAGCTGCGCGTGGTGCATCGATTCACGGTTTGTCCACAGCGTGGTGGTGATCGACGTCCCGATGGAGCCCGCCAGCGTACGGGTGAAGTTCGACAGGCTCGACGCGGCCGCCAGACGCTCAGGCGGCAGGCCAGAGAGCGTGATGGTGGTCAGCGGCATAAAGAAGCACGCAACCGCGAAGCCCTGAATAAACTGCGGCCACGCAGAGGCGCCAAAGTCCATTCCCGGCTCAAAGGTATACGCACGCCAGTAGAAGCACACCGCATACATAATGAAGCTGAAGGTTACCAGCCGACGCATGTCGAGCTTGTGGGCAAAGCGGCCAATAATCGGCGACAGCAGGACCGGGATCACCCCGACCGGTGCGGACGCCAGACCCGCCCAGGTTGCGGTATAGCCATACACCTCCTGCAACAGCTGCGGCAGCAGAACAATCGCGCCGAAGTAGAGCATATAGGCGAGGCTGATACACAGACAGCCGATGGTGAAGTTTCGCGACTTAAAGAGCGAGAGATCGACTATCGGGTTTTCGTCCGTCAGCTCCCAGACAATCAGGAAGCTCAGCGACACCACCGCGACAATGGTCAGGATGATAATTTCCTGCGAGTTGAACCAGTCGAGCTCTTTACCACGGTCGAGCATGATCTGCAGACTGCCGATGCCGAGGATCAGCAGCGCCAGACCGATGCTGTCGATACGCCGCTGCTCGGTACGCGTTTCACGGCCGCGCAGGGATTGCAGCGTCATCAGCACCACGACGGCACCAATCGGGACGTTGATAAAGAAGATCCAGCCCCAGTGGTAGTTATCGCTGATGTAGCCACCCAGAATCGGTCCGCAGATAGGCGCGACGATAACGGTCATCGACCATAGCGCCAGCGCGACGGAGCGTTTTGCGGGAGGGTAGTTGCTCAACAGCAAACTCTGGGAGAGCGGGATCAGCGGCCCCGCGACTATCCCCTGAATGACGCGGAAGAAAATCAGCATCGTCAGGCTGCTGGACATGCCGCAGGCCCAGGAGGCCAGCACAAACGCCACCGTGGACCAGAGGAACAGCTTCACTTCCCCGACGCGCTTCGCCAGCCAGCCGGTAATCGGAATGGAGATGGCGTTCGCCACCCCAAACGAGGTGATGACCCAGGTTCCCTGGCTCAGGGACGAGCCAAGGTTACCGGCGATGGTCGGGATGGCCACGTTTGCGATGGTGGAGTCCAGCACCTGCATGAATGTCGCCAGCGACAGTGCAATGGTCATAATGACCAGCTGCGCGCCCTCCAGCGGTTTTTGCGGCTTTTGCTGTTGCATAACGCTCACCTTCGGATTAACCGGCGTTTGCCTTCACGATGTCATCGATCAGCTTGTTGACCGGATCGAGGCTAATTTCACGGGCGTTACTCTCATACGCCGGGCTGCTACGCACCTGGCTTGCCAGGATCTGACCGTCGCGGTTGGCGGTGTCGACCGTCACAAGCGTGGAGAGGCCGATACGCAGCGGGTGATCCGCCAGCTGTTTGGCATCCAGTTCGATACGCACAGGAAGACGCTGAACCACTTTGATCCAGTTACCGGTGGCGTTCTGCGCGGGCAGCAGGGAGAAGGCGCTGCCGGTCCCCATATCCAGACCAACCACTTTCCCGGTGTATTTCACGTCATCGCCGTAGATGTCGCTGACAACCGTCGCGGTCTGGCCGATACGCATATGGGCGAGCTGCGTCTCTTTAAAGTTGGCATCAACCCACAGATTGTCCGCCGGCACGACCGCCATCAGTGGGGTGGTAGGGCTAATCTGCGCCCCTGGCTGGACGGAACGGCGGGAGACATAGCCGGTCATCGGGCTGACGATTTTGGTACGCTGCAGGGCAAGCCATGCGTTGCGGACTTCAGTCGCGGCCTGCTGTACGGCTGGCTGATTTTCGAGGCTGGTGCCCAGCACCATCGCCTGGTTGGCGTTGTACTGTTGAATGGCGACATCCAGCTGTGCCTGAGCGCTGGCAACGGCGTCACGCGCGTGCTGCAGCTCTTCACGGCCAATCAGGTTGGCGCTGCCGAGCGGTACGCGGCGGTTCAGGTCGCTCTGCGCCTGGGCGAGTGCGGTTTTCTGCACATCGATGTTGGCCTGCAGCTGTTTGCTGTTGATCATCAGCTGGCGGGTCTGACGGACGCTGGAGGCCAGCGCGGTCTTCGCTTTCTCAAATGCCTGCTGGGCGTCGGTCGGATCGAGGGTCACCAACACATCGCCTTTTTGCACAAAGTCGGTATTGTCAGCCCAGACTTTCGTCACGCTGCCCGACACTTGCGCCATAATTTGTACCTGGTTCCCTGCCACGTAAGCGTCGTCTGTTTCCTCAGCATGACGCAGTACTAAAAACCAATAGATCCCATATGCCACGGCAATAATGATAAAGAGCAAGGTCAACAGAAGAAGGGCGCTCTTACGTTTGCCTTTCTTATTGGCCGGTTGCTGCGGGGTAGTGCTCTCCGCATTTGCGCTCATTGTTGTTCTCCACGATCTTCTTATTTTCACATCGGCTGAGCCGACCTGTTGTCAGAAAGGCCAGCAGTGTGACGTGCTGGCCTGTCGGTTTTCTTGTGAATCTGGATTGTTGAGCGTGTCGTCGCGTTAGCGCAGCGCCTCAAGAACGGCGCCGTCTTCATCCATCTGGTCCAGACGGGTGAGCAGCTTGCGAGTGATGTGCTCAAGCTGGTCGCGCTCGGCAGCGCTGAGGGCGGACCACAGTTTGTGCAGGCAATTGTGCTGAGGTGGCAGCACCTCACGCAGGAACTGGTGACCTTTGTCGGTCAGTTGCAGATGCAGGCAGCGGCGATCGTTGTCGCTTTCACGGCGTTCAATCCAGCCACGCTTTTCAAGCTCATCGGCAATACGGGTCGCATTGGTACGGGAGGAGCCCAGCGCGCAGCTCAATTCGGAAGGCTGAATGCTGTGGTTTTCCTGAGACTCCAGCGTAATCAACGCCATAAACAACGTCTCGTTAATCCCTTGAGCTTTCAGCATTTTATTACGGTTTTCCAGTAGCTTACCCTGCATGTGCATGCACAGGCGAGTCAGCAGGATTTCCTGGTACGGGAAGTCCTCATGGCGACTGGCGCGGAATTTAAGCATTTGTTCAATGGGCGTAAACGAACTATCCATTTGGGCATAACCTCATTAATTACAGCCGATATAGTAACGACGGTGACAAATAATGTAAATGAATTATTTGTGCGGTTATATCCGCCAAATTAATGTCACCATCAGAAAGCGCCGGGTAAGTCCGTGACCCGGTGAGCACAGAAAGGGTAGGGTGTGAACCCGCTGAAGAGAGGATGTGAGGACGGGGGTCTGAACTGTTCATGCCGATTGTAAATATGTCACCCACATTAAAATTTCTGGGATAAATGATTACGTTTACATTAACAGACTGAGGGGCCTCTTTACACCCTAAGAGGCCCAACGCAATGTAAAACTTAATGAATTGCCTCCTGGCGATGGTAACCGCGCCACCAGACCACCAGGTTGAGTGCGGCAACGATGGCGCCAATCCCACACACGCCGGACCAGCCGGCATGCTGCCACGCCGAGGCGGAAATGAGCGAACCCGCTGCGCCGCCAATAAAGTAGCTGGTCATGTATCCGGCCGTGAGGCGGTTACGCGCCTCTGGCTTCACGCGGTAAATCACGGTCTGATTGGTGATATGAACGCCCTGCACGGTGAGATCGAGCACCAGAATACCGACGATCAGCGCCAGCACCGACACATGCCCGTACCAGATTGCCGCCCAGGAGAGCAGGAGTAAAATCAGCCCTGCGGAGGTGGTCAGGTGAGATTTGCCCTTGTCGGCCAGCCCGCCCGCGGGACGCGCGCCCAGCGCGCCAGCGGCACCGGCCAGACCGAACAGACCAATCACCCCTTCGGAATAATTGAACGGCGGGGCGGCAAGCAGAAACGCCATCGACGTCCACAGAATGCTGAAGTTAGCGAAGGTGAAACAGCCGAGCAGGGCGCGGGTGCGCAGAAGTTTATCCTGCGTGAACAGGCTAAACACGGAGGCCAGCAGCTGCGGATAGTTCAGGTGGTTCTCCTGTTTCACCTTCGGCAGCCCGCGCCACAGCGCCAGCGCCATAACGACCATCAGGACGCTCGCCACCCAGTAAACGGTGCGCCAGCCGCCGAGGCTTGCCAGCAGTCCTGCAACGGTACGCGCCAGCAAAATCCCCAGCAGCAGGCCGCTCATGATGGTACCCACCACCTTGCCGCGTTTTTCCGGGGAGGCGAGGGTCGCCGCGAGAGGCACCAGAATTTGTGCCACCACGGAGAACAGCCCCGTAAGCGCGGTACCGACGATCATCATCGTCAGCGACTGGCTGCTGGCGGTGATCAGCATCCCGCCGGCGGCCAGCAGGGTCATTGAGACAATCAGCATCCGGCGTTCAAACATATCGCCCAGCGGCACCAGGAACAGCAGCCCGGCGGCATAGCCGAGCTGCGCGGCCGTAACAATAAAGCCTGCGGAGCTGGCTGAGAGGTTGAACGCGCGGGCGATGGTGTCGAGAAGAGGTTGTGCGTAGTAGTTACTGGCGACCGCCAGACCCGTTGCCACGGACATTAAAAGGATGAGTGCGGGGCTAAGCCCTTGAGTTGTTTTGGTCATTAGTTTCAGGAATCGTTAGTGAAGTGATTATTTTTCCGGAAACCATAATAGCTAATGATTGTGAATAGTGGAGGATTGTTACGTGATGGATTGTGCGGTTTGGGCCCCTCACCCCAAAGGGGAGAGGGTGAGGGGGGCCGGTCTGTGTTTTTACTTCTGCGCCGCAAGCGCCTCTTTCACCCAGCCGTCAAACTGCTGCTGGTGGGCTTTGATCCAGCCGTCCACGTGACCTTTCACATCCGCCTCAGAGGATTTGCCCGCATGCATCATTGCGTTCTGGGCGTTAATGTCCGCCAGCGGCAGCTTCATCACGGAGAACAGCTTCGCCGCCGCCGGGTTTTTTTCCGCCCAGGCTTTGTTGGCGACGATGTGCATGGTGTTCACCGGGAAACCGTAGTTCATGCCGTTCGGCAGTTTAGTGTCGATATCCTTTTGCTCGCCCGGCAGGGAGGAGAATGGCACCTGCAACCACACCACGTCTTTACCCGGCTTCAGCACGTCGCTCACCCAGTATGGCGTCCAGGTGTAATAGATCACCGGTTTGCCCTCTTTGAAGCGGGCGATGGTGTCGGCCATCATCGCCGAATAGTTGCCGTGGCTCACCTCGACCGTTTTCGCCAGATCAAACGCTTTGTTCTGGTGGTTAATCACCGCTTCACAGCCCCAGCCCGGCGAGCAGCCCATCATGTCGGCTTTACCGTCGCCGTTGGTGTCGAACAGCTTCGCGATCTGCGGATCTTTCAGCTGCGCAATATTGGTGATGTGATACTGGTCGGCGGTTTTCTTGTCGATCAGATAACCCTGGGCCGCACCGGTTACAAAGGTGCCTTCGCGGTAGAATTTCTTATCGCCACCGGCGGCGGCATACATATCGTCGTGCAGCGGCTGCCAGTTTACGGCGGTAAAGGTGGCATCACCGGAGGCAATCGAGGTGTAGCCGACGTTGTAATCCACTTCGCTCGGCGTGTTAACCGTGTAGCCCAGTTTCTCCAGCGCGCGGCTGACCAGCAGGGTCTGGAAGCTCTCTTCCGAAATGGTGCTCTGCACCGGCTGCACGGTAATGCCTTTGCCCGGCAGGTTAGCGGCGAATGCGCTGGTGGAGACAAGGGTGGCAAACGCTGTGGCAAAAAGTACGCTCTGTCGCATCGTTGTTCCTTATTTAATGAATGGGCGGGTGAGTAACCCGACGGGGCCGGTGGTGTACCAGCGACGGTTGCCGCGACTGCGTGAATCACGACCGACGGCCTGGGTCAGGCGGTCAAGAATAATGGCGAGGATCACAATCCCGACGCCACCAACGGTAGCCAGCCCCATGTCGAGACGGCCAATGCCGCGCAGCACCATCTGACCGAGACCGCCAACGGCAATCATCGAGGCAATGACCACCATCGACAGCGCCAGCATCAGCGTCTGGTTAACGCCTGCCATGATGGTCGGCATCGCCAGCGGGAGCTGAACCTTAAACAGCATCTGACGCGGGCTGGCGCCAAACGAGCGTGACGCTTCGATCAGATCCGCAGGGACCTGGTTAATGCCCAGAATGGTCAGACGAATAATCGGCGGCAGGGCGAAGATAATGGTCACCACGACCCCCGGCACGTTGCCGATGCCGAACAGCATGACGATAGGTACCAGATAGACGAACGCCGGCGTGGTCTGCATCGCATCCAGCAGGGGACGAATGATCTTCGCCGCCCTCGGGCTGCGCGCCAGCCAGATCCCCATCGGCAGGCCGATAACAATGCAGAAGAGCAGGGCGGTCAGCACCAGCGCCAGAGTGATCATCGCCTGTGACCAGGCCCCGATGGCACCGATCGCAATCAATGAGATCAGCGTGGCGATCCCCATCCCCGCGCTGCCAAACTGCCAGGCGATCAGGGAAAACAGCACAATCGCCACCGGCGCTGGCATGCCCAGCATCAGCTGCTGGAAGCCGTTAAGGATGTAATCCACCGGGATGCGGATCCCCTGGAAGAGCGGGCGGAAGTGAGTGACCACCCAGTCGATCCCATCCGTGACCCAGCTGTCCAGCGGGATCAGCGTCTTGTGGAACGGATCCATAATATTGAAATGCTCTGGCGCAGGCGCGGGCGCGCTGTTCAGCCAGTCTGCCGCACCCCCACCGTCGGCAGGGGCTGGCGTGGAGCCCCACGCATCGGCGGATTGCGCCGCGCTGTCCGCGGCTTCAGTGGTACCCCACGGGTTAGATTGATCGGTCATTGTTTGCCCCCTCGCGATCTAAAGCCTGCAGCAACATGCGTTTTGAGATGATGCCGACGTACTGTTGTTCCTCACCCACGACCGGCACGGCGCATGGCGCCTGGCCGACGTGAGAGAGCAACTCGCTGAGCGGCGTTTCGGCGTCCACGGCAAGCGGAGCGTCAATTAACGCCGCATCGATTCCCTGGTTTTCGCCAAGGGCGGTTTTCAGAGAGTCAATGGAGACAACGCCAACAAATTTATTGCCGCGTTCAACCAGATAACCGTATTCACGGTCTTCGTCCTGCAGCAGCTTGAGGGCCGAGCGCGGGCCAAAACCGGGCGTTTTACGGATAATGCCGTTGGGCGTTCTGCGGGCAATATCTTTGGCGCTAAAGACCTGGCTAATATCCACGCCGCGGAAGAAGGTGCGCACATAATCATTGGCCGGATTATTGAGAATTTCATCCGGCGTGCCGACCTGCACCACTTCACCATTTTGCATAATGGCAATACGGTCGCCAATTCGCATGGCTTCATCCAGATCGTGAGAAATAAAAACAATGGTGCGCTGATGTTTCGCCTGTAATTTTACCAGCTCATCCTGCATCTCGGTGCGAATTAATGGGTCGAGAGCCGAGAAGGCTTCATCCATTAATAAAATATCCGGATTAATGGCTAATGCGCGGGCTAATCCTACGCGCTGGCGCATGCCGCCGGAAAGTTCATCCGGGTACGCATGGGCATAATTCTCCAGCCCGACCTGACGCAGCGCATCAAGGGCTTTTTCCTGACGTTCCTGAGCGGGCGTACCGGCTAATTCCATGCCAAAGGCGGTATTATCCAGCACCGTCATGTGCGGCATCAGCGCGAATGACTGGAACACCATCGCAATCTTCTTTCTGCGCACCTCGCGAAGCTCAGCGTCGGATATTCTGGCGATATCCACGCCGTCAATCAGCACCTGCCCGCGGGTGGGTTCAATCAGGCGATTGAGAAGGCGAACCATAGTGGATTTACCCGAACCGGATAATCCCATGATGACAAAAATCTCGCCTTCTTCAATGGCCAGACTGGCGTTTTTCACGCCAAGCGATAGCCCGGTTTTTTCCAGAATTTGCTCTTTCGAAAGGCCTTTCTCAATATATTTGAATGCGCGCTGTGGATGCTCGCCAAATACCTTATAAAGATTTTTCACTTCTAATTTAATTGCCATGCAATAGAGAGTGTCCTGTTATTTGTTTATGTCGATATGATTACCATGGTAAATTGTTAACGGGCATAACCCTAACATACTGAGAATCTGAGACAACCCTGTGTTTGCTTATGACGTGAATTTTCAGGTCAGCGAAACGGCTGAATTTCCCATGAGTAAAGGGCTGAGCGTGGTTTGAATTTTTCTCAATTTTTTGCTGCGGCATCGGGGAATTTCGCCTGAACATGACGATTCAGGCGAATATGACGTGGAAATGACAGTGTAGTCGCTTTGTAAATATTCGAGAGAAAAATGTTGGGTTTATATTAAATTAACGAACGTTAGCGTTCATTAAAAATCCCAGTCTTCGTCCTCCGTTTCCACCGCTTTACCCATCACGTACGATGAGCCAGATCCCGAGAAGAAATCGTGGTTTTCGTCGGCGTTGGGCGACAGCGCGGACAGAATCGCCGGGTTGACCTCCGCCATCTCCGGCGGGAACATCGCGTCGTACCCCAGGTTCATCAGCGCCTTGTTGGCGTTGTAGCAGAGGAAGGCCTTCACGTCCTCCTCCCAGCCGGTACCGGCGTACAGTTCCTCGGTATAGCTCAGCTCGTTGTCGTACAGATCCATCAGCAAATCGAGCGCAAACCCTTTGAGTTCCTCACGCTTCGTCTCGCTGACTTTCTCAAGTCCTTTCTGATATTTATAGCCGATGTAATACCCGTGTACCGCTTCATCGCGGATGATAAGGCGAATCAAATCGGCGGTGTTGGTCAGCTTGCCGCGGCTCGACCAGTACATCGGCAGCCAGAAGCCGGAATAGAAGAGGAAAGATTCCAGGAACACGCTGGCGATTTTCTTCTTCAGCGGCTCATCAGCCTGATAATAGTCCAGCACCAGACGGGCCTTGCGCTGCAATGACTCGCTCTCCTCACTCCAGCGGTACGCGGCATCCACATCTTTGGTCTGGCACAGCGTGGAGAATATCGAGCTGTAGGAGCGGGCGTGCACCGCCTCCATAAAGCTGATGTTGGACATCACCGCCTCTTCGTGAGGCGTCAGCGCATCATGCATCAGGGCGGGTGCGCCGACGGTATTCTGGATGGTGTCCAGCAGCGTCAGACCGGTAAAGACGCGGATCGTCAGCTGCTGTTCGGCGTGGCTTAGCGTTTGCCAGGCCGGAATATCGTTGGAGAGCGGGACCTTTTCCGGTAGCCAGAAGTTGCTGGTCAGCCGGTTCCACACTTCCAGATCTTTGTCGTCCTGGATTTTGTTCCAGTTAACGGCGCTCACGCGTGATAGTTTCATCCTTTCTCCTTACAGCGCGCAGGACACGCAGCCTTCAATTTCGGTGCCTTCCAGCGCAAGCTGGCGCAGGCGAATGTAGTAGAGCGTTTTAATGCCTTTTTTCCAGGCGTAGATCTGCGCTTTATTGATATCTCGCGTGGTGGCGGTGTCCGGGAAGAAGAGCGTCAGCGACAGCCCCTGATCCACATGTTTTGTCGCCTCGGCGTAGGTATCGATGATTTTCTCCGGGCCGATCTCGTACGCGTCCTGATACAGCGCCAGGTTCTCATTGGTCATAAACGGGGCAGGATAGTAAACGCGCCCGGTTTTGCCTTCCTTGCGGATCTCTATTTTTGACACAATCGGGTGAATGCTCGACGTGGCGTGGTTGATGTAGGAGATAGACCCGGTTGGCGGCACCGCCTGCAGGTTCTGGTTATAGATGCCGTAACGCATCACGTCATCTCGCAACTGCTGCCACATTTCGCGCGTCGGCAGGACGATCCCGGCGCGGGCAAACAGCTCACGCACTCGCGCTGTTTTCGGCTGCCAGTCGCCTTCCAGGTATTGGCTGAAATACTCCCCGCTGGCGTAGCGGGAGTGCTCAAAGCCCGCGAAGCGCTGGTTACGCTCGCGCGCCAGCATCATCGAGGTGTGCAGCGCATGCCAGGTGATGGTGTAAAAATAGAGATTGGTGAAATCCAGCGCTTCCGGGCTGCCGTAGGCAATGCCTTCCCGCGCCAGATAGCCGTGCAGGTTCATCTGCCCAAGTCCGATAGCGTGCGACGCGGCGTTACCTGCTTCAATGGACGGCACGCTGCGGATGTGGCTCATGTCCGACACCGCCGTCAGGCCGCGAATGGCCGTCTCCACCGTGCGGCCAAAGTCGGGGGAATCCATGGTATGGGCAATATTCAGCGACCCGAGGTTACAGGAGATATCCTTGCCGATCTCCGCGTAGTCGAGGTTCTCATCGTAGGTTGACGCGCTGTTGACCTGCAAAATCTCCGAGCACAGGTTGCTCATGTTGATGCGCCCGGCAATCGGGTTGGCGCGGTTCACCGTGTCCTCGTACATGATGTACGGATAGCCGGACTCAAACTGAATTTCGGCAAGCCGCTGGAAGAAATCGCGGGCGTTGATATATTTTTTGCGAATACGATCGTCGGCCACCAGTTCGTCGTAGCGCTCGCTGATGGCCACATCGCCAAAGGCTTTGCCGTAAATTCGCTCGATGTCATACGGCGAGAAGAGCGCCATCTCAGCATTCTCTTTGGCAAGCCGGAAGGTGATATCCGGGATCACCACCCCCAGCGACAGGGTTTTGATACGGATTTTTTCGTCGGCGTTTTCGCGTTTGGTATCCAGAAACCGCAGAATATCCGGATGGTGCGCATGCAGGTAAACCGCGCCTGCACCCTGACGCGCGCCAAGCTGGTTGGCATAGGAGAAGGCATCTTCCAGCATCTTCATCACCGGGATCACCCCGGAGGACTGGTTTTCGATGCGCTTGATCGGCGCCCCGGCTTCACGCAGGTTAGAGAGCAAAAACGCCACGCCGCCGCCACGTTTGGAAAGCTGTAGCGCTGAATTCACCGCGCGGCCAATTGACTCCATATTGTCTTCAATGCGCAGCAGGAAGCAGGAGACCAGCTCGCCGCGCTGGGCCTTGCCGCAGTTGAGGAAGGTTGGCGTGGCGGGCTGGAAGCGCCCGGAGAGGATCTCATCGCTTAGCCGTTGCGCCAGCGCTTCATCACCCTGCGCCAGCGTCAACGCCACCATCACTACGCGATCTTCAAAGCTTTCCAGGTAGCGTTTACCGTCAAAGGTTTTCAGGGTGTAGCTGGTGTAGTACTTCCATGCACCAAGGAAGGTCTGGAAACGAAAACCGCTGGCGTGCGCGCGTTCAAAAAGCTTCACAACGAAGGGGCGTTGATAGCGGGACAGGACGCGTGCGTCGTAGTAGCCCTCTTTGATCAGATAGTCGAGGCGCTCATTCTGGCTCGCAAAGGTCACGCTGTTGGGCCGCACATGGGCGGCAAAAAAGGCGTCCACCGCCTCGCGATCTTTCCCGAACTGAATGCGCCCCTGACGATCGTAGAGGTTAAGCATTGCGTTTAATGCGTGGTAATCCGGCGTCGCCTGAATTACCCGTTCTGCGGTTGTCGTTGCCAAAATTCGTTCACTCCTTTACGCACGTTTTCGACGTCCTGTTGTGTCCCCATGAGCTCGAAGCGATAGAGATACGGCACGCCGCATTTTTGAGAGATGACATCCCCGGCGCGGCCAAAGGCATCGCCGAAATTGCGGTTGCCCGCCGCAATCACGCCGCGGATCAGCCCGCGGTTATGAGGATCGTTGAGAAAGCGGATCACCTGACGGGGAACGGCCCCCGCCGTGCCGCCGCCGCCATAGCTCGGCACTACCAGAATGTACGGTTCCTCTACCCGGATGCGCTCCCGCTCGTTGAGCGGAATGCGCACCGCAGGCAGCCCGACGCGCTCAATAAAACGAAGCGTGTTTTCCGAGCTGCTGGAGAAGAAAACCAGCCCACTCATGCCCGGACGGCCTGCGCGCTCAGGCGGTTGATCATGTCCGGGCGGAAACCAGACCAGCTAAGCTCCCCGGCGACAACGACCGGAAGCTGACGGAACCCCTGCGCGCGCAGGGTGTCGGCGGCCTCGGGCTGCTGGTCAATATTCACCATTTCAAAAGCCACCCCACGGCTTTCCATCGCACGTTTTGTGGCGTGGCACTGAACACAATCGTTACGTGTGTAAATAATAATGCTCATGATTCGTATTTCCATTTAAAATGAGAGAGCGGCGCGAATCATCGCGTCAGGTTGTGTGTCTCTTGCTAAAAGGAATACTAGATGTAGTTGTCTTAACTTTCAACCATACAAGATATGGGAAATTTAGATTGATATCGCCCCTGTGATGAGCACAGCGGGGCAGGGCGGACTGTACGGGTTTTTCAGGCGTTCGGGCAAAGAAAAGCCCCGGTAGCCGCTGGCCACCGGGGCAGAAAAACAACTCACAAGGCGTTATTTACGCAGGCTAAGCAGGGCTCCGACGAAGATCCCGACTGCCGCCACCGTGCCCAGCGTGCAGAGCGGTTTCTCGCGCACGAAGGTGGTTGCGCAGCTGACCGCATCGCAGGCCGCCTGAGTCGTACGGGTACGTCCGTTCAGACGCGCACGGGTTTCACGGAGCAGAGACTGAGCCTTACGTTTAGCCGCATCCGCTTCGTCCTTCGCGCCACTTCCCCAGGATTTCAGCACCTCTTCCAGCGAATCCGCTAATTGGCTGACATCATTACGAATATCCTGCGCGTCGTCATTAATATCGTTTCGGTTCGGTCTGTTAAACATACGTTCCTCCGTAATCTTGTGTTCCCGTTCAGTTTAGTTCAGAAATTTAATATCTGAAGCGCATCACGCGTTATCCGGCAGTTTATGGACTATTCTGAAAGCCCTGCTAATGCTGAATACTGTAAGGTTGCCGGGCAGGAAAAGATAACGAGGAAAAGATATGTATTTACGACCTGATGAGGTGGCGCGCGTTCTTGAAAAAGAGGGATTCACCATGGATGAGGTGACACCAAAAGCGTATGGTTATCGCCGCGGCGAGAATTACGTTTACGTTAATCGTGAAGCAAGAATGGGACGTACCGCTCTCATTATTCACCCGACGCTGAAAGACAGAAGTTTGTCATTTGCTGAGCCAGCCTCGGATATTAAAACCTGCGATCATTATCAGCAATTCCCGCTCTATTTAGGCGGCGAGACGCATGAGCATTATGGTATTCCGCATGGCTTCAGCTCGCGTATGGCGCTGGAACGGTTTTTGAAAGGCCTGTTTGGCGACGTACAGTAAACTTGCGACTGGCGTGCGCCAGTCGCTTCACATCACGCTTTTGCCTGGCTGTACTGGCTGACCCTAAACAGGCGGCGACAGTAGTCGAGAAAATAGCCATACACCGCCCCCATCAGCATTGAAATCACAATATTTGAGCTGACCGCCGCCGCGATCTGGTGCCAGTCCGCGCCCACCGCCAGCAGAATGGCCACGTAAACTGGAGACTGGAAGGTCACATACGCCAGAACGTCTGCCAGGTTTTTCACCCAGCCTGCGGGGCTGAGTCGCCGCGCAAGACGCATTACCGCATCGCGGTATAAACCGTAAGGCCAGGCAATAATAATATTGACCGGGATTGCCACCAGACGAGAGGAAAGTGACTGCTCAAAGGTCATTCCGGAGAGGAATATTTCAATCAGCATGTTCACGACGGAACAGTAGACAACCATCGCGAAAGTATCCGCTACCGCATGGCGCAGGCGTGATTGCGGTGAGAACATGGCTGAACTCCTTGAGAAGAACACAAAAGAAACGATTTTCCCGCAGCGTATAGTGCTTTAGGTTGGTTTGTTTGACGTGTATAGCGTATATCTCTGTGTTTGAACTAACAACTAGTGATTAATTTTTATTTAATCGCGTTTTGTCCACAAAATTCTCTAAAAATGATTGTTTTTTGACCGGTTCGTTATAATCTGTCCCGCTTAATATTTTTTTATTTAAAAACAATTGGTTATTGGTGGTGGTGCTGACGTGTGTATAAGTGTCGTTCCGGGTGGCACGGAATGCTGTAATTTGGCTTAAGGTTGACCATTTATAGTGGGTCAGAGGTCAATGAAAACATAACCCGCAAACCGGATATGATAATATAAAGGGTGACATATAAAGGTATTGGCATTATTGACAGAGCGGACCCGTGGGTAGATATTTTCACTGAAATGAATTATTCTTTCGGTGATTTATCTATTTACCCCAAAGAAAAGGTTTTCAAATAATATGTCTTTGACGTTACAGAATCTTAATAATATCCGAACTCTGCGCGCCATGGCGCGTGAATTATCCCTGGACGTTCTTGAGGAAATGCTGGAAAAGGTCAGGGTCGTTGCCGAAGAGAAACGTAGTGAGCTGGCGGAATTAGAACAGCAGCGCGCTGAGCAGCAGGAAAAAATTAATGCCCTGCTGGAACTGATGAAAGCCGATGGTATTTCTCCAACCGAACTGCTGAACTCTGAACGGGCGCTGGCGGGTAAAACGGTGAAAAAACGTAAACCGCGTGAAGCGAAATATCGCTTTATTGACCAGAACGGTGAAGAGAAAACGTGGACCGGCCAGGGCCGCACGCCGAAGCCTATTGCCAGCGCGCTGGCTAACGGTAAATCACTGGATGATTTTCTGATCTAATCCGTGAGCCGGGCGGAAGCGTCCGCCCGGATGTCTGTTTAGCAGACGCCGAAATCACCTTCTTCGCTATACAGCACGACCTCTGCTGCTTTCAGGGTAAATTTCTCACCCTCTTCATTGCTGGCCTGCACCGCCACAATGCTATCCCCCTTCACGTCGAGCACTTTCAGTTTTGGCCCGCCCTGACGCGGTTGTACATAATCACCGACAGCAAACATAGAACCTCCTCATCGTTTTAGCGATCTTCACCTTAGCCCACGTATGACGTCGGGTACAGCGTATTTCACCGATGACGGATTACGAGGTACGCCGGTTCCAGGGCATCACCCTGAGCAGTCTCGCCATACCGCAAAAGCCCGTCACACCGGCGAACAGCAGCCCGGCTCCGACAAAACCGCTGAGCAGGAAAAAGCCGCCGGAGACGCTATAGCCCAGCACCACGCCGCACAGAATGAGCAGCCCGGCGGCAATCTGCACCTGACGCATCAGCGGCAGCGGCTGGGATCTGTCTTCGACGGTCTGCAGCCCGGCCTGCTTCCAGCCCTGAATCCCCCCTTCGATCACAAATGCCTGAGCGGGCGAGGCTGCCCGGGCAAGGCGATCGGCATTCCCCGAGGTCCGGGCACCGGACTGGCAGTGGAAAATTATCGTGTCACCGGCCCCGGCTTTAAGCCCTGCAGGCAAGGTATCCAGCGGCACGGACTGGGCGACAGGAATATGCTCGCGGGCGTATTCGTCGGCATCACGGATATCAATCAGTTTTGCCCCTTCTGCGACGCGCGCGCTGGCCTGTTGAGGTGAAATCAGAGGAAGTGACATGGCGGCTCCTTACGGACAATAAACGGTTTTCAGGGTGCTGATGAGCTGATGCACCGCATCGTTTTTAATGAAATAGAGAATGCGCTGCGCGTCGCGGGTGCTGTCGATCAGACCCTCTTCACGCATACGCGCCAGATGCTGCGACGTGGCAGAGGCGCTAAGGCCGGTCGCGCGGGCCAGTTCGCCTGCGCTGGTCCCCGGCGCGCCACAGAGTGTGCAGAGGATCAGCAGCCTGCGTGGATTGCTCATCGCTTTTAAAAGGGTGGCGGCCTGCTCTGCGCTGGCCTGAAGCTGTTCGAGTTCAGTCATGATAATTTAGCATTTACTTAATTAAGGTAATGCTAAAGTAATTGCGGGCATTAAGCCAGTGTCAAAAGCGTAAAAGAGGGTAAAAGCGAGGCATGGAACTGGCGCAGACCGATAAACTGACTACGCTTAGAGGGTGTTCTTTTATTATTTTCAATGGATTAGCTTGCACGGAGTTTTTATGGGTTTTTGGCGTATTGTTTTTACCATCCTGTTGCCGCCGCTGGGCGTTCTGTTGGGCAAAGGGTTTGGCTGGGCGTTTATCATCAACATTCTTCTGACGCTGCTGGGCTACTTCCCCGGCCTCATTCACGCGTTTTGGGTACAAAGCAAAAGCTAAGCGCGCCAGAGTAAGTCGCTGTAGATCCCGGTCAGCACGCCCTGTGGGCCAAACTGCTGTTTGATCCAGCGCGTGACCTGGCCGGTTGCGGCATGCTGCGTGGCGAGCAGCATGCGCGAGTCCTGACGCGGGTTATTGATACGTCGTGTCACCAACAGCCCGTCTTCCACCGCTTCCCGCGCCATATATTCCGGCAAAAATCCTATCCCTTCCCCCAGGATCTGACACTGGCATTTGGTATTAAAGTCCGGCACCAGAATCGCCTCCTGTCCGTGCAGCAGCCAGCCGACCTTCTTGTTAATGGTATGTGCCGTATCTTCCACCATGATGTTGGGATACAGGCGCAGCTGGCTCTCCGCTATCGGTTCCGGGACGAAGGCCAGCGGGTGTTCCGGCGCGATGGCAAACACCCAACGGATGGCGCCGATCTCGGTGTAATCAATCCCGCCGCCATCGAGCAGCGTGTCCGGTGCGCCAATGGCGATATTGGCCTGGTTATTAATGATCGAGTCCCAGACGCCGTTATACACCTCGGTGGTGACGGTGATCTGGCAGGTAGGAAACTGCTTTTTCAGCACCTGCAGCAGCCGCGCGGTATGGCGCGGGGTGTATAACAGCTGATTAATACAGATGCGCACCCGCGCTTCGATGCCCTGAGAAATGGTATCAATTCCGCGCTTGATGGCATGAAAATCATTCAGCAGGTCGGTCGCTTTGCGATAAAAGTAAAAGCCGGACTCGGTCAGCTCAATGCTGCGCGTGTTGCGGACAAACAGCACCACGTCCAGTCCGGTCTCCATCCGCTTAATGGTGTAACTGATGGCCGAAGTGGTCACGCCCAGTTCGGCAGCCGCCTTGCTGAAGCTGCCGAAACGTGCCGCGGCCGTGAAGGCCAGCAAATTCTCTTCAGTAAAGATGGAATTCATATTACGGCTCCAGGTTGCCATCAGTTTTGAACATATTTTAACAGCCTCGCAACACGGTATTTGACGCCGGTCACAGTTCTGATGATTTGCTACAAGCCTTGCAGTGCAAGGCTTTATCAGCCATAAGAAGAATGCCGTCTGCGGCGATAAAAAGCGGCCAGCCATAAGGAAAAGGTTGCACAGACGCACGTTTTAGCTGAACTATTGAATTTAACTCAACAATGAATTGACTGTCGATGAATGATTTTTAAGCGGATTCTTTTCTGAAAGGGCTGTTGCTATTCTCAGGTCATCAGCAACACATCATCGGGAGTCTTTATGTCTGAGAACGAACTCGTTACTGAATTTCTGCTGGCGGCAGAGCAGGGCAATGCCGACGCGCTAAAAGTCTGTCTGGAGAAAGGTGTGGATATTAACGCCACCAACCGTCAGAAAAGAACCGCTATTATTCTTGCCAGCCTGAACAAACATTATTCCTGTGTGTCCTTATTAATTGATGCCGGCGCGGATATTGATAAACAGGACCAGACCTGTTTTAACCCCTTCCTGATTAGCTGCCTGACCAACGATATCACCCTCCTGCGGCTGATATTATCCGCGAACCCGGACCTCGACCGCCTGACCCGCTTCGGCGGTGTGGGCATTACCCCTGCCAGTGAAAAAGGGCACGTGGATATTGTGCGTGAGTTGTTGGAAAAAACCGATATTAACGTCAACCACACCAACTTTGTCGGCTGGACGCCGCTGCTGGAAGCCATCGTATTAAATGACGGCGGAGCGAAGCAGCAGGAGATTGTGAAGCTGCTGCTGGAACACGGCGCGAACCCGCATATGACCGACAAATACGGCAAAACGCCGCTCGAACTGGCGCGTGAAAAAGGCTACCACGAGATAGCCGACCTGCTGCTGGCGGCGGGCGCATAACGTATTCGGCCAGCCTTTTCCGGCTGGCCAGTAATTAAAAACGCATTTTTACCGACGTGTATTTCGCACGACGGCGGCCCCCTTTTATCCGCTCTCAGGAGAAAATAATGCCCACGAAAATCGTGATTAAAAAGAACACGTATTTTGACTCCGTCTCATTAATGTCCGTTTCCACCAAAGCCAATAAATTGCCGGGCGTCGAGCAGGCCTTTGTGGCCATGGCGACGGAGATGAATAAAGGCGTCTTAAAAAACCTCGGACTGTTAACGCCGGAATTAAATGAGGCTAAAAACGGCGATCTGATGATCGTGATTAAAGGCGACGCGGCCAATGATGAAACCCTGGCGGCGATTGAGGCGCTGTTCACGCGTAAAGAACGCCAGGGCGCTCATGAAGCACGCTACGCCACGATTGCCAGCGCCAAAACCCATCGTCCTGATGCAAATCTTGCGGTCATTTCGGTCAACGGAACCTTTGCCGCCCGTGAAGCGCGTCAGGCGCTGGAAAACGATCTTAACGTGATGCTGTTCTCCGATAACGTGTCGCTCGACGACGAGCTGGCGCTGAAGCAGCTGGCTCACCAGAAAGGCTTGCTGATGATGGGGCCAGACTGCGGCACCGCCATTATCAACGGCGCGGGGCTGTGCTTTGCCAACGCGGTACGCCGCGGGCCCATTGGGATTGTCGGCGCATCCGGTACCGGCAGCCAGGAGCTGAGCGTGCGCATCCATGAATTTGGCGGCGGCGTATCGCAGCTGATTGGCACCGGCGGGCGCGATCTCAGCGAGAAGATCGGCGGCCTGATGATGCTCGACGCCATCGGGATGCTGGAGGCCGACGAGGGCACAGAGGTGATTGCGCTGATCTCCAAGCCGCCGGCCCCCGCCGTGGCCGAAAAAGTGCTGGCCCGCGCGCGCGCCTGCCGCAAGCCCGTTGTCGTCTGTTTCCTTGGGCGCAATGAGCCGCCAGCAGATGAAGACGGGCTGCAGTTTGCGCGCGGCACCAAAGAGGCGGCCCTGAAGGCCGTCCTGCTTACCGGCATCAAAAAAGCGTCCCTGGACCTGCACCCGCTCAACTGGCAGCTGATTGAAGCGGTGCGCGCCCGCCTGACCCCGCAGCAGAAATACATTCGCGGCCTGTTCTGCGGCGGCACCCTGTGCGATGAAGCGATGTTCGCGGCGCTGGAAAAATTCGACGACGTCTACAGCAACATTCAGCCGGATCCGGCGAAGCGCCTGCGCGATATCAACGTCAGCCAGGCCCATACCTTCCTCGATTTTGGCGATGACGATTTCACCAACGGCAAGCCGCACCCGATGATCGACCCGACCAACCGCATCAGCCGCCTGCTGCAGGAAGCGCGCGATCCGGAAGTGGGGGTGATTGTGATGGACTTCGTGCTGGGCTTCGGCGCGCACGAGGATCCGGTCGGGGTGATGCTCGACGCCATCAAAGAGGCGCAGGCCATTGCGAAAGCCGATAACCGTCCGCTGGAGATCCTCGGCTACGTGCTGGGTACCGATCAGGATCCGCAGCAGCTGGCGCAGCAGTGCCAGCGGCTCACCGATGCCGGCGTCATCTGGGCCAGCAGCAGTACCAACACCGGATTACTGGCCCGTGAATTTGTCTGCAAAGGGGAGAAAGCATAATGACTACCTTATTTAACCAGCCGCTGGACGTGATTAACGTCGGCATCGCGATGTTCAGTGACGATCTCAAAAAACAGCACGTACCCGTCACCCAGCTCGACTGGACGCCGCCGGGGCAGGGCAATATGCAGGTTGTTGAGGCGCTCGACCAGCTGGCACAAAAACCGCTGGCGGAGAAGATCGCCGCCGCCAACCAACTCGCTCTTGAGCGCATCATTCAGTCTCATCCGGTGCTGGTGGGCTATGACCAGGCGATTAACGTTGTGCCGGGGATGACCCACACTACCATCCTGCATGCTGGTCCGCCTGTGGCCTGGGAAAACATGTGCGGAGCGATGAAAGGTGCCGTCACCGGCGCGCTGGTGTTTGAAGGGCTGGCGACGGATCTGGAGGACGCGGCCAGGCTGGCGGCCTCCGGGGAGATCACCTTCTCGCCGTGCCACGAGCACGACTGCGTGGGCTCCATGGCGGGCGTCACCTCCGCGTCGATGTTTATGCACATCGTTGAGAACAAAACCTATGGCAACCGCGCGTTCACCAACCTTAGCGAACAGATGGCGAAGATCCTGCGCATGGGCGCCAACGACCAGAGCGTGATCGACCGTCTGAACTGGATGCGCGACGTGCTCGGCCCGATGCTGCGCGACGCCATGAAGATTATCGGTGAAATCGACCTGCGCCTGATGCTGGCCCAGGCGCTGCACATGGGCGATGAGTGCCACAACCGCAACAACGCGGGCACCACGCTCCTGATCCAGGCGCTGACGCCGGGGCTGATTCAGGCGGGCTACCCGGTTGAGCAGCAGCGCGAGGTGTTTGAGTTTGTCGCCAGCAGCGACTACTTCTCCGGCCCGACGTGGATGGCGATGTGTAAGGCCGCGCTGGATGCCGCCCACGGCATTGAATACAGCACCGTGGTCACCACCATGGCGCGTAACGGCTACGAGTTTGGTCTGCGCATCTCCGGCCTGCCGGGACAGTGGTTCACCGGCCCGGCGCAGCAGGTGATTGGCCCTATGTTTGCGGGCTATAAGCCGGAAGATTCCGGGCTGGACATTGGCGATAGCGCAATTACCGAAACCTACGGCATCGGGGGCTTTGCGATGGCAACGGCCCCGGCGATTGTCGCCCTCGTGGGCGGCACGGTGGAGGAAGCCATCGACTTCTCCCGCCAGATGCGTGAAATCACCCTCGGCGAAAACCCGAACGTCACCATTCCGCTGCTCTCGTTTATGGGCATCCCGAGCGCCATCGACATCACCAAAGTCGCCGGCAGCGGCATTCTGCCGGTCATCAACACCGCCATTGCCCACAAAGACGCGGGCATCGGCATGATTGGGGCGGGCATTGTCCACCCGCCGTTTAGCTGTTTTGAAAAGGCGCTGTTGACCTTCCGCGATCGCTACTTTTTATAAGGCATGCATCCATGAAAAACATGAAACTGGAGTGGAAAAGAGGTGACTGGGCGGCCTATTTCGGGTTGATGACCAACAACCTGACCAATTTGCTGACCATGATGGGGTTGCTCATTTTTGTCGTCGGCATCCCGAAGGAGATTGTTTATGGACGCATTGCGCCCGCCTTCGGGCTGGCGGTGCTGGCGGCGAGTATTTGCTACGCATGGTTCGGCATGCAGATGGCGCGCCAGACCGGGCGCACGGATGTGACCGCGCTGCCGTCCGGCCCCAGCGCGCCGTCAATTTTTACCGTGACCTTCCTGGTCCTGATGCCGGTGTATCAGCAAACGGGCGATGCGGAGTTCGCCATTCAGATTGGCCTGGTGTGGTGCTTTGTTGAGGCGATGATCCTGGCGGGCGGTTCGTTTTTAGGGGAAACCATCCGCAAGATGATCCCGCGTACCGTACTGCTGTCGTGCCTGTCCGGCCTGGGCCTGCTGCTGCTGGCGATGAACCCGATACTGCAGGCGTTCGAAGCGCCCACCGTGTCGTTCATCGTCCTGCTGCTGATCTTCATCAACTGGTTCGGTAAAAAGCCCATTTTTGCCCGCATCCCGACAGGGTTGCTGC
The DNA here is from genome assembly GCF_002939185.1 of Enterobacter sichuanensis. Lineage (GTDB taxonomy): Bacteria > Pseudomonadota > Gammaproteobacteria > Enterobacterales > Enterobacteriaceae > Enterobacter > Enterobacter sichuanensis. The sequence continues at coordinate 10,428 of NZ_POVL01000047.1, read as the reverse complement.
TGCTGATTGCCGGCACGGCCCTGGCGTGGATCTCCGGCCTGCAAAGCCCGGAGGCGATTAAAGCCTCGATGTCATCGTTCGGCTTTAACCCGCCGCAGGTGCATGTGGAAGGGTTCCTGCAGGGGCTGCCGCACGCGCTGCCGTATCTTGCCTCGGCAGTTCCGCTGGGCCTGGCGAACTATATCTTTGACCTGGAGAACATCGAAAGCGCCCACGCGGCGGGGGACGAATACCCGACGCGTAAAGTGATGCTGGCGAACGGTCTGGCGTCGATGCTTGGTTGCCTGATGGGCAACCCGTTCCCGGTCACGGTCTATGTCGGCCATCCGGGCTGGAAAGCGATGGGGGCGAGCATCGGCTACACGCTGGCTTCCGGCGTGACCATGTTTATTGTGCCGCTGTTCGGGCTGGGGGCGTTTATGCTCGCCATCATTCCGATGACCGCCATCGTGCCGATTCTGGTGTTTATCGGCGTCGTCACCGCCAACCAGGTGGTGCGGGAAACGCCGAAGGTGGAGGTCCCCGTCATCTTCATCTGCCTGTTCCCGTGGATCGCCAACTGGGCGCTGACCATGATGAACAGCGTGATGGGCGCGGCCGGGACAAGTGCGGCGAAAATCGGTACCGACGTGCTGCACAGCAAAGGGATCTACTACGAAGGGTTGATGCATCTCGGCAACGGCGCGCCGTTGGCCAGTATGCTCTGGGGCTGTATCGCCATCTTTGCCATCATTAACAAACCGCTGCGCGGGGCTGTCGCTGCCGCGGGGGGCGCGCTGCTGGCGCTGTTTGGCGTCATCCACGCCCCGGTAGTGGGCTTTGCCGAAGGCAGTTCGCTGATGTTCGTGACGGCCTACCTGATGATGGGCGGTATGTTTGTGGTGAAGCATGTACTGGATAGCCGCGAAACGGCGAGCGTCGAACCCGGCCCGATTGTGAAGGAAAACGTATGAAAGCGCTTATGGTCGTTGCCATTGGCGGCAACAGCATTATCAAAGACAACGCCAGCCAGTCGGTTGAGCATCAGGCGCAGGCGGTGAAAGCGGTGGCAGAGTCGGTGCTGGAAATGCTGGCCTCGGACTATGACATCGTGCTGACCCACGGTAACGGCCCTCAGGTCGGGCTGGATCTGCGCCGCGCCGAAATCGCCCACGAGCGGGAAGGGCTGCCGCTGACGCCGCTGGCGAACTGCGTGGCGGACACGCAGGGAGGAATCGGCTATCTGATCCAGCAGGCGCTCAACAACCGCCTGGCTGCCCGCGGGGAGCAAAAAGCGGTCACGGTCGTCACGCAGGTGGAGGTGGATAAAAACGATCCCGGCTTCAGCCATCCGACTAAACCCATCGGCGCGTTCTTCAGTGAGGCGCAGCGTGATGAACTGCAGCAGGCGCACCCGGACTGGCACTTTGTTGAAGATTCAGGCCGGGGCTATCGCCGCGTGGTGGCGTCACCCCAGCCGCTGCGCATCGTTGAAGCGGAGGCTATCAAAGCGTTAACGCAAAAAGGCTTTGTGGTGATCGGCGCGGGCGGCGGCGGGATCCCCGTTGTGCGCTCGGCGCAGGGCGATTACCAGAGCGTGGATGCGGTGATTGATAAAGATCTCTCCACCGCGCTGCTGGCGCGCGAGATCCGCGCCGACGTGCTGGTTATCACCACCGGGGTGGAGAAGGTGTGCATCAACTTCGGCAAGCCGAGCCAGCAGGCACTGGACACCGTCAACGTGGCGCAGATGACGCGCTACATGGAAGAGGGACATTTCCCGGCGGGCAGCATGTTGCCCAAAATTGTCGCCTCGCTGGCGTTTTTACACCACGGCGGCAAGCGCGTGATCATCACCTCGCCTGACTGCCTGCCCGCCGCGCTGCGCGGGGAAACCGGCACCCACATTGTTAATGAAGGAAGATAAGATGAGTGAGAACAAAAGCCGCCGTGAATTCATTAGCCAGAGCGGCAAAATGGTCACCGCCTGCGCGCTGTTTGGCGTGACCGGATCCGTCGCGTATGCTGCTGATTCCGCAAAGCCACTCTGCGAGACCGGTAAACCGATGACCATCACCGCAAAACATTACTATCTGGACAACGTGCTGCTTGAAGCCGGGTTCAACTTTGACGGCAGCGTGGCGACAAGTATCCGCACCGAGCTGAAAACGCTGGAGATTAAAGACGGCAAGATCGTCGCCCTGCGCGACAATAAAAGCCACGCGGCCGCCTCGCTGCCGCACTATGACGCGGGCGGCAAGCTGATGCTTCCGGCAATGCGCGATATGCACATCCACCTGGATAAAACCTTTTACGGCGGACCATGGCGGTCGCTCAACCGCCCGGCGGGCACCACCATTCAGGACATGATCCGTCTTGAGCAGAAGCTGCTGCCGGAGCTGCAGCCGTACACCCAGGCGCGGGCGGAAAAGCTGATCGACCTCATCCAGTCGAAAGGCTCTACCATCGCCCGCAGCCACTGCAATATCGAGCCGACCTCCGGCCTGAAGAATCTGGAAAACCTGCAGGCGGTTTTATCGCGCCGCAAGCCCGGCTTTGACTGTGAAATCGTCGCTTTCCCGCAGCACGGGCTGCTGCTGTCAAATTCCGAAAAGCTGATGCGTGAGGCGATGCAGGCCGGGGCGCACTACGTGGGCGGGCTGGATCCTACCAACGTCGACGGCGCGATGGAGAAATCCCTCGACACCATGTTCCAGATTGCGCTGGACTACGACAAAGGGGTGGATATTCATCTGCATGAAACCAGCCCGGCGGGCGTGGCGGCGGTGAATTACATGGTGGAAACCGTGGAAAAAACGCCAGCGCTGAAGGGCAAACTGACCATCAGTCACGCCTTTGCGCTGGCGACGCTTAACGAACAGCAGGTGGATGACATCGCCATCCGCATGGCGGCGCAGCAGGTGACCATCGCCTCCACCGTACCGATTGGCACGTTGCATATGCCACTGAAGCAGTTGCGGGATAAAGGCGTGTTTGTGATGACGGGCACCGACAGCGTGATCGACCACTGGTCGCCATACGGTCTGGGGGACATGCTGGAAAAAGCCAATCTTTATGCCCAGCTCTACATCCGCCCGAACGAGCAGACACTCTCTCGCGCATTAGGTATTGCCACCGGCGACGTGCTGCCGCTGAACGACAAAGGCGAGCGCGTGTGGCCGAAAGCGCAGGACGACGCCAGCTTTGTGCTGGTGGACGCCTCCTGCTCCGCCGAAGCCGTGGCGCGCATCTCCCCGCGTACCGCGACCTTCCACAACGGCAATCTGGTCTGGGGCACGGTGGGCTAAAAGAGAGCCGGGTGGCGCTGCGCTTACCCGGCCTACATTTGAATCGTAGGTCGGGTAAGGCGCAGCCGCCACCCGACAATGCAGTTTACTGCTGTGCACTGCGCCTCAGTAGCCCACCTTATACACCCGCCCGCTCTGCACGCCTTCCACGCTGCGGCGATAGGCTTGCGCCACCGTCGCGGCAGGCACGCTTTCGAAGCCCGGGAAGAAGCCATCATACGTTTCGACGGATTCGGTGAGCACCGTCGGGCTAATCAGGTTGATACGGATCCCGCGCGGCAGCTCGCAGGCCGCAGCGCGCACAAACCCTTCCAGGGCCGCATTCACCGTGGTGGCATTCACGCCCTGAGCGATCGGCTCGTGCGCCACGATGCCGCTTATCAGGGTGATAGAGCCGCCTTCGTTCAGGTAGTGCTGGCCGGTCAGCGCCAGGCGCACCTGCCCGAGCAGTTTATCCTGTAAGCCCTGATTGAAGTCACTGTCCTTCATGGTGGCCAGCGGGCCAAAGTAGAGTCCGCCGCTGGCGGAGACAATGGCATCCACCGGGCCGATTTTTTCAAACAGCGCCTGGACGCTTGCCTGCGAGGTAATATCCACCTGATAGTCACCCTGCGTGCGGCCCACGCGGATCACCTCGTGGCGACGACTCAGCTCTTCACTTACCGCACGACCCACTGTACCGCTGGCACCAATAATGACGATTTTCATAGCCGACTCCTTCTGTTGTGAGCCTCCATTCTTTAATAAATTAAAAACCGGATAAACTGGGCTAAAGTTAGAAGATTGCTAACCAGAGGTTTGGAATATGGATAAGCTTCGCGGCATGGAGACCTTCATCGCCGTCGTGGAAAGCGGCAGCTTTACCGGTGCCGCATCCCGGCTGGAAATGTCGTCGGTGATGGTGGGGAAGTACATTGCATTGCTGGAATCGCAGCTCGGCACCCGTCTGCTGGAGCGTAATACGCGGCGGCAAAGTTTGACCGACGCCGGACGGGTCTATTATGACGAAGCAAAGCGGGTGCTGGAGCAGGTATCGATTGCCGAAAGCGCGGTGGAGCGTCTGCGCGCCGCACCGGCCGGTACGTTGCGCGTGACGGCACCTACCTCGTTTGGGGGCTGCGTTATTGCCCCGCTGACCGCAACGTTTTTGCAGCGCTACCCGGACGTGCGCGTGGAGCTGGATCTCACCAACCGGATGGTGGATCTGGTTGAGGAGGGTGTCGATCTGGCCATTCGCATTGGGGATATTCATCACGACGATCTGGTGGCGAAATATCTCTGCCCATACCGGATGGTGATCTGCGCCGCGCCGGACTATCTGGCGCGCTACGGCACGCCACAAACGCCCGCCGACCTGGTGAATCACCTTTGCCTCTCCCACAGCGTATGGACTGAGCGCAACGAGTGGCGGCTACCGGGTGTCGAAGGGGAGGTGCGCTGGAAGCGGGATGCGGTATTAAGATGCAACGACGGTTACGGGCTGCGGATGGCGGCACGCGCCGGAGCGGGGCTGTTGCTGCAGCCGGAAGTGCTGGTGGCGGAAGAGCTGGCAAGCGGCAGGCTGGTGCGGGTGCTGGAAAATTACATCCCGCAGCCGAGGCCGGTGCATCTGCTGTGGCGCCAGGATTTACGCCCGCTGCCTAAGCTTACGGAATTTATCGCTCATATTCTGCTAAGATTGGGCACACTATAAAAAAAGAAGGTAAGCAAACAATGTCTGTGAATAAACTCGCCAGCAGTGCGCAGGGCCTGCAATCATCTGCCATCCGTGAATTATTAAAACATAGCAAAATGGCAGGCGTTATTTCGCTGGGCGGGGGGATCCCTAACCCGGCCTTATTCGATCACGAAGGCCTGAAAATGGCCGCGGATGCCGTACTCTCACAGCATTTTGGCGAAGCCTTTCAGTACGGTCTGACCGAAGGCGTGCCGGGACTGCGCGAAGAAATTCAGCGCATCTGTGAAGGGCGCGGCATTGCCTGTAAAGCCGATGACGTGGTAGTGACATCCGGTTCGCAGCAGTCCCTGGACGTGCTGGCGCGGGCGTTGATTAACCCCGGCGATACCGTCGTTGTCGAGCGCCCAACCTATCTCGCTGCCCTGCAGGTGTTCGGCCTGGCGCAGGCGAATTTTGAATCCGTAGGCACTGATGGCGACGGCATGATCGTCGACGAACTCGAAGCACTGGTGGCCAAAAAAGCCATTAAAGCGGTTTATATTGTGCCGACCTTCGGCAACCCTGGCGGGGTTACGCTTTCTGAAGCGCGTCGTAAAAAGCTGGTGGAACTCTCGAAGCGCCATGACTTCGTGATCATCGAAGACGATCCGTACAGCGAAATTAACTACACCGATGAGCTCTTCCGTCCGTTAATTGCCCATGCCAAAGCTATCGGTAACGAAGAGAACGTGGTGTATACCTCCACCTTCTCTAAAATTCTCGCGCCGGGCACGCGCGTAGGCTGGGTGCTGGTGCCGGAGTGGCTGAAGCGCGCGGTGGTGAATCTGAAGCAAACCACCGACCTGCACACCAGCACCCTGTCGCAGCTGATGACCTACGAATACCTGAAAACCGGCCGTCTGCCGGATCAGATTAAAATGATCCGTGAGGCCTATCGTCAGAAATTCCAGACCTTCGCGACGGAACTGGAGGCTGAGCTGGGCGATGTGATGTCGTTCCACAAGCCAAAGGGCGGCATGTTCCTATGGGCGAAAATGAACAACGGCATGAACACCACCCGCTGGCTGGAAAAAACGTTAAGTAATGGCGTAGTCTTTGTACCGGGCGAATTTTTCTACTGCAATGAGCCAGACCCTTCAACGCTGCGTATGTCGTTTGTCACGCCAACGGATGAAGATCTGAAAGAGGCGGTTCGTCGTCTGAAAAAATCGCTGTAAAAGACCTGCGCATAACGGTGGTTCTGCCGTTATGCGCAACAGGCGTTCAGGGCGGCAAAGCCGCGATCGTTCATGGTGATCTCCATGTTTGAATTTCTGATCGGTGTTGTGACGCACACCCCCGTCTGGGTGTGGGTGCTGTTTCTATTCCTTCTCTCTCGCGGCATAAAAGCCCGCAAGCCCGCGACCGTGACCCTGGAGCGGCTTGCCATCATTCCAGGGATCTTTCTTGTCTGGGATATCTACGATCTGGTGGTCTATCGCCAGCTGACCCTTGTGACGGTAGCACTGTGGTTCGCAGGGATCGTTATCGGCGCGGCGCTGGGGTATTTCCTGATTAAGCGGACGGTTGTCACGCGTACGGATGCGCCGCGCACCCTGTTCCGTCAGGCTGATTACACGGCGCTACCGTTTATGATGCTGGCGTTTGGGGTGAAATATGTGCTGGGCGTCATGAGCGCCATCTCTCCCCAGACCCTGCAGCAGCCCGCGATGAGCGCGCTGGCAATTGTCTCCGGCGGCGTCTTTGCGGGCGTATTTATCGGCAAGTTTGTGCGCTATGTCGGGGTGTATAACAGCGTCGCCCTGAACCCGGCGGAGTGACGTTACTGTGTCGCGTGGGCCAGCGCGCGGTCTGATGTATTGCCGCTGAGGGCTCGCGTGACCTCATGGATCCGCCAGATTTTCCCTTCACGCAGCGCCGCAAACATATACACCTCCAGTACGGCCTGATGACCCTCCGGATAGGTCACCGTCACGATATGGCGGTCTGCCAGAAGGTGGTTCTGGCAGCTTATCTCCTCCACGGTGAATGCGATCTCGCGGATCTGCGCGCGAACGTGGTTCAGGTGCTGTACAAAACCCTGATAATCAAGCGCATGGCCGTCTGTGAACTGCTGGTAGTCGGCAGTGAATACCTCTGCCGGATCGATTTCGCCTGTAAAGAGACCCGTCAGCAGGCAGGCCATGTTCTCGCGCTGTGCGCTGTTTTCTGCAGGGTCGAGCAGGGATGTGATAATACGCATGATGGATCCTTGTGTGGGTGAGCCACCATTATCCTTGACAGAGGAAGGCGCAGTTTCTGTAATACGTCGATGAATAACGATTTTCGGTCAAATGCGATGTTCAGCACTGAGATACTCAGTCATCCCGGCGGCTATCGTACTCCGTGGCACAGTCATCATCCCGGCCAGCTCTGGCGCATTCAAACAGGGCTGCTGGTGATTGAGACGCAGCAGGGGCGTGCGGTGGTACCGGCAAAACATATCGGCTGGATCCCGCCCGGCCAGCAGCACGCCGCCTTTGCGGAAAGCGCCGTTGAAGGCTGCGCGATCTACCTTGATCCTGAGCAGTGTGCTGCGTTTCCCGGTGCGCCTGCGCTTTTCGAACCCGACGATCTCACGCATGCGCTCTTTTCGCGTGTAAGCGCGGGAGGAAGTGAAGGCGATCCGCGAAAGCTCGCTCTGCTGCTGGATGAACTTGCCCTGGCACCACAGGTCCGTTATTACCTGCCTGTACCGACAGATCCGCGCCTGAAGCACGTGGTCAGGCATCTGCTGCAGTTCGTCGATGATAACCAGACGGTTGAGGACCATGCCCGCCAGGCGGGGATGAGCGTGCGTACGTTCAACCGTCGGTTTCGTGCCGGGACCGGCATGAACTTCGTCAACTGGCGGCAGCTGGCGCGCGTTATGCAGGCAATGGAGTGGCTCGCGGCGGGAAAACCGGTGGGGTGGATCGCGCTGTCGTGCGGTTACAGCAGCGTCAGCGCATTTATTGAGGTTTTCAGAGCATGGACCGGTAAAACGCCGGGACAGTGGGCGGTTAAAGAAGTCCCTTTTGGGCGAAGGTAATGCGCGTGGCTGGATCAGGCGACATCCGGCTGACCAGATTTCCTTTTAGCCATGACTTCTGCAACGGTCTTTATACGGCTTAATTCCTCCTGCGTCCTGGAGTTAGATTGCGCTTCCCAGATATCGACGTTCAGTTGTAAATTCAGCCAAAATTCAATAGTGGTATCAAAGGCTTTTGCCAGTTTTATTGCCATATCGGCAGTAAGCTTGCGATTGTTATTGACCAATGCGCTGATGGAGTTGCGGTGGACATTAAGCATCTCCGCCAGATCACTGATTTTAAGATTGAGCGGTTCAAGGTACTCGTACTGCAACACGTCGCCCGGCGTGGTGGGTTTGCGGAGTGCCTGCTGAAGTGTCATAGATGATGCCTCACTTGTGTTGCGTGTACTTGTGTGGAGAGAGGTAGAGATCGTCTGCTTTACCCGCAGTTCAGCGAAAAACGAGCCTGTATTGTTTGTTGACCCGGATTGAAAAATAGCCTTTCAACGGAGGATTCAATGCTTCATACATGTTACCCGGTGGCGATCGCAAATCCCGGTGCGAGGTTGCTACATGAATGATAATGCACCCTTGCACTGTGCGCAGGTGTATTTTGTCTGCAGGAAATATTACCCGAGTGGTGGCTGAAAGGAGGCGGGATGTATGACTAAGAGTAAATTCTCCGAGGTGGATTCCACTTCGGCTGGCATGCGGCTTAATGCCCGGCGGCGCTACGCTTGCACGGGCCTACGGGAATGTAGGCCGGGTAAGGCGAAGCCGTCACCCGGCAATCCAGACTCAACCCAGCAACGCGACGCCAGCTTCCGTTCTCAGCCAGCGCGGGGCGGTGAGCTGGTCGGCAAAGTAGCCCGTCAGCTCAAAGAGTAAATCCCCCATCACACGGGCAGATTCAGGTGAGAGCACGCCTGCTATCAGCAGTTGTGTAATTTCCTCACAGTAGCGGCAGAGTTGATCGGACTCGGCGTGGAATGCAGGTTCAGGTTCAGGAAACACATCGACGGTAAGAGGTTCCTCTAAGTGCTCAGGGATTGGTTCCAGCAGCATCGGGCGGAGCAGGGCGAGAGTTGAGGCAAGACGACCGCAGAGCGCTATTTTTCTTGCAGGATCGGTCTCTTCCACCAGCGCTTCGCAATAGCGTTGGGAGTTGTCGGCAAGTTCGGTGAAGTCGGTATTGTGGTCGAAAGGGGTCGTGAAAAGTGTGTTACTGGTGGTCATATGACAGTTTCCATTAAGTGATTAAGACACTGCCAGAGAAATGCCAATTTCCCGGGTGGCAGGACTGAACGGAGTTGGCATTACCGGCCTTAATGGACACCGGCGCGTCTTGCGACGCCCCCGTCCAGCCCACCATTGGAATGTAGCCAGACGCACGGCGCAACAAGCGCTTACGCCGCCATTAAGTTTAACCGGGATGCCAATCCCGACGCCAGATTTTGCTGGCGTGGGAGAAACATACGCCCGTTAAATCCTAAGCAAAAGAGAGTTTGAAAGAAGAAGTAACATTCTGCGAGGCTGCTTCAGAAAAAAGGATAATAAATAACGTGTTTCATTAATAATTGTTCAAATCAATAAATCATTATCTGTTGTCGTATGTGTAAATTACGCCGGGGAGAAATTAGGAATTTATAAAGGTCGCTTTTATCAACATATCAGCTGAAGTGGCGTAAGGTATATGTGATTAATAAATACTGATATGAAGGCATGTATGGATACGGTCGAGGAACTCAATGGGACATATTTCTATAAAGGAATTTGCAATATATCGGCTGGTGAATTATTTTTCTGGATTCTATTAGATGTGATCGAAGAGCAGTTTGGCGGTATAGAGGATGCTGTAATGATGAGTTGTATCATTTTAGGATTACCGCTATTAAAGACCAGAAATAAACCCTACGGAACGACAGCAGGCACCTCGATAGCTTCAAAGTATTTGCGTCAATATCTCAACGTAGCATTACCAGTAAGATTACCGACGTTAACAGAAGCGAGCATTACCACCTTAAAACCGAAGTATGTTACAAATCTGGGAGCCTTTGTTGGCAGAAGCCTGCCAGTGCTCGGCTGGACATTGGTTGCCAGCGATTTGGCTCAAATATGCTATAAAACACTTATAAAATACAACACGATTGCACATAAGAAAGATCGCATATGGTAAATGAACAAGACGTTTTAACATTTTTCCGGAATGAGTTACCGGTGCTGGGAACGTTCACCGGAAAACTTATTCCCTTGCAGTTAGATGATATCCTGCAGGATTATACAGAAGATGATGATCTGGCCTTTTGTATGGATAAATTCAGTATTCAGTTCCATGTTGATATCACGCGGATGAATTACAACGCTTACTACCCCTGGTTTCGCACATGGTTTTTCAGGAAGTGGTTTACTAA
>NZ_POVL01000046.1 GCF_002939185.1 Enterobacter sichuanensis | reverse complement strand
CGCTGATTCGCTACAACGGTGGGAATTACGTCTCGCAGGCCAAAGTACAGAAAGTCTCCCCATCTGATACCAACCCGTGGCGTGTCTTTATCGACTGGACAGGCACCAAAGAAAAAGTCGGCACGCCAACATCTGCATGGCCAGCTCACGTCTATGCTCCGTATGTCGACTTTACGCTGAACGCCCAGCCAGACCTGGCAAGCCTTGCTCAGAACCAGGGCGTTAATCACTTTACCATGGCCTTCGTGGTGAGTAAGGATGCCCAAACCTGTCTGCCAACCTGGGGGACGGCCTATAACATTAACGACTACGCGCAGTACAGCAAGATTAAAGCGCTGCGTGAAGTGGGTGGTGACGTGATGGTTTCCATTGGTGGCGCAAACAATGCGCCGCTGGCGGCATCCTGTAAGAATATCGACGATCTGAAGCAGCACTACTACGACATCGTGGACAACCTGAACCTGAACGTACTGGACTTCGATATTGAAGGTACCTGGGTTGCCGATCATGATTCCATCAACCGTCGTAATGAAGCGGTGAAAGCCGTGCAGGACACCTGGAAGTCAGAAGGCCGCAAGGTCGGTATCTGGTATACCCTGCCCATTTTGCCAACCGGTTTGACCGCTGAAGGTCTTTACGTGCTGGAAGATGCGAAAGCCAAAGGTGTGGAGCTGGCAGGTGTTAACGTGATGGCGATGGACTATGGCAACAGCATCTGTCAGTCCGATGGCACTGAAGGCCAGAATATACATAGCAAGTGCGCCACATCGGCCATTGAAAACCTGTTCAGCCAGCTGAAGCAGATCTTCACTGAAAAGAGCGATGCTGAAATTAACGCGATGATGGGTACCACCCCAATGATCGGTTATAACGATGTTCAGGGTGAAGTGTTCTATATGTCTGATGCGAACCTGGTGATGCAGGATGCCACAGAGCGTGGTCTGGGCATGATTGGTATCTGGTCTATGATGCGCGACCAGCCGGGTGTGCCGAAGCAGGTTTCTCCTGAACACAGCGGTCTGACCGAGCAGCAGGCGTCTAAGTATGCTTTCAGTGAGGTGTTTGCGCCGTTTACTAAAGGTGGTGACGCTGGCGATCTCCAGGGAGATGTAAAAGCTGTCTTTGTGGACGTCTTCGATGGAAAACAACGCATCAACGTAAACTTTGATAGTAGTAAGCTTAGCGGGTCAAATCAGTATACGGTTGAAGTTGACGGCCAGTATGTCTTTTCCACGAACGGGGCACGTTATTCCGACAGCGAAAAAACTGTCTATGGCGATCAGACGACCCTACGTACTGGAGATAAAAGCGCTATCCTCCACCCGGGGGCAGTGGTTACGGTTAAACGCACCCATCCTGATGCTGAAACGCTGGCAACATTGACCGTCACTGACGACATGCTTTATGGGAACAACCCGCTGGTGAGTAGTTCCGACGTTAAATCATTAACCGTGAAGAGAGAAAAAGGTATACCGATGGTGTATGTCGGTTTCGAGGCGGACAAGCTGGCTTCCGGAACCAGGAGCGGATATTACGCTAAGGTAATGGGCGACGAGAAGAATGGTAACTACATTTTTAGCTGTTATGGTGGTAGTTGCTATTATTCATCTAAGTCGACAAAAAATGGTGTGACCACAGTGAAATCGGATGAGAGAGCGATTTCAGTTGGTGAAACGATAGTGATTGAACGCATCGCCCCAAATCCAGCGACTATTGCGAAGATCGTCGTAACGGAAGATATGCTTAAATAAAACATCACGTTAAGTTATATAAAAACCTGGGCCAGAGAAAATACTGACCCAGGTTTTTTATCTGATAGCGAAATATTCATGGAGGAAATAAGGCTATTTAACTTGCTCTTGAAGTGAGAACAATAATCATTTATGCTGAAGGTGTTCATGGTTCGGGAGTGCATATGTACATCTGTTTGTGTAATGGCGTTAGCGATAAAAAAATCCGTCAGGCTGTGCGTCAGTTTCAGCCACAATCCTTTCAACAATTACGCAAGTTTATTCCCATTGGAAATCAATGTGGTAAATGTGTTCGTGCTGCACGGGAAGTTATGCAAGACGAGTTAATGCAAATGCCGGAATTTAAAGAGATCGCCTGAACGACGCTCTTTTTTTTGACATCTCCGTAGCCCCATCTACGCTCTAAGTGTGGAAGCGGAGGGACTATATAATGAAAGGTGATGTTAAAATCATAAGTTATCTCAATAAATTATTGGGAAATGAGCTTGTCGCAATTAACCAGTATTTTCTCCATGCGAGAATGTTCAAAAACTGGGGCCTTAAGCGTCTTAATGACGTTGAATATCATGAATCTATCGACGAGATGAAGCACGCCGATAAGTATATTGAGCGTATCCTTTTCCTCGAAGGTATCCCAAATCTGCAGGATCTTGGCAAACTGGGCATTGGTGAAGATGTCGAGGAGATGCTGCGTTCCGACCTCAGGCTGGAACTTGAAGGCGCTAAAGATCTCCGGGAAGCTATCGCCTATGCCGACAGCGTTCATGATTACGTGAGTCGTGACATGATGATTGAGATTCTGGCAGATGAAGAGGGCCATATCGACTGGCTGGAGACCGAGTTAGATCTTATCCAGAAACTGGGTATCCAGAACTATCTGCAGGCGCAAATTCGCGAAGAAGAGTAACGATTGCAGGAAGGTGTTACACCTTCCTGTTTACTTACAGGGTTAGCCAGCAGAAGTAACCCCAGCCGCTCAATGCGAGCGCAGGACCGAAAGGGAGGGCGCCCGTGAATCGTCTGTTTTTGAACCACAACGCCAGCCCACATAAAATCCCAATGATGGACGCCACATAAAGGATTACCGACAGACTTTGCCACCCGGTCCAGGCGCCTGCCGCCGCCAGCAGTTTGAAATCGCCGTAGCCGATCCCCTCTTTGTGCCATATCAGCCAGACGATCCAGTAAAGCAGCCACAGGCTGAGGTAGCCCGCCACGGCACCCAGAACGGCATCTTCACAGGGAATGAGACCTGTCATAAGGTTAAACAGCAATCCAAGCCACAATAAGGGCAGGGTCAGTTTATCGGGCAGTAATAAGTGCTGCGCATCGATGACGCTAAGCGCCAGTGCGAACCAGAAGTAGAGTAAAAGAGCTGAAACAAGCATCAGATTATCAGGGTGAAGGGCGTAGCAGAGAGGGGCCATAACCGCGCAACTCGCTTCGAGCAACGGGTAACGCCCGGAGACAGCGTGTCCACAATGTCGGCATTTTCCCTTCAGATGCAGCCAGCTGTAGAGGGGGATATTGTCATGCCACACCAGAGGTATGCGACAATGGCAGCAGTGTGACGCCGGCCACCATAAATTTAAGCGGGAAGCGGCGCCGTCAGTGTTGGTCTGTGCGATCATTATCGGTAGCCGCCAGGTGACCATGCCCATGGTGCTGCCTGCCAGTAAGCCAATAACCAGAAAGAGCAGGGCAAGCATACTATCCATTTCGCTTCACCCCGATGGTCAGACGCGTGAGAATAATCGAATCCGCTTTTTGGGGACTTGCATGGAATTCCAGGTCCACAACGCGCAGGCCGTAACTGAGCTGTATCTCCTCAAGCCAGCGCATGAAGCTCTCCATTTCTATGTCGGTGGCGAAGACGCTCAACTCACCTGCGTTTCCCTGCTGTACCGTCGCGACCAGATTCGCTTTTTTGAGGCTATTCCTGATGAGAGCGTCCGGTTTACCTGGCGGTTTTTTTTCGGGTAAAAGGCCCGCAGCGGTAACCTGTTTGCTGAACCATGCCGCGTCGTTACGTAAACGTTCACAACGCGACTGCAGTGTATTAATTGTCTGGTCGAGTGGCTGATAGAGGCCAAACCAGAAAAGTATTATCAGGCTACATACTCCCAGCGTCATGATGAGCCGTTGCTCATTGAGCGGTTTTTGTCTGAAACTGTTCAGCGCAGATTTAATCATTGCGTAACGTCCACTTTCCCTGTTCGTGTTTGTCGATCGTCAAAGAAAATCCTAAGGTGTTCTCTTTGATAAATTGCTGTATCTGGTTTTCCTCTGCGGCATAAAGAAAAAGTCGCAGGGATTTTTGCTGCGGGTTATAGCTCACCCCCTCGAGCGCGATGTCGGGGAAACGGGCCAGACTGGACTGCAGACGAAGCAGAAGCATTAACGGCGCGGGTGAACGCTGCCGTAACTGTTCTGGCAGATAGGATCGCAGATTATTGCTGTGCCGGTTCTCGGGAATGTAGCGTTGCCACTGTTGAGTCAGATTGTCCTTCAGCTGTATTTCCCGCTGTTGAAGTTGCCACCAGGAGAATAGCTGAGTCAGTAGCGCGACTGCCGCTGTCAGAACAACACAGCAAAGGGCGATACGTTTCAGGCGCGATGTCCAGGGGGAAAACGCCACAGGGGGAAGAACGCTGTCATGCAGTAGATTTGCGGTCTCCCTTTGCGGATAAAGCGACATGATGTGGCATTCCGGTTTTCCTGACGCGTTTGCACAGGGAGCGGACAACTCGCCGTAGTGTGTAAGCTGTCGGGGAGGGAAGTGCTGCAGGAGGTGAGTTAACCAGGCGCCTGTCAGGCGCGAAACGTAATTTTCGTGCGTCCTGACAAGCCAGGTGTCATCCTCTTTCAGTACCGCCCAGCCGTTTTCCACGTTAGGTAAACAGAGCACATCCAGGGTTGCATGCGTCACGTTTAATCCGCAGGCACTGAGTGCAGCGAGTTCTTCCTCCAGCCACACTTTCTCCACCCCGACAACAGTGAGCGTCGTTCCTGCGTGTGACAGCAATGTCCAGTGGAGAGCGGGAGCATCCTCGTCGAGCGTCTCATCGGCAAGCCAGTGCAGCTGCCGGTCGGACAGTACGTCCTTTTCATCGAGAACGGTCAGTGTGCGGCAGGTTGCCTTCTCAACCGGAATAAGCAGATGCGTTTCCCGGGCGGCAGACATCCCGGAAAGCTCCGGGAGCTTTTCGCGTGGCAGGATGTGAATCTCTCCATGGCCGCCGTCGTCAAAGAGGGTCCATTCCAGCGGCAACGTTGGCTCGCTGCTCAGGCGGATGACCAGCCGGGCAGTCTCAGGTGGCGTTTTACTCGTCATGTTCGCCGTCCGTAAGCTGGCGCAGATAAATGCCAATGGTTTTCTTCTTGTCGTCATAATAAAAAAAGGTATTCATCCCTGAGCTCAGTTCGCCTTCTCGTGCGCTCGATGTGGTTACAAAATAATGGCTGGTGACGGTCAGGTATTTTTTAAGTGTGTCCACACGTGCTTTGGCCGCGCTGTGATCCTGTTGGGCCTGATAAAGAAAGGCATCGACCGTTTTCCAGCCTTCCCGGGGGCGTTTTTTGAGTAAGGCTTTTGCATCCGACGTGCTGATATCGTTCAGAAAAAGGGCTGCCAGCAGCGGGGCCTGCGCTTCGGTGAGGGTATTGATGTTAATGTTTAACTCGCTGCTGAAGGCAGTACAGACAAAAGGCGCGAGTTTCTGCCAGAGGGGAGCCGTCATCCCTTTGAGCGTGCGGATTTCCGCCGGTAAAAAGATCATTTGGTTTGCCGTCAGGGAGTGAATGCCGTTTTGCAGGTAATACTCATCTTCGGCCCCTTTCAGCCGGGGTGATGTATCGGCGTCGATGTAATCTGCAGTAGACTGGATTATCTCTTCTGCGCGGTTTTTTTCCGCGCCCAGCTGATCCAGCAGCGCCTGAAACACGCTGATTTCATAGGGAGGCGTAGCCATGCCTTCAACGGGAGCGTTTTCCAGGGCATTGAGATTGAAGCACTGTTGTCGATCCTCCGTACGCCAGCTGACGGTGGTATCCGCGTCCAGATCGGCCTTGCCGTTTAACCTTTCATCATCATGCTTTAACACGCCAGCGGTGGCTTCCCCTTCGGCATAAAGCAGGGCATATTTTGCCTGCACGCTGGCGTTGGTACGCCGGCTACGCTGAAGCTGGGTCTGGAAGCTAAGGGTCATTTCAGCCGCGAGCGCCGCCATCAGCGCAAGAATCATCAACACAATCAACAGCGCAGCGCCTTTCTGAGGATTCATTTTTTATCCTCACGGCGCTGGCCGGTTTGCTGTTTCTCCGGAACCCATCCAGGCAAAATAAAAACACGACGAACGCTTTCACGGTTTTCCCGCTCCAGCGTAATGGCAACGGTGGCAGACGCCGTATTGCCCTCGCCAGCGAGCAGTACAGAGGCAAAACGGGTGATATTCGTCAGCAGGGCTCGCGCGGGCTTGTCCTCTTTCCCGTCAGGAGAGTAGCGCACAGCACGGTACAAGGTCTCGTCCTGGACGTACCAGTGTACGGTCGTGAGTACGAAAGCGGCTTCGAAAGGGATGTTCGCGTCCCGCATCTGGGTGCTGAAGAGCAACTCATCGGTTCCACTTGCAAAGGTCTGGTGAGTCTGGCGATTTTTGCGCGGGACGTATTGCATCAGATCATTTTCCAGCAGCAGAAGGGTGTACTGCAGGGCATGAAAATCATTGGCCAGCCTTTGGGCGCGCTGATGTTGCTCAGATGCCTGAGAAAAGACCATTGAGGCGAGGAAGCTGAGGACCGAGAAAATCGCGATAGCCAGCATGACCTCCAGAAGCGTAAAGCCTCTCTGATGATTAGTCATGCTTCGCCTCTTGCTTCTCTGGTGCTGGGCTCCAGGCATAAAGCTTCACCGTTTTACCCCGGGAGGTTGTCACGGTGATGTGGTTCAGGGCGGCGGTGGGTACGCCGGTGAGCACCCAGCTAAAAGCGTTTCCCTGCTGGGAGGACTCTCCTTGCTCCGTGGCGGAAAGGACGGCGTGCGTTTTGATTAACTGATTATCTGCCACCCACAGCGCAAGCGTCTCCTGCTTCAGGGTCTCCAGAGCGGAGAGTTGCCACTGCATGCTGGTGACTAATGCCGTTACCGCCGAGGCAAAGATGGCCATGGCCAGTAACACCTCAAGCATGAGCATTCCACTTTGCGCTTTCATTGCGCCACCTTTAGCGGAGTGATATTTAGCGGCAGAGATCCCGTGCAGCGCACATGCAACAATTTTTCACCGTTTGCATTTCTGAATAACAGCGTGAAGGGCGTTATCTGGCCATCAGGCAGAACGATAATCTGCGGTGTATCGCCCTGTGGCGAGGGGGTAAGCTCGGGCCGCGCTGGGTCATCCCATGCTCCCTGAAGCGGCAAGTTATCGTCACTCTGGATTGCCTCCCACTGCCAGCCAGTACGCGCGCGTTTCTGTGGAGCGTAGAGTAACCACCCTTCTTCAGACACCAGCAGGGCAACCGCATGTTTTTCCAGCAGCGCCAGATCGGCAGCATACTCAACGGTTTGTCTGAACATGTCGACACGCTGACGTAGCTTTCCGCTCACGCTTAAACGTTCACTTTGTATGGCCGTCACGCCTGCGACGGCCGCCGCGAGAATGACAATCACCAGCATTACCTCCAGCAAGGTAAATCCCTTTTCCTGAGCCATGTTCAGCGCGATTTTTTGTCGTTATCCCAGTTGTTAATGTCATCCGCCGTACCGATTTCACCATCCGGGCCGGTTGAGCTGATATCGATTGCACCATGTTCACCCGGGCTTATCAGGACATACTCATTGCCCCACGGATCCGCGGGAAGACGGCGAATATAACCTTCGGGATTGTAATTTACCGCGAGCGGCGCGAGCGTCGGGGCCACAACCAGTGCGTCCAGACCCTGGTCTGTTGTGGGATAACGATGGTTATCCAGCTTGTACATATCCAGCGCATTTTCGAGAGCGACTATGTCGCTGACCGCTTTTTGCCGGTCCGCACGATCTTTGTTGCCCATCAGATTGGGCACCACCAGGCTCGCCAGAACGCCCAGAACGCCCAGAATGACAATGACCACCATAAGCTCCATCAGGGTAAAACCGCGTTGCGTTTTAAACGTTTGTCTTTCCATAGCCTTTCCTCAGTTCATCAATGAGTTGAGTTGTAAAATGGGTTGCATGACCGCCACCACGATAAACAGAACGATGGCGGCCATGACGACAATCAGCGCCGGTTCAAAAATCGCCAGCGTCAGGGTGATGCGGTTCTGTAACCGGACGTCCTGGTTATCCGCTGCTCGTTGCATGAGTTCTCCGAGCTGACCGCTTTTTTCCCCGGAAGCGATCATGTACAGCATCATTGGCGGGAAAATGGCGGTTTTCTCAAGAGACTGGCTCACGCTGTTTCCCTGGCGCACGCGCTCGGCGGCGTCACTCAGTCGCTGCCGTATCTCCTGGTTACCCACGCCTTCCGCTGAAAGTGACATCCCCTGCAGCAACGGCACGCCGCTGACGTTGAGGATGCTGAGGGCGCGTAAGTACCGGGCGCTGTCGATAGCGCAGACCAGTGGTGCAGTAGCGCGAAAGTGAATCAGCAGACGATGAAACCGGTGGCGGTTGCCTTCCCGCTTCAGCCAGTATGAAAACAGGCCACCACCCACAAAGAGCAGACCTAAAATCCCCGGACCGTAGACCGACAAAAAGTCGCTGATCGCGAGCAGTATCCGGGTCGTGAGCGGCAGTTCGTGTTTGAGATGAATAAACTGTGCCGCGACGTTGGGCACGACGGTGGTGAGTAAAATCACCACCACCACAATGGCGACGATGGTCAGCAGAGAGGGGTAGATCAGCGCCTGCATCAGTTTGCTATGCATTCGCTGGCGGGCTTCATTAAAATCAGCCAGCCTTTCCAGTACGGCGCCAGCCTTGCCTACCGCTTCACCTGCTTTTACCAGCGTGCAATACACCGTATCAAAGACCCGGGGGTGCTGTTGCATTGCGCTGGAGAGTGACTGTCCTTCAAGCACAGCCTGACGAAGCGAGCCGATCACGCCGATAAGATTCTTGTTCTCTTTCTGCTGCTGAATCGCGGCGAGTGCTTCATCCAGCGGCAGAGCCGCAGCCATCAACGTGGCAAGCTGACGCGTAAAAAGTGTCAATTCGCCATGACTTACCCGTGCCGGTGACCATCGTACTGTCAGCTTGCGCCGCTGCTGTTTGATGGACTGCGGCAACAGTGACTGACTTCGCAGCTGGGCGACCAACTCCCGCTCGGAGCCAGCATCACTCACGCCAGTATGGCGATTCCCTCTGGGGTCCGTGGCTACCCAGCGAAATTTCATTCACCTTGCTCCGCTGATATCTGCCCATCGGACGTAACGCGCAGCACCTCCTGCAGTGAGGTCAACCCTTGCGCGGCTGCTCGCAATCCGTTTGCCAGTAAGCTGCGATGGTTCTGGCGCTGGAGCTGTTCAAGCTGTTGCTCGTTGACCTCTGCGTGTACGGCCTGGCGAATTTCAGGCGTCATCACGAAGAGTTCATGAATAGCCAGGCGGCCCTGATAGCCGCTCTGACGGCAGGCCGGGCACCCAGCGGCTTGCCAGAGTTGCGTCGCGGTGATCCCCTCAGCAACGAGTAGTTGATGTTGTTGAGCGGTGAGGGGATGCGGTGTTTTGCACTGATGACACAGTCGCCTGACCAGGCGCTGTGCAATCACGCCGACAAGCGATGAGGAGAGCAGGAAAGATTCCGTGCCCATATCCCGCAGGCGGGTCACCGCACCGCTGGCGCTGTTGGTATGGAGGGTTGAAAGAACAAGGTGCCCGGTCAGCGAGGCCTGGACCGCGATCTGAGCCGTTTCAGCATCGCGGATCTCACCGACCATCACCACGTCAGGGTCCTGACGTAAAATCGCGCGTAATCCGCGGGCAAAAGACATATCCACGCGGCTATTTACCTGTGTCTGACCGATGCCTTCCAGCTCGTACTCAATTGGGTCTTCGACGGTAAGTACGTTACGTTCCGGACTATTTAGGGCGGAGAGAAGAGCATACAGCGTGGTACTTTTTCCGGAGCCGGTGGGGCCTGTGACCAGAATAATGCCGTGCGGCAGGGCGATAAGGTGCCGGAGATCGCGCATGTCCTCTTCAGACATATCCAGCTTATCAATAGAGAGCCGCAGATTGCTTTTATCCAGCAGACGTAACACAACCCGTTCGCCGTGCTGTGAGGGCAGCGTAGAGACACGAACATCCACGTTGCGATGACCAATTTTTAAGGTGATGCGACCGTCCTGAGGCAGTCTCTTTTCGGCAATATCCAGTTTGGCCATAATTTTGATACGGGAGATGAGCAGCGCGGCCAGCTTTTTATTGGGTTGAACCACCGGACGCAATACTCCGTCCACCCGAAAGCGGATACTCATCGTTGTTTCAAAGACTTCAATATGAATATCCGACGCGTGCTCCTTAAGCGCTTCGCTAAGCACCGCATTAATCAGCCGGATCACTGGCGCGTCGGACTGCTCGTTGAGCAGGTCTTCATTCGTGGGGATCTCATCGGAAAGCGCACTCAGATCGTCCGAATTATTCATATCTTCGGCAATAAGCTGGGCTGAACCACCAGAAGGTTGATAGAGCTGCTCCAGCTTTTCCGTAAACTGTTGCGAAGCGAGCCGGGTAAACTGCGTGCAGTCGCGGGCCATGGAGGCAACCTCAAGCATATGCTCAAGCGTGGTGCTGGTCGTGTAGAACAGTTCCTGCTGCTGAATGGCAATGCCATAGCGTTGTGCTTTTTTCCAGGCAAGCGGGCTCACTTCGCTTCACCCCCGCTGAAAGGGTTTTTAGCGGCAGGCATTGCGGGCGTGTTATTAAACGCCCGGTCATCCAGCGTTTCGATATCATCTACATTAATGAGTTTGCCGCTGCGCTGGTCGCTTCTCTCTTTCTGCATTTCTTTGAAACCCGTATATTTATCCCGTGACAGCGAGCGATACACTTCGTCATCCCGGATAATGGTCGGGCGGATAAAGACCATCAGATTGCGTTTGCTTTTTTCATTTGAGGTGTAACGGAAAAGTTGCCCAATCAGGGGAATGTCACCCAGCAGAGGGACTTTGGAAACTTCCTGTTTGCTTGCGTCATCCATTAAACCGCCAAGCACGACGGTTTCACCGCTCTTCACCAGTACGGCATTCTGAATGGTGCGGGTATTGAATGTCGGCCCAAGTGATGAGGAGGTGGCAGATGTGTCGACGCTGGATACCTCTTGCTCGATCTCCATCAGCACCGAATCGCCCTCATTAATCTGCGGGGTGACTTTCAGCTTGGTGCCAACTGTTTTACGTTCGACGGTGCTGTAAATATTATCGCCAGAGGTGGTCTGGGAGCCGGAAAGTACGGGAACATCCTGGCCCACGTTGAACGCCGCTTCTTTGTTATCGAGGGTGACGATGCTGGGTGTCGAGAGAATATCGTTTTTGTTGTCGGTATTCAGCGCTGTCAGCAGCACGCCCCAGTCGCCATTAAAGAAGCCTGCCGCGAGACCGTTATAATTTTTAAAGAGGTCGTATGCCGGATTGTCGCTGGTAATGCCGCCCTGAGCTTTAAATTCGCTGATACCTTGCGCGGCGTTAAAGATAGGGAGACCGGTTTTGGTAAACTGCTGAGCGCCCACGTTTTTATTAGCCCACTGCACGCCCAGATTCAGCCCTTTGCCGTCCTGCACTTCTACGATGATGGCTTCAACCAGCACCTGCGCCCGTCGGATGTCCAGTTTCGCGATGACCTCATCCAGCTGCTGAAGAATCCCCTGGTCGGCGGTGACCACCAGGGAGTTCGTCTGTTCGTCGGCAGTAATGGATATACCGTTGCCGCTGCTGGTGGTCGTTTTCGCGGCGCCGTTTTTCTCCTCAGTCAATTTTTGCGTGACGCCCGTCAGGACCTCGACAAGTTTGTCCGCTTTGGCATATTTCAGATACCAGACGCGGGTATTGCCTTGCCCCTGCTCTTGCGTGTCGAGACGTGAAACGAGCTGTTGGATCCGCGCTCGTGCGCGGTCTGACCCACTGATAATGAGGGCATTCGTTCTTTTGTCGGCAACGACTCGCGTCTGGAGTGTGGCGGGTTGGGCCTCTTTTCCACTCTCGCGCGCCAGGTCATTGAGCACGTCAGCCAGATCGCTGGCCGATGCGTATTTCAGGGGGATGACCTGCTCTTTTTTATCACCCATCACATCGACCCGTTTAACGACCTCAAGCAGACGATTAACGGTTGATGCCTTGCCGGTGATGATCAGCGTGTTTGAGGGTTCATAATGCACGACGTTACCCACGTTCCCGCCATCCAGCATCTGACGCAGCAGCGGGGATAACGCCCGAGCGGGAACATTTTCCAGCGAAACGATACGCGTCACCAGTTCATCCCCTCTGCCGGGCATAGACCCATTCGTGAGTTTTCCCGGCAGGGTCTTCACCTTTTCAGAACGAACCACTTTCAGTAAACCATTATCAAGGCTTATAAGTGAAAAGCCATACAGGTCGAGGACGCTCAGGAAAAACTGGTAATACTCCTCTTCATTAAATGTATCTGCACTTCTGACAGAAATCGTCGCTTGAACATCGGGATCAATCAGAATGGTCTTCCCCATGTTTTGGCCCACAATGCTGACAAAGGTTCGAATATCCGCCTCATTAAAGTTTGCAGTGTAGTCAGCGGGATATCCGGGTTTCGCGGTGATGGCGAGCAGAAAGAGCAGCGAAAGGGCTCTCCTTTTCCGGGTAGAAGGCATCCTTACCATTTAATTTTCCTTTCCTTCCTGGAACTGCTGAACGGAAACATTAATCACCAGAGGCAATGATTTCCGTATCAGAGTGAATTGAACGCGCTGAAGATGGTTCAGTACGTCCTGCGCTTTTGCGATGTTCTCCCGCTTCGTCAGTGAAATATTATTCAGCTGAACGGCGATATCACCGGGTTCAAGGGAGGCATGTGCGAATGATGTGGCATTCTTCCGGGGTAACAGACGTAATCCGCGCAAGGCATATTTATCTTCTACGGGACTGGTCTGGATATACTCCGACAAGGGAATGTTCGTCTGAGCCTCATTGCCAGAGATCGGTTCGGTGGGCGCGTCAGACACACTCAGTTCTGAAAGCAGCGTGAGCTGCTGTTCGTGCCCGCCGGAGGAGAAAGTGACCTGATTTTGAGAGATCGCTGTGATACTAACGGTATTCGCTGATTTAAGCGTCGCATTAACCGAATAGACATTCTGTTCTCCTGCCTCCTGCAGGATCGCTCGGGAGGTTAATTTATCCGAACTGTGAATAATACCGCGTAAACGGATATCAGGCAGCTGGAACGCCTCTATTCTCGTTGTCTGTTCCATTTTAATCGTGTCTGACGCGGTTGATGATAATTTCCATTTATATTTATTTGTTAGTGTATTTGTTAAATTTATATTTTTAATCTTTTGTGGTGTTGAATTATTTTCAGACCAGAGGAAATATGCGGCGTTTATGCAAGCTAACATTGTTATAATACATATGAATATAATGACGCCGCACAGAATGCGATAAAGAGGATAGTTGGTTAAAGCTCTAAATATAGCCATCATGAATTTATCATTTAGTATGACTAAAAAACACAATCTGTTTATTGTTAAGGATGGCGATAATATAATTCGGCTGGGTTGGCGGCAAGTGTTTTGCCGCAAGCTTTCACTCTTTAGGAAAAAGATATTGTACAGGGATGTCATTATTCATGGACGAACTTAATGCTATTTATACTACACGGCATCGCCTGTTACGGTGCGCCCTTATTTCAACGCTGAACAACGAACCGTGGCTAATACTGCACGGCGCAAAGGGGGCGGGGAAAAGCTTACTTGCGCGGGGGGTTGTCGCTGCGTGGGCGCATCGCGCTCTGACGCTAGGGCTACTCACCCGTAAAGGATACCAGCAGGAGTGGATAGTGCTGGCGGATACCCAAATCGAGGGCGGCTTAACCGGGCGGGTATTCTCCTTTGGCGCGATCTGGAGTGGACTGTCTGGCGTAATGGGGGAGATGAAGGAAGGCTTACCGCTGTTTGTGCTGGAAGATGGCCAGCGCGCCGGTAACAGGCTGATGTCAACGGTTCAGGATTTTATCGCCATCATGCCAAACGCCCGATTGTTATTAACCGGGACATTTGGTCACCGTTTGCAGCGCCGCCTGCGGAAATTGCACCCGGTATGGTTCGAGATACCTTTCCCGGACAAGGAGGATTGCCGGGAGGTCATTGCTGCTCATGCTGGCATTGAACCTGGGGAGTCGGGTGTACTGGCGGAGCGCTTCGTTAGAGAGGTTATGCGTCGCTGTCACGGCAATCTCCATTTTGTCGCCCGGACAGGAGAATTTATTCTTCGTAATAAAGAAGAGCAGGCTGCTGTTGCGCCGGCGCTGCAGCAAGCTGCCTTGCGCTATTTACCCGCGACGCACCATCCTCGCCGGACTTGCCTGGCGTTAATCGTTGTGGCGGTGCTGTGTGGGGCCGCAGGCCGGTATTTCTCTCATCCTTTGTCCCGCTGGCTGCCGGAGCCAGAGAGCCTGCTGTCCATTGCGTCATCCCGGCCCGCCTCTCCTCCTTTGACATTGACATCAGAGATTATGTCTACCAGTGAATCGCTCGCGTTACTTTATCGTGTTTGGGGTTATGAGGTAGACAACGGTGAAGCATGGTGCGATCAGGCGTACCGGGGCGGGATGGCCTGTCTCTCCGGCAATGACACTCTCGAGACGCTGCAGTACCAGGGCCTTCCCTGGATAGCCACACTGAAAATGGAGACTCTCCTGTTGCCGGTGGTGGTCATCGGAGGAGGGGATAAGACGTTTACCGTGCTTACCGGCAGTCACACGTGGATTGTGGATAAGACCTGGTTTAGCACGGTATGGACGGGAAGCTCGACGCGGATGTGGAAACCCTCGCCGGAGGGTAATGCGAGCATAACAAGGAAAAGCAGTCCCGACGATATTGTCTGGCTCGATACGATGCTGAGCCGGCTGTTAAGTGTTGACGCAGAGGGGACAGGAGAGTGGAGTCCGCTGTTAGCTGAAAAAGTGCGTCAGTTTCAGACCCAACACAAGATTAAAGCGGATGGTGTGATGGGGCAACTCTCGCTTATTCGTCTCTGGCAGGCGCTGGGGGAGAGTCCGACGCTAGCTCAGGATGAGGAAAAGAGATGAGTAATAAAAAAGAAGTGTATCCGTGCGGGGGCGACATTTTTATCCGTCCAGACATGCCGGTGACCTTTTGGCGTTGCGTTTGGGGAGGCTTTCTCTGGCTAACGTATGGTACTGGCTGCGTTTTGACGGGCTATTATATTAGCTGCGGGTTCTCTCTGCCGTCTCGCGCAGAGACCGCCCCTCAAGCCTATTACCTGTCAGATGCACACTATGTCTATAAGAAACGCCCCTTGCCCGTACCCGAAGAAGAGGGGGAAGAGACGGTCTTTGAAGAGCGTGTTGATGAGCCGCCAGCGACGCCAGAGGCACCTGAAATCAACGCCGATCTCCGGGCCCGGGTAAAGCAGGCGATGGCTGATATCGACCGTCAATAAACGGTCTCGTCGAAAGGTTGGTTAATATCGACACAGTCGGCTTGCATTACGTCCGTAAATACGTATAATGCGCGGGCTTGTCGTAATTGACGGCTGGTTCGATATGAACCTGAGTAGCTCATTTTGTTACTCAACAATGCTCCCAATTGGGGGGCTACGTAAGAACGGTTACACTCTCCCATCAATCGTAATGGGTTTGAGGAGTAATCATTTTCGTTTATAAAATAATTGGAGCTCTGGTCTCATGCAGAACCAAAGAATCCGTATCCGCCTTAAAGCGTTTGATCATCGTCTGATCGATCAATCAACCGCGGAAATCGTCGAGACTGCTAAGCGCACTGGTGCGCAAGTCCGTGGTCCGATCCCGCTGCCGACCCGCAAAGAGCGCTTCACCGTTCTGATCTCCCCGCACGTTAACAAAGACGCGCGCGATCAGTACGAAATCCGCACTCACAAGCGTCTGGTTGACATCGTTGAGCCAACTGAGAAAACCGTTGATGCTCTGATGCGTCTGGATCTGGCTGCCGGTGTAGACGTGCAGATCAGCCTGGGTTAATCAGGTCATCGAGCGATTGAGAGGTTGAAACAATGATTGGTTTAGTCGGTAAAAAAGTGGGTATGACTCGCATCTTCACTGAAGATGGCGTTTCTATCCCAGTAACCGTAATCGAAGTTGAAGCAAACCGCGTTACTCAGGTTAAAGATCTGGCTAACGATGGCTACCGCGCTATTCAGGTTACCACTGGTGCTAAAAAAGCTAACCGTGTAACCAAACCAGAAGCGGGTCACTTCGCTAAAGCTGGCGTAGAAGCTGGCCGTGGTCTGTGGGAATTCCGTCTTGCTGAAGGCGAAGAGTTCACCGTAGGTCAGGACATTAGCGTTGAGCTGTTTGCTGACGTTAAAAAAGTTGACGTAACCGGTACCTCTAAAGGTAAAGGTTTTGCTGGTACCGTTAAGCGCTGGAACTTCCGTACCCAGGACGCTACTCACGGTAACTCCTTGTCTCACCGCGTTCCGGGTTCTATCGGTCAGAACCAGACTCCGGGCAAAGTGTTCAAAGGCAAGAAAATGGCAGGTCAGCTGGGCAACGAACGTGTAACCGTTCAGAGCCTGGACGTAGTACGTGTTGACGCTGAGCGCAACCTGCTGCTGGTTAAAGGTGCGGTCCCGGGTGCAACCGGTAGCGACCTGATCGTTAAACCAGCTGTGAAGGCGTAAGGGGATAGCAATGGAATTAGTATTGAAAGACGCGCAGAGCGCGCTGACTGTTTCCGAAACTACCTTCGGTCGTGATTTCAACGAAGCGCTGGTTCACCAGGTTGTTGTTGCTTATGCAGCTGGTGCTCGTCAGGGTACTCGTGCTCAGAAGACTCGTGCTGAAGTAACTGGTTCTGGCAAAAAGCCATGGCGCCAGAAAGGTACCGGCCGTGCGCGTTCAGGTTCTATCAAGAGCCCGATCTGGCGTTCAGGTGGCGTGACCTTCGCTGCGCGTCCACAGGACCACAGTCAAAAAGTTAACAAAAAGATGTACCGCGGCGCGCTGAAAAGCATCCTGTCCGAACTGGTACGTCAGGATCGTCTGATCGTTGTCGAGAAGTTCTCTGTAGAAGCGCCTAAAACTAAGCTGCTGGCACAGAAACTGAAAGACATGGCTCTGGAAGATGTGCTGATCATCACCGGTGAGCTGGACGAGAACCTGTTCCTGGCCGCACGTAACCTGCACAAGGTTGACGTACGCGATGCGACTGGTATCGACCCGGTTAGCCTGATCGCCTTCGACAAAGTCGTAATGACTGCTGATGCTGTTAAGCAAGTTGAGGAGATGCTGGCATGATTCGTGAAGAACGTCTGCTGAAGGTGCTTCGCGCACCGCACGTTTCTGAAAAAGCGTCTACTGCGATGGAAAAAACAAACACCATCGTTCTCAAAGTTGCTAAAGACGCGACCAAAGCAGAGATCAAAGCTGCTGTGCAGAAACTGTTTGAAGTCGAAGTCGAAGTCGTTAACACCCTGGTAGTTAAAGGGAAAGTTAAACGTCACGGACAGCGTATCGGTCGTCGTAGCGACTGGAAAAAAGCTTACGTCACCCTGAAAGAAGGCCAGAATCTGGACTTCGTTGGCGGCGCTGAGTAAGTCGGAGGAGTAATACAATGGCAGTTGTTAAATGTAAACCGACATCTCCGGGTCGTCGCCACGTAGTTAAAGTGGTTAACCCTGAGCTGCACAAGGGCAAACCTTTTGCTCCGTTGCTGGAAAAAAACAGCAAATCCGGTGGTCGTAACAACAATGGCCGTATCACCACTCGTCACATCGGTGGTGGCCACAAGCAGGCTTATCGTATTGTTGACTTCAAACGCAACAAAGACGGTATCCCAGCAGTTGTTGAACGTCTTGAGTACGATCCGAACCGTTCCGCGAACATCGCGCTGGTTCTGTACAAAGACGGCGAACGCCGTTACATCCTGGCCCCTAAAGGCCTGAAAGCTGGCGACCAGATTCAGTCTGGCGTTGATGCTGCAATCAAAGCAGGCAACACCCTGCCGATGCGCAATATCCCGGTTGGTTCTACCGTTCATAACGTAGAAATGAAACCAGGTAAAGGCGGTCAGCTGGCGCGTTCCGCGGGTACTTACGTTCAGATCGTTGCGCGTGACGGTGCTTATGTCACCCTGCGTCTGCGTTCTGGTGAAATGCGTAAAGTCGAAGCAGACTGCCGCGCTACTCTGGGCGAAGTTGGCAATGCTGAGCATATGCTGCGCGTTCTGGGTAAAGCAGGTGCTGCACGCTGGCGTGGTGTTCGTCCTACCGTTCGCGGTACTGCGATGAACCCAGTCGACCACCCACATGGTGGTGGTGAAGGTCGTAACTTTGGTAAGCACCCGGTATCTCCGTGGGGCGTTCAGACCAAAGGTAAGAAGACCCGCAGCAACAAGCGTACTGATAAATTTATCGTACGTCGCCGTAGCAAATAATTTTAGAGGATAAGCCATGCCACGTTCTCTCAAGAAAGGTCCTTTTATTGACCTGCACTTGCTGAAGAAGGTAGAGAAAGCGGTGGAAAGCGGAGACAAGAAGCCCCTGCGCACTTGGTCCCGTCGTTCAACGATCTTTCCTAACATGATCGGTTTGACCATCGCTGTCCATAATGGTCGTCAGCACGTTCCAGTCTTTGTTACCGACGAAATGGTTGGTCACAAACTGGGTGAATTCGCACCGACTCGTACTTATCGCGGCCACGCTGCTGATAAAAAAGCGAAGAAGAAATAAGGTAGGAGGAAGAGATGGAAACTTTAGCTCAACATCGCCATGCTCGTTCTTCTGCTCAGAAGGTTCGCCTTGTTGCTGACCTGATTCGCGGTAAGAAAGTGTCGCAGGCCCTGGACATCCTGACCTATACCAACAAGAAAGCTGCGGTATTGGTCAAGAAAGTACTGGAATCTGCCATTGCTAACGCTGAACACAACGATGGCGCTGACATCGACGATCTGAAAGTTGCGAAAATTTTCGTAGATGAAGGCCCAAGCATGAAGCGCATTATGCCGCGTGCGAAAGGTCGTGCAGATCGCATCCTGAAGCGCACCAGCCACATTACTGTGGTTGTGTCCGATCGCTGAGACTCTGGAGACTAGCAATGGGTCAGAAAGTACATCCTAATGGTATTCGCCTGGGTATTGTAAAACCATGGAACTCTACCTGGTTTGCGAACACCAAAGAATTCGCTGACAACCTGGACAGCGATTTTAAAGTACGTCAGTACCTGACTAAGGAACTGGCTAAAGCGTCTGTATCTCGTATCGTTATCGAGCGTCCAGCTAAGAGCATCCGTGTGACTATTCACACTGCTCGTCCTGGCATCGTTATCGGTAAGAAAGGCGAAGACGTAGAAAAACTGCGCAAGGTCGTAGCGGATATCGCTGGCGTTCCTGCACAGATCAATATCGCTGAAGTTCGTAAGCCTGAACTGGACGCTAAATTGGTTGCTGACAGCATCACTTCTCAGCTGGAACGTCGTGTTATGTTCCGTCGTGCTATGAAGCGTGCTGTACAGAACGCAATGCGTCTGGGCGCTAAAGGTATCAAAGTTGAAGTTAGCGGCCGTCTGGGCGGCGCGGAAATCGCACGTACCGAATGGTACCGTGAAGGTCGCGTACCGCTGCACACTCTGCGTGCTGACATCGACTACAACACCTCTGAAGCGCACACCACTTACGGTGTAATCGGCGTTAAGGTATGGATCTTCAAAGGTGAGATCCTGGGTGGTATGGCTGCTGTTGAACAACCGGAAAAACCGGCTGCTCAACCTAAAAAGCAGCAGCGTAAAGGCCGTAAATAAGGAGCGTCGCTGATGTTACAACCAAAGCGTACAAAATTCCGTAAAGTGCACAAAGGCCGCAACCGTGGTCTGGCGCAGGGTACGGATGTTAGCTTCGGCACTTTCGGTCTGAAAGCTGTTGGCCGTGGTCGTCTGACTGCACGTCAGATCGAAGCAGCACGTCGTGCAATGACCCGTGCAGTTAAGCGTCAAGGTAAGATCTGGATCCGTGTATTCCCGGACAAACCGATCACCGAGAAGCCGCTGGAAGTTCGTATGGGTAAAGGTAAAGGTAACGTGGAGTACTGGGTTGCCTTGATCCAACCGGGCAAAGTCCTGTATGAAATGGACGGTGTTCCGGAAGAGCTGGCCCGTGAAGCCTTCGGCCTGGCAGCAGCGAAACTGCCTATCAAAACCACCTTTGTAACTAAGACGGTGATGTAATGAAAGCAAAAGAGCTGCGTGAAAAGAGCGTTGAAGAGCTGAACGCTGAGCTGCTGAACCTGCTGCGTGAGCAGTTCAACCTGCGTATGCAGGCTGCAAGTGGCCAGCTGCAACAGACTCACCTGCTGAAGCAAGTGCGTCGCAATGTTGCACGCGTTAAGACTTTACTGACTGAGAAGGCGGGTGCGTAATGACCGATAAAATCCGTACTCTGCAAGGTCGTGTTGTTAGCGACAAAATGGAGAAATCCATCGTTGTTGCTATCGAACGCATTGTGAAACACCCGATCTACGGTAAATTCATCAAGCGTACGACCAAACTGCACGTACATGACGAGAACAACGAATGTGGTATCGGCGACAAGGTTGAAATCCGTGAATGCCGTCCACTGTCCAAGACTAAGTCCTGGACGCTGGTTCGCGTTGTAGAGAAAGCGGTTCTGTAATACAGTACGCGTTCTCAATACGAATAAACGGCTCAGCGATGAGCCGTTTATTTTTTCTACCCATATTGCAGAAGCGGTGTTATAATGCCGCGCCCTCGATATGGGGCTTTTTAACGGCTCTGATTTTAGAGTCTCAGGTAGTAGTTGACATTAGCGGAGCACTAAAATGATCCAAGAACAGACTATGCTGAACGTCGCCGACAACTCCGGTGCACGTCGCGTAATGTGTATCAAGGTTCTGGGTGGCTCGCACCGTCGCTACGCAGGCGTAGGCGACATCATCAAGATCACCATCAAGGAAGCAATTCCACGTGGTAAGGTCAAAAAAGGTGATGTGCTGAAGGCGGTAGTGGTGCGCACCAAGAAGGGTGTTCGTCGCCCTGACGGTTCTGTCATTCGCTTCGATGGTAATGCATGCGTTATTTTAAACAATAACAGCGAGCAGCCTATCGGCACGCGTATCTTTGGGCCGGTAACTCGTGAACTTCGTACTGAGAAGTTCATGAAAATTATCTCTCTGGCACCAGAAGTACTCTAAGGAGCGAATCATGGCAGCGAAAATCCGTCGTGATGACGAAGTTATCGTGTTAACCGGTAAAGATAAAGGTAAACGCGGTAAAGTGAAAAATGTTCTGTCTTCCGGCAAACTCGTCGTTGAAGGTATCAACCTGGTTAAGAAACATCAGAAGCCGGTTCCGGCCCTGAACCAACCAGGCGGCATCGTTGAAAAAGAAGCTGCTATTCAGGTTTCTAACGTTGCAATCTTCAATGCGGCTACCGGCAAGGCTGACCGTGTAGGCTTTAGATTCGAAGACGGTAAAAAAGTCCGTTTCTTCAAGTCTAACAGCGAAACTATCAAGTAATTTGGAGTAGTACGATGGCGAAACTGCATGATTACTACAAAGACGAAGTAGTTAAGAAACTCATGACTGAGTTTAACTACAATTCTGTCATGCAAGTCCCTCGGGTCGAGAAGATCACCCTGAACATGGGTGTTGGTGAAGCGATCGCTGACAAGAAACTGCTGGATAACGCAGCAGCTGACCTGACAGCAATCTCCGGTCAAAAACCGCTGATCACCAAAGCACGCAAATCAGTTGCAGGCTTCAAAATCCGTCAGGGCTATCCGATCGGCTGTAAAGTAACTCTGCGTGGCGAACGCATGTGGGAGTTCTTTGAGCGCCTGATCACTATTGCTGTTCCACGTATCCGTGACTTCCGTGGCTTGTCCGCTAAGTCTTTCGACGGTCGTGGTAACTACAGCATGGGTGTCCGTGAGCAGATCATCTTCCCAGAAATCGACTACGATAAAGTCGACCGCGTGCGTGGTTTGGATATTACCATTACCACTACTGCGAAATCTGATGAAGAAGGCCGTGCTCTGCTGGCTGCCTTTGACTTCCCGTTCCGCAAGTAAGGTAGGGTTACTGAATGGCTAAGCAATCAATGAAAGCACGCGAAGTAAAGCGCGTAGCTTTAGCTGATAAATTCTTCGCTAAACGCGCTGAACTGAAAGCGATCATTTCTGATGTGAACGCTTCCGACGAAGATCGTTGGAATGCGGTTCTCAAGCTGCAGTCTCTGCCGCGTGATTCCAGCCCGTCTCGTCAGCGTAACCGCTGTCGTCAAACAGGTCGTCCACATGGTTATGTGGGCAAGTTTGGGTTGAGCCGTATCAAACTGCGTGAAGCCGCTATGCGCGGTGAAGTGCCAGGCTTGAAAAAGGCTAGCTGGTAATTACCAATTGAATCACGGGAGTAAAGACAGATGAGCATGCAAGATCCGATCGCGGATATGCTGACCCGTATCCGTAACGGTCAGGCCGCGAACAAAGTTGCGGTCACCATGCCTTCCGCCAAGCTGAAAGTGGCAATTGCCAACGTGCTGAAGGAAGAAGGTTTTATCGAAGATTTTAAAGTTGAAGGCGACACCAAGCCGGAACTGGAACTTACTCTCAAGTATTTCCAGGGTAAAGCTGTTGTAGAAAGCATTCAGCGTGTCAGCCGCCCAGGCCTGCGCATCTATAAGAAAAAAGATGAGCTGCCAAAAGTTATGGCTGGTCTTGGTATCGCAGTTGTTTCTACCTCTAAAGGTGTTATGACTGATCGTGCAGCGCGCCAGGCTGGTCTTGGTGGCGAAATTATCTGC
The DNA here is from genome assembly GCF_002939185.1 of Enterobacter sichuanensis. Lineage (GTDB taxonomy): Bacteria > Pseudomonadota > Gammaproteobacteria > Enterobacterales > Enterobacteriaceae > Enterobacter > Enterobacter sichuanensis. The sequence continues at coordinate 17,171 of NZ_POVL01000046.1, read as the reverse complement.
TACGTAGCCTAATCGGAGGAAAGAATGTCTCGTGTTGCTAAAGCACCGGTCGTTATTCCTGCCGGCGTTGATGTAAAAATCGACGGTCAGGTTATTACGATCAAAGGTAAAAACGGCGAGCTGACTCGTACCCTCAACAAAGCTGTTGAAGTTAAACATGCAGATAACGCTCTGACCTTCGGTCCACGTGATGGTTTCGTGGATGGTTGGGCTCAGGCTGGTACCGCGCGTGCCCTGCTGAACTCAATGGTTGTTGGTGTTACCGAAGGCTTCACTAAAAAGCTTCAGCTGGTTGGTGTAGGTTATCGTGCAGCTATCAAAGGGAATGCAGTAGGCCTGTCTCTGGGCTTCTCACACCCTGTTGAGCATCCGCTGCCGGCCGGTATCACTGCAGAATGCCCGACTCAAACTGAAATCGTGCTGAAAGGCGCTGATAAACAGCTGATCGGTCAGGTTGCAGCAGATCTGCGCGCCTACCGTCGTCCTGAGCCTTACAAAGGCAAGGGTGTTCGTTACGCCGACGAAGTCGTGCGTACCAAAGAGGCTAAGAAGAAGTAAGGTAACACTATGGATAAGAAATCTGCTCGTATCCGTCGTGCGACCCGCGCACGCCGCAAGCTCAAAGAGCTGGGTGCAACTCGCCTGGTGGTACATCGTACACCGCGTCATATTTACGCACAGGTAATTGCTCCGAACGGTTCTGAAGTTCTGGTAGCTGCTTCTACTGTAGAAAAAGCTATCTCAGAACAATTGAAGTACACCGGTAACAAAGACGCCGCTGCAGCTGTAGGTAAAGCTGTTGCTGAACGCGCTCTGGAAAAAGGCATCAGCAATGTTTCCTTTGACCGTTCCGGGTTCCAATATCATGGTCGTGTCCAGGCACTGGCAGATGCTGCCCGTGAAGCTGGCCTTCAGTTCTAAGGTAGAGGTGTAAGATGGCTCACATCGAAAAACAGGCTGGCGAACTGCAGGAAAAGCTGATCGCGGTAAACCGCGTATCTAAAACCGTTAAAGGTGGTCGTATTTTCTCCTTCACAGCTCTGACTGTAGTAGGCGATGGTAACGGTCGCGTTGGTTTTGGTTACGGTAAAGCGCGTGAAGTTCCAGCAGCGATCCAGAAAGCGATGGAAAAAGCCCGTCGCAACATGATTAACGTCGCGCTGAACAACGGCACCCTGCAGCACCCTGTAAAAGGTGTTCACACGGGTTCTCGTGTATTCATGCAGCCAGCTTCAGAAGGTACCGGTATCATCGCCGGTGGTGCAATGCGCGCCGTTCTGGAAGTTGCTGGGGTTCATAACGTTCTGGCTAAAGCATATGGTTCCACCAACCCGATCAACGTGGTTCGTGCAACTATTGATGGCCTGGAAAATATGAATTCTCCAGAAATGGTCGCTGCCAAGCGTGGTAAATCCGTTGAAGAAATTCTGGGGTAATTGACCATGGCAAAGACTATTAAAATCACTCAAACCCGCAGTGCAATCGGTCGTCTGCCGAAACACAAGGCAACGCTGCTTGGCCTGGGTCTGCGTCGTATTGGTCATACCGTTGAGCGCGAGGATACTCCTGCTGTTCGTGGTATGGTCAACGCGGTTTACTTCATGGTTAAAGTTGAGGAGTAAGAGATGCGTTTAAATACTCTGTCTCCGGCCGAAGGCTCTAAAAAGGCGGGTAAACGCCTGGGTCGTGGTATCGGTTCTGGCCTCGGCAAAACCGGTGGTCGTGGTCACAAAGGTCAGAACTCTCGTTCTGGCGGTGGCGTACGTCGCGGTTTCGAGGGTGGCCAGATGCCACTGTACCGTCGTCTGCCGAAGTTCGGCTTCACCTCTCGCAAAGCAGCGATCACAGCGGAAATCCGTCTGTCTGACCTGGCGAAAGTTGAAGGCGGCGTTGTAGACCTGAACACGCTGAAAGCAGCTAACATTATCGGTATCCAGATCGAGTTCGCGAAAGTGATCCTGGCTGGTGAAGTGTCTACTCCGGTAACTGTTCGTGGCCTGCGTGTTACTAAAGGTGCTCGTGCTGCTATCGAAGCTGCTGGCGGTAAAATTGAGGAATAAGTAGCAGATGGCTAAGCAACCGGGATTAGATTTTCAAAGTGCCAAAGGTGGATTTGGCGAGCTGAAACGCAGACTGCTGTTTGTTATCGGCGCGCTGATTGTGTTCCGTATTGGCTCTTTTATTCCGATCCCTGGTATCGATGCCGCTGTACTTGCCAAACTGCTTGAGCAACAGCGAGGCACCATCATTGAAATGTTCAACATGTTCTCTGGTGGTGCTCTCAGCCGTGCTTCTATCTTTGCTCTGGGTATTATGCCGTACATTTCGGCATCAATTATTATCCAGCTGCTGACGGTCGTTCATCCGGCCCTGGCAGAGTTGAAGAAAGAAGGGGAGTCTGGACGTCGTAAGATTAGTCAGTACACCCGTTACGGTACTCTGGTGCTGGCAATATTCCAGTCGATCGGTATTGCTACCGGTCTTCCGAATATGCCTGGTATGCAGGGCCTGGTATTAAACCCAGGCTTTGCATTCTATTTCACCGCTGTTGTGAGTCTGGTCACAGGGACAATGTTCCTGATGTGGCTCGGCGAACAGATTACTGAGCGTGGTATCGGTAACGGTATCTCAATCATTATCTTCGCCGGTATTGTCGCGGGTCTCCCGCCAGCCATCGCCCATACTATCGAGCAAGCGCGTCAAGGCGACCTGCACTTCCTCCTGTTGCTGTTGGTTGCAGTATTAGTATTTGCAGTGACGTTCTTTGTTGTCTTCGTTGAACGTGGTCAACGCCGCATTGTGGTGAACTACGCTAAGCGTCAGCAAGGTCGTCGTGTCTATGCTGCACAGAGCACACATTTACCGCTGAAAGTGAATATGGCGGGGGTAATCCCGGCGATCTTCGCTTCCAGTATTATTCTGTTCCCGGCAACCATCGCGTCATGGTTCGGGGGCGGTACTGGTTGGAACTGGCTGACAACAATTTCGCTGTATTTGCAGCCTGGGCAACCACTTTATGTGTTACTCTATGCGTCTGCGATCATCTTCTTCTGTTTCTTCTACACGGCGTTGGTCTTCAACCCGCGTGAAACAGCAGATAACCTGAAGAAGTCCGGTGCATTTGTACCAGGAATTCGTCCGGGAGAGCAAACGGCGAAGTATATCGATAAAGTAATGACCCGCCTGACTTTGGTTGGTGCGCTCTATATTACTTTTATCTGCCTGATCCCGGAGTTCATGCGTGATGCAATGAAAGTACCGTTCTACTTCGGTGGGACCTCACTGCTTATCGTTGTTGTCGTGATTATGGACTTTATGGCTCAAGTGCAAACTCTGATGATGTCCAGTCAGTATGAGTCTGCATTGAAGAAGGCGAACCTGAAAGGCTACGGCCGCTAATTGGTCGCCTGAGAAGTTACGGAGAGTAAAAATGAAAGTTCGTGCTTCCGTCAAGAAATTATGCCGTAACTGCAAAATCGTTAAGCGTGATGGTGTCATCCGTGTGATTTGCAGTGCCGAGCCGAAGCATAAACAGCGCCAAGGCTGATTATTTCGCATATTTTTCTTGCAAAGTTGGGTTGAGCTGGCTAGATTAGCCAGCCAATCTTTTGTATGTCTGTACGTTTCCATTTGAGTATCCTGAAAACGGGCTTTTCAGCATGGTGCGTACATATTAAATAGTAGGAGTGCATAGTGGCCCGTATAGCAGGCATTAACATTCCTGATCAGAAACATGCTGTGATCGCATTAACTTCGATCTACGGCATCGGCAAGACCCGTTCTAAAGCCATTCTGGCTGCAGCGGGTATCGCTGAAGATGTTAAGATCAGTGAGCTGTCTGAAGAACAAATCGACACGCTGCGTGACGAAGTTGCCAAATTTGTCGTTGAAGGTGATCTGCGCCGTGAAATCAGCATGAGCATCAAGCGCCTGATGGATCTTGGTTGCTATCGCGGTTTGCGTCATCGTCGTGGTCTGCCAGTGCGCGGTCAGCGTACTAAGACCAACGCACGTACCCGTAAGGGTCCGCGCAAACCGATCAAGAAATAATCGGGGTGATTGAATAATGGCAAAGGCACCAGTTCGTGCACGTAAACGTGTAAGAAAACAAGTCTCTGACGGCGTGGCTCATATCCATGCTTCTTTCAACAACACCATCGTTACTATTACTGATCGTCAGGGTAACGCATTGGGTTGGGCAACAGCCGGTGGTTCCGGTTTCCGTGGTTCTCGCAAATCCACTCCGTTCGCAGCTCAGGTTGCAGCAGAGCGTTGCGCAGAAGCCGTAAAAGAATACGGCATCAAGAATCTGGAAGTTATGGTTAAAGGTCCGGGTCCGGGTCGTGAATCTACTGTTCGCGCTCTGAACGCCGCTGGTTTCCGCATCACTAATATTACTGATGTGACTCCGATCCCTCATAACGGTTGTCGTCCGCCGAAAAAACGTCGCGTATAACGCTCGTTTTTTAGGTTAGTTGGAGATAGAAAATGGCAAGATATTTGGGTCCTAAGCTCAAGCTGAGCCGTCGTGAGGGCACCGACTTATTCCTTAAGTCTGGCGTTCGCGCGATCGATACCAAGTGTAAAATTGAACAAGCTCCTGGCCAGCACGGTGCGCGTAAACCGCGTCTGTCTGACTATGGTGTGCAGTTGCGTGAAAAGCAAAAAGTTCGCCGTATGTACGGTGTGCTGGAGCGTCAGTTCCGTAACTACTATAAAGAAGCAGCACGTCTGAAAGGCAACACAGGTGAAAACCTGCTGGCTCTGCTGGAAGGTCGTCTGGACAACGTTGTATACCGTATGGGCTTCGGCGCTACTCGTGCTGAATCACGTCAGCTGGTTAGCCACAAAGCAATCATGGTAAACGGTCGTGTTGTTAACATCGCTTCTTATCAGGTTAAAGCGAATGACGTTGTTAGCATTCGTGAGAAAGCGAAAAAGCAATCTCGCGTGAAGGCCGCTCTGGAGCTGGCTGAGCAGCGTGAAAAGCCAACCTGGCTGGAAGTTGATGCTGGCAAGATGGAAGGTACGTTCAAGCGTCAGCCAGAACGTTCTGATCTGTCTGCGGACATTAACGAACACCTGATCGTCGAGCTTTACTCCAAGTAAAGCTTAGTACCAAAGAGAGGACACAATGCAGGGTTCTGTGACAGAGTTTCTAAAACCGCGCCTGGTAGATATCGAGCAAGTGAGTTCGACGCACGCCAAGGTGACCCTTGAGCCTTTAGAGCGTGGCTTTGGCCATACTCTGGGTAACGCACTGCGCCGTATTCTGCTCTCATCGATGCCGGGTTGCGCGGTGACCGAGGTTGAGATTGATGGTGTACTTCATGAGTACAGCACCAAAGAAGGCGTTCAGGAAGATATCCTTGAAATCCTGCTCAACCTGAAAGGGCTGGCGGTGAGAGTTCAGGGTAAAGATGAAGTTATTCTTACTCTGAATAAATCTGGCATTGGCCCTGTGACTGCAGCCGACATCACCCACGACGGTGATGTTGAAATCGTCAAGCCGCAGCACGTGATCTGCCACCTGACCGATGAGAACGCAGCTATTAGCATGCGTATCAAAGTTCAGCGCGGTCGTGGTTATGTGCCGGCTTCTGCCCGAATTCATTCGGAAGAAGATGAGCGCCCAATCGGCCGTCTGCTGGTCGACGCATGCTACAGCCCTGTAGAGCGTATTGCCTACAATGTTGAAGCAGCGCGTGTAGAACAGCGTACCGACCTGGACAAGCTGGTCATCGAAATGGAAACCAACGGCACAATCGATCCTGAAGAGGCGATTCGTCGTGCGGCAACCATCCTGGCAGAACAACTGGAAGCTTTCGTTGACTTACGTGATGTTCGTCAGCCGGAAGTGAAAGAAGAGAAACCAGAATTCGATCCGATCCTGCTGCGCCCTGTTGACGATCTCGAATTGACTGTCCGCTCTGCTAACTGCCTCAAGGCAGAAGCTATCCACTATATCGGTGATCTGGTACAGCGTACCGAGGTTGAGTTGCTGAAAACGCCGAACCTGGGTAAAAAATCTCTTACCGAGATTAAAGACGTGCTGGCTTCACGTGGTCTGTCTCTGGGCATGCGCCTGGAAAACTGGCCACCGGCAAGCATTGCTGACGAGTAACCGGATCACAGGTTAAGGTTTTACTGAGAAGGATAAGGTCATGCGCCATCGTAAGAGTGGTCGTCAACTGAACCGCAACAGCAGCCATCGCCAGGCTATGTTCCGCAACATGGCAGGTTCACTGGTTCGTCATGAAATCATCAAGACGACCCTGCCTAAAGCGAAAGAGCTGCGTCGCGTAGTTGAGCCGCTGATTACTCTTGCCAAGACTGACAGCGTTGCTAATCGTCGTCTGGCATTCGCCCGCACTCGTGATAACGAGATCGTGGCAAAACTGTTTAACGAGCTGGGCCCGCGTTTCGCGAGCCGTGCCGGTGGTTACACTCGTATTCTGAAGTGTGGTTTCCGTGCAGGCGACAACGCGCCGATGGCTTACATCGAGCTGGTTGATCGTTCAGAGAAAGCAGAAGCTGCTGCAGAGTAATCTGCAGTAACGTAAAAAAACCCGCTCCGGCGGGTTTTTTTATATCCGCGATACCCCCACTTCTCTACAATGTTTGTATTAATTCTGTTCATCCCCTGGAGCTGATAATGTGGTTGCTTGACCAGTGGGCAGAACGCCATATTTGCGATGCCCAAAAGAAAGGCGAATTCGACGATCTTCCGGGAAGCGGCGAACCACTTGTGCTGGATGATGATTCACACATTGCCCCGGAACTAAGGGCCGGATATCGGTTACTGAAAAATGCAGGTTGTCTTCCCCCGGAGCTTGAACAACGCAGAGAGGCTGTCGAAATGGCCGATCTCCTCAAAGGGATCCATCAGGACGATCCTCGACACGCTGAACTTAGCCGCAGGCTCGCGCTGCTTGAACTCAAGCTGCGCCAGGCAGGGATAAATACAGATTTTCTGCGCGGTGAATACAGTGAAAGATTGATGCAGAAAATAAACGAGGAGTAGCTATGTACCGCATTGGTGAACTTGCGAAGCTCGCGAACGTCACGCCGGATACTATCCGGTATTATGAAAAGCAGCAGATGATCGATCATGAAGTTCGGACTGAAGGTGGCTTTCGCCTTTACACCGATAACGATCTTCAGCGCCTGCGGTTCATTCGTTATGCGCGTCAGCTCGGCTTTACGCTGGACGCGATCCGGGAATTATTATCGATCCGCATCGATCCCGAACATCACACCTGTCAGGAATCTAAAAGTATTGTGCAGGCTCGGCTGGATGAAGTTGAAGCGCGCATTCAGGAGCTGCAAACCATGCAGCGTTCTCTGCAGAGGCTGAATGATGCCTGCTGCGGTACGGCCCACAGCAGTATTTATTGTTCAATTCTTGAAGCCCTTGAACAGGGTGCCAGTGGAGAAACTGAGGGCTGTTGATTTTTAGTCCATCCGGGTCTAGACTCCCGTCGTCATTCACCATGCTCAGGAGAAATTATGAGCCGCTATCAGCACACGAAAGGACAAATTAAGGACAATGCCATTGAGGCGTTACTTCACGACCCGTTATTCAGACAGCGTGTTGAGAAGAATAAAAAAGGGAAAGGAAGTTATCTGCGCAAAGATAAACATGCAAAACGGGGTAACTGGGAGGCCAGTGGCAAACAAGCGAATCGCTTCTTTACCACTGGCCTTCCCGCTTTAAGCTGTTGATTAAACGCGGTTGTTCTGCTCTTTTAACAGATCGCGAATCTCACTCAGCAGCACTTCTTCTTTCGTTGGTGCAGGCGCTGCTGCCGGCTCTTCTTTTTTACGGTTGAGTTTGTTGATCAGTTTTATAGCCATAAAAATGGCAAATGCGACGATCACAAAATCAAATACGTTCTGAATAAATACGCCGTAGTGCATCACGACTGCCGGAACATCACCTTGTGCTTCACGCAGCGTGAAAGCGAATTGTTTGAAATCAATGCCCCCGATTAACAACCCTAAAGGTGGCATGATAATGTCGGCGACTAATGATGAAACAATCTTGCCGAATGCTGCACCAATAATGACACCCACTGCCAAATCCACCACGTTCCCGCGCATTGCAAATTCGCGGAATTCTTTAATAAAACTCATTTTATTCTCCTTGTGCCAGCTGACGACTATAAGTTTAACAAATGATTAGCTAATTGCCATTCGGGATAATTAAACGCTATGAAAAATAAAAGGCACAAAAATGAAGAGGATAAAGTGCTGGTGCGCTTTTTCACGCACCCGACACATTAGAGGAAGAATGGACTTGGCTGGAACAAACGTTCGACGTCGGTAATAAACTTTTTATCGGTCAGGAACATAATCACATGATCGCCTTGCTCAATACGTAAATTATCATTGGCAATCATGACATCATTCCCGCGCACAACGGCGCCGATAATAGTGCCTGGTGGCAGCTTAATTTCGTCGATCGAACGGCCCACGACGCGAGATGTGGTTTCATCTCCGTGTGCGACCGCTTCAATGGCTTCCGCTACGCCGCGACGAAGCGATGACACACCGACAATATCCGCTTTACGAACATGGCTCAGGAGGGCGGAAATTGTCGCCTGCTGAGGAGAAATAGCAATATCAATCACACTTCCCTGAACCAGATCAACATATGCCCGGCGCTGGATTAGCACCATGACCTTTTTGGCACCCATACGTTTGGCGAGCATGGCGGACATAATATTCGCCTCGTCGTCGTTGGTGACAGCAATAAAGAGATCAACTTGATCAATATGCTCTTCAGCCAGCAACTCCTGATCTGACGCATCGCCATAAAATACGATCGTATTTTGCAGTTTTTCCGCCAGTTCAGCAGCACGCTGTTGATCGCGCTCGATCAACTTCACGCTGTAATCTTTTTCCAGTCGATGTGCCAGACCAGCACCGATATTGCCACCGCCGACCAGCATAATGCGTTTATAGGGTTTTTCCAGCCGCTGAAGCTCACTCATCACCGCACGAATATGCTGTGAGGCTGCAATAAAGAAGACCTCATCACCAGCCTCGACAATTGTTGAGCCTTGCGGGCGAATAGGTCTGTCGTGGCGGAAGATGGCCGCTACGCGCGTATCGATATGCGGCATATGCTCGCGCATGGTGGAAAGCGCATTACCGATCAGTGGCCCACCGTAATAGGCCTTGACGACTGCCAGACTCACTTTACCTTCGGCAAAGTTGACCACCTGCAGAGCGCCTGGATATTCGATCAGACGATAGATATTGTCGATGACCAGCTGTTCTGGCGCGATAAGATGATCAATAGGGACCGCTTCTGAATTAAACAGTTTTTCCGCATCGCGAACATAGTCCGGTGAGCGGATACGCGCGATTCGGTTTGGCGTGTTGAAAAGTGAGTAGGCCACCTGACAGGCCACCATATTGGTTTCGTCAGAACTGGTCACCGCAACCAGCATGTCGGCATCGTCGGCACCCGCCTCACGAAGCACGCGCGGGTGCGAACCATGTCCCTGCACAACACGCAGGTCAAATTTGTCCTGTAAAACGCGCAGGCGATCGCCATTGGTATCAACAATGGTGATGTCATTATTTTCGCCAACCAGATTTTCTGCCAGCGTCCCGCCAACCTGTCCTGCACCCAGAATGATAATCTTCATATTCCGTGACCTGTTCTCAACATCACTCTTTGATTAGCTTAGCGTAAAAGAAGCCATCACCCTCTTCTGCACCTGGCAGGTTCTGCTGACCCGGAGATTCAGATGTTCCCGTATCGCGCAGTGCCGCGTCCGGGGTACGTTTGATGAACGCCGCGATTTGCTGACTGTTTTCTTCCGGAAGTATCGAGCAGGTTGCATAAACCAGCGTACCGCCAGGTTTAAGATGCGGCCAGATGGCGTCGAGAATATCGGACTGCAGTTGGGCAAGTTCCTTGATGTCACGGTCGCGGCGTAACCACTTGATGTCAGGATGACGACGAATAACGCCGGTCGCAGAGCAGGGGGCATCCAGCAAAATGCGATCGAATTGTGTTTCACCACACCATTCTGCCGGTTTACGTCCATCGCCTTGCTTAACCTGTGCCTTCATGCCCAGACGCTTAAGGTTGTCATAGACGCGTGAAAGACGCTGTTCATCAACATCTACCGCCATCACGCTGGCCTGTGGAGCCACTTCAAGAATATGCGTCGTTTTGCCCCCAGGTGCAGCGCACAAATCGAGGATCTGTTCACCATTTTTGGGTTCAAGCCAGGTCATACAGCCCTGAGCAGAGGCATCCTGTACTGTTACCCAGCCCTTATCAAAGCCGGGTAATGCATGTACGGGTGCTGGGGACGCTAAACGCACCGCATCAGGATAAGCATCATGGGTAAAGCCGCTCATCCCTGCCTCTTCCAGCAAAGCCAGCCAGGCATCGCGAGAATGATGGTTACGATTCACACGTAACCACATCGGCGGACGTTCATTATTGGCTTCGACAATATTTTGCCACTGTTGTGGCCAGGCTTTTTTCAGGCGCTTCAGCAGCCATTCCGGGTGCAGGAAACGCGTTTCGCTCTGGGCAAATTCCGCCAGCAGTTCGTCCTGCTGTCGCTGGAACTGACGCAGTACGCCGTTGATCAGCCCTTTCAGCTGAGGGCGTTTAATTGTAACGGCACCTTCCACCGTCTCTGCCAGCGCGGCATGAGGTGGGATACGGGTATGAAGGAGCTGATAAAAGCCCACCATAATCAAATAATGTACGGTACGCTGCTTGCCTGTCATTGGGCGTGACATTAGCTTATTAATCAACCACTCAAGTTGAGAGAGTGTGCGCAGGACGCCAAAGCAGAGCTCCTGAAGCAGAGCTTTGTCTTTATCAGAGACTTTTTGTTGCAGTGGAGGCAGGACATTACTCAATGACTGGCCCTGCTCGATAACCTGCTCAACGGCCTGAGCCGCCATACTGCGTAGATTGTGTTTTTTCATAACCGTAGAAATAAAAATGCCCGGAAACACCGGGCCTTAAGAAGAAGTTTGTTCAGGCAAGGCGATTGCCCGGAATAAACCATTCGCGACGGGAATTTAACAGATCCTGAGCGCTCATGGCTTTCTTACCGGCCGGCTGTAGCGATTCGAGATTCAGGATCCCTTGCGCAGTCGCCACCTGGATACCGTTCTTGCTGGCATCAATAATCGTACCGGGTTCAGCGGTGGTATTACCGTTAATGACGGAGGCTTTCCAGACTTTTACCGGCTGCCCATCAATCTCCATCCAGCTCATCGGCCACGGATTAAAAGCGCGAATGCAGCGTTCAAGTTGAGCGGCAGAGAGCGACCAGTCGAGCCGTGCTTCTTCTTTGCTCAGCTTTTCGGCATACGTCACCTGCGCCTCATCCTGAACTTCCGGTTTTGCCGTGGTGTCAGCAAGCTGCTGGAGCGTCTCGATAAGGCCTTGCGGACCGAGCTCTGCCAGCTTGTCATACAGTGTGCCGCTGGTATCGTCTGCTGTAATAGGGCAGGCCAGTTTATACAGCATATCGCCAGTGTCTAAACCTACATCCATCTTCATGATGGTGACGCCCGTTTCAGCATCACCCGCCCACAGAGCGCGCTGGATAGGTGCAGCACCACGCCAGCGCGGGAGCAGGGAACCATGCACGTTGATGCAACCCAGGCGAGGCATATCAAGCACAGCTTTTGGCAGAATTAAACCGTAAGCCACCACCACCATCACGTCGGCATTCAGGTCAGCAACAAGCTGCTGATTTTCCTGTGGGCGTAACGATGCGGGCTGGAAAACGGGAAGCCCATGCTCTTCTGCCAGTACCTTTACCGGGCTCGGCATCAGTTTTTTACCGCGACCTGCCGGACGGTCCGGCTGGGTAAAGACGCCAACAATCTGGTGACCAGAAGATAACAGCGCGTCAAGATGACGCGCTGCAAAGTCAGGGGTTCCCGCGAAGATAATGCGTAGTGTTTTAGACACGGTGATCCTTGTATCCGGGGGGATGTTATGCGCGAGAGCGCAAACGATCCAGTTTCTCTACTTTCTGACGAATACGCTGCTGTTTCAGCGGCGAGAGGTAATCGATAAACAGTTTACCGACCAGGTGATCCATCTCATGCTGAATACAAATCGCCAGCAGATCGTCTGCTTCCAGTTCGAACGGATTGCCATCGCGATCCAGTGCGCGAATTTTCACTTTTTCGGCACGAGGGACTAAAGCACGCTGTTCGGGAATGGACAGACAACCTTCCTCAATACCTGTCTCGCCGCTCTTTTCAAGCAGCTCTGGGTTGATCAGCACCAGACGACCATCGCGATTCTCAGAAACGTCGATCACGATAATACGCTTGTGAATGTTCACCTGCGTTGCCGCCAGACCAATGCCTTCTTCGGCGTACATGGTATCGAACATATCATCAACGATACGCTGGATTTCTGCATTCACTTCTTTGACCGGTTCAGCGACGATGCGAAGGCGCTCGTCCGGAATATGTAACACTTGCAAAACTGCCATAAATTTCCAGAGTCGTGTTCAGGAGTTGATAAGAATACTCTTTCTATTCTAGACAAATCCCCCATCGATTGACAGCATCAGTGACCAATCGCAATGATTGCGCAGGCCGCTTATGGCAGGGGAAAGGATGACGTCGACTGAAATATGGCTACGGCTAATACACACAGCTTCTCTGTATGGCGATGTCATGCTTGAAGCGGCTTCACAACTGCAGCAGCAGGAGAGGATCGATACGCTCGTTGTCAGAAAGGCCGGGCTGTCAGCCCGGCAGGCTGAACGGTTCTTTGCGCCAGAGGAGAGTGAGCTGGAGCGTAGCCTGAGGTGGCTTGAGCAGCCGGGACATCATTTATTGACGGCCAGTCATCCACTTTATCCCCCTTTGCTCCGCGCGATCCCTGATTATCCCGGGGCGCTATTCGTGAAAGGCAATCCCGAGACGCTTAATACTGTGCAGCTGGCGGTCGTCGGGAGCCGTGCACCGTCATGGTACGGCGAGCGATGGGGGAAAATCCTGTGCGAACAACTTTCACAAAGCGGGCTCACGATCACCAGCGGGCTGGCCTGCGGGATTGACGGCGTTGCCCACAGCGCAGCCCTGTCAGTAAAAGGCCGAAGTGTCGCCGTGCTGGGAAACGGTCTTTTTAGCATTTATCCGCGCCGGCATCAGGCACTGGCGATGCGGCTTATCGAATCTGACGGCGCGATTGTCTCTGAATTTCCCCTTTCGGCGCTGCCCAGACCGGCAAACTTTCCGCGTCGTAATCGGATTATCAGCGGGCTGAGTCAGGGCGTGCTGGTGGTTGAAGCGGCACGCCGCAGCGGGTCGCTGGTGACGGCACGGTGCGCGCTTGAACAGGGAAGGGACGTTTTTGCCTTGCCCGGCCCGATAGGTAACCCCGGCTGTGAAGGGCCACACTGGCTGATTAAACAAGGGGCAACACCGGTAACGGAAGTAGGGGACATTCTTGAAAATTTGCAATATGGCTTGCAATGGCTGCAGGAAGATCCCGAAAAGCGACATTATTCATCAGATCAGGGAAAGGTGGCATTGCCATTTCCCAAGCTCCTGGCTAACGTAGGAGATGAGGTAACACCTGTTGACGTTGTCGCTGAACGTGCCGGCCAACCTGTGCCAGTAACGGTAGCACAGCTACTCGAACTGGAGTTAGCAGGGTGGATCGCAGCTGTACCCGGCGGCTATGTCCGATTAAGGAGGGCATGCCATGTTCGACGTACTGATGTATTTGTTTGAGACTTACATCCATAACGAAGCAGAAATGCGAGTGGATCAGGACAAGTTGACACAGGATCTTACCGATGCGGGGTTTGAGCGGGAAGACATCTATAATGCGTTGATGTGGCTGGAAAAACTGGCTGATTATCAGGAAGGCCTTGCCGAACCGATGCAGCTTGCTTCTGACCCACTGTCCGTACGCATCTATACCGCTGAAGAGTGTGAAAGGCTGGACGCCAGCTGCCGGGGGTTCATTTTATTCCTTGAGCAGATTCAGGTGTTAAACCTCGAAACGAGAGAAATGGTGATAGAGCGCGTCATGGCGCTGGATACGGCAGAATTTGAACTGGAAGATCTCAAGTGGGTGATCCTGATGGTTCTGTTTAATATCCCGGGCTGTGAAAATGCCTATCAGCAAATGGAAGAATTACTCTTTGAAGTGAATGAAGGTATGCTGCACTAATTCAATGCGCAGCACCAAGAGTTGTTATGGCCAAATCAGCACTGTTCACGGTGCATAAAAATGAGCCCTGCCCGCAGTGCGGGGCTGAACTTGTTATTCGGTCCGGGAAACACGGCCCGTTTCTCGGTTGTTCCCACTATCCGGAATGTGATTATGTTCGTCCTCTGAAAAGCCAGGCGGATGGACATATCGTTAAAATTCTGGAGGGTCAGCTTTGCCCTCTCTGCGGCGGCGAACTTGCGCTCCGTCAGGGGCGTTTCGGCATGTTTATTGGATGTAGCCGTTATCCGGAATGTGAACACACAGAGCAAATTGATAAGCCGGATGAAACGGCTATTGCCTGTCCTCAATGCCAGCGCGGACAACTGGTACAACGTCGTTCTCGCTTTGGGAAGACCTTCCATTCCTGCGATCGCTACCCTGAATGCCAGTTCGTTATCAATTTCAAACCGGTAGCGGGCATCTGCACATATTGCAATTATCCGCTACTTTTCGAGAAGAAAACGGCGCAAGGTATGAAACGCTTCTGCGCCAGTAAACAATGTGGAAAGCCGGTTTCGGCGGATAAAAACAGTGAATAATAACCTGCAATCAGGCTCCATTGCGCATATGGTGGATGTCCTGAAAAACGAAGACGTCATCGCCTATCCAACTGAAGCTGTTTTTGGGGTCGGTTGCGATCCCGACAGCGAGACGGCTGTGAGCCGCCTGCTTACCTTAAAACAAAGACCCGTCGAGAAAGGGCTGATTTTAATCGCTGCGAATTATGAGCAGCTTAAACCCTATATCGATGACTCTATGCTGACGCCGGCGCAGCGCGAGACGATCTTCTCCGCGTGGCCTGGGCCAGTGACCTTTGTCTTCCCGGCGCAGCCGACAACGCCGCGCTGGTTAACCGGACGCTTTGATTCCCTCGCCGTCCGCGTCACTGATCATCCGCTGGTGGTAGAGCTTTGCCTGGCATTTGGTAAACCGCTGGTTTCAACCAGCGCCAACCTGACCGGGTTGCCACCCTGTCGGACAACCGAAGAAGTACTGGCGCAGTTCGGAAATGACTTTCCTGTTGCTGTCGGTGAAACGGGAGGGCGCCTGAATCCGTCCGAAATTCGTGACGCTTTGACCGGCGAACGTTTTCGCCAGGGGTAATCTCATGGAAACCTATGCTGTTTTTGGTAACCCGATTGCACACAGTAAGTCGCCGTGGATCCATCAGCAATTTGCGGAGCAGCTGCAGATAGATCATCCCTATGGCCGCGTACTGGCCCCGGTGGATACATTTATTCCAACACTGGAGGCTTTTTTCGCCGCGGGCGGTAAAGGCGCGAATGTGACCGTTCCTTTTAAAGAGGAAGCCTTCGAACGTGCGGATGAGCTGACCGAGCGCGCTTCACTTGCTGGGGCAGTAAATACCCTGAAACGGCTTGAGGATGGGCGCCTTCTGGGTGAAAACACTGACGGAATTGGTTTACTAAGCGATCTGGAAAGACTCTCGTTTATCAAACCGGGATTTCGGATCCTGCTGATTGGTGCGGGGGGCGCATCGCGGGGAGTCCTGTTGCCTCTGCTTTCCCTGGACTGTGCGGTGACCATTACCAACAGGACCTTTTCCCGGGCAGAAGCGCTGGCGGCATTGTTTGCACATACCGGTAGCGTGAGTGCGGTAGCGCTTGATGATCTTGCCGATCGTGAGTTCGATCTTATTATCAATGCCACCTCCAGCGGTATCAACGGCGAGATCCCGGCCATCCCCGCTTCGCTGGTAAACGCGCATATGTACTTCTATGACATGTTCTATCAGAAAGGGAAGACGCCTTTCCTGAACTGGTGTGAACAACACGGCGCGAAGCATATCGCCGATGGGCTGGGAATGCTGGTGGGTCAGGCCGCGCATGCGGTGCTGCTCTGGCATGGCGTGTTGCCTGCAGTTGAGCCGGTGATTGAAAAGCTAAAGCAGGAGTTATCGGCGTGAATCAGGCCATTCACTTTCCGGACCGGGAGTTCTGGGATGAGGGTAAACAAGCGGTCTGTTTCCCGGTGCTGGTACAGGGGATGCAACTTACCTGCGCCATTTTGGGGGATACGCTGTTGCGTCGTTTTGGCGGTGCGGACCCGATAGCCGTATTTTGTGAAAATCGCTGGGATCTGGAAGAGGAAGCCAGCGATTTAATCCGCGAACAGCAGGAAGACGATCAGGGCTGGGTTTGGTTGTCCTGATTCAGGTAGTCATTCTTCCATTTTACGTAGTTGTTCGCTGAGTATTTTAATCCTTCGATCTCTGCCTCCTTAAGGGGGCGGATCTGTTTTACCGGGCTTCCCAGATAGAGATAGCCGCTCTCCAGTCGTTTGTTCTGCGGGACAAGGCTACCGGCACCAATCATTACGTCATCTTCTACTATGACGCCATCCAGCAGAATCGATCCCATGCCAACAAGCACCCGATTTCCGACAGTGCAGCCGTGAAGCATCACTTTATGGCCGACGGTAACATCTTCGCCAATGATGAGTGGATTGCCTTCCGGGTTATAAGAGGATTTGTGCGTGACATGCAGAACGCTACCGTCCTGAATATTGGTACGGGCGCCAATAGATACATAGTTTACATCTCCCCTGATGGCGACAAGCGGCCAGATGCTGACGTCGTCGGCCATTCGGACATCACCAATGACCACGCTGCTGGCGTCGATCATCACGCGATCGCCTTTTTGGGGGAACAGATCTTTATAAGGGCGTAATACTGCGGGCATATCTACCTCTAAGGATGAGCGCTATACACAAGACGGTGATCATATTATGGGATCGAGACAAGGCAAAATACGTCAATATTTAAACAAATCGGGTGGGATTTCAGCGAAAAGCACGGAAAATCAGCAGTCGGAAAAAAAGATCTAAAAAACACTTGTGCTAAAAATTGGGATCCCTATAATGCGCCTCCATCGACACGGCGGATGTGAATCACTTCACAAACAGCCCA
>NZ_POVL01000045.1 GCF_002939185.1 Enterobacter sichuanensis | reverse complement strand
AGGCGCATAGTAACGACCTCAGTACGCCTTGTCAAAGGGGGAAAACACCCTTTTTGATCGTTTGCCGACAATTTCAGCAAATCGCTGATTTTATAGCAAAATCGCGTTGAAATTACACAGGAAGTGCGCCGCCCGCGGGCAGGCGGCGCAATGACTTAGAACAGGACGGAGTAGTTCAGACCAAATGTGCGCCCGCGGCCTTTATAAGTATACAGACCCGGTGCGCCATACGTTGGGCTATACAGCCCCGGAGCACGCTGGCCCCAGGCGGTGGTGTAGTCTTTGTCCAGCAGGTTTTCCACGCTGAAGCTGACTTTGCCCACCGGCAGGGCGTAGCTGCCAAGGAAGTCGACGGTGTTATAGCCGTCGATCTTCTTGCCGTCGGCATCAGAGACGTCAAAGGTCTGCGTACTCTGCACGCGCAGGGTCCAGTCGCCCGGTGCCCAGTTGACCCAGGCGCTGGCTTTCGACGGGCTGGCGCTGTCAACCGTCAGCTTCTCCCATTTGCCGTTTTCACGGGTTTCGGACTTAATGGCGTTGAAGTTTGCGCCCGTGCTCCAGTCGCTGTCGGTGAAGAAATAGTCCACCTGACCTTCCACCCCGTAGATACGACGCTTGTCGTCTTCGAGGTTAATCGTCATGTCCGTCTTGTTGATGGTGATGGTTTTATCCGAGAGCGAGTAATAGGCTGCGACCTGCGTACGCAGGTTATCCCCGGTATAACGCCAGCCCAGCTCATACGCGTTGACCTTGATGCCATCCAGTTTCGAATCGTTCACGTTCACGCTGTTAACCAGACGATAGTGCCCGTCGACAAGCTGATAGGTGCCGGAGCCGTAATATTTCGCCAGGTCAGGAATTTCGAAGCCCTGAGAGAAGTTAAACCACAGCTGCTGCTGTTCGGTCAGGCGGCCAAGGATCCCGGCGTTAAACAGGAAGTTGTTGTAATCCGTTTTCCCACCCGGTACCGCATCGGCAGAGGTGGCCTTGCCGGTGGCGATGGCCTGCTGCTGGGCGTAACCGACAAAATCATCCACCTTGTTTTCGGTGTACTGGTAGCGCACGCCGCCGCTCAGGGTAATGGCGTCAATGTCGTAGCTCGCCTGCAGGAACGGGGCGAGGTTGGTGATGCTGTAACCCGGATAACGGCCCACGTTATAGGCGTTTTCGAGCTTCATGCCGCCGCTCGCCGCCGCTTTGCTTAGGTCGAAGAACTGCTGGTTAGCATCGAAGGTTTCGTGATCGGCATCCACACCCCAGGTCAGCGTCAGGTCATCCACCGGTTTGCTGTTCAGCGTCAGCTTGCCGCCGTAAAAATCGGTTTTCTGCTGGGAGGCGCCAATGCTGGTCACCGCCCCTTTGCTCAGGGTCGGGAACGGGTAGTAGGTCAGGCTCTCATCACGATAGTAGATCTGCGCAACCAGGTCCTGACCCCAGAAATCGGTATTGGAGTACTGCAGGTTAATCAGATGGCGCTCGGTGCCGGGAATACGGTCAGAGTCCAGGTTGTTTTTGTTATACGCCGTGGCATCACCCGTTACCGCCGAGAAGTTCTTCCCGAGATACAGGCCATGCTTGCCGTCGGATTCGCTCTTGTAGTACTGCGTGGTTAACTGCAGCTGCTGGTGATCGTCAATGTTGATGGTGCCCGTGCCCATCATATCAATACGGTCGGAATATTGTAAGCCGGTCTGGGTGTTATCGATAATCACCTCGTCGCCCTTGCCGTCATACCAGCCGCCGTAGCGCTGATAGGAGACCGACAGACGGCCGGACGCGTTATCATTCCCGCCGCTGACCGCCGCCGACACGTTCTCATCGTGATCGTTATGGCTGTTAAAGCCGCTTTTGGCACCGGTCTGGAACTCAACCTCAGTCTCCGGCTGGCCTTTTTTGGTGACGATGTTCACCAGACCCCCGGTACTGCCGCCGCCGTAGAGCGAGGTGGCGCCGGAGATCACTTCGATACGGTCGATGTTGAACGGATCGATCGAGTCAAGCTGACGGCTGTCGCTGCGGGACGAGTTCAGACGTACGCCGTCCACCATCACCATCATAGAACGGCCGCGCAGGTTCATACCGTAGTTGGTACGCCCCTGGCTGCTGACGTCCATGCCCGGTATCAGCTGCGCCAGCACGTCTTTAATCTCTTTTCCCCCCTGAACCTGCTGCTCAATTTCAGCCCGCTCAATAACCCAGGTGGTCTGCGCCATCTCCGCCACGCTGCGGTGCGCGCGGCTGGCGGAGACAACGATATTTTCTTCCTTTTGTTCTTCTGCCCACGCAGAGGTAGAAAGCATTGCAAGCAAGCACGGATTTAAAACCCAAAGATGAGAACGTTTCATTGTTATGTTGATCCTGAATGTGTGTGTCAGTACTCAGTCGTTTTGGCTAACGATTTAAAAACCTGGCTGCTCTCCGGGCTGGCGGTGCTACGCCAGTGGATCACGCCGGGGGTAGTGGCCAGCTCAAACGGCTCATCGCCGTGCGCGCGATTCAGAATTCGCGCTGCACGCCAGGCCATCAGGCTGAGCTGGGGTTCGGCAATGCCGAGGCGGTGCATCCCGGCATTCACGGCAAACAGGCGATTGCTCTGCGGGCCGTCCCATTCAAGGGTGAAGTCGTTGTTGATACAGAAGGCGTCGTCCGTATCCAGATGGAGGCGGTGAGACAGCGGCGCGAGGAACGCTGGCTGTACGGCACGGTAACCGGTGGCAAAAATCACCACGTCGCTCTCCAGCTGCTCGCTGCCGCCGTCGAGGTGATGCTGTATGCTCAGGCGCTGCCCGTTTTGCAGCCGCGTCAGCGCGGTCACCGAGCGGGACGGCATCAGGTGCGCCCAGGGTTTCTCACGCAGCACTTCAAAGCGGTGATACATGGCGCGGTAAATGGCCAGCAGGGACTCGGTGGTGATCCCGTCGGAGGTCATCTTCTGCTCGTGCAGCATCTGGCGACGGGCCTCTTCACCGAGCGTGGAGAAGCTGTCCACGTATTCCGGCGTGAAATATTCGTTGGCAAATGCGGCCTCATCCAGCGCGTTGTAATTGTTGCGGCGCGACACCCAGTTCAGGCTCAGCGGCTGGCCCCATTCCCCGCGGAAGATATTTAAAAACAGGTCGGCGCCGCTCTGCCCGCCGCCGACAATAGTTACGCGCTTGCCCGCCAGATCTGGCGTGCGCAGCATCATCTCGCTGGCGTGGAAGCAGGTATCGTCCTGCACCGTGACGCAGTCGGGCAGATTGATCTGTTTGCCAATCCCCACGCAGACGTGGCGTGCCAGGAAGCGATCCCGCTGGGTTACCACCTCAAACAGGCCACTGTTCTCATCAAAACTGACCTGCTGTACCTGCTGGCTGAAGGCGAGGTTGGTGAGATTTTCCGCCGCCCAGCACAGGTAATCGGCAAACTCTTCGCGAGAGACGGTGCGCTGCTCGGTGGTCAAAAAACGGTAGAACTTTTTACGCTGCACCAGGTAGTTCAGGAAGCTGTGGCGGTTGGTAGGTTCCACGGCGCTGACCAGATCCTTCAGGAAGCTGGTCTGCATGTGGCAGTCCGGTACCATCATTCCCGGGTGCCAGGAAAAGTGCGGTTTACGCTCAAGGAACAGCGAGCTAAAGCCGTCCAGCCCCTCTGCGAGGGCGGCGATGCTGAGGTTAAACGGGCCAATACCAATGCCGATGAAATCATAGGTTTTCATTGCGCTGACTCCCGTGAGGCCAGAAAAAGTGGGTTATCGAGATCGGAGACGTAGTTCGGCAGCATGCGGCTGCCGCCGTCGTGTTCGGAGAAGGTCAGTTTGACCGGGTTGAGGATCACGCGAATGATCTGCGGCCTGAAGAGATCGAATTTGGCGAAGCGTTCCGCCAGATCCGGGTGCGCAGCCATATAGCGCTGCAGCACGCCGGCGAGGATCTGGTAGAAACGCGTTTCGCTGACCCCGCTTTGCTGGGTAAGACGCGAGATAAACCGCAGCACCGTCACAAAGTTGCCGGTTTGCAGGTCGTGAATGATGTAATCCGCGCTCAGGCGCGCCGTGACGGCTTTCACCTGCTCCGGCAGGCTCTGCGCCTGCGGGAAATCCTCATCCACCAGGCGCATATCACCCTGGAAATCCTTCAGCAGGATGCGCTGTGGGACGTAATCTTTCATCACCAGCGTCACGTTCTGCCCGTGGGCGATGAGCGCCACCCCGTAGCGGCACAGCAGGTGATAGAACGGGATCACCGTCGCCTCAAACAGCGTTTCCAGCCACGCTTCGGCGCTTAACCCCGAGCGTGTGATCCACGCATCAATCAGCGGACGCCCGGCGTTGTCGGTCTCCATCAGCGCCGCCATCAGCACCGCCTGTTCACCGTCCTGCAGATAGCAGGAGGGGTTTTCCCGCCAGATCACGCCCAGCATCTCCTGGTAGCGATAGGGCGCTTTCGGCAATGCGGCATAACCCGGATGCGAGAGATACCCCGCCGCTGGTTCGCCAAGCACCTGCGCGCCAGAGCGGATGAGGGTGGCGTCGCTGGTGAACTGCTGCTGTAACCAGCGCGATGCCAGCGGCCCAGCAGCAATGTACTTGCCCGGAATACCGCGATAGCAGGAGGTGTTGTAGATGGTCAGCGGCAGCTTGATGTCATATTTCGTGCGGCGGCTGGCGTTGGTCAGCGTGCGCAGGGACTGCTGCGCCAGGTACTCATCGCCAAACTCGCCCAGCTCCACCATCTCACCGCGCGCCAGCTGTGCCAGGAAATGAATGGCGATCTTCTGCTGCCACTGCCACGGGTGCAGCGGCACAGGCAGCCAGCTGTCGTCGAGCCCCAGCGCCTGCCAGCGGGTGTCGAAGCGGGCGCGCTCGGAGTTGTCCATGGCGCTGGCCAGCAGATTGTGAATGTCGCAATCGGCGTCGCTGCTCCAGACCAGTTGCTCGCGCTTAACGGCGACCCAGTGCAGGTGAAAACGCCCGCGGTATTCCGGCGCGTACTGGCGCAGCGCATCCAGCCCCCAGCCGCGGCGTCCCTTGTTAAAAATAAACTTCGGATGGCCGCTCATCAGACACTGCAGTTCGTCCGGGTCGAGGTGGATAAGCGCGTCGGCATCCAGCGCTTCACGCGCCTGCAGCAACTGAATATCGCCCCGCAGCGTGGCGTAGAGATCTTCCAGATGCTCTGCCGTTTGCGCATCGCTCATCTCCAGCACCGTGGCCAGCTGCAGCAGCGCGCTTTCGGCTTCAATGGTCGCGCCGCTCACGGCAGTCAGGCTGTTCGGGTCGATATGCAGCCAGCCCCAGATCCCGCGCGTGGCGTGAAACTGCCAGGTTTCGCTGCCCATGGTGATTTGCCAGCGGTCCGTGTCCAGGGACTCAGCGCGCAGGGTGCGCTCGTATTCCAGCTCGGCGAGGATCTTCGCCACCATCTCACGGTTCACTTTTTGCCAGAGTGCGTTCACAGGCCCACCTCGCTGAAGAAGCGGTGACGCTCGCTCATGATGAGGCGCGAACGCTTGTGCGGGAAATCGAACTCTTTGACGGTGTCGAAACCGGCGGTAGCCAGATGGCGGAACAGGCGCTGGTTGTCGAAACGTGGCTCGGCGACAATCCGCGTGGTGCGCGGTTCATCCATAAACAGGTAGTGGCTCAGGCCGCGCAGCCAGCTGCGGATATACTGCGCGCCGCGCCAGTTCTCTTCCCCGACCAGCATATGCAGCCCGCGGTCAAACGGCTGCCAGCGATAGTGGCGGCCGATGCGGTCTTCCGGTGCCCAGTAGAGCTCAAAATAGCCAAACGGCTGGTCGTCGAAGCAGCCGATAACCGGATAGCAGTACGTCGAGTCGAGCTGACGGCGCAGGTAGTTCTCCTGCTCGGCCTGCGGGCCGGCCATCTCCCAGAAGGCGTTGACGCGTGGATTGTTCATCCATTGGGTAAAACGTTCGCCGTCCAGCGCCACGTCGGCCACGCGGAAGCTCAGGGTGTGTTTAATCTGTGGATCGTAACGGCGGTAAACTTCGCCCTGCGGGCGGTGAGGGCGCAGCGGGAAGTACAGTTGACGGCTCTCATCGAACTGCATACCACCGCTGGCCTGCGGACGTTCGCCTTTAAGCCACAGCGGCAGCTGCCAGAAGGTCTCGCGGGCCAGATAATCCCCGTGAGCCTGGCGAAACAGCGCCTGCGCCTGGGGTTCATCCTGCCAGACCGCCCACGGCAGCGTGATGCCGGTCAGCGCCGGCGCGGCGACGAACAGCTGATCCAGCGCCTCGACCAGCCAGCCGTCCGGGATGTCGTTCAGGCGCTCAAGCACCGCGCTGCCGTCGAGACCCAGGCTCAGCGGAAGAGACTTATCCGTTGCGGTGCAGCGAAAGCCGTAGCCGGAATGGACGATATTCGCGTTAGCCATCACGCTTTCTCCTTGTAAAACGGGTTGCTAAAGTCGAAATAGATCACCGCCGGGTCGGCAATGGTGTTTTCGTTGCGATCGTGCAGGTAGCAGAAGAAGTTGCCTTTGCAGTTCCAGGTCGGGCTGTCGAGCACGTAGTCAAGACAGCGGGTCTGCTTCGCGGTCTGGCGCAGTCCGGCCAGCGCGTCACGCACCCGGGTCATCAGGCTCTCTTCGCTGTCGAAACCGGCAGCGGCGAGGGCGGCGGTGACGGCGAGTGTGGAGTTCAGCAGCAGGTAATAGGGGAAGTAGCGCAGCAGCTGGCTCTCGCCGAAGCGGTTTTCCACCTCGCTTTCGCCCGCCTCCTGCAGCCACGCGTCGGCCCCTTCGGTCCAGGCGCTGCCCTGGCAGTCACGGTAGATAAGCCCGACGGGGAAATCCTGCTGCATCTCAACGAGGATATTTTGCTGGTGTGCCAGCAGCACCAGCCCGTAGTCCGCCTCGGCGCTGAACAGCGGGAGGAGCACGCGGTCGCAATAGGCGTCCAGCCAGCAGCGCGCGGCCTGGGCTAGCGGTAAATCCAGCCGCTGGCTGAGACGGCGCACCGCCGCGGCCAACAGGCTATCACCGCCGTCCGGCGCGGCCTGCGTCAGGCTCACCAGCACGTTGGTTTGCGTATCCGGGGTATCAAACAGCAGGTTGATACGCAGGGCCATCAGGCTCTCTTCCTGAATGGTGCCGCTTTCGTCACGCAGACCCGCCCAGCCGTCTTCCTGCATGACGCGCATGGTGGGGTAGCGCGCCTGGAGTTCCTGCCAGCGCGCCGTCTTCGCCAGACGCGCCAGGCGCATCCCGCGCTTAACTTCTTTCACCGACAGTGTGCGCACCGAGTTGGTCAGGCGCACGCTGAGGGAAAACTTAATCATGTCGCTGTTGGTTTCGCTGTACAGCGAGCGGGAAGAGCTTGTCGGCAGCCATTGCGCGCCCGCTTCGCCCAGATCCTGCAGAGCACCCTTCGTCACCAGCCGCTGGCACCATGCCTGCTCCAGCAGATACTCCGCCTGCCACGGATGCATCGGCAGCAGCCAGCGGGTGTCGGTGAAGTGGCCGAGCAGCTCAGGCGCGCTCTGGGCGGCGAATCGCAGCAGGCGTTCGCGCAGGGAGACGTTCAGGCTGTCGCCGGCAATCAGTTCGCTCTCAACGGCAAACCAGCGCAGCGGGAAGCGGGAGGCGAAATCGGGCAAATAGCGACGCGCTTCGGCTTCGTTAAACGGCTCGTGCGATTTCGGGGCCGGGTGAAACGCATGCCCCACCAGCAGCGCCTGTTCCGCCTCGGCGAACGTCAGCGGCGTGTCGCGCAGGGTTGCCCAGCGGTGACGCAGGTCGATCGCCTGCCAGGTGTGGGCATGGCTTTCGAGGACGCGCTGTTTAAAACGCGCCAGCGTATCGGCATCCAGTGAGCCTTTTACAGAGGGTTTTTCAAGAATTAAATCAACCAGTTGAGGAAAAGTGACGGCGTCACCATAGTCGCTGTCGCTCTGGATAAGCGTTGCCGGGAAACGGTACTGATGATGCTGGGTTGGGGAAAAATAGTGTACTGAAACCCGAATGGCCTGGGTTGGCGAGAGCGGGATATGGATCTGCGATAACGCATCCGCACAGGTCGCGGGGAGATAGCGCCAGTCCTTCGTTTCGCGCAACAGGGCGTTTAAAAAACACTGGGCCGCAACGTCTGTACCGGCAGAGCGGGGCAGAGTACGCATAGGTGTACCTCATTCCATGACTGATAATAATTCTCGTTATGATATTCATTCTGTTTACAGTCGCAACTATTTTTGCAATATTTGTTTTCATAAAGTTCATGATTTCCACACATTTATTGACACTATGTTCACAATTCTATGCGCTCACTTTCTGACACTCTGACGGACAATCTCACCCCGAAAGCGAACTGGCCCCTGGCATTGTGTGCAGGTTTATTAGGGATCGGACAAAACGGTTTGCTGGTGATGCTGCCGCAGCTGGTCACTCTGACCGGACTCTCCCTCTCCGTCTGGGCGGGTCTGTTGATGTTCGGATCGATGCTCTTTTTACCGGCTTCGCCCTGGTGGGGACGTCAGAGCGAGCGGCACGGCTGTAAAAGCGTGATGCTGGCCGCACTCAGCGGCTATCTGGCCAGTTTTGTCGTCATGGCGCTGGTGGTCTGGGCGATGGCCGCCGGGAGGCTGGATACCGTGTGGGGGCTGGCGGGGCTGGTCCTCTCACGAACGCTGTATGGCCTGACGGTCTCCGGGCTGGTGCCTGCGGCCCAGACGTGGGCGATTCAGCGTGCGGGGCTGGAGAAAAGAATGGCCGCGCTGGCGACAATCAGCTCCGGTCTCAGCTGCGGGCGTCTGCTCGGCCCGCCGCTGGCGGCGATGATGCTCAGCGTTAACCCGGTGGCGCCGCTGTGGCTGATGGCGATCGCGCCGTTAATCGCTCTGCTGCTGGTACTGCGCGAAGTCGCCGATCCGCCTCTGCCCCCGGTGGCGCACCAGTCGACCCGGCTAACCGCAGCAATGTTGCCGTTCCTGCTGCTGGCGCTGCTGCTGGCGGCGCTGGTGAGTCTGATGCAGCTTGGCCTGTCACCGCATCTTAGCCCGTTACTGAACGGTAACGCCCGGGAGATTAGCCATCATGTCGCGGTCCTGCTGAGCCTGGCCGCGCTGGCCACACTCGCGGCGCAGTTTCTGGTGGTCCGCCCGCAGCATTTCAGCCCGGTCACCTTGCTGTGCCTGGCGGCGGGGCTGATGGTTGTCGGCCTTGGGGTGATGTGTATCGCGGGTGTCGCGCTGTTCTACGTGGGGATCGTCATCACCTCGCTGGGGGCGGCCATGGCGACGCCCGGCTATCAGCTACTGCTGAACGACAGGTTGACGACAGGGAAAGGAGCGGGGGTGATTGCCACCAGCCATACGTTAGGCTACGGCGTCAGCGCGCTGCTGGTCCCTCTGGTAACGCGCGTATCCGGTGAGTCGTCGTTAATCGTGGCCGCCTGGGGAATGGCGCTGCTGTTTTTGGCCCTGAGTGTAGGGGTATGGTCAGCTGAGCGTACCCCGGCCGGCAGGCGCTAGTGGACCTGGCGGGCAGACGCGCCGCCAGACTCCTCATGCTGTCGCAGACGCTTAAGCGGATCCTGCTGATAAAAGTGGCAGAAACGCTGCCACAGCGCCGGGAAACGCGGCGCGAAGAGCTCGGGTGCGCTGAAGAAATACTCTGACAGCACCGCAAAGCATTCGGCAGGATCGGTCGCCGCATAGGCATCGATGCTGGCCGCGCTTTCCCCCACCAGGTCAATTTCGTCCTGGATGTTATCCATCGCCGCATGCAGATCGTGCTCCCACCCCGCGACGTCGCGAAGCGGGATCAGTGGCACACCGCTGGCGCGATCGCCGTTGCGGGTATCCAGCTTATGCGCCACCTCATGAATAATCAGATTAAAACCGGACGCGTCGAACGAGTCCTGAATATCGAGCCAGTTGAGGATAATCGGCCCTTGCTGCCAGCTTTGCCCGGACTGTACCACGCGCTGGTTATGCACCAGCCCGATATCATCTTCCCACTCGTCATCCACCACGAACGGTGCAGGATAGATCAGCACCTCGTGGAAACCGTCCAGCCACTCAATACCGAGTTCAAGCACCGGCAGGCAGAACAGCAGGGCGATGCGCGCACTTTTATGGGCATCCAGCTCAAACCCCTGCAGCGGGACCAGCCGCTTTTGCTGCAAAAAGCGATCCGCCAGCTGAATCAGCTTTGACTGTTCATCCGGCTGGAGACTGGCCAGCACGGGGATCGCCAGCGCGTCATCCCACGGCAGCGCCGCATGTTGACCAGCATCATTTGATTTCCAGGGCCACTTAATCATCGCTTTGCTCGCAAACTCGTCACGTGAACAAAATTGAAAGGTCAGGTTAACATGCCAAAGAAACCGGCATGAAGGCAACTACAAAACGTTGAGATGTCGGAATGGCAGAAGAGGCCAGCCTCTCCGCCATTATTCAACCATTTATCCCGTTTCCTTTCAGTGACAAAACTCCCAATGAGAACATCAGGTGAGGAAAGTCTGTAGCCGACGGTTATTGGCTATTTTCCAAAACAAATACGTTTTGCTCTCCGTTAACATACGTCACCTGCAGCCAGGTGTGATGCTCATCATTTGCGGGTCGGAGATCGCTGATTAGCGCTCCGCCGCCAAGCGAGAGTGTTTTAACATATGGAGTGGCTGAGTTTTTATTAATCGCAATCCACGAACCGGTCCGGCAGGCATTTGCGGAGTTGTTGCACAGGAAGGCAAAATAGGGACTATCGATCATCATATTATACTGGCTGAGTTTGTCCCCACTGCGGATCAAGACTTTTTTGCCATTATTTCCGCAATTTTCACAAAGCATACGGCCATCCTGTGTTCCGGAAAGCGTCACTTTGTAGGGCAGTGGCGAACTTTGTGGGGTGAAAAGGGCGCTATTTTTTGCCGCGGGCTTGTGTTCAGACGCGCTACAGGCTGACAGAACCAGCGTTATCATCAGGAGTGGAAAAACGGACAGGCCTGAGGTTCTTTTCAGGATCAATGGTTGCTCCTTTATTCTCTTCAAACGGGTTATTGACGACGTTTAATCTTCCCGAGCGCGTCAATCAGTTGCGCCTTCTCCAGGTCAGAGATCTGCTTATCGTCCAGTAATCGGGCCAGCATACGGTCCTGCTCTTCACCAAACCCACCACCGGTCAGGATTTGACGGCTAATCAGATTCAGGATCGTATTATCCAGTTGCAGAATTTGTGCTCTGACTTCTTTCAATGGACGGGGCTGCCACGCTTTTTCTGGCTGTAAACGCCAGCGGTCAAGGTAGCGATACTGGATATTTTTACTGATGGCCATCTGCGTCTGGACAAACGCGTCAATACTCTGCGGATCCAGCATGGCGTCACGGGCAGCGCTCTGCGCCTTCAGGAGCACATTTTTTTCTCGCGGGAGATCCTCAACGGGAAGGTGGTTCGCCGCTTTATAGCCTGCCACATCCTTCATCACGTCGAACCGTGTATTTAAGGCCTCTGCCAGCTCAGGCAGGGTTGCGGCGTTTACGGACGTGGCCAGAGAAGAGCCACACATTAATATTGATGAAACCACGACAGCGAAATAGCGCACGGTTATTCTCCCGGCAATAATAATGAGAAATCTATTATGGCAGCCTGTTTTTTACAGGCAATCCTTTATCACGTTAATAAGCGATGACAATTGTAAGCATTTCGGGTGATGAAGGGATAAATAATTTATTCTGTTCACTAAAGTCGTAAATAGTAGAAAGGTCTTTAAGGTTATTGCCAGATAAACAGATTGAACTTCCTGATAGCATAATAAAGAGCAATTTATACCACACGCAATGTGCGCTATCACGCGCCACTCAATATGACTCTGGAAATAAAATGAAAACGAATATTATTATGCGCAGCCTGTTAATTGCAGGGTTTAGCGCGACAGTCCCTTTTGCCTCTGCTTCTTATAACGGTTTTGATGCCCGCAGCACCGCCATGGGGGGCACCGGCGTGGCGTCGGCACACTTTGGTGTGGCGCCACTGGTCAACCCGGCCCTGCTGGCGACCTCGCGCTCGCAGGATAAAATCAGCTTGATCGCACCGTCCCTCGGCGCGCAGGTCAGCGATCCGGCCAACCTGATTGATGGTTTTGATGATGTCAAATCGGCCTGGGACAGGCTGGAAAGCGCCATGGGTACCGGCAATGAGGCGCAGGCCGCAGGTAAACTGGGCGAAATGGTTGCTGGTCTTTCCGGGGAAAATGCTTACGCGAATGTCGGGCTGGCGATGGTGCTGGCGGTGCCGGATGATTCACTGCCCATCGCGCTATCCGTTAACAGCTGGGCGAAGGGCAATGCCCGTGCGCTGGTCAGTCAGAGCGACCTGGAGTATCTCGAAGGCGTTGCCAATGGCTCCATTATTCCGGTGAAGGAAGATCTGGATAACCTGACCTCCCGCGCCGAAGGGATGGCGGCGCTGGTCACTGAATACGGCGTGTCGATTGCCCATCCGTTTACCGTGGGGGATATTCCTGCAGGTGTGGGGTTCACGCCGAAGATCCAGCGTATTGAAACGTGGAACTACAACGTTGCCATCAACAACTATGACAGCTCCGATCTGCGCGATGGCAACTGGCAGCACCAGACCATGAGCGCCAACATCGACGCCGGTCTCTTTGCCTCGCCGACCCCAGGCTGGATGGTGGCGCTTTCCGCGCAAAACCTGTTTGAAAACCGCATAAAAACCCGAGAGGTAAACGGCTATCAGCCTGCCTTTGTGATCCGTCCACAGCTCACCGCCGGTACCGCCTGGCAAACCGGACCGGTGACGCTGGGGGCCGATATTGACCTGACGCCGGTCAGCAATTTCCAGTATATCGACAAAAATCAGTACGCGGCCTTTGGCGCGGAATGGCGCACTGCCGACTGGGTCCAGCTGCGGGCGGGCTATCGTCTGGATATGCGTGGCAATGACCGCCGCGTGGTGACGGGCGGTGTCGGGTTTTCCGCCGGTGAGGCCATGCAGTTTGACTTAACCGCCCTTGCCGGACGCGACCGCACGATTGGCGGTGTCGCGCAATTTACCTTCTACTTCTGACAGATCCAGGGTTTGTGAGACAGGAGACGCTATGGAGTGGCGGGTTACAGATGTTATAGAGTTAGCGGCTGTGCAGCGCTACGCGCTTATTCTGTGTGCTGAGCAGTTAAAGCTGGTAGCGGTCATCACCTCTTCAGCACCTGTTACTGCGGGCGATAGGCTTTATCCCGTGCAGGATGCAAAATATCTGATTAATAAAGACGAATATAAAGCCGTTAAGATAATCAGCACTGCTGCATTTACCCCTTTGCGCTGGAAATCGTTACAGGCGCAATCGGGTTTGGACGTTGCAGCGTATTAAATTTTAGCCAATGGCCTTTTCTCCGATGAATAAACAGAGAGGAACTCCTCTCTGTTTATTCCTAATCAGAAAGGCAATTTATGAAACCGTTATTTTATTTTTCGCCGCTTCGCAGGGCGATCCTCGTTACGCTGCTTGGTTCGACCGGCAATCTGCAAGCTAACACAATTATCGAAAAAGACGCCTTTATCGATGAAAGCGCGCCAGTAAATGAAAATTATCAGGTCCAAAATGGCGCGACGCTCACTGCCCGCAATGCGACGGCGGGCAAAATGGACATCTATGCCGGACATTTAGATATGGATGGCGGGAAGATCGCATACGGGCTGACAGTTTTCGAAGGAAGCTCAGCCACTATCAGTAATGCGCAAATCGCTTTCGCAGCCCTTCTGGGCGATACGCAACTCAGCAATACGACGATTGACACACAGCTCGTTCTCTTCTATTCCCGCCTCAGGGCAACGCAAATCCGTGCAGAGCAATTTTTCGCTAGTAACGGCGATGTGCTCGTCGATAATGGCTATTTTGCCCATGACGATAGCCAATGGACGGGGGCGGTGCATCTCGAAAGTACTGGCGCGACGTTTAACGGCAGCGTGATTGAAGGATATAACTCAGGGGTCTATCTGAACGGCGATAATCACCTTACGCTCGCAGGCAGTCACGTCGGAGCGACAAATGGCCCCGCCTTTTTGGCAAGCAGTGGTCATCAAAATATTCTGTTGCAACAGGGTAGCACCGCCAGTTCGCAGACCGGCGAACTGTTGGTTGCTGAGCGAGGAAGCGTTGATCTGACGCTTGACGCCAGCCACGCCGCAGGAGACATCCGTGCGGAAGATTCGGCGATTGTTGACGTCGCGCTCAGCAACGGCAGCCATCTCTCTGGCGCGATGACGAACGTCAATTCCCTGTCGCTGGATAACACCTCCCTCTATGAAATGACGGCTGACTCCGATATCAAATCCCTTTCCATGGCGGGCGGAACGGTGAGATTTGCCGCAGGAGAGGAGTACCGCACCCTGACGCTCGGCACGCTCTCCGGCAGCGGTCATTTTGTGATGAATGCCGATCTCCGCACGGGCGAAGCCGATCTTCTGGATATCACCGACAGCGCCTCCGGGAAACACACTCTGCACGTGGCGGCCAGCGGTCGCGAGGCCGGTCGCGACGTGCTGACGCTGGTGCGTA
Source organism: Enterobacter sichuanensis (assembly GCF_002939185.1). Classification (GTDB taxonomy): domain Bacteria; phylum Pseudomonadota; class Gammaproteobacteria; order Enterobacterales; family Enterobacteriaceae; genus Enterobacter; species Enterobacter sichuanensis. Next base: position 27,059 of record NZ_POVL01000045.1, on the reverse strand, counting down.
CCGGCGGCGGTGATGCTGAATTTGCCCTGAACGGAGGACGCCTCGACGTGGGGGCCTGGCAGCATACGCTGGTGCGTAATGGCAACCAGTGGGAGCTGGTGCAGGCGCCAGGTTCAACCTCCGCGTCTACCGATGCGATGCTGTCGATGGCGTCCGCGCCACAGTTTATCCACGAGTATGAAATGAACGTCCTGCGCGCGCGTCTTGACGACACCCGCACCCGGTCGCAGTCCGGCATGTGGGGCACTGTGCTGCACAGCCGCAGCGATGTCGACGGCGCCTGGGGTTCCGCCTATCGCCTGGAACAAAACGGCATGATGCTGGGCGGCGATAAGGTAACTTCTCTGAATGCAGGGGATCTCACCACCGGGGCCTGGCTGAGCCAGTCAACCGGTCAGGTTAAACATGCCCGCGGCGGCCAGAGCCGTGTCACCAGCTACGGTGGCGGTCTGTATGCCACGCTGAACTCGGCTAACGGCTGGTACACCAGCGGCTCCGCGCAGATTAACCATTTCGCCAACAAGCTGAGCGCCCGCATGAGCGATGGTGCAACGGCGCGTGCCGACTGGCACAGCTGGGGATACGGACTGGGTCTGGAAGCGGGTCGTCATATCGCCCTGAGCGATGCCACGCATCTGACGCCGTTTGCCGGGCTCGATGGCTGGGTGACCCCGTCTGAGCACGTCAAACTGAACAACGGGATGACGGCGGAAACCGGCGACGGACGTTCACTGCAGGCGCAAGCCGGTCTGCGTGTGAGCACGCGTCTGGAGGCCGGTGAGGTGCAGGTCATGCCTTATGCGACGGCGGCCCTGCGTCAGGAGCTGGTCAAAAACGGCAGTACGCGCATTAACGAAACCTATGACTTTACCAACGACTTCACCGGAACGGGTGGCACATTCACGGGCGGTATCAGCGTGAAAGTGACTCCGTCAACCGAGGTCTGGCTGGATGCGAGCTACGCGAAGAGTGAGCATGTTGAGTCGCCGGTGGTGGGAAGTGTCGGCCTGCGCGTCGATTTCTAAGTTGTACCGCAAGCATGACCGGTTCGCCGGTCATGCTCGGGCTCAACCGCGGTTCCGGTAACTCACCGTAACCTGATTACTCAGCACCGTTAACGGGGCGTCAAGACGCCCGCCCGCCGTGGAATAATACTCGAAACGAAACGGCCCGCCTGCTGGCATACCGGCAGGCAGACGCTGCTCGCCGGAAAAACCGGAGAGCGGCAGGCAGCGTGCCTCGCTGCACAGGCGGATGCGAAACCCCGGCGGGGTCAGTCCATGGGTCGTGATTTTCCAGTGTACGCGGGCGGCCACGGCCCCCGCGGGCAGGGGAGAGGGGCTTTGCACCGGTTTGCTCTTCAGCACCTGCTGGCCCCGCGTCATCGTGCCGCCAAAGCTGCTGCTGCTCCAGGATCCGTCCGCCGCCATGACCAGCGGTGAGATCAGAAGTAGTCCCGCAGCCCATCGCGTCATCCTTTCCCCCCAATCAGATAGGTCATCCGCACGTTGCGCTGGGTATTAATCTCCTGGCTCGAAAGCACCGCCAGCTGCGGGAAGATGCGGCGCAGGTAGCGCGACAGCATCAGGCGCAGGGCCGGGTTCACCAGCAGCACCGGCGGCGCGCCTAAGCCTTCCTGGTGCTGCAGCGCCTGTTCGGTCTGCTTCATCAGGTTTTCGGCAATGCCTGGCTCAATCGCGCTGCCGCTCTGGGTCGCCTGGACCAGCAGCTGCTCCAGGGAGAGATCCAGACCAATCAGCTGAATATCGCCCTCCCCCGGGAACCACTGCTGGGTGATCGCCCTGGAAAGACGCGCCCGCACGCGGGTGGTCAGCTCATCGGCATCGCTCTGGGCGGTAGCAAACTCCGCCAGCGTATCGATGATGGTGCGCATATCGCGGATCGGCACGCGCTCGGCCAGCAGGTTCTGCAGCACCTTGTGCAGCGTGGTCAGGCTGATGACCGCCGGAATGAGATCCTCCACCAGTTTCGGTGAGTGTTTGGTGATCTGGTCGAGCAGCTGCTGCGCCTCCTGACGGCCAAACAGCTCCTCGGTATGGGTGGAGATCAGATGGTTGAGGTGCGTTGCCACCACCGAACTCGGGTCAACCACCGTGTAGCCCAGCGTCTGCGCCAGTTCGCGATGCACTTCGTCAATCCACAGGGCAGGCAGGCCAAAGGTCGGCTCGGTACACGGGGTGCCGGGGACTTCGCCCTCTGCGCAGCCGGGGTTGATCGCCATCCAGCGATCCGGTTGCACGTCGCCTGAACCAATGGTGACCCCTTTAAGCAGGATGCGGTAGTGCGTCGGGGCCAGATCCAGGTTGTCACGAATATGCACGGCAGGGGGGAGGAAGCCCATCTGCTGGGCGAACTTCTTGCGAATGCCGCGCACGCGGGTCAGCAGCTGGCCCTGCTGCTCGTGATCCACCATCGGGATCAGGCGATAGCCCACTTCCAGACCCAGGGTATCTTCCATTTGTACGTCAGACCAGGTGGCTTCGTGCACCTGCGCCACTTCGGCTTCCGCCGCGTCGGCGTCGGCCTGCGCGCCACCGGTTTTTTTCGCGTCGCCTTCACGGCCGCGTAGCCACCAGGCGACGCCCAGCAGCGTGGCGGTAAACAGCAGGAAGACGAAGTTTGGCATACCGGGGATCAGCCCCAGCAGACCAATTACGCCCGCCGCCAGCACAATCACGCGCGGAGAGGTGAACAGCTGGCCCACCATCTGCTCGCCCACATCCTGATCGTTGGCCACGCGGGTCACGACCACACCGGCCGCGGTGGAGATCACCAGGCCCGGGATCTGCGCCACCAGACCATCACCGATGGTCAGCAGGGTGTAGGTTTCACCGGCCACGCCCACGGACATGTCGTGCTGCATCACGCCGATCACCAGACCGCCAATAATGTTGATCGCCATAATCAGCAGCCCGGCGATGGCATCACCGCGCACAAACTTGCTGGCACCGTCCATCGAGCCGTAGAAGTCCGCCTCCTGCGTCACCTCTTTACGGCGGCGTTTGGCTTCCTCTTCGCCGATCAGGCCAGCGTTCAGATCCGCGTCAATCGCCATCTGCTTGCCCGGCATCCCGTCGAGGGAGAAACGTGCGCCCACTTCCGCAATACGTCCGGCACCCTTGGTGATCACCATAAAGTTAATGATGATCAGGATGATGAACACGATGATACCGATGGCGAAATTGCCTCCCACCAGGAAGTGGCCGAACGCTTCCACCACCTGACCGGCCGCTTCTGAGCCGGTATGGCCATTCATCAGGATCACGCGCGTGGAGGCGACGTTCAGCGCCAGCCGCAGCAGGGTGGAGAACAGCAGTACCGTCGGGAACGCCGAAAACTCCAGCGTGTTCTGGGTAAACATGGCGACCAGCAGGATCATGATCGACAGCACGATGTTGAAGGTAAACAGCAGGTCCAGCACGAAGGTCGGCAGCGGCAGGATCATCATCGCCAGGATGGTCATGATCAGTACCGGCCCGGCCAGCACCTGCCACTGGGTTTCCTTCATGTTGGGTAATCGTAATTTGGTGGCGATATTGGCCATCACTCTCTACTCTCTTGTGCAAAATCCATTCCCGCCGGAACGGGAAGATCTTTAGGTGTCAGCGGACGTAAGCCATAGCCCTTACGCCAGCGCTTCAGGCCATAAACCCAGGCCAGGACTTCCGCCACCGCGCTATAGAGCTCGGCGGGAACCGGTGAGCCGGGGTCACAATGGCGATACAGGGCACGCGCCAGCGGCGGTGCCTCAAGCATGGGAACCCGGTTCTCTTCGGCCAGTTCGCGGATGCGCAGGGCAATCAGCCCGCTACCGCTGGCGACCACCATCGGCGCCCCCATGGCGCCTTCCTGATACTTCAGAGCCACCGAATAGTGGGTCGGGTTATTCACCACCACGTCAGCGGTGGGGACATCGGTCATCATTCGCTGCTGCGCCATCTGACGCTGCAGCTGGCGGATGCGACTTTTAATCAGCGGGTCGCCTTCCTGATTTTTGAATTCGTCTTTGATTTCCTTCAGGCTCATGCGCAGCTTCTTGAAGTTGCTCCAGAGCTGGTACACCACGTCGAACGCCACCATCGGGATCAGCGATAAGATAATGACCAGCATGCAGCCCATCAGCAGGGCGCTGATATCACCCAGCGCCAGGCGCAGTGGCTCATACATCAGGCTGATAAATTTCCCTTTGTTGAACCACAGGAACAGCCCGCCACCGATGCCCGCCAGCGTCACCTTGAGAACGCTCTTGACCATTTCCGACACCATCTGCGCGGAAAACAGACGCTTGATGCCGCTGATCGGGTTGAGCTTTTTGACGTTGAACTTGAGGGCTTTGGCGCTCATATTCAGGCCGCCAATCAGCGACGGCGTGGCAACGGCGGTAAGAAACAGCCCGCCGACGAACGGCAGCAGGGCCAGAAACGCCATTCCCAGCAGCGATCCGGCGTGATGCAGCATCTGCTGCGGGTCGCTGACTAACAGCCGGTCAAACGTCAGACCGTTATGCAGCAGATGCTGCAGCTGTTTCGCCAGCCAGCCGCCCGCCACCAGCAGTAACCCCCAGCCTGCCAGCAGCATCAGGAGGCTCGTCAGCTCGCGCGATCGGGGAACCTGTCCCTCCTCGCGCGCTTTTTGCTTTCGGTGGGGGGTGGGGTCTTCGGTTTTTTCGCTGTCGTTTTGTTCTGACATGACATTCGCCCGGCGGGATTAGAAGCCGAGTGACTCCAGCAGATCGTCCACCTGCTCCTGAGACGCCACAATGCCCTCGGCGCGGGTGTCGATCTGCGGACCGTTCTTCAGGTGCGCGTCACCGGTAGCGGCGCTGGCGTCGCGTTCGCTCATGTTTTCCACCAGCACGCTGATAAGCTCCTTCTCCACGGTTTCGATAACGTGCATCAGGCTTTGCAGCACCTGGCCGGTGAGATCCTGGAAGTCCTGCGCCATCATGATTTCCGTCAGCTGGCGGTTGGTTTGCTGGGTCTTTTCCGGCACGTCGTGCAGAAAGGCGCGGGTGGCTTTAACCAGCTCGCGGGCATCGTCCAGCGGCTGCGGATTGGCAAACCACGCATCCCAGCGGGCGCTCAGCGCGGTGGCGCTATCGCTCAGCCCTTCCTGCAGCGGGCGCGCCACCTCTACGCTGGTCAGCGCCCGGTCGGCGGCCTGGGAGGTCTTACCCACCACATAGTTCAGGCGGTCGCGGGTGTTCGGAAACGCGTCCGCGACTTCCATAATCGCCTGTTCCAGACCGAGGTTGGCCATGCTGTCGCGCAGCAGACGGGTCAACTGTCCGATGCGAACGAAAATCTCAGTGGCGTTATCCGCCTGCATGTTTAACGGGGAGTTCATAAGGGTTACCCGAGTTTTTCAAAGATTTTGCCGAGCTTCTCTTCCAGCGTGGCAGCGGTGAACGGTTTAACGATGTAACCATTGGCGCCCGCCTGAGCCGCGGCGATGATGTTCTCTTTCTTCGCTTCTGCGGTCACCATCAGGACCGGCAGTTTTGCCATCGCCGCATCGCTGCGGATGGTTTTCAGCAGCTCCAGTCCGTCGACATTCGGCATGTTCCAGTCGCTGACCACGAAATCGAAGTCGCTGGCGCGCAGCTTGTTGAGCGCGTCCTGACCGTCTTCCGCCTCGTCAATGTGCTTGTAGCCCAGATCCTGCAGCAGGTTTCGTACGATGCGTCGCATGGTGGCGAAGTCGTCTACCACCAGAAAACGCAAATTTTTATCCGACATGGGGGGTATCTCCTGAACGTCGTGAGTCGGTATGGGATGATTTATGTTTATGGAAACTGTCCAGTAAGCACTGGCTGATATCGTCGAGGTCGACGACCTTTTTCGCCGCGCCCAGCGCAATCGCCTCCCGCGGCATGCCGAACACCACGCAGGTGGCTTCGCTCTGCGCGAGGGTAAAGGCGCCGGTCTGGCGCAGGTGCAGCAGGCCACGCGCACCGTCCGCGCCCATGCCGGTCAGCAGGGCGGCGCTGGCGTGTTTGCTGGCCTGACGCGCCACGGAGTCAAACAGCACATCCACCGACGGACGATGACGGTTCACCGGCGGGGCATCGCTGAGCCTGATCCGGTAGCCGTTGTCCTGGCAGATGACCTCCATATGGCGATCGCCCGGGGCAATCAGGGCGGTACCTGGCAGCACCGGCTCGCCATCCTGCGCTTCACGCACGGCAATCTGGCACAGCGAGTCGAGTCGCTGGGCGAAAGAGTGGGTAAAACTGGCAGGCATATGCTGGGCAATCACAATCCCCGGCGTGCTGACCGGCAGCGGCATCAGCACCCGGCGCAGCGCCTCCGTGCCGCCCGTGGAGGCACCAATGGCGATGAGGCTCTGCTGGCGCACGGGAATACCGGCGAGCACCGGCCTGGCAGCCGGGTCGTGCGGGGCCAGCTTCGCGCGGGCCGCGACGCGGATCTTCTCCACCACCAGTTGGCCCCAGCTGTCGATATTCTCTGCACCGCGGTGCTCGGGCTTGGGCAGAAAATCCACCGCGCCGCGCTCAAGCGCGGTCAGAGTGGCTTTCGACCCGCGGGTAGTCAGGGAGGAGACCATAATCACCGGCATCGGGCGCAGGCGCATCAGGCGGGAGAGAAACTCCAGCCCGTCCATCCGCGGCATGTCGATATCCAGCGTCAGCACGTCCGGGTTAAGCTGTTTGATCAACTCGCGCGCGATAAACGCGTCCGGTGCCGTACCGACCATTTCCATATCCGGCTGCTGATTGACCACCGCGCTGAGCATGCTTCGCATCAGCGCGGAATCATCGACCGCCAGCACACGAATCGCCTTCACCGTGTGGCCTCCGTCAGTTCATACACCGACTGCCCCCGCAGGCGCAGCGGAATATGTGCGTGGTTAAAGTGTTCCGAATGGCCGACAAACAGCAGGCCACCTGGCTTAAGCAGACGCGCAAAGCGCTGCAGCAGGCGCTGCTGCGTTGGCGCGTCGAAATAGATCATCACGTTGCGGCAGAAAATGGCGTCGAACGGCCCGGGAACGGACCACTTTTCATCGAGTAAATTCAGCTGCTGATAGTGGATGGCCGCCAACAATTCCCGTCTGGCCTTCACCCATTCGCTGTTATCGCCTGCGCCCCGCAGAAAGTAATGGCGCTTCTGCGCCAGTGTCAGGGCGTCCAGATCGCTCAGCCGGTACACGCCCGCTTCCGCTTTTGCCAGCACCTCGGTGTCGATATCCGACGCCCAGATGCGCGGCCCGGCCACCGACGCGCCAAGCTGCTCGTTCAGCGTCATGGCGATAGAGCAGGGCTCTTCCCCCGTTGAGGCGGCGGTACACCAGACGCGATAGCCATTCGCGCGCTGCCGTGCATGTTCCGCGAGGATCGGGAAGTGATAGGCCTCGCGGAAAAAGGAGGTCAGGTTGGTGGTCAGCGCGTTGATAAAGTTCTGCCATTCCGGGTGCTCTGCGTGCGACTCCAGAAGGGCGATATACTCGCTGAACGTGGCCAGTCCCAGCGTGCGCACGCGACGAGAGAGACGATTGAAAATCATCTCTCGCTTTTGCGCGTTGACGACAATGCCGGCGCGCTTATAGATTAATTTCCCGACACGCTGTAATTCGCTGTCAGTCAGAGAAAGCGTATTCAGGGATAAGCGTGCAGGCGTGCTGTTAATTTCACTCATAGAATGGGATCAGACCTTACACCGGGGTATTCATTATTTCCTGATACGCGCTGATCATCTTATTTCGCGCCTGCATACCGAAGCTGAATGAAATAGAGGATTTCTGCATCGCCAGCATCACGTCATTTAGGGCAATATCGCTACTGCCTGACATCCACTGCTGTGTTTTGTTCTTTGCCTCAACCTGGGTTTTATTTATTTCGTTAATGCTGTTAAATAAAACGTCAGAAAAGGAGGGCGCGTCGCCGCGCGAGGTCTGCAGCCGGTTAGACGGGCCGCTGACCTGCTGCGCCTGGGTCTGAATTTGATCGAGTACGCCACGCATTAATGTCGCTGACATTTTTCAGTTCCTGATAAATGGGATAAAAACCACTGTTTATTGCACATCTTTTAAACGTCGACAGCTTAACACGCGTTTAAAAACCTCAGAAAATCCAATAAGCCGACAGAACTTTGAGCTTATTTATCCTTAAAAAAAACGCCTTTCAGACGATAATGCCCGCCTGAAAAATTCTTATATTTTTGAAATCGTCGACATCACTCTCGCGAATTTCGTGAGCTGACGCGCATCGCTGATGCGTGCTATTTCATACAGGAATACGGCATGAGTGCCACACTAAATGAGTTAACCAACAATCCGGCAGAGCGAATTAAATCGATACTGTCCTCACTTCGCGGCAGCCCGAAGCTTTTGCTGGTGATTTGCGGCGCTGCGGCGCTTTCCGTCATCATCGCGTTAATGTTCTGGGCAAAAGAGCCGGACTACCGGGTGTTGTTCAGCAATATCAGTGATGAAGAGGGGGGCGCGATTGTCGCCCAGCTGTCACAGCTCAATGTGCCTTACCGGATCGATACGCCGGGAGGCGTCATTATGGTGCCGGCCTCCCAGGTGCATGAGGTGCGCATGAAGCTGGCCCAGCAGGGGCTGCCAAAGGGCGGCTCGGTGGGCTTTGAGCTGCTCGATCAGGAGAAGTTTGGCGTCAGCCAGTTCACCGAGCAGGTGAACTACCAGCGCGCACTCGAAGGCGAGTTGGCGCGCACCATCGAAAATCTCGGCCCGATCCAGAGCGCGCGCGTGCATCTGGCCACGCCGAAACCGTCGATGTTTGTCCGCGAACAGAAAAAACCGACCGCTTCGGTCACCGTTAACCTGCTGCAGGGCCGGACCCTGGACGACAGCCAGGTGGTGGCCATCACCCATCTGATCTCCAGTGCGGTGACCGGGCTGGCCGCAGAGAGCGTGACCATTGTCGATCAGCGCGGCAACCTCCTCACCCAGAGCGGGCTGCGAGGCTTGCAGACGGCGCACCTGAAATACACCAATGAAATCGAGAGCGACTACCAGCAGCGCATTCAGCGCATTCTCGCCCCGCTGGTGGGGGATGAAAACATCCGCGCCCAGGTGACTGCGCAGATGGATTTCACCGAGCAGGAGCAGACCCTGGAGCAGTACCAGCCTAACAGCGACCCGGAAAAAATGGCGATCCGCAGCCGTCAGGCCAGCCTCTCGGAGCAGGGCAACCGCCGTGGCGCGAGCGGCGTGCCGGGCGCGTTGAGCAACACCCCACCGGCACCGGCTACCGCGCCGCTGACCCAGCCGCTTAACACGCCTGCGGACGACAAAAAAGAGAAAACCACCGGCAGCAGCGCCAGCCGTGAAACGGCGCAGCCGTACAACAACCGCAGCGATGAGACCACCAACTTTGAGGTGGATCGCACCCTGACCCACACCAAATCCAATGCCGGACGCATCCAGCGCTTGTCGGTCGCGGTGGTGATTAACCACCTGCCGCAAGGGGAAGAGGGCAAGCCGGGGCCGATCGGCGAGGCAGAACTGGCGCGCATTAACGCCCTGGTGAAAGAGGCCATCGGCTACAACGCCGCGCGCGGCGACAGCGTCAACATTCTGAACTCCGCCTTTAACGGCGTGGTGGAAGCACCGATACCGCCGTTCTGGAAGCAGGATCGCTTCTACGCGCTGCTGATGGCGATCGCCCGTTATCTGGTCATTGCCATTATCGCCTGGATCATGTGGCGCAAGCTGGTGCAGCCGGCCTGGGTTCGCCACCAGGAGACCACAATTCGTCGCCTGGAGATGGAAAAAGAGGCCCGGGAAGAAGAAATTGCCGCGAAAAAACGCGCCGCCGAGAAGATCTCCCGCGACCGCGCGCAGCAGCGGGTGGATACGGAACTCAATGGTCAGCAGCTGCGTGAGCTGGCAGAGCAGGAGCCGCGCGTTATCGCCCTGGTGATCCGCCAGTGGATGAGTAAGGAGCCAAAACAATGAATGCCTCAGAAAAAAGCGCCATCGTCATGCTGACGCTGGGAGATGTCCTGGCAGCCGAGGTGTTTAAACACCTCAACGCCCACGAGGTAAAGCAGATCAGTGGTTCGATGGTCAACATGGCGGGTTTTACCCACGACCAGATGGCGAGCGTGCTGGAGGAGTTCAGGAAAGACTCCAGCGAATATGCGGCGCTCAGCCTCAACACCAACGACTACCTGCGCAGCGTGCTGGTCAAGGCGCTGGGCGAAGAGCGAGCCTCCTCGCTGCTGGAAGATCTGCTGGATACCCATCAGGGCACCAACGGGATCGAAACGCTCAACTTTATGGATCCGCAGGCGGTGTTCGACCTTATCCGGGAAGAGCATCCGCAGATCATCGCCACCATCCTGGTGCACCTCAAGCGTAACCAGGCGGCTGATGTGCTGGGCAAATTCGACGATCGCGAGCGTAACGACATCATGCTGCGTATCGCCACCTTTGGCGGCGTCCAGCCTGCCGCGCTGCAGGAGCTGACGGAAGTGCTGAACAACCTGCTGCACGGTCAGAACCTCAAGCGCAGCAAGATGGGCGGCGTCCGTCCGGCGGCCGAGATCCTCAACCTGATGAAATCTCAGCAGGAGGAGGCGGCCATCGAGGCGGTGCGCGAGTTCGACGGCGAACTGGCGCAGAAGATCATCGATGAGATGTTCCTGTTCGAAAACCTGGTGGATGTGGAAGACAGAAGTATTCAGCGTCTGCTGCAGGAGATCGAGAGCGATACGCTGATTGTGGCACTGAAAGGGGCCGACGAGCCGCTGCGCATGAAGTTCTTCCGCAATATGTCGCGCCGTCAGGCCGAGCTGATGGCCGACGATCTGGCCTCGCGTGGCCCGGTGCGTCTGTCGCAGGTGGAAGCCGAACAGAAGACCATTCTCAACGTGGTGCGTCGCCTGGCGGAGTCTGGCGAGATCCTGATTGGAGGCAGCGACGATGCCTACATTTGATGAACACAACGCTACCGGGTGGCGGGCCTGGAAGCCTGAAAACCTGCTGGGTGAGCCGCTGGACACCCCGCTGCCGACAATGGACAACACCCAGTCTGAGGCACTGCTGAAAGCTGAACTGGCGCGCCTGCGCAAGCAGGCGGAGCAGCAGGGATTTGCTCAGGGACAGCAGCAGGGCCAGGAAGAGGGGCGCAAGCAGGGCTACGAGGCCGGGCTGAAAGAGGGCCGCGACGCCGGGTTTGCCCAGGGCGTAGAGCAGGCGCGCGTGGAGCAGCAGGCGCTGCTGCGCGAGGCCGAAGTTTGGGTCAGCAACTTTAAGCTGGCGCTGGAAAACCTCGAAGGGCTGGTCCCCGCGCGTCTGGTGCAGCTGTCGCTCACCGCGGTCCAGCAGCTCTACGGCACTGCCCGCGTGACGGACAACCAGGCGCTGAACGCGCAGATCCGCAGCCTGATGCAGCAGGATGCCCTGCTGCACGGCACCATCCAGCTGTATGTCAGCCCGGACGCGTTTGCGGGGGTGCAGGCGGCGCTGGGCGAAACGCTCACCGCGATGGGCTGGGAGCTGCACCGCGACGCCAGCCTGGCCGCCGGGGGCTGCCGGATTGTCTCCCCGGACGTTGAGGTGGACGCCAGCATGGAAACCCGCTGGCAGGCGCTCTGCCAGCTGGCACGCGAGGAGCTCTCGCAATGAGCCAGCAGCTAAAAAAGTGGCTCTCCGCCCTCGACCGGGTGGAGGAGAAACTCACGCAGGTCCCCGATTTTCGCCAGTACGGCAAGCTGACGCGCGCCACCGGGCTGGTGATGGAGGCCGTGGGGCTGAAGCTGCCCATCGGTGCCCTGTGCATCGTTGAGCGCCAGACGGAGCAGGGAATTATCCCGGTCGAGAGCGAGGTGGTGGGCTTTAATGGCCAGACGCTGTTCCTGATGCCGCTGGAGCATGTCGACGGTATCCTGCCGGGGGCGCGCATCTACGCCCTGCAAAGCGACAGGCACGCCGGTAAACAGCTCCCCGTTGGCCCGCATCTGCTGGGCCGCGTGCTGGATGCCCAGGGCCGTCCGCTGGATGGCCGTCCCGCGCCGGGAAAACCGGCGGCCGGGCTTTTTACCCCGACGCTTAACCCGCTGCACCGCGACCCGATCAAAACCGTGCTCGACGTCGGCGTGCGCGCCATCAACGGCCTGCTGACGGTGGGGCGAGGACAGCGTATGGGCCTGTTCGCCGGTTCCGGCGTCGGCAAAAGCGTGCTGCTCGGCATGATGGCCCGCTTCACCACCGCTGACGTCATCGTGGTGGGGCTGATTGGCGAGCGTGGCCGCGAGGTAAAAGATTTTATCGAGAATATCCTCGGCGAGGAGGGGCTCGCCCGGGCGGTGGTTGTCGCCGCCCCGGCAGACGTCTCGCCGATTTTACGTATGCAGGGCGCCGTCTACGCCACCCGCATCGCGGAGGATTTCCGCGAGCGCGGCCTCAACGTGCTGCTGATCATGGACTCCCTGACCCGCTACGCCATGGCGCAGCGTGAAGTGGCGCTGGCGATTGGCGAACCGCCGGCCACCAAAGGCTATCCGCCGTCGGTGTTTGCCCGCCTGCCTGCCCTGGTTGAGCGCACCGGTAACGGCGTGAAAGGGGGCGGCTCGATCACCGCATTTTATACGGTGCTGACGGAAGGGGACGACCAGCAGGATCCGATTGCCGACTCCGCGCGCGCGATCCTCGACGGCCACATCGTGCTGTCGCGTCGTCTGGCCGAGGCGGGGCACTATCCGGCTATCGATATCGAAGCCTCGATCAGCCGCGCCATGACCGAGCTGATCCCGCATTCCCAGTACCGCCGGGTGCAGCGTTTCAAACAGCTGCTCTCCGCGTACCAGCGCAACCGCGATCTGGTCAGCGTGGGGGCGTACGTCAAAGGGAGCGACGCGATGCTGGACCAGGCCATCGACAAATACCCGTCGCTGGAGGCGTTCCTCCACCAGGCGATCCATGAGCGCAGCGGTTACGACGACGCCATTCGCGCCCTGTCCGGGCTCTTCCCGGACATCAAAGACTAATCCGGAGGCGCGATGAAGGTAAAAAACCCCATGACGCTGCTGCGCGATATGGCCGAAGAGACGCTGACGGAGACCACCCGTGCGCTGGGCGGCGCGCAGCAGCAGCTTCAGCAGGCGCTCACCCAGCACGAACAGCTGCAGCACTACGAGCAGGAGTACCAGCAGTCCCTGCGTCAGGGGATGATGGGCGGCGGCATGTCGGTGGCGGATCTGGTGAATCATCAGTCGTTTATTTTATCGCTGAAGCAGGTCGTCAAGCAGCAGGAAGGCCACGTTAACGCCTGTGAACAGGCGGTCGACAAGGTGAAGCAGAACTGGGTGCAGAACAAGCAGCGCCTGAACGCCTTTGAAACCCTGATTGCCCGCCGGGAGACAGCGCAGGCGCTGGTTCAAAGCCGACATGAACAGAAGCTGATGGATGAATTTGCCCAGCGTGCCGGACAAAAGAGAGAAAGGCTATGAACATTGATATTGCCACCCTGCTGTTGGGCAGCGGGGCTGCGGGCAAACCGAAGGCCGGGCTGCTCGCTGACGAGAACTTCAGCCTGGCGCTGGATGACAAGCTGGCTGAGCTGGCGCAGCTTTTCCCGGGCCTTGACCCGCAGATGCTGGCCGCGCTGCCGGAGGACGCCTTACCTGCCGGGTTACTGCCGGGCAAGTTGGCTGAAGACGCACCTGTCCTCGATGACGAGGGAAGGCCGCTGATGGCTATGCCCGCGCTGGCAGAGGCGTTGCAGGGCATCGCCCTGACCGACGGTGAAGGCGACGAGAGCCCCCAGTGGCAGCTGCAGCAGCTGGTAACCCGCAGCGTCACCGGGGAGGTGCCGGTGAAAGGCGTACCGGGCGAAAAACACGCGGCGCCGGAGGGAAAAACCGCAGCACCGTTGATGATGAGCGGGGATAAAACCCCGGCGGCCGCTGCCGCGCCGCTGGCGGCGCAGCCCGCACCGCTCAGCAGCGAAGCGCTGATCACCACCGAGGTTGCCGCGACGCCAACGGTGAACGCCGTGGCGCTGCCTGCCGCCGTACGCACCAGCGTCGCCCATGCGCCGCAGCAGGTGGTCACCGTTAACCATCCGCCGGAAGCGCCGGAGTGGAAGCAGTCGGTCAGCCAGCACATTGCGGTCTTTAGCCGCAACGGGCTGCACAGTGCGGAGATCCGTCTGCACCCGGAAGAGCTGGGGTCGCTGCAGATTTCCCTGCGCATGCAACAGGATCAGGCACAGATCCATATCGTCAGCGAGCATGCGCACATTCGCCACGTGATGGAGCAGGCGATGCCGCAGCTGCGCGCCGCGATGGCGGAATCCGGCATTCAGCTGGGTCAGTCCAGCGTCAGCGCGGAAGGGCAGTCGTTTGCCGCCGGTGAGCAGGGGGAACACGCCGCGGGCGACGAACATGCCGCGCAGGAGGCGGAAGAGCACGCGCCGGAGGAGGAGAGTGTGCCTACGTTATTAACCACCACCCCCGGAAATATCTACGGAATTAATACCTTTGCCTGAAGTGGCGAATTAGCTTCAGGAATGAAATTTTATCGCCTGATTATCAGGATGATTAAATGGACTACAATGTCCGCCATATTGACACGAGGGTAGCACGCTGCCCTCTCTTATTTATCAGGTGTACGTTCAATGAGTAATAAAAATAAAAAGGTCGCCAGTGGCGGAGGGTCTCGCTCGCTTCTGATGATGTTCATGTTTTTGACTGCCGTTGCGGCGTGCGGAGTTTCCGGCTACCTGTTCTGGGAGATGAAGTTCGCCAAACCGGCACAAGAAGTCGCGGAAGGGGAAATCAAAACACCGCCCGCGCCCGTGCAGGTCGAGCCGCTGTATGCGTCAATGAATACTTTTACCGTCAGCCTGAAGCCGACGGCGAACGAATCGGACCGGGTATTGTACCTGGGCTTGTCGATTCGCGTGGCGGAACAGAAATCACTGGCGGTGCTGGAAAAATATTTGCCGGAATATCGCAGCCGCTTATTTATGTTGCTCACTCACCAGACCTATGAAGATTTATCGACGGATGAAGGAAAGAGTCGCCTGATTACCCATATTCAGAGTGAGCTCGATAAACCGCTGGCATTTAACCAGTCCATTCGCGTCACTGACGTGCTTATTAACGAATTTATTCTGCGGTAATTATTATGGCTGACAGCTTTTTATCTCAGGATGAGATCGACCGTTTGCTTAATGCCGATGTGGAGAGCAACAGCGATCGTCAGAACAATGGGGCAGACCCGGGGATCAAACCCTACGATCCGCATACCCAGCGCCGGGTGATCCGCGAACGTCTGCATTCGCTGGAGATCATTAACGAACGTTTTGCCCGTCAGTTCCGCATGGGGCTGTTTAATCTGCTGCGCCGTAGCCCGGATATTACGGCGGGGAATATTAAGATCCAGCCGTATCACGAGTTTGCCCGCAACCTGCCGGTGCCGACAAACCTGAACCTGCTGCACCTTAACCCGCTGCGCGGCACCTCGCTGATGGCATTCTCGCCAGGGCTGGTGTTTATGGCCGTGGATAACCTGTTCGGCGGCGACGGGCGTTTCCCGACCAAAGCCGACGGCCGCGAGTTCACGCCCACCGAGCAGCGCGTGATCCACCGCATGCTGTCGATGGCGCGCGAGGCGTACGAGTTCGCCTGGAGTTCGATCTACAAAATCAAAACGGAGTACATCCGCTCCGAAATTCAGGTGAAGTTCACCAACATCACCTCGTCGCCGAACGACGTGGTGGTCACCACGCCGTTTTCGGTGGAGATAGGTTCGCACCGCGGGGAGTTCAACATCTGTATTCCCTTCAGCACCATCGAGCCGCTGCGCGAGCTGCTGAGTAACCCGCCGATGGACAACTCACGCCATGAGGACTCCCACTGGCGCGGCCTGCTGGCAAGCCAGATGCGGGAAACCGAGCTGGAGCTCACGGCGCGTTTCGCCGATATCGGCACCCGTCTGTCCCGCGTCATGCAGATGAAAAAAGGCGACATCATCGCGCTGGATAAGCAGGAGTTTATCGAGGCCAGCGTGGGTGGCGTACCGGTCTTCACGGCCCGCTACGGCGCCGTTAACAATCAATATGCCCTGAAGGTCGAGCAGATGATTCAGCCTTCATTACTTTCATTAAACAAGGAGTAATTTCCCCATGAGCGATATGAACACCTCATCGGGTTCTGACGATCAGTCCATCGATAATCTTTGGGGTGAGGCAATGACCGAACAGCACGCGGCGGGAATGACCGACACCATGGCGGGTGCGCAATTTTCTGACGAAATGAACCTGATCCTCGATATCCCGGTAAAAATGACCGTGGAGCTGGGACGCACCAAAATGACCATCAAGGAGCTGCTGCGCTTAAGCCAGGGCTCGGTGGTGTCGCTGGACGGTCTGGCGGGGGAGCCGCTGGATATCCTGATCAATGGTTACCTGATTGCGCAGGGAGAAGTGGTGGTGGTGTCCGATAAATTCGGTATCCGCATCACGGACATCATTACCCCGTCCGAGCGCATGCATCGTCTGAGCCGCTAATGAACGCCACTGACTCCCTTCCGGCCACCGGCTCGGTGCTGATGACGGTCAGCGGCGCGCTGGCCCTGATTATTCTGCTGATGGTGGTGATGGCCTGGGCCGCCCGCCGCAGCGGGCTGGCGCGTCGGCTCAACGACGCCCAGGGCAACATGACCCTGGTGGCGACTCAGTCGCTGGGGCCGCGCGAGCGCCTGGTGCTGGTTGACGTTGGCGACCAGCGTCTAGTACTGGGGGTTACCGCCGCGCAGATTACCTGCCTCGCCACCCAGCCGCGCCCGGAAAACGCCCCGCAGGCCAGTGCGCCCGCGGCGACGTTCCCGCTGATGCTGGAGAAGCTGCGCCAGAAATACCGTCCGGGAGGTGAACAGTGAGTCGTCTGTTGCTGGCATTCATCCTGATGCTGCCTGCCGCCGGTTCGCTGGCGGCCAACGGGGATATCACCCTCGGCCAGCCTTCCGGAGAAGGGGGCTGGACGCTGCCGGTGCAAACCCTGCTGCTGCTGAGCGGCTTTACCTTTATTCCCGCAGTCCTGCTGATGATGACCGGGTTTACCCGCATCATCATTGTGCTGGGGCTGATGCGTAACGCGCTGGGTACGCCCACCGCACCGCCCAATCAGGTGCTGGTGGGGCTGTCGCTGTTTTTGACCTTCTTTGTGATGTCGCCGGTGTTCAGCCAGATCTACGAAAAAGCCTGGCAGCCGCTGCAGGAAAACAAAATCACCATGGAAGTGGCCCTGACGGAAGGGGTGAAGCCGCTGCGCGCTTTCATGCTCGACCAGACCCGCGAAAGCGATCTGGCTACGTTTGCCCGCATCGCGAAAACGCCGGACGTCGCCACGCCGCAGGAGGTGCCACTCAGCATTCTGATCCCGGCGTTTATCACCAGTGAGCTGAAAACCGCGTTCCAGATCGGCTTTACCATTTTTATCCCGTTCCTGATCATCGATCTGGTAGTGGCGAGCATTCTGATGGCGCTGGGGATGATGATGGTGCCGCCGACCACCATTGCCCTGCCGTTCAAGCTGATGCTGTTTGTGCTGGTTGATGGCTGGCAGCTGCTGGTGGGATCGCTGGCCCAGAGCTTTTACAGTTAGGAGAGCCCCATGACCCCCGAAAGCGTAATGGTGATCGGCATGCAGGCCATCAAGGTTGGGCTGATGATCTCCGCCCCGCTGCTGGTGGCCGCGCTGGTCACCGGTCTGATTATCAGTATTTTGCAGGCCGCCACCCAGGTCAACGAAATGACCATGACCTTCATCCCGAAAATCCTGATGATTGTCGGCGTCGCGGTGGCGCTTGGCCCGTGGATGATGAAAATCTTTATTGAATATACCCGCGCGGTGTTCGCCAGCATCCCGTTTGTGATCGGCTGATGGCCTTTGGACTTCCCCTCGATCAGCTCTACGGGCTGGTCAGCCACTACGTTTTCATTATGGTGCGCATTGCGGCGCTGCTGCACGTTGCGCCGGTCTTCAGCGAGAAGGCCGTCAGTGCCCGACTGCGCGCCGGTCTGGCCCTGCTGACGGCGATCCTCATCGGCGGGACGCTGCCCGACGCCGGGGTAGGGCTCTACTCCTGGGAAGGGGTCTGGGTGCTGGCGAAACAGGTGATTATCGGTGCGGCGATGGGGCTGACGCTGCAGTTGCTGTTTGCCGCCGTGCGCTTGTCCGGCGAAATCATCGGCATGCAGATGGGGCTGTCGTTCGCCACCTTCTTTGACCCCGGCGCCGGCAACAGCCCGGTGATCTCGCGTTTTCTCAACCTGCTGGTGACGCTGCTGTTCCTCGTCTTTAACGGCCATCTCTGGCTGCTGGCCCTGCTGGCCGACACCTTCCAGACGCTGCCGATAAACGCCACCCCGCTGCATGCGGGCGGGTTTATCTATCTGGTCACCCATGCGGGGCTGATTTTCAGTCAGGGGCTGATGCTGGGGCTGCCGGTGATTGCCCTGCTGCTGTGCATCAACTTTATTCTCGGGCTGTTAAACCGCCTGACGCCGCAGCTCTCCATTTTCGTGATTGGCTTCCCGCTGACGCTCACCTTCGGCATGCTGGCGCTGTTCCTGATTGCCGAAACGCTGGCCCCGTTCTTTGAGCGCCTGATGGCCACCGGCTTTGACCTGCTGGCCGGGCTGATTCAGGCGCTGGTGTAACCCTCAGTGCATGCAGGCGATGCGGGCGACGGTTTCCGTGCCGGAGGCCAGCACTTTGTCATCCAGCAGATAGACGGTGCTGGTCGCCACTTCGCCCGGCTTAATTTGCGGGAAGATATAGTCGGTCACATCTTGATCCGTGGTCTGACCGCCGAGCTTACGGTGCTGGCTGGTCACGGTCAGATGGATCCGTTTGCCCGACAGTTCCACATCGTAGCGCACCTCCCGGTTCACGGCTTTCGGCAGCCCGTCGCGTTTGCCGTCTTTAAAATGGCTGATGGTGCCGATATAGGTGGTATGCCCGCTGAACAGGCCGTCGCGGTAAGAGCGGTAGATGCCGCGTGCCAGCGTCGCATTGTTGTCATCCTCAATCACGTAGTAGGAGGTGGGGGCGATGCACTGCGACGCGAACGTTGAGGTCTTAAGCCCGTACAGCGCCATGCCGCCCAGCCCGACAACCATCCCGCCGACAAACAGCAGGCTGAGCGGGGATTTAATAAAGGCGAAAATAGAACGATTCGCAATCATTCCCGGAATCCTTAAAGGGTTGTTGGCAGGCAATAAGTCCCTGGAACTGGCTCATTTTTTCTGAGCCGGTGGTGACGTACAGCACCGCCGCCGGTTTCTCATTGGGGCGACGATCCAGCACGTGGCGGGTATAGGTTTGCAGCGTGGACTCAATCAGGGCGCGCTGCGTCTGTTTGTCCTGCTGCACCATCACCTGCGTGCCAGGCGGCACGCCGGGGCCATTCCAGCGCACAAAGTGGACCGGCTGGGGGCTAAAATCGACGATCCCGCGCAGGAGCAGCGCAATCACCAGCCCCACCAGCACGCCACTCAGGGTGACGCAGATCTTCTGCTTCAGGGCATAGTGGCGCGCAGGGGCGTGCGCAGCCACCGGCGACACCTCAGGCGCTGCCGGTTCATCCTGCACGGGCAGGGGCGCGGTCTGCGGCTGAGGCGGCAGTTCGCTGCTGGCGTCCCGCACGAGCAGACGATAGCCGCTGCGCGTCACGGCAATAAGGGTGATGGCTTCCTGCATATCCAACTGGGCGAATGCGCGACGCAGCTTGGTGATCATCACCCGGACGCTGTTGTCGGTCACTTCCACGCCTGCGCTGCGCCAGCCGATCTCCATCAGCTGTTCCTGAGAAAGCACCTCCCCCTGGGCCTCCACCAGTGCGGCAAGGCACAGACACGCGCTTTGGGGAAGGGTGACCGTCTCTTGCGTATCCGTCCGGGCAAGTACGCGGGTCTGTAAATCCAGCGTCACTGACGTTCCAATCGCGATAGGGTTTAGCATAGTTATTTGATTCTTCTGGTGTATTAGGTATCGCTTCTGGCTAGTGTAATGAATAGTAAGAAATACATGTTATTGCGAGCCGAAGGCCAGAGCGACATGCTTTTTATGTCTTACGTCATATTTTTGCAACCACTGCGTAATAACAGCCTTAACGGGATTAAGGTTATTAATCGGAGCGTTATTAACCACATTAAACGTAGTGCTTAATAACGTTTTACTTTAATCATATTAAAACCAATCGGTTACCTCTTTGCTGTCAAAGGGGGCGTCTGTACGGCGTTGATAATGAGACGCTGTCATCATTCAGAATTAATCTTTTTTAATCTGTATATTTTTATTAATTGTGTCGGGAAGGGGGCGGGAGCGGTTGCGAACGAGACCGGCGAATTTATACTGCGTAAACAGATGTTATTGAATTTATTACACAGTATTTATTTTCTTTACAAGGATGACCGATGTTCTCTCTGAAGCGTTTATTGCATACCACCGATATGCCAGCCATGTTTCCCGTCTTTCTCTGCCGTCTGGTGCTGGGCGTATTTTTCTTTACCGCAGGGTTTAATAAATTACTTGTCACCGAGAACCAGCTGCTGATGGTGGACACCATGTATGACGCGGGGATCCCTTTTCCGACAGTGATGGCGGTGGTGGTGGCCTTTCTCGAATGCAGCATGGGTCTGCTGTTGACGCTGGGGTTATTCAGCCGCCTGAGCGCGCTGGTACTGATGGTCATCAGCACCGTGGCGCTGGTCACCATCGGTATCTACACCATTCCGCGCGGGTTGAACCTGATCGCCTGGCTCAGCTGGCTGTTCTATCTGCCCGAGACGCTGTATATCGTGCTCTGTCTGCTGCCTGCGACATGGGGCGGCACGTTCTGGAGTCTCGATGGCTGGCTGGTCAGACGCTGGGATAATGTCCGGCGGATTGTTTTTATTGAGCGATAACAGAAGTGCGCGGTTATCAACGGTTTGAAGAGCATATTTCCAGCCCCCCGCATAATAAAATAGCCCTGTAGAGGCAGCATTGTGCTGTCATGTTTAACAACAGGCGCTGTCATGGTTTTTATTGTCATACTGGTCGTTATTTTTATTACCTTCATTATTCTGGTACAGGCGGGCGTCATGCCGTGGTTTATCCGCACGGAGGGGCAGCGCCTGCGCTCGCAGGTGGATGCCCTGGCACTCCAGCTGCGTGAACAGCTTGACCGGGTCGAAGCACAGCAGCGTTCGATGACCGAAAGCGTGGTCACCCTGAAAAGCTTTGCCCTCGACAAAGCGGCGCCGGGGGAGACCGATCTCCCGGAGGAGACCGGCAACAGCCGTCAGTTTTTCAATGCTCTGGTGAAAGAGACGGGGGAGCGGCTGGGCGGTCGGGCCTGGATTGTGGAAAACACCGGGCGCATCATCGCGGATGCTGCCGGTGCGCCCACCGTGCAATCCCTCAACGATGCCGATCTCCCCATGGCGGTCCCGCTGCGCGCCCTGCTGGCCCAGTCCGGGGAAGGGCTGCGCCATACCCGTTTTCGCAGCGCCAGCGGCGAGCACACCCTGATGGTGGTTCCCCTTACCGACACGCCGTGGCTGCTGGCCATCGATGTCCCCACCCGCCGCATGGGCGAGCGCCCTGGCATTCTGCTCCACAAGCCGTGGCCGCTGGCCGCGCTGCTGCTGGTCTCGACCCTGACGCTGCTTCGCAGCCTGAATCTGCACCTTTCCCGGCTCAATGAAGAGCTGCCGTCGCAGCTGCAAACCGGGCAGGGGGCGCATCTGCCGCCGCTGATGCATGAGGTGGGCGAGCAGGTGAATGCCATCGCCCGGGCGGCCACCGTTATTGCGCAGGAGAACGAACGGCTGCTGCAGGTCCCGGAGGCCAGCGCCAATCTGCTGGCGACGCTCGGCGACAGCGCCACCGGCGTGATCATGGCCATGAAGGCGCTGCATGATGCAGCCCTGCAGATTGCCGACAGCAGCGGGGCGCTGGTTCAGCTGGCGAGCCGCGCCTACAGTTACTCCCTGCATAACGAAGAGGGGATTTTTGCCGTGGAGTCACGCAACCTGGCGAGCCGCTGCGCGCGCTCCTCGAAGGAGCTTCGGGCCCTGATTGACGATGCGATGATGCAGGGGCAGAGCGGTGCGGCGTCGGTGACGCAGAATAACAGCGTACTGATTGAAGAGGTCTGTACCGTGGCGAATGCCCTGATGCAGCGAGTACGGGGCTAACCTGCCGCGACGTTAATCCTTATTTTCGAGCTTATTATGTTTAAATCGACTCAGAGCAGAATCATCCTGCTGGTTTCTGCTTTCTTTTTACTGCTGACGGGCATCACCCTGTGGGTGGTGATGCGGCTGGTGGCGCCGTCGCTGCTTAAAACCGAGTATCAGCGCGTCCATGCTCAGATTGGCGAACAGGCAACAGCCATTACCACGCAAATGTCCCGCGTGCAGGCCCAGCAGCGGAGCCTGACCGAGACCGTCTCCCTGCTGGAGAGTGCGCAGATAGACAACCTGCTGCCGGCGCTGATTAACCAGAACGGCGACAGCGCGCTTTTCGGCGGCGGCGTCTGGCCGCTTCCCGGCATGCGTGAGGCGGGCATCGACCGGCACAGCACCTTCTTTGCCCGGGACCGGGAAAACCGGCTGCGCCTGAACAGCACCTGGAACGACGCCAGCGCGCCGCCCTACTGGGAACAGTCGTGGTTCAAAGCCGGATCCCGTGCGGCGAAAGGCCAGTGCGCCTGGGCTGAGGCCTATATAGACGCGGCCAGCCCGCAGCCGCGGACCAACTGCGCGATGCCCGTCTATCGCCACGGCCAGCTGTGGGGCGTGGCAACCCTTGACCTGACGCTCGGCTTCTTTAACGCGCTGGCCCGCAAGATGGCTGAACCTATTGAAGGCGGCGTGCTGATCGTGGAGGCCAGCGGCAAGATCGTCGGCTACAGCCGCGCATCCGACGAGACGCCACCGCTGAAAAATATCAGTGAACTGCCGGGACATGAAATTGCCATTCTGCAGGCGATGCTGGCGCAGGCGAAGGAGACACCGCTGGAGCGAACCTATCAGGCGCAGGATGGGGAACACACCATTTTTGTTTATCCCATCAAGGGCAGCCCGTGGTTTGTGGCGACAGATACCCGCAGCAGCCTGTTGAGCCAGCAGACGCACGCTATCCTGACGCGTCTGGGTATGGTGCAGATCCCGCTGTTACTGCTGCTGGGCGTGGTGCTGGTGCTGACCATTCGCGCGGTGATGCGTAACCTGCATACGGTGAGCGACCGCCTGGCCACCCTGTCCGCAGGCGGCGCGGATTTAACCCGCCGTCTGCCGGAGAGCAGCAGCCAGGAGCTCAACGCCATCGCCCGCAACGTCAACGCGTTTATGAGTTATCTGCAGGGGCTGTTACAGCAGGTGGGGAGCAGCACCCGCACCATTGCCGCCGCCTCGCACCAGATTGCCGAAGGCAACGTGTCGCTGTCCTCGCGCACCGAAGAGCAGTCCGCCTCTCTGACGCAGACGGCGGCCTCGATGGAGGAGATCGCAGGAATTGTGGCGAACAACGCCGATAACGCGGAACACGCCGACCGGCTGGCGACCGACGCCGCAGCGGTAGCGCAGCGCGGCGCCGGGCTGATGACCTCGGCAGTGGAGAAAATGCGCCATATTGAATCCTCATCCCTGCGGGTGGCGGACATTGTGGGGGTAATTGACGGTATTGCCTACCAGACCAATATTCTGGCGCTGAACGCGGCGGTGGAAGCCGCGCGCGCGGGGGAGCAGGGGCGTGGCTTCGCCGTGGTGGCGACGGAAGTGCGCAACCTGGCGCTGCGAGCCTCCAGCTCTGCCCGGGAGATCCGCGAGCTGATTAACGACGCGGTCGCGGGCGTGCAGGAGGGCAGTAGCCTGGTGCAGGCAGCGGGGGAGACCATGAACGCGCTGGTGACCTCCGTGAGCGAGGTATCAGCCCTGATGGAGGAGGTGAAAACCGCCAGCCGGGAGCAGAGCGTGGGTATCGCCCAGGTGAATGTGGCGGTCTGCCAGCTGGAAGGTGCGACCCAGCAGAATGCGTCGCTGGTGGCGGAAGTGTCGTCTGCTGCTAAAGCGATGGAAGAGCAGGCGCAAGAGCTGGAAAGTGTGGTTAATCGGTTTAAGGTTTAATTTTATTTGCACGGGCGACGTCCTCTCCCGACGGGAGAGGACTGGGGTGAGGGGGAACATACGGCTGTGGAGGTTATTCCGTTCACTTTATGTTCCTTGCTACTCTGTAACGACATGACCTGTGAACGTGCCAGGGTGGCTCAGTCGCCACCACCCTGGCGACCCGGGCTCCCGGCGGTAAATCGCCGCTTCGCGGATTGTTCGCCCCATCCCTGGGGCTCACCCCTTCGGGGCCAGCGCAGGCGCTGTCCAAAATTGCTCCCGGCAATTTTGTCTTCGGCTTATTCCTTCCGGCTTATCGGGGACGGGCGGAGGTAACGTCCCTGTAAAGCCCGCCCTCTCGGCGCATCCATGCGCCTCGCCCCGGCCTGCAGGAAACGCCTCAGCGATTTACAGCCGGACCAGGGTGTCGCTGTAAGCCATTAATTTTTCGGAGCAACATTCATCGCTTCAGGTAAAACTACCGGGGTAAGGGAAAGGAGGAAAAGCAGACCTGTGCCTGAAATAAAGACCGCACCGAACGGTCCCCTCGCCCCTTTGGGGAGAGGGTTAGGGTGAGGGGAAGTTCCCCCCGGCACAAATCTGGAAGGCGCCTCGCAATCCCACAAGTAACCTTATGTAATCCGTGGTTTACCCTGTTGTTTGTTTTCATCACATCGTAAAGTGCCTGCGTTGCGGCAACATCCGCAACCGGGCGTGAGAACCTGAAGATACAAGGTGATACCGGAGCGACCTGCGGGTTGGCTCCCTTGTGATTCAGTTCTCATCTCCCTGGAGGCTTTCCTATGACTCTTCTGTCCACTCTCTCTGACGCATCCCACCATAGCTTCACCGAACAACTCATCGCCTTACCCCTTCCGACCTGTTTGACGTGGCCGATCTCTGCACCGCGTTTGCCAGCGCGCTGATCGAAACGCAGAGCGTGAGCGAACGCCATGCCCTCTGCGGGCGCCTGCTGCATGCCCTGGAGGCGCTGGAACGTCTGTGTGACGATCTGCCGCCGCATCTGATTGAACAACTGATTGCCGGTGACGCCGCGCCGTCCTGTATGCCGCACTGCTGGCAGGAGACGATCACCACGGTCACCTATGCCCGGTCGCTGGCGCAGGCGATTCAGGGGAATACGCTGCCGCAGGAGGTGAATCACGTGCTGACCGGATTACTGCATGACATGGTCTTTCTGCTGGCGGAGTTTGTGAAGGAACCTTATCTGCGCGCTTAAAACCAAGCCGGGTGGCGGCTTCGCCTGACCCGGCCTACGAAACCAGCAGGCCCGTGCAAGCGCAGCGCCGCCGGGCAATGGGCACCGCGCACAAAAACAAAAAAGCCCTCCGGGGAGGAGGGCAAACCGCGCGTGAGGCACGCGCGTAATGACAATGTAAGGTGGTTTTGTCCAGATTAACGCAGCAGGGACAGCACGTTCTGCGGAACCTGGTTGGCCTGGGCCAGTACGGAGACACCTGCCTGCTGCAGAATGTTCGCACGGCTCATAGCAGACACTTCCACGGAGAAGTCAGCGTCCTGAATACGGGAGCGCGCTTCGGTGGTGTTGATGATGTTAGTGTTCAGGTTCGCAATGATGGAGCTGAAGCGGTTCTGAACGGCACCCAGGTCGGCACGGAAGTCACCGATTTGAGTGATTGCATCAGACAGCTTCTCCAGCAGGTTGTCAGCAGCAGCCGCACCAAACTCCTTCAGCACAACATCACTGTCGGCAGGACGAACGTCAGTAGCAGTTGGCGCACCGGTAGCATCAAAAGTGATTTCTTGTAATACCTTACCACCAGTACCATCATCGCCGCCGTAAACGAAGTAGCGATCGCTTGTGCCATCGTTCATCGTGATCATCTTCATACCAGAAGATTCAACGGTTTCACCAGTTCCGAAGGCTGCTGCAGCAACATTGTCAAGTATGGCGGCAGTCAGGGTAATGTCTGTACCTGCACCATTAACTTTATCACCCTCTTTAAGCGCGGTAGACGATCCTTCTGTGAAATCACTTTTCCCGTGAAGCAGCATATCGATGTCAGCCGGGTCAGTAATCTCTGCTGTATCAGGATTTGCACCCAGTTTTAATTTAGCCCCCGTTGCGTCCCATTTAGGATCGGTGATTTCAACCATTTTTTCAGAATTTTCACCATACGCAAAGATTCGGGTAGTACCATTGTCATCGTAGGTCATTACCTTAACATCTGCTACGTCAGCTTCACCCACAACAGCTTTAAGAGCATCTCTTTCTGTATCAGCAAGTTCCCAAACCTTACCCGATGCGTGTCCGATATCCACATCACCATTTGCCTGCTCGACTGCGGCATCATCAAACTGACTTGCCAGCGTACCCGCACCATTCACGGTAATCCCGATATCCTCGAAATCAGCCAGGAAGTTGTCCAGACCCAGGGTCTGCATATCCAGCTTG
Source organism: Enterobacter sichuanensis (assembly GCF_002939185.1). GTDB lineage: Bacteria > Pseudomonadota > Gammaproteobacteria > Enterobacterales > Enterobacteriaceae > Enterobacter > Enterobacter sichuanensis. Next base: position 501 of record NZ_POVL01000045.1, on the reverse strand, counting down.
TTCAGGGTAATGTCGATGGTATCGTCGTCTTTATCACCAATCTGAATGGTGATTTTAGATTGTGAACCGTCAAAGACCTTCACGCCGTTGAAGTTGGTGGTTTCCGCCACGCGCTGGATCTCTTGCAGACGGGAAGCAATTTCTTTTTTGATGGAGTCACGGTCGCCGGCAGAGTTGGTGCCGTTTTTCGCCTGTACGGTCAGCTCGCGGATGCGCTGCATGTTTTCGGTCACTTCTTCCAGCGCACCTTCGGTGGTCTGCGCCAGGGAGATACCGTCGTTGGCGTTACGCGCCGCCTGGGTCATGCCGCGGATGGAGGAGGTGAAGCGGTTAGAAATCGCCAGGCCTGCGGCATCGTCCTTCGCGCTGTTGATACGCATACCGGAAGAGAGACGCTGAATAGCGGTACCCAGAGAGCTCTGAGATTTGTTCAGGTTGTTCTGCGCCATCAGGCTCAGTGCGTTGGTATTAATGACCTGTGCCATTGTTATATCCTTCTAA
>NZ_POVL01000044.1 GCF_002939185.1 Enterobacter sichuanensis | reverse complement strand
CCAAGTGATCTACCACGTGGTACGCCTGACCGATAATGTGACGAACGGGATTTTCGTCAACATGCGTTAGTCGCTTAAGAAAAGACCCTGTGCACCCTACCTTTGATCTCTGGCCTGGCCAGAGATTTTTGCTTTTGTACGGGCGGTCGGGCACGCGAAGCGCGACCCGACGCCGTGTTAGTCGGCTTTCTCGACAAAAATCCCATCCGGATGCCCCAGTTCGTTAAAAAACCAGATGCCGAGCGGGTAGTCTTCCAGTGAGACCAGGTACATTGTCCCTTCACTAAACTCTTCAATTGCCAGCACCACGCCCGGGCGGCGCGGCCCACCGTCCGTTTTAACGGTGACCCGATCGTTGACCTTCATACATTCCTCCTCTGGTTTTGAGCCAGTGTAGAACAAAACGCAAAAACGCACATCGCTGCCCGGTGTGAATGGCGTTTTTATACACAGGCTATACTTACCGTTGGACCGCGTTGAAGGTTGAATGAGGAACCCCGTAATGAAGACCGATAAAGAGTACAGCGACACCATTAAGCGTGAAGTCGAGGTGGATGTCGATGCCCTGCTGGCCGCCATCAATGAGATCAGTGAGTCAGAAGTCCGCCGGACGGACGACAATTCAGACCGCGTCATTGTCAACGGAAGGGACTATCACACCTATCGTGAGCTGGCGGAGGCCTTCGAGCTGGATATACACGACTTTAGCGTGTCTGAAGCCAATCGGTAGGGCGAAAAAAATCCCGGTCATGGGGATGGCCGGGATCAAAACTTGCTTTTGCAAGAAGCACTTGAAAATTCGTTACACCAGGAAATCTGATGTACATGCCACACTATCCCCAACGAATTTGTCTGACAAGCATATATTCTTATGATGAATATATTATTTTCAGCATTATGAATTTGGTTATGAGCAGCAACATACGCCGAATGCGGGTTTGCCAGGGTCCGTTCTCATTGTTCCGGTTTTTATTCCGGCTATTTTTTAGGAATTTTCTTAGAAAGCGACGCCACCGTTACCAGGAGTCTGTATGCCTTCACTGCGGGATCCCTTGCTGATTTTTTCCGATCTGGACGGCTCGTTGCTCGATATCCATACCTACGAGTGGCAGCCCGCGCTGCCCTGGCTGGACAGGCTGCTGGATAACCAGGTTCCGCTCATTCTCTGTAGCAGCAAAACGGCGGCCGAGATGCTGGACATTCAGCAGGATCTGGGTCTGGAAGGCCTGCCGTTTATTGCCGAGAACGGCGCGGTTATTCAGCCTGACGTGCGGTGGGAAAAGGTGCCGCGTCAGATTAGAGGAATGTTACACCGGGATATTCGCCCGCGGATCGAGCAAATCCGCCTGGAGACGGGCGTTAAGTTCACCACCTTTGACGACGTGGACGATCGCATTATCAGTGAGTGGACCGGCCTGACGCGCTATCGCTCTGCGCTGGCCCGCAGGCAGGAAGCCTCGGTCACGCTCATCTGGCGCGACAGCGACGAGAAAATGGTCCAGTTTGAAGAGGCGCTGGCGCGTAGCGGTCTGCAATGTCTGCAGGGGGCGCGGTTCTGGCATATTCTTGACACCCGCTGCGGTAAAGACGTGGCGGTTAACTGGCTGATTGAGCAGTACCGTGAGCAGGAAGCGATCGAACCCACGACGCTGGGACTCGGTGATGGCCCGAATGATGCGCCGCTGCTGGACAGCATGGATTACGCGGTAGTGATTAAAGGCATTAACCGTCTGGGCATCACGCTACGGGACGATAATCCCGCGCGGGTTTATCACACCCAACAACCCGGTCCCGCGGGCTGGCACGAGGGGCTGGATCACTTCCTCTCCTGATCCCGCCACACAACGCGGTTACGCCCGGTCTGTTTAGCCTGGTATAAGCGGGCGTCCGCCACGGACTGCAATTGTTCAAAATCGTAATTCCCCTTTTCATCCGCGCTGCTGACCCCCAGCGAGGCGCTGATGCGCAGGGTCGTGCTCTTCTTCACCAGAATCTCCTTGCTGTTGATGCGGCAACGAATACGCTCCGCAACCCCTCTCGCCTCCTCAAGGCTAATCCCCGGCAGGGCGACACAAAACTCTTCCCCGCCGACACGCCCTGCGACATCGTTTTTGCGTAACCCGGTGGCAATCAGCCCCGCCGTATGGGACAGCACCTTATCACCGGCCTGATGGCCGAAACGGTCGTTGATGCTTTTAAAATGGTCGAGATCGATCTGAATCACCGAGAAGGGCAGCGACTGCTGGCGACAGGTTTCTGCCAGCATTTTCGCGCGGTCGAACAGCGCGCCGCGATTATTCAGCCGGGTGAGCGGATCGTGCCAGGCCTGCCACTGCAGCGAATGCTGAAGCGTATACATGTTGCTTACCATCCGACGGATCACCAGCCACGAGATCAATAGCATGGCGGTAAACAGCGCCCACAGCAGCGCCAGCACAATACTGATGCTGCCGAAGTCGTCCTGCACCCCTTCATGCAGGGTGTGGATCCGCAGAACGACGCCATCGAAGTGATCGAGCCGCTCCCAGCTAATAAAACGGCTTCCGAGGCGGATGCCGCCGCCGGTATCATGTTCAATCGCCTGGGCAATCTGCGCCGTTTCGCGTTCGTCAAAGTGGTTAACCGGGTTACCCGCATGAGCAGAGGTGGCAATCAAATTGAGCCGGGTGTCGTACAGCTGATACTCCCCTTCCGTTCTGTCTTCCGTCGCGTCAGCCAGCAGACGTTGCATCGTGCCCAGTGTGAAATCCATCGCCACCACGCCATACCAGTAATGATCAAAATAGATGGGGACGCTGGCGGTGATCGCGCGTTCATCGCCGGTCCATGCGGAGGGCGTGGAGATAAACCAGCGCACCGCGCGTGCGCGGTTGTTACGTTCTGACTGCTCGGTGAACCAGGATTGCGTGACCAGATGGTAATAGCGGGAGGTTATGTCACCCGCCTGCTCCGGCGTGTCGGTAGAGAGATAAAACCCGGCGCGGGAGACGTAGTTCACCCGCGATTCCGTCTGCGCTCTCGATGAGGCCAGCCGGAGCAGATATCCCACTTCCAGCGCGGCAGAAATTTCATTGCTGATGCGCTCCGCGTCGCGGTTGAGAAGCGTCGTTTTTTCGACGAACGCATCGGACACCCCGTTTATCGGCAGGGTGCGTTTTTTATCCACGGCAAGCTGCCAGGTGGGGAGTAGGCGCAGAGTATTGAAGCGTGACACCGCACTCTGTAAAGCGTCAAAGGCCAGCGGCGTCTGGATGGCATCGCGCATGCCCTGGCGGAACAACAGCATCCTGTCCACGCTGTTCTGTAGCTGTCTGTCCAGCGAACTGGCCACCGTATCCAGATGGTTACGCTGGCTGGAGACGTACGCGTCTTCCAGGACCACCACTTCGCGCCAGGTCAGGAGGGTGGAAAACACCAGAACGACAATAAAACAGAGATTAACAATCAGCCCCGGATTGCTACGTTTATGCAGCCATTGCAAAAAAGATTGTCTCACAACAAAGGTATCGCGCTGCACACACACTCCCTGATCACTGCCCTACACCCTGAGATAAAAACGCCCGGCAAAGCCGGGCGTTACGTGATTAAGCCTTGTCCCGCTTGTGCTGTCCGTCACCCGGCTGAAGCTCATCTTCACGGAATGCTTCCCGCTTGATGCCGTAGCCATCGTGCCACCGACATTCCACCATTCCGCTGGAATACCCGGTCACAATCATACGTGGACCGCCCTTCTTCGGCTTAACTTCATCACTGACCAAAAAGACCATACCTGCCTCCTGTATCAGGGTGAAACTGTTTCAATTTAGACGAGGAATGGTCTTTTTGCACCCCGCACCGGGTAACAATTAGTGCGACGTACCGCGGAGTTTCTCAACCCCTTTTACCGCCGCAACCACGATGGCGCCAATGATAAAGCCCAGCACCAGATTCAGCAGCGTGGGCAGCATCGCCGCGACAACCGCCCCCTGTGTGGCGGAGAAATGTTCGATAGCATGGTGCAGTGGGGCAATGCCGTGAACCACAATCCCGCCGCCGACGAGGAACATCGCCAGCGTGCCCACCACGGACAAACTCTTCATCAGCCACGGGGCCAGCACCAGTAAGCTCTTGCCGATGCCTTTCGCCACCGCGCTCGATTTCGTCTCCAGCCAGTAGCCGATGTCATCCAGCTTCACGATCAATCCCACCAGGCCGTAGACACCTACCGTCACCAGAAGGGCAATGCCGGAGAGGATCAGCACCTGATTCAGGAGCGGCGCGTCAGAGACAATGCCCAGCGTAATGGCGACAATTTCAGCGGACAGAATAAAGTCGGTGCGAATGGCGCCTTTGACTTTATCACGCTCGAAGGTCTTCGGATCCTGAGCGGCCAGCGCTTCAAGACGCTGCTGACGCATCTCCGGGGTATCGCTCTCCTTGCGCGCGCTAAAGGAGTGCAGGACCTTCTCGACGCCCTCAAAGCAGAGAAATGCCCCGCCAATCATTAATAGCGGCGTGATCGCCCACGGAATGAACGCGCTGATAAGCAGCGCCAGCGGCACCAGAATCACCTTATTGAGGAAGGAGCCTTTTGCTACCCCCCACACCACCGGCAGTTCACGGTTGGCCCTCACCCCACTCACCTGCTGGGCGTTCAGCGACAAATCATCTCCCAGCACGCCGGCGGTTTTCTTCGCCGCCAGTTTCCCCATCACCGAAATGTCATCCAGTAAGGTGGCAATATCATCCAGCAATGTTAATAAGCTACTTCCTGCCAAAATCTTAATCCTTCATTTTTTGGTAATTAAGTGAATAGTATGGAGCAAAAGTACAAAGCCGGAAACAGGCTCCTCACGTCAACAAAAAATTCACATCAACTACACAATTAAAGGGCTCGCCAGCGCGATAGTTTTCGCGTTTACTATCAGCGACCTTTTTATTTCGTCGTGAGGGATTATGCGTTTCCGGCAATTGCTACCGCTCATCGGGGCACTCTTTTCGCTGTATATCATCTGGGGTTCAACCTACTTTGTCATTCGCATCGGCGTGGAAAGCTGGCCACCCCTGATGATGGCGGGCATTCGCTTCCTTTCGGCAGGCGTCCTGCTGCTCGCGTTCCTGCTGCTGCGCGGCCACAAGCTTCCCCCGCTGCGTCCGCTGCTGAATGCCGCGCTAATCGGCCTGCTGCTGCTGGCGGTAGGAAATGGGTTTGTAACGATTGCCGAGCACCAGAACGTGCCGTCCGGGATCGCCGCCGTGGTCGTTGCCACCGTGCCGCTCTTTACCCTCTGCTTCAGCCGCCTTTTCGGCATCCGCACCCGCAAGCTGGAATGGCTGGGAATTGGTATCGGACTCGCCGGTATTATTCTACTCAACAGTGGCGGGAACCTGAGCGGGAATCCGTGGGGCGCAGTGATTATCCTGATAGGCTCCATGAGCTGGGCGTTTGGCTCGGTATACGGTTCACGTATCACGCTCCCCACCGGCATGATGGCGGGCGCAATTGAGATGCTCGCCGCGGGGATTGTTCTGCTGCTCGCCTCGGCGTTGACGGGAGAAAAGCTGACCACGCTGCCGGACCTGTCGGGCTTTCTCGCGGTAGGGTATCTGGCGCTGTTTGGCTCAATCATCGCCATTAACGCCTACATGTTCCTGATCCGCAACGTCTCCCCGGCGGTTGCCACCAGCTACGCCTACGTTAACCCGGTGGTGGCCGTACTGCTCGGCACGGGTTTAGGCGGGGAAACGCTCTCTGCCGTTGAATGGCTGGCGTTGGGGATCATTGTGTTTGCCGTCGTGCTGGTCACCCTGGGCAAATATTTGCTGCCAGCAAAACCGGTCGTCACCCCTTGCGAGGCGGAGAAACCGTGAGCAGGTGAATCCCCTGCGTGTCGATCTTCGCGGTCTGACCGCCGCCGCAGATCCACTCTTCCAGCCGTTCCGACAGTTCAACGTCGTTCAGCTTTAATCTGCCTCTCAGCGCACACTCCCAGACGATCAGCACCCGCCAGCCCTGCGCCATCAGCGTGGTCAGATCCCGCCTGTCGCGTTCAACGTTCTTGCCAATCTTATCCAGCCAGAAGTCGGTGCGCGTCGCCGGGACTTTAAACAGGTAGCAGTCGTGATGATGCCAGAAACAGCCGTGGGTAAAGATGATGCACTGCCAGGCGTCGATGACGAAATCGGGGCGCCCCGCAAGGGCAGCATCCTGCACGCGGAAATCAAACCCCGCCTGCGTCAGCAGCGCGGCCACGCGCTTTTCTATGGCGGTGTCACGCGTGCCGATGGCACGCATGTTTTTACTGCGCGTCGCCTTATTGTGAACATCCGTCATTGACGGCCTCACCCTGACGAAGTGCCACCGCCTGTCTGATGCGCGAGGCCAGCAGTTTTGCCACGGCCGCGAACGCCGGCACCACTACCGAGTTGCCAAACTGGCGGTACGCCTGGGTGTCCGAAACCGGAATGCGGAAGCGATAACCCTGTGGCGTCTCAAAGCCCATCAACCGGGCGCACTCCCGCGGCGTTAAGCGTCGCGGACGGTGACGCTGGTTGAGCGGATCGTCGAAATCTTTTTCGCCCAGCGCCTTGTCCCAGCCTCTGTCGATAAGGATTTCCGCGCCGTCTTTGTAGTAACGCGCGGAGAGCGTGCGCGTCACGCTGTGCGGATCGTTCGGATCTACCATCCCGAAGCCGAAGCCGTTGCCCTTCGCCTGATGTTTCTTGGCATAGCGGTAGAGGTATTTCCACAGCACCGGGGTGAGGATGAACTTCGCGTCAACGACAGGCTCCAGCAGGTCGGCCACGGTGGGACGGCGCTCGGGGTAGAGAGACGGGATATCCCGCAGAGTGAAATCGCCCTTCAGATTGAGATCGCGGCGGAAACCCACCAGCACGATGCGTTCGCGGTGCTGGGGCAGGAAATGTTTACCATCAATGATTTTTGGGTCATCTGCGCCCATGTTCTGGGCATCGGCCACGTCATAACCCAGCTCATCCAGCGTTTGCATGATAATGCGGAAGGTTTTCCCGCCGTCGTGGCTTTTTAAATTCTTAACGTTTTCCAGCACGAAAATGGCCGGGCGACGGGCGTCAATGATACGGGCTACGTCAAAAAACAGCGTTCCCTGGGTATCGCAGGCGAAACCGTGGGCGCGTCCGAGTGCGTTCTTTTTTGAGACGCCGGCCAGCGAGAAAGGCTGGCACGGAAAGCCAGCCAGCAGCACATCATGCGCCGGGATGGTCTGGCGAATATGTTCGGCGGCCTGTTCATCGCTGACACCGCTTTTATGGCTCAGGGTGACATCGCGGATGTCGGCGTTGAAATGATGCGCCTGCGGATCGCAATACCAGTTGGCCTTGTAGGTCCGCACGGCATGTTTGTTCCACTCGCTGGTAAACACGCACTGACCCCCGATAGCTTCAAAGCCGTGTCGGATGCCGCCAATACCGGCGAACAGATCGATAAAGCGGAAGGCATAGTTCGGGTGCGCAGCGGAAGGACGTGGAAGCAGATTTTGCAGATAACGAAACTCGCCTTCACTCAGGCGACGCCCTGCCCGCTCGCTGGTCACCAGCCGTTTAAGAATGGCCGGGCTCCAGTGGTTCTCACCGTGCGCCACCAGCAGATTGGCCAGCGTTTTAGCATCATAGATATCCAACAGCTGACGCAGTAACGCCTGCACCGTTGCCGTTGATTTCTCAGCCTGCTCAGGCGCGGGCTCAGTCACTGATCGTTTTTCCTGCATTCTTTTAACCGGAGAATAAAGACTGGAGACAGATTACCACAGTTCATTCATGCAAACTGCGACGGAAGCGGTTCATCACCTGGCTATCCAGCCCGATGCAGTCGCCGTGCAATTCGGCGCTGAGTTTCGCCATAAACTGGATCAGGAAATCAGCGTTGTGCCGTGCCAGCTCGCGGCCCATTTCCGTTTGCATGGTATCAGGCAGTCGCAGCAGTTTGGTCTGAAAATGGTCGAGAGCAAATGCCCGATCATCAAGCGTACGCGCATCGGCAAAGGGATCGTCTGCGTCAAACAGCGCCACGCCCAGTGCGCCCGAGACGGCAAAGACGCGCGCGAGGCCGATAGCCCCTAGTGCTTCCAGCCGGTCAGCATCCTGGACTATTTTCGCTTCCACGCTCTGCGGCGCGATCCCGGCGCTGAAGCTGTGCGCCTCAATGGCATGTGCAACGCCTGCATAGTGCTCCGAGGGGAAGTCCGGGAAGTCGCGCTGCAAAATGTCGCGGGTTTTGCGCGCGGCCAGTTGCGATGACTGGCTGCGTTCGGGATGGTTTTTCGGCAGGCTAACGATATCGTGAAAATAGCAGGCGGTCAGGACTACCAGCGGATCTGCGGTCTGGCGAGACATGATTTTTTGCGCCGTTTTCCAGACGCGACGAAAGTGCGAAATATCATGCGCAGCATCGTCAGAGGTGTGGTTTTCGTCGAGCCAGCGCTCAAAACGCTGTTGCCACTGCGTTAGTTCCATCGTGATGCCCTGTCGTGAAATCTGAGCCTGAACTATAACACAACCAAATTAAATGAATTAATAAATAGAAGCTCGAAATACTTAATAATAATTACTCTATATTAAATCAAACAATTAATTCATAAGAAAAATAAAGAGATTAAAAGAAATATTTTGCAATATTTAAACGGATTTAATTACATTTATTTTTGAAACTAAAGCTCAATAGCTGGAATAGTATCGACGCTGTAATTGCGGAGAGTGATTACATATATTCATATAAATTATCTTTCAAGAGAATATATAATGAAAAGAAAAGTTCTGGCTATTCTTGTACCCGCGTTATTAATGGCTGGCGCAGCAAATGCGGCTGAAATGTATAACAAAAATGGCAACAAAGTTGACCTGTACGGCAAAGTCGATGCGCGTCATACCTTCTCTGACAACCCGGGCGACGACGGCGATGAAACCTATGTACAAATTGGTTTCAAAGGCGAAACCCAGATCACCCACGATCTGATCGGTTACGGCCAGTGGGAATATAAAACCTACGCGAATAATACCGAATCTGCAGGCGATAAATCATTTAACCGTCTGGCGTATGCAGGCCTGAAATATGGCGAATACGGTTCATTCGATTATGGCCGTAATTACGGTGTCGTGTATGACGTCGAAGCCTGGACCGATATGCTGCCGGTATTTGGCGGTGATTCTTACACCTGGACCGATAACTTCATGAACGGCCGTGCTAACGGTCTGGCAACCTACCGTAATACAGATTTCTTCGGTCTGGTGGAAGGTCTGAATTTTGCGCTGCAGTATCAGGGTAATAATGAAGGTTCCAACGCTGATGAAGATCAGGAAGGCACCAAAAACGGTCACAACGACGTGCGCTTCCAGAACGGTGATGGATTCGGTATTTCTTCCTCTTATGACTTTGACTTCGGTCTGAGCCTTGGCGCAGCGTACTCCTCTTCTGATCGCACCAATGAACAAGAAGGATTAGGCCATAACAGCGCGCTTATCGCTGGCGGTGAAAAAGCAGACGTGTGGACTATTGGCGCTAAATACGATGCTAACAACATCTATCTGGCGATGATGTATGCGCAAACTCGTAACATGACGCCATATGGCGATTATGGTATTGCTGATGAGACGCAAAACTTCGAAGCCGTTGCACAGTATCAGTTCGACTTCGGTCTACGTCCTTCCCTGGCATGGGTTTACTCCAAAGGTAAAGACATGACTTATCCGGGTAACCACAGCCACCCACAGGGTCAGCACGGTGATATGGATCTGGTGAACTATATCGATCTTGGCATGACCTACAGCTTCAATAAAAACTTCTCCACATACGTTGATTACAAAATCAACCTGCTGGATAACGATGAATACTTCTATGAAGCCAATGGCATCTCTACTGATGACATCGTTGGCGTAGGCATGACCTATCAGTTCTAACCCCCCTAAAAACACCAAAGGCCGCAATCGCGGCCTTTTTTCTTTCTGAAGATCTTACGGCGCTTCCTGCAGCGCCACGCGGATAAACCCGTTATTCTGCGCCAGCAGCTCATGGGCTTTCCACGCATCCAGCCCTGTCAGCACCATCAGTACCGCCGTTTTACAGTGATGGTTACAGGCTTCCAGCGCCGCTTTTGCCTGCGCCCGGGTGCATCCCCCCGCTTCCATCACAATGGCGATTTGCCGTTCCGCCCAGTGGGTATTGCTTGCCTCAAGATCCACGCGCAGGTTGCTGTAGACGCGCCCGGTACGAACGGCCAGCCCGGTGGCGATCATCGAGAGGATCATTTTTTGCGCAATCCCGGCTTTGGTGTTGAGATAACCAGCCACAACGTCAGGCCCCAACTCTGGCGCGATGACCATGCTCGCCAGCAGTGCTGCTTCACTTTGCGCATCGCTGGTTATAATCGCCACCGGCGAACCCAGCGACCAGGCATGCCGCATGGCGCCCCAGACCCACGGCGTTTTTCCGCTGACGCTCACCGCCAGCATCATATCGTGTTCACCAAAGTTGATGGCCTGCAGGTCGGCTACACCGCGCTCGTAACTCCCTTCCCCCTCTTGCGGCGTCACGGCAATCACCGGGGTTTTGCCCGGCGCATAGTCATCGGCGACCTGTTGCGCGACGCAGCCCGACGGCCCCGCGCCGACAATCACCAGGCGTCCCCCGTGGTTAAGGGTCGCGGCGGCGTTATCCACCACGCGGGCAAGCGCAGGTAAACACGGGGTGATGGCAGCAGAAATGAGTGCATCATCCTGGTGAATGACTTTCAGCATGTCCAGCGTGGACAATCTATCAATATTCATCGTGCTGGCGTGCCGTCTTTCCTTGACCGAACCGGTAAGCATAATGCTCATAAACAGCCTCCTTATTATGAGTACCCACACACTATAAAGTGTTTTATATAGATGACCTGCGAGGGGGGTCACGAAAAGAGGACCCAATCCTCGCTTTTACATGGCTTTAAGAAAAGCGCGTCATCGGCGATAATTACCCCCTTTCTTTATCATCGCGGAGTGTTGATGAGCGATTTGCAGCCTTTCCTTCCGACGCGCAAGCGCCCCATGAAACTCAATACACTGGTCACGCTGATGGTGTGCGCGATTATCGGTTCAGTCCTGCTGGTGGTCTTTGCGCTCTATTCGGTGCAGATCACCCGGGCAACACGCGATGATGTCAAAGACACCGCGCTCGGCATTGCCCGCACCCTCGCCGATAGCCCCGAGATCCAGCGCGGCCTGATGCAGGCACCGCAGGAGAATATTATTCAGCCCATCGCCCAGGCGGTGACGAAACGAAACGATCTGCTGTTCACCGTGGTCACCGATATGCGCGGGATCCGCTATTCACACCCGAACGAGGCGCTGCTGGGGCTGCATTTTATCGGCGATGATTTGAACCCGGCCCTGGAAGGCAAAGAGAACGTCTCCGTTAACCGTGGCGCCCTCGCCGAAGCGCTGCGCGTTTTTACGCCCGTCTATGATAGCCAGCACGAACAGATCGGTGTGGTCGTGGTCGGTATCTCCCTCAAAAAAGTGGAAGATCAGATTTCCCGTGGCCGACTCAACGCCGTCTGGACCATTTTGTTCAGTATTTTTATGAGTTCTATGGCGATTTGGGGCCTGGTGCGGGTCCTGAAACGCATCCTGTTCGGACTCGAACCTTACGAAATATCCGCCCTGTTTGAACAGCGCCAGGCGATGCTGCAGTCGCTGCGGGAAGGGGTGCTGGCGGTCGATATTCACGGGCGCGTGACGATGATCAACCACACCGCCAGAGAGATACTCCTCCTGCCCTCCGGCAAGCAGAGCGAAAACGCCAGCGCTCCCCTGCTGGCCAGCCTGCGGGACGTGTCAAAAACGGGCGTTGCGCGTCAGGATCAGGAGATCAGCTGTAACGGGCGGCTGCTGCTGTGCAACATGGTGCCGGTGAAAAGCCAGGATCGGGTGATAGGCGCCATCACCACCTTCCGCGATAAAACCGAGATCAGCCAGCTGATGCAGCGTATCGACGGCATGGTCAATTACGTCGACGCCCTGCGCGCCCATACGCACGAGTTTATGAACAAGCTGCATGTGATCCTGGGTCTGCTGAACATTAAGCGCTACGACAAGCTTGAAGAGTACATCCTCCAGACGGCGCATAATTATCAGACCGATATTGGCACCATCCAGAGCAAGGTGAAATCCCCGGTGATCGCCGGGTTCCTGCTGGGTAAAATCAACCGGGCGAAAGAGGCCGGGATCAGCCTCACCCTCGCAGATGAATGCCAGATCCCGGATACCGCCAGCGAAGAGCAGGTCGCGGTGCTGGTCACCGTGCTCGGCAACTTAATTGAAAACGCGCTGGACGCGATGGAAGGCCAGCCGGAAGGTGAGATCACCCTGCTGCTGCACTATCAGAACGGCTGGCTCAGCTGCGAAGTCAGCGATGACGGTCCGGGTATTGATCCCGACCAGCTGGAGACTATTTTTACTAAAGGCTTCTCAACAAAAGGTGAAAACCGCGGCGTTGGGCTGTTCCTTGCCCGTCAGCAAATTCAGAACCTCGGCGGAGACATTACCGTCGAATCTGAACCTGGCGTATTTACCCAATTTTTTGTTCACATCCCCTGGGATAGCGAGAGGAATATCGCGTGATAAATGTATTAATTGTCGATGATGACGCCATGGTAGCCGACCTCAACCGTCTGTACGTCAACCGTGTTGAAGGCTTTAGCTGCTGCGGCGTCGCCTCCACGCTGAACCAGGCCGAGGCCGTGATTAACGACCCGAATCAGCCAGTGGATCTGGTGCTGCTGGATGTCTATATGCAGCAGGACAACGGGCTGGATCTGCTGCCGGTTATCCGCGCATCCGGTCGTCCGATTGATGTCATCATGATCTCCTCGGCTGCCGATGCCGCGACCATTCAGACCTCTATCCACTACGGCGTGGTGGATTATCTGATTAAACCGTTCCAGTTCCCGCGCTTTGAAGAGGCGCTGAACAGCTGGAAGGCAAAGCACAGCCTGATGGGCTCGCACCAGTATTATGAGCAGGCGGACGTTGACCGGCTGATCCACGGCGGGGCGCCGGAACTGGCGGATAACAAAAAGCTGCCGAAAGGGTTAACGCCGCAGACGCTGCGTACCATCTGCCAGTGGATTGACGCCCATCCGGAAACCGAGTTTTCCACCGATGACCTGGCAAGCGCCGTTAATATCTCCCGCGTCTCCTGCCGTAAGTACCTGATATGGCTGGCGCAGATCAATATCCTGTTCACCAGCATTCACTACGGCGCCACCGGGCGTCCGGTGTATCGTTATCGTCTCCAGCCGGAGCAGACGGGCCTGCTCAAGCAGTACTGTCAGTAACGCGGTAGTCGTTATCCAGCAGGGTAAAACGGAAGTGGTGCGCTGAAGAGAGCACCACTTCTTTTGTTTTGGTGACAAAAATAGCTTCAATATCGGGGCGCGAGCGCAGGGCCGCACAGCCCTTCTCCACGCCCATGCCATACATCAGCGTGGTCCAGATATCGCCATCAATGGAATCTGTCGAAATGATGGTCACACTGTCCAGTTCGTTATCCAGCGGGTATCCGCTGCGCGGATCGAGAATGTGGTGATAGCGTTTGCCGTTTTGTTCAAAGTAGCGTTCATAAGTGCCGGACGTCACCACGGAGCGGTTCTCTACCGTCATGGCGCCGATCAGTTCATCACCGGCAAACGGTTTTTTGAGCCCTACGCTCCAGCCCCCTTCCGGCGAGCCTAACGTCTGGATATTCCCCCCGAGGTTGATCAGCCCGAGTTCAGCGCCCTCTTTGCGCAGGTAATCCCGCACCCTGTCGGCGATATAGCCTTTGGCGATGGCCCCGAGGTCGATCTCCATGCCTGCCCGGGTCAGGAACACGCTGCTGCTGGCGTCATCCAGTACCACATCCTCAGGACGGGTAATCGTAAGCAGGGTCGCAATCTCATCGGCTGGCGGTACGCTGTCGCCGCGAAACCCGATTTTCCAGCGCTTCACCAGCGGGCCGATGGCCAGGTTAAACGCACTGTCTTTAAGGAGGCTTGCCGCTTTCGCGCAGCGAATCAGCTCAAACACCGGACGGCTGACGCTGACCGGATGCTGCCCCGCAGCATGGTTGATATCCATCACCTGCGAGTGGGCACGGTTGACGGTGAGCAGGTCTTCGTACTGTTTGATCAGGCGAAACACGCGGGATGCGAGGGCTTCGTCATGGGAGAAGAGTTTCAGGAGGATGGGAGAGCCCATCTGGACGGCGGAGTAACTGTAGACGCGGGTGTCATCAGGCATGGCATGTCTCCTCAGATATCGCCCCGGCCAGCACCGCGCCGCCGGGGAGAGTGCCGGATGCGCGCATCCGGCTTACAGAACAGGAGCCTTACATTCTTTTCGAACGCATCGCCGCCTGATGTCCGGCAAGGGTACCAAAAATAATGATATCTGCCACCGCGTTACCGCCGATACGGTTACCGCCGTGGATCCCGCCAACCACTTCACCGGCGGCAAACGCCCCTGGCAGCACGTTGTGGTTGCTGTCCAGCACGCAGGTATCGGTGTTGATGGTCACGCCGCCCATGGTGTGGTGCACGCCCGGCGCAATCTGAATGGCGTAGAACGGCCCTTCGTTGATCGGCGCACGCAGCGCGGTGGTACGGCCAAAGTCGTCATCGTGCTGTTTTTCCACGAAGCCGTTGTAACGCTCCAGAGTGGCCAGGAACGCGTGGTAATCCATTCCCAGCGCCTCTGCCAGGGCTTTTGGCGAGCTGGCGCTGGTCACGAAACCTTTGGCAATGTACTCATCCGCGGCTTTGTTTTTGGCACGAACATGCTCGTCAAAGACGATGTAAGCGTATTTCTCCGGCAGCGCGATGATCTGCGCCGAGACTTTATCGCGGGTTTCCATCTCATTGAAGAAACGGTTCCCCTGCTGGTTCACCAGAATCGCCCCGCCCCCGCGGATGGATTCGGAAATCAGATACGAGGTTTTCTGCTCAACGGTCGGGTGGATCTGGATCTCGCCCATATCCACCGTGCCGGCACCGATACGCTCCAGCAGCGCGATACCGCCACCGGTCGCCCCTTTGTGGTTGGTGGTCACGAAACCTTCGAGGTCCGGACGGTATTTCACCACCATCTGGCTGTTGGCGCTGAAGCCGCCGGTGGCGACAATCACGCTTTTGGTAGCCACGCTGATCGTTTCGTTCTCTTCGGTGGTCAGACGCACGCCGGTCACTTCGCCGTTCTCGAAAATAATGTCGCTGACGGAGGTATCGAGCATCACTTCGATGTTGCGTTTGTTGACGTTACGCACCAGGCCGCTGATCAGGTAGCCGCCGACCGCAGAACCGTCTTTTGGACGGTGGGTACGGTCAATGCTCATCCCACCGGTGGTGGTGATGTCGTTGAGCATAATGCCGCGGGTTGCCAGCCACTCAATCGCCTGTGGCGCATTCTCCACGAAGCGACGCAGCAGTTCAGGGTTGTTCTTGTTACCGCCCCCTTTCAGGCTCTCCTGGTAGAACAGCTCTTTGCTGTCCTGAATGCCTTTCACCCGCTGGAAGCGCGTCTCTGCGGCGTTCATCCCGGCAGAGGCTTTAATGGTGTTCCCGCCGATGGTGGGCATTTTCTCGACGATCAGCACGCTCGCCCCTTCGTCATGGGCCTGGATGGCTGCGGCCAGACCGGCACCGCCGCTCCCAACCACCACCACATCAACGCTGCGGGTTGCGTTCGGGTCAGCGCCCTCTTCTGCGGCCCGCGCTTTGCTGGATTTCAGCATCGCTTTAGAGACCGCTTTTTTCACCGCCTCGCTCTGGCTGGTGGCACCAGTGATGGCGTCCACGTGCGGGGTATTGGCATCCAGAATGCGGGAACGAATCTCTTCAAAGCTGGTGACAAACTCAACGTCGTCACCCGGGCCAGAGGCCAGCTCAATATCGGCGATGCGATCGGTTTCCAGGCTGACGTTTATCACCAGCTCGTTCGCCTCGTCCTGCACCTTCTCGGTGAACGTGCCCGGTTTGAATTTCGATTCGCCCATGCTCATGTCGCGGATCATCGCTTCCACCAGCGAGAAACGCCACAGCGGTTCAGGAATGCTCAGCGCCTCGCGTTTGGAGCTGTCCATAAACAGCTCCAGGGTTTCCCCGGCCGCGATGCGGTCAGTCCAGTCCGGGTAAGCAATGGTGGCGCGGCCAACGGCGATCAGATCGTAACCGTGGTCCAGCGCTTCACAGGCATCGGCAGCATTCACCACGCCGCCCACGCCCATGACCGGGATCTGCGCCAGGGTTTCAGAACGCATGGCGCAGTATTTTTCGATAAGCGGCGTCGGGTCCTGGGTATCTACGATGGAAGGACGCAGGGTGGCGCCCACGGAGAAGTGCAGGTAGTCCACACCGCGCGCCGCCAGTTTTTCCAGCAGGTACATGGTGTCTTCAAAGCGGATCCCTGGGACTTCCAGCTCTTCAGGGGAGAAACGGTAACCAATAATGAACGCATCGTCCGCGTACTGGCGCACCATTTTGTGGGTAATGTCCAGTACCGCCAGCGGGAATCTGGCGCGGTTGTCGCGGCTGCCGCCCCACTCGTCGTCGCGCTGGTTAGAGTTTGGCGAGTAGAACTGCTGAATCAGATAGGTGTTTGCCCCGTGAATTTCCACGCCGTCGAAACCGGCCTGGATGGCGCGGCGCACTGCTTCACCAAACTTGCCGATCATGCCTTCCACTTCTTCAGTGGTCAGCGCAACCGGTGTGGCCGCACCGTCACGCGGCGCAGCGACGGCGCTTGGGCCCACCGGCGTGCGGCCACCGATCAGTTTCGGGTCAACCATACGGCCGCCGTGGTAGATCTGCAGCAGGGCTTTCGAACCTTTGGATTTAATCGCCTCGGCGATTTTCGCCAGCCCGGCGATTTTCTCGTCGTTATCGATGCCAATCGCGCCCGGGAAAGCGAGACCGAGATCGTCGACGAAGCAGCACTCCACAATAATGGTCCCAATGCTGCCGGAACGGGCCCGGTAGTACTCCACCAGCTCGCTGGTGACCGTGCCGTCGTAATAGCCGGTACAGGTGGTCATTGGTGCCATTAACAAACGGTTTTTCAGTTCAGTACCATTCGGTAATGTGAAGGGAGTCAGAATGCGTTCGTTAGTGCTCATAATAGAAACTCCAAACTTTTAAAAATTAAGAATTCGTTATCGGATTGGTTTTTTATTTCGTCGTTATTTGCCGATGTCATGATATTAATATAATGATTTTTTTAGTTTCTAAAGCTATTACGTTAGTTAATAAACTATTTAATCCCTTCGATAACATTAATAACACATTGGTGTTAGCGATTGTGATTCAGGTATTCACATTAATTTAAAATCCGTTAAATTTTTAAAGGTAAGACCATTTCACCAGTAACAATAAAAATCTATGTTTTTCAACAAAATACCAAATTACCCACTGCGCAATTGTTACAGGATTGATAAAAGCACTTAAGAAATTACCTAATACCCACATACGCCTGAGTGGTTATTAATAAAAGCACAAAAATAACGCTGCAATTCTCTTTTTTTGATCGCGATCAATAGTTATGGCATCCAAAAGCGCAATATAAAAACATCATCAATTTTTAATTTAGCGCAATCAAAAATGCGTTAAATCGCTATTACTGAAAATACAAAACCGCACCTTTAATAACTAAAAAAAGCAAAGAAACTTAAGAAAGCGAATTTGTCTTTTCACTGCGACCGAATTCTTGACAACTTAAGACGTGAAACTATGAATACAAAAACTGCTGTAACGCCCCCTGTGGCGAATCAGGCATCAAATGGAAAAGCAAAACGACTGCTGATGATGGCACTGCCCGTCATTGTCGCCGTACTGCTGCTGTTTGTTCCGGTACCGGAAGGACTGCCGCCTTACGCGTGGCACTACTTCGCTATCTTTGTTGGCGTGATCGTCGGCCTGATCTTCGAACCCCTGCCGGGCGCGGTGATCGGCCTGACCGGCGTCGTGGCGATTGCGCTCTGCAGCCAGTGGGTGCTGTTCAGCCCCGATCAGCTGGCCGACCCGAAATTCAAGCTGGCTGGCGCCTCCTTTAAATGGGCGGTGAGCGGGTTTGGTAACTCGACCGTCTGGCTGATTTTCGGTGCCTTTATGTTTGCCGCAGGCTACGACAAAACCCGCTTCGGTCGCCGTCTGGCGCTGATTCTGGTGAAGTATCTCGGCCGTCGCAGCCTGACGCTCGGTTACGCCATTACCTTCGCGGACCTGCTGCTGGCACCGTTTACCCCGTCCAACACCGCGCGCAGCGGCGGGACCATCTACCCGATCATCGCTAACCTGCCGCCGCTGTACGGTTCAAAACCGAACGACCCAAGCGCGCGTAAAATTGGTTCGTACCTGATGTGGGTAGCCATCACCGCGGCCTGTATCACCAGTTCAATGTTCCTCTCCGCCCTTGCGCCGAACCTGCTGGCGCTGGCGCTGGTGAAAAGTACAGTGGGGATTGATATCTCCTGGGGAACCTGGTTCCTGGCCTTCCTGCCGCTGGGCATCCTGCTGATTCTGACCATGCCGCTGCTGGCCTACTGGTTCTACCCACCTGAAGTCAAAGTGAATAACGAAGTGCCGCTGTGGGCGACCCGCGAGCTGGAAAAACTCGGCAAACTGTCCCGCAATGAAATTCTGCTGCTGGTGTTCGTCTGCTGTGCCCTGCTGATGTGGATCTTCGCTGCCGCGTGGATTGAACCGGCGATGGCCGCCCTGCTCATCGTGGGTCTGATGTTATGGACCGGTGTGCTGGAGTGGAACGATATCACCGGTAATAAAGCCGCATGGAACACCTTCGTCTGGTTCGCCACCCTGGTGGCGCTGGCGGACGGCCTCTCCTCGACCGGCTTTATCAGCTGGCTGGGTAAAGAAGGCGGTCTGCTGATGAGCGGTATCTCGCCGGGCGTTGCCACCATCGTGCTGCTGCTTGCGTTCTACCTGCTGCACTACCTGTTTGCCAGCACCACCGCGCATACCACGGCGCTGCTGCCAGCGATGCTGACCATCGCCTCCACCATTCCGGGGATGAATATGGAAGTTTTCGTTCTGCTGATGGTGACCTCACTGGGCGTGATGGGGATCATCACCCCGTACGGTACGGGTCCAAGCCCGATTTACTACGGAAGCGGCTACCTGCCAACCAAAGACTACTGGCGCCTCGGCACGATCTTCGGTGCCATCTTCCTGGCGGCCCTGCTGCTGATTGGTTATCCGTGGATGTCCATGATGTTCTGATTCCTGACCGCCGGACGTTTCCTCCGGCGGTTTTATTTTTGTGGAGCAATACTATGTCGAATAAACCGTTTATTTATCAGAACCCCTTCCCTCTCTCCCATGACGACACCGAATACTATCTGTTGACCAAAGAGCATGTCTCCGTTGCCGAGTTCGACGGTCAGGAGGTCCTGAAGGTCGAGCCTGAAGCGCTGACCCTGCTGGCACAGCAGGCATTCCACGATGCGGCCTTTATGCTGCGCCCATCGCACCAGAAGCAGGTTGCCGCGATTCTCAACGACCCGGAAGCCAGCCAGAACGACAAATACGTTGCCCTGCAGTTCCTGCGCAACTCTGAAATCGCGGCCAAAGGCGTGCTGCCAACCTGTCAGGATACCGGCACGGCTATCATCATGGGTAAAAAAGGCCAGCGCGTCTGGACCGGCGGCGGGGATGAAGCCGCGCTGAGCCAGGGCGTGTACAACACCTACATCGAAGATAACCTGCGTTACTCCCAGAACGCCGCGCTGGATATGTATAAAGAGGTCAACACCGGCACCAACCTGCCGGCACAGATCGATCTCTACAGTGTCGACGGCGACGAATACAAATTCCTCTGCATGGCAAAAGGCGGCGGCTCGGCCAACAAAACCTACCTCTATCAGGAAACCAAAGCGCTGATCACCCCGGCGAAGCTGAAAAACTATCTGGTGGACAAAATGCGTACCCTCGGTACCGCAGCCTGCCCGCCGTACCATATCGCGTTTGTGATCGGCGGGACCTCGGCGGAAGCGACGCTGAAAACCGTCAAGCTGGCTTCCACCCGCTACTACGACGCGCTGCCCACCGAAGGGAACGAACACGGACAGGCGTTCCGCGACGTTCAGCTTGAACAGGAACTGCTGCAGGAAGCGCAGAACCTCGGCCTCGGCGCGCAGTTTGGCGGTAAGTACTTCGCCCACGATATCCGCGTGATCCGCCTGCCGCGCCACGGTGCCTCCTGCCCAATCGGCATGGGCGTCTCCTGCTCCGCAGACCGCAACATCAAAGCCAAAATCAACCGCGACGGGATCTGGATTGAAAAACTGGAACACAACCCGGGCCAGTATATTCCTGAATCACTGCGCCAGCAGGGCGAAGGCGATGTGGTCAGCATCAACCTGAACAAGCCGATGAACGAGATCCTGGCGCAGCTTTCCGCGCACCCGGTCTCTACCCGCCTGTCGCTGAACGGCACCATCATCGTGGCGCGCGATATCGCACACGCGAAGCTGAAAGAGCTGCTCGACAACGGTGAAGAACTGCCGCAGTACGTCAAGGATCATCCGATTTACTACGCAGGCCCGGCCAAAACGCCGGAAGGTTACGCCTCCGGCTCACTCGGCCCGACCACCGCAGGGCGTATGGACTCGTATGTCGATTTACTGCAGTCCCACGGAGCGAGCATGATCATGCTGGCGAAAGGTAACCGCAGCCAGCAGGTGACCGATGCCTGTCACAAACACGGCGGCTTCTACCTGGGCAGCATCGGTGGCCCGGCGGCGGTGCTGGCGCAAAACAGCATCAAGAGTCTGGAATGCGTCGCGTATCCGGAGCTGGGCATGGAAGCCATCTGGAAAATCGAAGTGGAAAACTTCCCGGCGTTTATCCTGGTGGATGACAAAGGCAACGATTTCTTCCAGCAGATCCAGAATAAACAGTGCAAAGGCTGTTCACAGCGCTGAGTCGCATCAGCCCGGCAGGCGCCTCGCCGCCGGGCTTTTTCAGGCTTGCGTCTGTTCACAAAACAGAAAACCGATGGCGTCAGCCGTGCCAGGTGAATAAATCATCAATACAATGTTAAGTCATTGTTAAATCAATAACACTCGCTGCCCCCATCCTGATTAATGCAGCAAACGCATCAGATGATGTGTTTATTGCGCTTATAAAATTCCCCTCACTGATCCAGTTTTCAGAAACAGACGGACAACACGTCAATAATAAACTGGAGACGACCATGATTTCCTCAACCCCACCTGCAACCGTTCGTGCACGAGCGGGCGCGATACTTCGCGTCACCTCGGGCAATTTCCTCGAGCAATTCGACTTCTTCCTGTTTGGGTTCTACGCCACCTATATCGCCCATACCTTTTTCCCGGCGAGCAGTGAATTCGCGTCGCTGATGATGACCTTCGCCGTCTTCGGCGCGGGCTTCTTAATGCGCCCCATCGGCGCGATTGTCCTCGGGGCTTACATCGACAAGGTTGGTCGCCGCAAAGGGTTGATCACCACCCTGTCGATTATGGCGGCCGGCACCTTCCTGATTGTGCTGATCCCCTCTTATGAAAGTATCGGCCTGTGGGCGCCGCTGCTGGTGCTGGTGGGACGTCTGCTGCAGGGCTTTTCCGCCGGGGCGGAGCTTGGCGGGGTGTCGGTCTATCTGGCTGAAATTGCCACGCCGGGCCGCAAGGGCTTCTTTACCAGCTGGCAATCCGGCAGTCAGCAGGTGGCAATTATGGTGGCCGCCGCAATGGGCTTTGCGCTGAACGCGGTGCTGGAAGAGAGCGCCATTCGCGAATGGGGCTGGCGCATCCCGTTCCTGTTCGGCTGTCTGATTGTGCCGTTTATCTTCTTCCTGCGCCGCAAGCTGGAAGAGACCGAGGAGTTCCGCGCGCGCCGTCACACGCTGGCAATGCGTCAGGTCTTTACCACCCTGCTGGCGAACTGGCCGGTCGTGGTCGCGGGCATGCTGATGGTGGCGATGACCACCACCGCGTTCTACCTGATCACCGTCTACGCGCCCACTTTTGGCAAAAAGGTGCTGATGCTCAGCGCCTCAGACAGCCTGCTGGTGACGCTGCTGGTGGCGATCTCGAACTTTATCTGGCTGCCGGTGGGCGGTGCGCTGTCGGACCGCTTCGGCCGCAAACCGGTACTGATTGCCATGACCCTGCTGGCGCTGGCGACCAGCTATCCAGCCCTGACGCTGCTGGCGAGCGCCCCGAGCTTCTCCATGATGTTGAGCGTGCTGCTGTGGCTCTCCTTCCTTTATGGTCTGTATAACGGCGCGATGATCCCGGCGCTGACGGAGATCATGCCGGTCGAGGTGCGGGTTGCCGGTTTCTCACTGGCGTACAGCCTTGCTACGGCGATCTTCGGCGGCTTTACCCCGGTCATTTCGACGGCCCTGATTGAGTACACCGGCGATAAAGCCTCACCGGGCTACTGGATGAGCTTCGCGGCGATTTGCGCGCTACTGGCAACGCTTTATCTCTACCGTCGCAGCGCCATGAGCCTGCAAGTTCAGCGAGGATAATATGCGCACATTCTTACGTTCAGGACTGACCGGGCTGGTATTGCTGGCCACCAGCGCAGGCGCGCTGGCCCAAGAGGTGACGGTTATGATTTCGGGCGGTTTTAAGGCCGCGCTGGAAAAACTCGCCCCCGGGTATGAAGCCCGGACGGGTGACCACATCGTGCTGATCCCGGGGCCGTCGATGGGACAGACGCCGCAGGCGATCCCCAACAGGCTGGCACGCGGTGAAAAAGCGGATGTGGTGATCATGGTCGGCGATGCGCTGGCGCATCTGGCGAAAGACCGGATGGTCAACGCCGATTCACGGGTGGAGCTGGCGGATTCGCCCATCGGCATGGTGGTGAAAGCCGGGTCGCCCGTGCCGGATATCGCCACGGACAGCGCGCTAAAACAGACCCTGCTTGCGACCAGCACTATCGCCTACTCCGACAGCGCCAGCGGCCGGTATGTGCAAAGTCAGCTGTTCAAAAAACTGGGGATTGACGCGCAGGTGGCGGGAAAAGCGCACAAGGTGGAGCGGATCCCGGTTGCCTCTGAGGTGGCGAAAGGGAAATACGCCGTAGGGTTCCAGCAGGTCAGCGAGCTGTTGCCCGAGCCCGGCGTGACCTTTGTCGGCAAACTGCCGGATAACCTGCAGTACATCACCCGTTTTGCCGGAGCGGTTACCGCCCACGCGGAGCACCCTGCCGCGGGGAAAGCCCTGCTGGATTACCTCGCGTCGCCGCAGGCGCATGAGACCATCACCGCCACCGGGATGATCCCCGTCGCTACGCCGCGCGGTAACGGGCAGTAATGAGGGTTTCCAGCTCGGCGGCAATCCACGACTGAATCCGCCCGCTGCGCCGGATCAGCCCGACAGTGCGTTTGACTTCGGGCTCGGTCAGCGGGACAGAGGTCAGTACAGCATGCTCAGAGTGAGGCATTGACATGGCGGGGACGGCAGCAATGCCGATCCCCGCTTCGACCATTCCCAGCATGGTTGTCACGTGGCGCGTCTCGCAAATGCCCGGACGCTCGGGCTTAATATGGCCGAGCATCTGATCGAGCAAATTGCGGTTCCCCGACGTAATATCCAGGCTGATGTAATCCTGCTGATAAAATGCCTCCCAGGTCAGACTCTTGCGCCCCGCCAGCGGATGATCGCGACGGCACGCGGCGACATACACATCCTCCACCAGCGGCATAAAGGTAATATCCGGCTGCAGGCTTCTGGCAAAGCAGATGCCAAAGTCCGCCTGGCCGCTGGCCACCGCCTCAATGACGTTGCCCGCGCTGCTGTCGATAAGCCTGATGCGCACGCGCGGATAGCGGCTGTGAAACTGACGGATCACCTCCGGCATAAAATGGCAGGCCGCCGACGGCACGGTGGCGACGGTGACAAGCCCGGTGCGCTCCTCGCTCACCTTGTCGATATCCGCCAGCATCGACTCCACATTTTCCAGAAGTTGCCCGCAGCGATCGGCAAAAGTTTGCCCGAAGAGGGTCAGCGTCACGCGCCGGGTGGTTCTGTCGAACAGCTTCGCACCGACGGCCGTCTCCAGCTTCTCAATGCGGCGGCTTAAGGCGGACTGGGAGAGGCAGATAGACTCCGCGGCGATGCGGAAGTTACCGTACTCCACCAGGGCTCTGAAGGCGTAAAGATCGTTGAGGTCGAAATTGACGGGCATTTTTCTGGCAATCCTTAGCGCTTTCTGGAAACTCGGACATTCATAATAGCGACTTATGAATCAGCGGCAACCTCTGCCGCTGATGTGTGTCCGCAAAGCGCTACATGAGGCTGTGGGCCTCGCTATGCGACGACGCCACCGCATCCACCAGCGCCATCTCTTCGCGACTCAGCAGCATCTCAATATTCACCAGAATAATCATTCGGCTGTCGAGCACGCCCAGCCCAAGCAGGTAGCGGCCAGAGAGCACCGAGGCCACGTCCGGGGTCGGCTTGATGTTATCCACATCTATCGACAGCACGTCTGCCACACCGTCAACCACGATACCCACCACACGATCGTTCAGATTGAGCACGATAACCACCGTTTTGTCGTCCTGCGACGGATCGGGCAGATCGAAGCGTACGCGCAGATCGACAATCGGCACAATCACGCCGCGCAGGTTGGTCACGCCGGTGATAAAGTTCGGCGCGTTCGGTATACGCGTCAGGCGATCGCATCCGCGGATCTCCTGCACTTTAAGGATATCAATGCCGTACTCTTCATCGCCCAGGCGGAATACCAGGTACTCCTGCGCAATGGCGTCGGGTACGGCGGGTTTACTCGCGGTTGCTACTGTCATGCGTTTACCCCCTCCCTCTGGGGTTGTGGAGCGTTGAGCGTTGAGAGCTCAACCACATCAAGGATCAGTGCCACGCTGCCATCACCGAGGATGGTCGCTGCAGAGACGCCAGGCACTTTGCGGTAGTTATGTTCAAGGTTTTTGACCACCACCTGCTGCTGGCCGATAAGCTGGTCGACCCACAGCGCGTAGCGGCAGCCCGCGCTTTGCACGATGACCACAATGCCATCGTCGGCCGGAGCCTCGCCCGCGACCGAGAGACGCTGGCGCAGCAGCACCAGCGGCAGATATTCGCCTCGCACCTGCAGCAGGCGCTCTTCGCCGACAAAACGGCACAGCATCTCGTCGGTCGGCCGCAGCGACTCCATCACCGCGCCCAGCGGCAGGACGTAAATCTCCTCCCCCACCTTCACCAGCATGCCGTCAAGGATGGCCAGGGTCAGCGGCAGGATAATGCGGATAGTGGTCCCGGCTCCCGGCGTGGAGAGCACGTCGACGTGGCCGCCCATCGCCAGAATGTTGCGTCGCACCACGTCCATACCGACGCCGCGTCCGGAGACGTCCGTCACGCTCTCGGCGGTGGAGAAACCGGCGGCGAAGATCAGCATCCACACATCGTCGTCGCTCATGGTGTCGCTGATGGTCATCCCCTGGGAACGGGCTTTGGCGAGGATCTTCTCCCGGTTCAGCCCCGCCCCGTCGTCACTCACTTCAATCACGATGTTGCCGCCGTGATGTTCGGCCGAAAGCGTCAGGTTCCCGGTGACCGGTTTGCCTTTTGCGACGCGGACCTCTTTCTCTTCAATGCCGTGGTCCAGGCTGTTACGCACCAGGTGGGTCAGCGGATCGATAATGCGCTCGATCAGGCTCTTATCCAGCTCGGCGGAGCCGCCTTTCAGGGTCAGCTCGACCTCTTTATTCAGGCGAGCGCCCAGGTCATGCACCAGCCGCGGGAAGCGGCTGAAAACGTAGTCCATCGGCATCATACGAATGGACATCACCGACTCCTGCAGCTCGCGGGTGTTGCGCTCCATCTGCGCCACGCAGCCGGACAGTAGATCGTAGCTGGCCGGATCAAGGGTCCGTGAGAGCTGGGAGAGCATCGCCTGGGTGATGATAAGCTCGCCCACCTGGTTGATAATCTGGTCCACTTTACTCACCGCCACGCGAATGCTGCCGGACTCCTGACTGGCTGCCCGCGGCGCCGGTGGCGCTTTTTTGGCAACGGCCTCGGGTGGCGCAGCGGGCGCTGGTGCCGCTGCGGGCTCTGCGGGCCGGACCTCAATCTGCTT
The DNA here is from genome assembly GCF_002939185.1 of Enterobacter sichuanensis. Lineage (GTDB taxonomy): Bacteria > Pseudomonadota > Gammaproteobacteria > Enterobacterales > Enterobacteriaceae > Enterobacter > Enterobacter sichuanensis. The sequence continues at coordinate 18,020 of NZ_POVL01000044.1, read as the reverse complement.
GCTGTCGAGTACAAAGCAGAGCACGGCGGTGATATCGTCCGCCGAGGCGGTGGTCTGTAGCGTCACCGTCATGCCGTCAGACGACGTCTGTGCGTCTGAAATCGTCCCCATATTGCTCAGTTCGTCACGCAGCATTGTCTGCTCGCGCGCATCAACGTTTCGCAGGGTCACGACCAGCGTGGCTTCCTTCTCCCCGGCCGTGCTGGCTGGCACGGGCGCGGGCTCAGGTGCGGGCGGTTTTCCTTCAAGGGCTATCTCTCTGAGGGCTTCACAGATATAGCGAAATTGAGCGTCATCAGGCTCCTGCGAAGCCTGATAGGCTTCCAGCTGCGCTTGCATAATGTCCTTACATTCCAGAAAAAGGTTGATGATCGAGCGACTGAGCGTCCTCTCCCCTGCCCGCGCCTGGTCAAGGAGGTTCTCCAGCAGGTGGGTGGTCTCCTGTAAGGCGGTAAAACCGAAGGTGGCTGCGCCCCCTTTCAGGGAGTGTGCCGCCCGGAAAATCGCATTCAGCTGCTCCTGGTCCGGCGCCACCACGTCAAGCTGCAGCAGATGCTGCTCCATGTCGGCCAGCAGTTCTTCTGCCTCAGTAAAAAAGATCTGCGAAAAATCATTCATGTCCATCGGTATAGCCCTGCACGTTTTGCAGATTGATATCGCTCAGCACGCTCTCTGCACGCTGGGCCTGGGTATCTTCCAGACGGATCTCCTGCTCTTTCGAGCGGCTGAGGACCAGAATGCTGATGCGGCGGTTCACCGCGCTTTCCGGCAGGGTGTTCTCCAGCGGCATCCGGCTGGCGGTGCCGATCACGCGCAGAAAACGTTCATCGCTCAGCCCGGCCCTGACCAGCACCCGACGCGCGGCGTTAGCACGACCGGCGGACAGCTCCCAGTTGCTGTAACCGCCCTCGCCCCCGGCATACGGCAGGGAGTCGGTATGGCCCGTCAGGCTCAGCGCGTTAGGCAGCTCCTGCAGCAGCGGCACCAGCGCCTGCAGAATGCCGTTCATGTAGGATTCCGGCAGCTCGCTGCCCACGCGGAACATGGGGCGGTCCTGGGAGTCGGTGATCTGGATCAGCAGCCCGTCGTTGGTCAGATTCAGCAAAATGTTGGACTTGAAGTTGTTCAGCCGCGGATCGGTTTCGATCATCTTCTGCAGCTTCTCTTTTGCCTGCTTCAGGCTCTCGACGCGCTTGTGCTTATCGATCTGACTAAGCTGTCCTTTAAACACTTCGCCCTGCCGCTTGATGATGTCATCCCCGCCGCCAGGGATGACGCTGTCGCTGAGGCTGGTTTTATCGCCGTTGGCCATCGACGGCTTCAGCGGCATGCGGAAGTAGTCGGCAATCAGCTCCCTTTCCATGTCCGTGGACTGCGACAGCAGCCACATCACCAGGAAGAAGGCCATCATGGCGGTCATAAAGTCGGCATAGGCAATCTTCCAGGTGCCGCCGTGGTGCGCATGCTTTTTCTTTTTACGCTTACGGGAAATGATGACAGGCGTGACGTTCTTCATGCGGCGCTGTCCGAGGTTTTGGTTTTCAGCGTGGCGTTGGATTTCACTTCGCGCACGTGCTCTTCAAGCTCTTCGAACGACGGACGTTCGCTGGTAAAGATGGTTTTACGGCCAAATTCCACGGCAATCTGCGGGGCATAGCCGTTGAGGCTGGAGAGCAGCGTCACCTTGATGCACTGCAGGATTTTGACCTGATCGGAACTCTTCTGGCGCAGCAGGGTGGCCAGCGGCAGCACGAAACCATAGGCGATAAGGATCCCGAGGAAGGTCCCTACCAGCGCGTGGCCAATCAGGACGCCCAGCTCCGCCGCCGGGCGATCCGCCGAGCCCAGAGCGTTCACCACGCCCATCACCGCGGCCACAATGCCGAACGCCGGAAACGCATCGCCCACCGTATTGAGGCTGTGGGCTGGCACTTCCAGCTCCTCTTCGCAGGTCTCGATCTCTTCATCCATCAGGGCTTCGATTTCATGGGAGTTCATGCTGCCGCCAATCATCAGGCGGAAGTAATCGAGGATAAAGTTGGCGAGCATCGGGTCGCTCATCAGACGGGGATAGGCGCTAAAAATATCGCTGTTCTGCGGGTCTTCGATGTCCTTTTCCAGCGACATCAGCCCGTGCACGCGGCTCTGGGAGAGCAACAGGAACATCAGCGCCATCAGGTCCATATACACCGCTTTGTTGTAGCGCTTGCCCACGAAGAGCTTAACCAGCGCCTTGCCCGTTGCTTTAAGGGATTTGACGTTGTTGCCAACGATAAACGCCCCAACCCCGGCCCCGCCGATAATCAACAGCTCCAGCGGCTGAAACAGCGCCATCAGGTTACCGCCGGATAAGAGAAAACCACCAAAAACGGTCGATATGACAACAAGATAGCCAACAATAACTAACACAATTTCTCCTTTTCGGTACTTTGACCGATGCCGGGAGCCCCGGCATCAGGTAAACGCCATCTTGTGCACTGCCGTCACGGGGATCAGGCCGTCAGGATTTCCGGCGCCGCGAACGAACCCAGGAGGCCGGTATTGCTTACCTGGGATTTTTTAAGCGCACGCGACGGCGGGCTGCACAAGCTGCAGGTAAATGGGTTTTTGATAAATTCGGTGGTGACGATAAAACCGCCGCCACACACGCTGCAGGCTTTACGCGAAATAATGCCGCAGTCGATAAAGCGTAATAATGTCCAGGCGCGGGTCAGACCCAGCACCGGTTTTTCATCGGAACAGGTGCTGCACTGTTCCAGATAAAGACGATAGGTCTTCATCAGCATTTCAATGGAACGCCCCTGCTCGGTCTTTTTCAAATAGAGGTAAATGTTGTAGAACATGGACGAGTGAATATTCTGTTCCCACGACATAAACCAGTCTTCTGAAAAAGGCAGCATCCCTTTTGGCGGCGGGCAGCCGCGTAATTCTTTATATAAACGCAGCAGACGGCGACGGCTCAGGGAGGTTTCCGACTCCAGCACCTGCATTCTCGCCCCGAGAGAAATTAATCCCATGGCGATATTCACTTCATCAATTTCCTGCAGCAGACTTTTTTCACCACACATGATTATGCCTCCTCCGCCGTGACCGCATCTTCTTCGCTTAAGGCATTCAGAAGGTTGGTCGACAAAATAATGCCGGTGTGGATCTGCTGCAGGGCTTCAATGCGCGAATCCTTGGTCAGATTTTCAATAACCACTTCATCATCCACGCGCAGACGACAAATAAGCTGATTGGTCGTCGCCAGCTTCATTAATTGCGGCAGCGAAAGTTCTTTCAGGTTATCAATGGTTCCTTCAGACAACCCCAGGCGAAAACCCGCCGCAAATTTATCCTGACGAATCAGCTGCTGGGCCAGCAGTAAATAGGACAGGTTGATATCATGAATATTCTGCAGGTACTCGTCGAAATTAGACACAGGCGAAAACTCCCAATGTTATTCAGCCAATAGCTGGCATGTCAGTTTAGATAGATAACGTTTCCGAACTGATGCAGAGAGTCTTTTGGTATTGATATTCACTGAGGTAAGTCATTCTTCCTCAGTAAATGCGTCATGTACTTCTCAATGCCAAAGGAGGCTGCATCACAAAACTGGCAAAATCATAAACACTAAGTATTTTCCGAACAAGCGACAGAAATGTCTCCAAATCCTCCAGTCACTGTTAACCTGTTGATTTAAAAAGTTAATAAAGCATTGTTAAACGTTATTAAAGCTTGATTTTAATGATTAATCCTGCTGTTTAACCGGTGTTAACAATATAAATGTTAAGAGCCTGTATTTATCGACAATCCGATTCCATACGACTTCTTAACCTTTTAACCGCCAGACTGTGCAGCTGGCTCACCCGTGTTTCCGTGATGCCCAATACCAGACCAATCTCTTTCATGTTCAAATCCTGAAGATAATAGAGCTGCAACAGTACCTGCTCTCTTTCGGGTATGAACTGAATATGTTCCGTAATACGCTCGATGAGATTCTGGCGGACAGCATCATTCAGTGGATTAAGCGATTCATTTTCGTCATCGCTCGTTTCCCAGCTGTCGGCATAATTCTCCTGCAGCTCATCAACCGAATACATCTGGCTGGCATTATTATCTGCCAGCATCTGCTGAAATTCCTGCAGCGATACGCCCATGCGCTCTGCAATTTCAGCTTCGGTCGCTTCGCCACCTTTTTCCTGTTCGATTTGCTGAATAATTGCCACTATTTCCCGCGTATGGGTTCGAACCCGTCGCGGGACCCAGTCGCTTTCTCTCAGCTCATCTAATAACGCCCATTTCACCCGCTGGGTGATCCACGCCGTGAGCGTTACCCCTTTTTTCGGGTCGAAACTGTCGACCGCACTTAAAAAACCAATCGATCCTGCCTGAATTAAATCATCCAGCTCGACACTGGCAGGAAGCCGCTTATGCAAACGCATTGCTTCCTGCCGCACCAGATAGTGATATTTAGACCAGACTACCGATTTATCTTCCAGCCCTTCGGCCGTATAAATACCATCCACGATTACATTCCACCCACTATTCTCTGCGAGAATTATCCGGTGAAATTGCGCATTCAAATAGTGCGATAAGCCTTTATAAAAATGCGCATTCTGTTACTTCGCGCGAATGTTTACGCGTCGCGGAAATATATCGTTATTAATGACGTTAATTCACAGAATTAAAAGGTTTCCCACTGGGCCAGATCGGGTTCCTTCGCCCGCGGCATTTTTTCAGGCGCAGGCGTGACGTTCACCTGACGGCTCTCCTGGTTAAGACGAAATTGCGCCACCAGTTTCTCCAGCGCGTCTGACTGCGCTTCCAGTTCACTTGCCGCCAGTGCCGCCTCTTCCACCATCGCCGCGTTCTGCTGGGTGACCAGATCCATCTCGTTCACCGCCTGTGAGATCTGGTTGATACCCGCGCTCTGCTCGTCCGAGGCGGAGGTGATTTCGCCCATGATCTGGGTTACCTGCCCGACGGAGGTCACAATCTCCTGCATGACGTGGCTGGCCTGCCCTACCTGACGCGAACCGATATCAATATTATTCACGCTGGTGTTGATCAGCTGATTGATCTCTTTTGCCGCATCGGCGCTGCGTTTCGCCAGGTTACGCACCTCTTCGGCCACCACCGCAAACCCGCGTCCCTGCTCGCCGGCACGCGCTGCTTCCACCGCCGCGTTCAGGGCGAGGATGTTGGTCTGGTTGGCAATGCTGTCGATCACGCCATTGATATCGGCAATCTGACGCGAGCTGGTGGTGATCTGGGCCATGATCTGCTCCAGGCTCTGCATCACCTCCCCGCCGTTATGGGCATTGGTGCTGGCGCTTTCCGCCAGTTCACGCGCCGCGTGGGCGTTGTCAGCATTCTGGCGTACGGTGGTTTTGATCTGCTCCATGCTGGCCGCCGTCTCCTGCAGCGCCGCCGCCTGCTCTTCGGTACGGGAGGAGAGATCGTTGTTACCGTGGGCAATTTCCTGCGCGTTATTGTGAATACGCTGCACGCTTTCACGAATGCCGGAGACGGTCGTGGCCAGCGAGGTGCGCATCTGCTCCAGCTCCCGGAGCATATTGCCAATTTCATTCTCGCTGCCGGCCTCAATCTCCTTGCTCAGATCGCCGTCGGCGATACGCTTAAGGACATCAACGGTCGTCGCCATACGCTGAACCAGGGTCTGACGCAGCCAGAAGCGGATCACAAACAGCAGCACCACCGCCAGCAGCACCACCACCAGGCCAACGCCGAGCATAATTTTGTAGTCGCGCGCTGACGCCTGAGTAATCTCTTCACTGACCCGCGCGCTGGCATCCGTGTACTGCTCTACCTTGTTACGCAGCTGGGTGCGAAGCTCCATATCGTGTTCCAGAGAGCCGCTATACCCAGCCGGGTTTTGCACATAGCCGAGCTTCACTTCCGCCACTTTATAGACCTCGTTAAATGCCGCATTAACCTCCGCGGCCAGGCGACGCTCCTCCTCGGTATTGAACGGTGAGGCCATAAAATCGTCCATATTGCGGCGGGCGGTTTTCACCACGTTGAGCGTATGGCTGGCGACATTCTGCGAGACCGGGTTACCCAGCGCCGCCTGCAGCATCAGGCCGTTGGTATTGGCCATGACCGCGCTGATATTGTAGGCCGCGTCGCGCATCTGATCGTTATTCTCAGCGGCCACGACAATACGTTTGAAATTTTGGTTGCTGGAGACGGCATTAAACACGGCATAGGCCGTCACGCCGAATAGCATTACCGCGAACAGGCCGATAATCAGCGTGACGGTGCTGTAAATTTTGAGTTTAGCTAACATAATTTTCCACCCTCCGCGCACGGGCAGGCCGTACGCGGTAGCGTCTGAAGTGAATAAAGAGGGCGTTCGAATTACAGATTAAACAGACTCATCTTCTGCATATTCTTGTAAACAAACATCGAGGCATTAAAGGCCAGATCCGACATCTGCGATTCCGATGCCAGCGTCACCAGCATGCTGACATCGGCGCCGATGGCGTCCTGCACTTTGACAATGGTGTCGTTGATCAGTACGTTGCCGGTCAAATCCAGGGCGTCAAGCTGCTGCAGGTTAGTGCCCAGTTCGGCCTGTGCTTTCCCGAGACGCTCGATGCCCGCGTCAAGCCCTTTGCTGGCAGCGCTCAGCGCGGCTTTTATGGCTTCTGCGGTTTCTTCATCAACGGATTCCATCATTAATGCGGCAACGGCATCGTTCAACACCATGAAAATATCGCCAAACACCTCGTCACCGAGATGGCTTGTTTGCATTTCCGTACCGTCAGCAACCGTCTGTTTGCGTGCTTCATTACCGCCGCGGTAATTCCCGACTTCATCAAAGGCAGGCGTATCGGTGTTAAACCCGGAGAAAATATAGCGACCACTGCTGTCCCGACTGTTGGCTAAATCCAGCAGATTGGTTCGGATCCCTTTGATCTCCTCCGCCAGCGCATGGCGGTCTTCATCGGAATAGGCGCCCGACCCTGCGGCAACAAGTTTTTCCTTCAGGGTGGTGGTCATCAGGTTACCGACGCCATTCAGAATATGATCCTGAAACTCCATCGCACTGCGTGCCCCGGAGCGCACGCTGCTGTACATCTCCAGCTGCGCCAGCGCGTCCTGGTGCTTCACCGCGTCGGTCGCGGCAGTCGGGTTGTCAGAGGCTTTGAGTAGCGTTTTGTTCGCCGACATCCGCAGATAGATTTCATTGCTTTGACTCATGCGGTTCGTCATGGCCGCCGCGCTTTGCTTATACATATAAAGCGTACTTAATCGCATCATCGTCTCCTTAACGGATGGCCAGCAGGGCATCAAACATGGCGTTGGCGGTCTGCAACAGCTGCGCGCTGCCCCGGTAATACTGATGGAACATATCGAGGTTGATGTACTCCTCGTCCATATTGACGCCAGTGAGCGCCTGTTTGGTGTCGTATTTGGTTTCCAGATCGGTGTAAGCACTGTTGGTGTAAGATTTCACTTCACGCGCGCTTTCCCCGATTTTGCCTGCCAGGCTGGCATAGGCCTCACTGAGCGTGTTGTTGCCAATCAGCGCTTCTTTCTGGATCTCCAGCATCTTCTGGAGGTTGTTGTTGTTGTCGGGTTCACCAGGCTTGTCGGCGGCAGCAAACTCTAACGGGCTGGTAATTTTGCGGCTGATGCCTTCGGCTGCGCCGGACATCGGATTGAGGGTGAATTTATCCCCACCCTGCACAGCCGGAGGCACAGGGACCGTCATTTTGATACCGTCAAAGCTGAGTTCATCGCCCGTAAGGTTTGCCGGCACGGTGCGACCATCCTCCCCTTTAACCACCCACTGCCCCGCTTCATAACGGATATCGTAGTTTTCTGATTTCACCAGTCTGAAATCTTCCACTGTGATAGAGGTCAGCGTTCCAGTTCCGCCGTTCTTCGCATTGGCAATCGCCTTGATCTCCGGCAGCGAGAACAGATCCTCGCCTTGCAGACCCTCCCCCGTGATGCCGTCCTTATTCTGATCGTTCATCCGGTGCGCCATCATAAAGGCGATCTGATCCAGATCCTTTCGCGCCATCGGGAGGTCTTCATTGCGGAATTTGAACAACCCGGCCAGGCGGCCTTTGGTGATGCTGTTTTCATCCAGCGGCGATGCCTTGCCGTTGGCATCCACGTAGGAGACGATGGTTTTATTCGGGTCGGCATCCGACGGTGAGGTCTGCAGTTTGTAGGCGGTATCGCCGGAGACCAGCGGTCGCCCGTCAGACAGCGTGACCGTGACGCGACCGGACGTATGGTCTTCGGTCACCGTGATGCCAAGCTGTTCGCTCAGCCCTTCTAGCAGCGCGTCGCGCTGGTCCAGCAGATCGGCAGGCTGTGCCCCATTGCCCTGGGCGCGCTCCAGCTGTTTGTTAATCTGCGCCAGCTGCTCGGTAAAGCTGTTGATCTCGCTGGCGCTGCGCTCAATCTGGGTATTGGTGCTCTTTTCCAGGCCGGTAAGACGCTTTGCACTGGCATTGTAGCGGTTTGCCAGTATCTCGAGGGAGGCAAATACCGTCGCGCGCGCCGGGCCTTCCGACGGGTTGGCGCTCAGGGCAGCCATGTCTGTAAACAGCTTGCCCAGCGACACGGAGACGTTATCCGCTTCATCCGCCAGCATGTTGTCGATATCCGCCAGCTGCTCCATCCGTCCCGTCAGTGACGCATAGGTGGAGAGTGAATCCCGCAGCTGGTTATTGGCAAAGGCGTCATAGGCGCGTTCCACGCCGCCGATGCGGGCGCCATACCCGTAAAACCCCTGTGGGGTCGACATCCCGCCCAGCTCACCGATCAGCAGACTGCGGCGGCTGTAGTTGTTGGACATGCCGTTGACCAGGTTATCGCCCGTCACCCGGATGGCGGCCTGCGCCACGCTGATGCCGTTTCTGGCTAAGTTGTAAAGGTTATTCATACGCTCTGGATATTCCCTGATTGCGGGCCCGGCATGGATTTCCGGGCCAGATGTTCATGGCTCTGCTTATTTCATCGGTGATGACAAAATTTTCTAAAAAATTTTATCGAGGTCGTGCATATAGGCATTCACCCCCTGCTGAATATCCCCTTTCACCTTCTGAATAATGGTGATCAGCTTTTTGGCGTAGGCCGGATCGGTGGCGTAGCCGCCCGCCTGCAGCGCTTTCGCCCCCTGCTCTGGCGAATCAGATTGCACCACGCCACGATAGCGCGGGTTGCGGGTCAGCAGCTTCGCGTAATCCGCCAGCGCATGTTCGTAGGAGTCGTAGACGCGGAAGGCGGCTTTCACCTTCTGCTTCACGCCGTTGATGTATTCGGTGGTGGTGATTTCGGTGGTTTTGCCCTGCCAGTCGCCCGTCGCCTTGATCCCGAACAGGTTATGGCTCGGGCTGCCGTCGGCGGCAGGAATTTCACGTTTGCCCCAGCCGGACTCCAGCGCCGCCTGAGCGAGGATCAGGTGCGGGTGCAGCCCGCTCTGCTGCGCGGCTGCCTGGGCCGGGCGCAGCAGACGGGCAATAAACGGATGCGCCCCTTCCGCCGGTTTGGCGAACGACACCGGCGCAGGCAGGCGCAGTGGGCCTGTGGCAGGCGTGGCGGAAAGCCCAGGCCGCAGGAGATCGCGCCCCGGCGTGCTCACGATGGGTTCATCAACCTCCCCGCCCAGCTGGCGGACGATAAGATCGGCAAAGCCGAGCTGACCACTCCCGGCAATATTTTGCGCCACCTGCTGATCGTGCATGGCGGTGTACATCTCAGAAGACTGGCTGTTCAGCAGGTCGTCCTTGAAGGTGGCATCGCGCATGCTCTTCATCATCATCTGCACGAAGATACCTTCCATCTGCTTCGCCGCCGCCTTCAGCGCGCCGGGCGTTTGCCGCCCGGCCTCCCGTTTCAGCGTGTCCAGCGAGCGGACATCAAAGGCGGGTTGATCGAGCTTATCGAAAGCGTTCATCAGTTCACCTCCAGCTTCGCCCGCAGACAGCCGGCGTTTTTCATCGCCTGCAGAACCGACATCAGCTCGTTTGGCGTCGCGCCCAGGCTGTTGAGGGCGCGGATCACCGCGTTCAGATCGGTACTGCTGCGCACGTGCTGCAGCGAGCCGCCGCTGTCGCGCACCGAGATATCGGTCTGCGGCACCACCACCGTCTCGCCGCCGCCAAACGGCGTATCGGGCTGGCTGATGATGTTGTTCTGCATCACCTCCACCGTCAGGGAGCCGTGGGCCACTGCGCAGGCGTCCAGCGAGACGTGGCGGTTCATCACCACCGAGCCGGTACGCGAGTTCACAATCACCTTCGCGTCCTGAACGTTGACCCGCAGCGGAATGTCCTGAATGTTGGCGAGGAAGCGCACGCGGGACGGGCCGTCCGGTGGCGCAAAGAGGCGCACGGTGCGGGCGTCTTCCGGGATCGCCGCCCCGCCGCTGTAGCGCTGGTTAATGGCGTCGCTGATCTGCTGCGCCAGTGAGAAATCGCTCTCGTTAAGCTGCAGGCGCACGATGTTCTGGGTAGCGAAGCCGTTCGGCACCTCGCGCTCCACGGTGGCCCCGCCGCTGATGCGCCCGCCGTTAAGCTGGTTCACCTGCACGCGGCTGCCGCCCGCCTGCGCCCCTGCGCCGGAGATCAAAATGTTGCCCTGAGCGATAGCGTAGATCTGGTTATCCGCCCCTTTCAGCGGGGTCATCAGCAGCGTACCGCCGCGCAGGCTTTTGGCGTTCCCCACCGAGGAGACCACAATGTCCAGCTTGTCGCCGGGACGGGCAAACGGCGGCAGCTCGGCGGTGACCATCACCGCGGCGATGTTTTTCAGCTGCATATTGGTGCCCGCCGGGACGGTGATCCCCAGCTGCGAGAGCATGTTGTTCAGGCTCTGGCCGGTGAACGGCGCCTGCATGGTCTGGTCGCCGGTACCGTCAAGGCCAACGATCAGGCCGTAGCCCATCAGGGAGTTGGACCGCACGCCCTGTACCGTCGCCAGATCGCGAATGCGTTCCGCATGTACCACTTTCGGTACCGCCAGCGTCATGCCGTAGAGCAGGAGGCTGAGAAATAACAGAATAGATTCTTTTTTCATGGTCATATCAGAAAGGAGAAAGGTTCAGGAACAGGCGCTGCAGCCAGCCCATATTCTGCGCTTCGTTGATGTAGCCGTTGCCGACGTACTCAATGCGGGCGTCTGCCACCTGGGTGGAGGGCACCGTGTTGCTGCCGCTGATGGTGCGCGGGTTCACCACCCCGGAGAAGCGGATAAATTCGGTGCCCTGGTTGATGGCAATCTGCTTCTCACCCACCACGCCAAGGTTGCCGTTGGGCAGCAGTTCTTTCACGGTCACGGTGATGGTGCCGGTAAAGGTATTACGCGCCGCCGCGCCGCCTTTGCCTGCGAAATCGTTTTTACCTTCGGCTTCAAAATCCGCTTTGCCATCGCCCAGCCAGCTGTTGAGTTTGGTCGGTACCGCAATCAGCCCCATACCGGCCGATCCATTACGGTTGGCACTGGCGGAGGAGCTCTTGCTGGCGCTCACGTTCTCCTGCAGCAGGATGGTCAGCGTGTCACCCACGTTACGCGGGCGACGGTCTTCGAACATCGGCTGATAGCCGTAGTTCATGGCCTGTCCGGCCTGAAACAGTGAGCCGCCGGTGGCCGCCGGTGCCATCGGTAATGGTGTTGCCGTCGTCGGCCCCTCGACGAGAGGCTTTTGCATGATGTGCGCACAGCCGCCGAGCAGCAACGTGCCTGCCAGCAGCGCCGCCGCCGGGATATGTTGAGAAAGTTTATTCATTTCAGTGTCGATAAAATGTCTGGCCGCACAGGCGGCCAGAGAGAGGATTACAGCTGGGAAAGCCGCTGCAGCATCTGGTCGGATGCCGAGACCGCTTTACTGTTGATTTCGTAGGCGCGCTGCACCTGAATCATGGTCACCAGCTCTTCCGCCACGTTGACGTTGGAGATTTCCACGTAGCTCTGTTTCAGGGTGCCCGCACTCTCCATCCCCGGGTTCAGCTCATTCGGCGCGCCGGAGGACTGGGTCTCTTTGTAGAGATTGCCGCCGATGCTTTCGAGCCCCGAATTGTTGACGAAGGTGGTCAGCGTCAGCTGGCCAATCTGCTGCTCTTCCGCCTGCCCTGGCACCTTGACGCTGACGATCCCGTCGCTGCCGATGTTGAGTTTGGTGGCATCCTGCGGGATCACGATCCCCGGCTGGATTGGGTAGCCTTCGGCATTCACCAGCTGGCCGTCCGCGTTTTTCGAGAAGTGGCCGTCGCGAGTGTAGGCGGTGCTGCCGTCCGGCATCTGCACCTGGAAGAAGCCTTCCCCTTCAATCGCCACGTCGTACTCGTCGCCGGTCTGGTTCATTCCGCCCTGAGTGTGCACGCGCTGGGTGGAGACCGGACGCACGCCGGTGCCCAGCTGCAGGCCGCTCGGCAGGGTGTTCTGCTCGGTTGCCTGGGCGCCGGGCTGGCGCATGTTCTGGTAGAGCAGGTCCTGAAACACGGCGCGCTGACGCTTAAAGCCGTTGGTGTTGACGTTCGCCAGGTTGTTGGAGATGACGTCCATATTGAGCTGCTGTGCTTCCAGCCCGGTTTTTGCGATCCATAAGGAACGAATCATAGTGACTCCTTGCGCGGCCTTAGCTCACGCTTAATAGCTGGTTGGCCTTCTGGGCGTTTTCGTCGGCGGTGCGGATCACCTTCATGTTCATGTCGAAGCCGCGTGAGTTGGCGATCATCGCCGTCATGGCCTGCACCGGGCTGACGTTGCTGCCTTCGATGGCCTCCGGCGTCAGGCGCAGGGTTTCGTCCTGCGCCAGCGGGTTGCCGCCTGCGGTGCGGAACAGACCGTCGTCGCCGTGTACCATCTCGTTCATGTCGGCGTTGACCAGTTTGAGGCGGCCCACCGGCACCAGCGCTGTCGGGTCGTCGCCCATGCCGAGCGCCGACACGGTGCCGTCGCTGCCGATGGTGACGTGGGATTGTGGCGGCACCTCCAGCGGCCCGCCGTCGCCCATCAGCGGACGGCCGTTGACGCTGAGCGCCCCGTCCTGATCCACCTCGATAGCGCCATTGCGGGTGTAGCCTTCACTGCCGTCGTCCAGCGCCACCGCCAGCCAGCCGTTCTGCGGCAGCGCCACGTCGAGGCTGCGGCCGGTATGGGTGATCGGCCCCATGGTGGTGTCGTGAAACGGCGTCGACTCCGCCACCAGCGCGCGGGTGCGCAGGCTTTCCCCTTCGATGGGTACGGAGCGGAAGGCCGCCAGCTGGGCGCGAAAGCCTGCGGTGGAGCTGTTCGCCAGATTGTTTGAGGTGACCGCCTGGCGGTTGAGCGCCGCGTTGGCGGCACTCATGGCGGTATAGATAGCGCGATCCATCGTTCAGCCTTAACGCAGGTTAACCAGCGTCTGCAACACTTCAGACTGGGTTTTGATGGTTTGTGAGTTGGACTGGTAGTTGCGCTGATAGACGATCATGTTGACCATCTCTTCACCGAGCTCCACGTTGGAGGTCTCCAGCATCCCGCCGTTGATGGTACCGAAGCTGCCGCTACCGGAGGTGCCGAGGAACGGCTGGCCGGACTGCCCGGTCTCCGCCCACAGGTTGTTACCCTGCTGCGCCAGACCACCGACGTTGGCAAAGTCCGCCAGCACCACCTGCGCCACGGTCTGGCGTTTCTGGTTACTGTAGATAACGATGACTTCCCCGCTGTCGCTGACTTCGTAGCCGTTGAATTTGCCCGGCGCCTGGCCGTCAATTTCGCCCAGCATGATCTGCATGTCGCCGCTGTTCTGGCTCAGTTTTGAAAAATCCAGTTTCAATGCCAATGGCGCAGAGCCGTTATAGGCAGCGCCATCAATGTCCAGTTTCGGGTCGCCAACAATGTTGCCTTTGTTATCAAACTCCAGATTAATTGGTTTCATGCCCGCAGGTGAGGTTGAGTCTTCCGCATGGGCTGTCCATTTCCCTGCAGCCGTATGCACGAAATAGACCTTAATGGCGTGCTTGTTGCCCAGGCTGTCCGTCGCGGTGACTTCGCTGACGTAGTTGTAGGTATCTTTATCGTCCTTATCGAAAGGCTTGGTGATGATCTCCGCATCGGACTTCAGGTTCCCCGTCAGCGACCCTTTTGTGGACGCCGCAGGCGGCATATCGTCTTTCGGAATGCGGATTGGCCCAACCTCTGCGCCGGGGTTAATCGCCCCGTTCGTCGCCTGGTAGCCGGTTAAAAACAGTCCGTTGGTTTTGTTATAGATATAGCCATTTTCATCCTGATCAAACTGACCGTTACGGCTGTAGAACACGCTGCCTGCCGCATCGACCATGCGGAAAAAGCCGCGATTAGAGATCCCCATATCAAGGGCGGAGCTACCGTTCGCCAGGTTGCCGTCGCCAAAGTTCTGATCAACGCCGGCCACGCGCACCCCCATCCCCGTCGAACCGGCGAAGATATCGGCGAAGGAGACCGAGCCGGCTTTAAACCCAATCGTCTGGGAGTTGGCGATGTTGTTACCCACCACGTCCAGCGCTTTTGCCGCGGCGCTCAGACCGCTAAGACCTTGTGAAAAACCCATAATTTCGTTCCAGAAGTAATGTTTATTTTTGAATGACGAACACTTTGTCCATAGTGATCGGATCGTGATTCAGCAGATGCAGAATCGGCCCGTTCGGATCCATGGTGACGCCCTGTACCTGTTCCTGAATCAGGCCATAGACCGTCGGGTTCTCCCCTTCGGCGTTGCTGGCCTCAAAGGAGAGGGTGTACTCGCGATCGCGCGGTGGCCCCGGCTCCGGCTTGAAGTTTTCCAGGTCATCGAGGTTGAAGGTATTCATCCCCTTCTTGACATTCTTCAGCTCGGCGGTGTAGGCCTTATCGCCGTCGTGCAGCGTGACGGTGACCGTTTCGGCATCGTCCGACAGCGCGAAGTGGAAATCGTCGGAGTTACTCGGTAGCTCCACCCCTTCCTGCATGATGCCGATAGCCGGTTCACCAAAGGAGACCTTCGCCTCCCCTTCAATCAGCACGCTGCGCCCGACCCAGGAGGAGGCGCTCATGCTGCCCAGCTGGGACATCATGGCGTAGACGTGAGCGACAGACGTGTTGAGCTTCTCGACGCCCGCCGCCATGTTGAACTGCGCCAGCTGCGAGGTGAGCTGGTTGTTATCCATCGGGTTGGTGGGATCCTGGTTTTTCATCTGCGCCACCAGCAGGGTCATAAACTGGTTCGACAGATCCGCCGCGCTGTTGCCCGTGCCGGTGCCGCCCGTGCCGCTGTTGTTGTTAATCGAAGAGACCGCCATATGCGTCCTTACTGACCAAGAGTTAATGTTTTCAGCATCAGGCTTTTGGCGGAGTTCATGACTTCCACGTTGGCCTGGTAGCTGCGAGAGGCGGAGATGGTGTTGACCATCTCGTTCATCACGTTGACGTTGGGCATGCGCACATAGCCCTGCTCATCCGCCAGCGGATTGCCCGGCTCGTACACCAGGCGATCCGGGGCGCTACTCTCCACCACGTCGCGGACCTGCACGCCGCCAATCTCCTGACCGACGGCGTTATCGACCTCAAACACCACCTGACGGGCGCGGTACGGCTGGCCGTCCGGTCCTGCCACGCTGTCGGCGTTGGCCATATTGCTGGCGCTGACGTTAAGACGGCGGGACTGGGCCGCCATCGCAGAGCCTGAAATATCAAATACGCTAAAGAGCGACATCGCTAATTACCCCTGACTGAGCACAGTGATCATTTTCTTAATATCCGCGCCAAGGAACGTCAGTCCCGACTGATATTTCACGGCGTTATCCGCGAAATTAACGCGCTCACGATCCATATCCACCGTATTACCATCGGCACTCGGCTGATCCGGAATGCGATAAAGCAGCTGAGCGTCGTCAAACGGCATCGCTTTGCCTTCAATATGGCGGTTTGACGTTAATGCCAGTGATACGGGTGATTTCGCCAGGGTGTTATTTTCCATGGCCGCTTTTAGCTGTTGAGGAAAATCTATATCCCGCGCCTGGTAGCCAGGGGTGTCGGCATTCGCAATATTCGAAGCCAAAATATCCTGACGGCGCGACAGCAAACCTAACGCCTGCTGTTGAAAGCGAAAGGCGTCATCAAGTTTATTCATGACAACAGGACTCCTGTCTCGCGTTATTTAAACTGCGATAGTGTAGACAGCGCAGGTGAAATATCACACTGCGAAGACCCGACAAAAATAAGCCTATTTAGGGAAATCGAAATAATGAAAAGCGCGAGAAAAAAATGAAGAAGGTAAATGCCGTCAGAAGTGTCATTATTTAAGGCAATAAAAGCCTCGCCACTGCGTATATAATTTCGCCACGTTTTATAAATTAAATACCGTATTAAGGCAATAAGATGAAGCTCCGATTATTCAGCGCGGCGATGGCCGTCTTGCTCTGCTCTGCGTCTGCTGGTGCCAGCGTTCCGTCTGACCAGACGGCGAAGCAGCGCCTGCTGCTCAAGCTGGATGCCCTGATCCAGCAGCCGGAGAGCAATGGCGAGGTGGTGCGCACCGTGGCCCTGCTCGCCACGCCTGCCCAGCTGGCAGGTGTGTGTGAGAACCCGGAACTGAGCCTGGTGGGGCGCGACAGCCGTCTCACCGGCAAGCGTACCGTGCTGGCCCAGTGCGGCGCACGTCGTCATTTCCTGCCGGTACGCATCAGCGCCCAGGGCACCTGGTGGGTGGCCAGCCAGAGCCTGCCCGGCGGGGCCATCGTTCAGCGCAGCGATATCGAACCGGTCACCGGCAGTCTCGATAACCAGCCCGGCGGCTTGATCTTTAGCGCCGACGAGATTATCGGCCAGCGCCTGACCCGCGCCATCGACGCCGGTAAACCGCTGCTGGAAAATCAGCTGCGCCAGCAGTGGCGGCTGCGTGCCGGGCAGACGGTGGATCTGGTGACCGCCGGGTCGGGCTTTCGGATCCGCAGCCAGGGCAAGGCGCTAAATAACGCCGCAGTGGATGACGTGCTGAAGGTAAAAACAACAGGCGGGCGCACCGTCAGCGGGAAAGTGGCGGCCGACGGTCAGGTGATGATTATTTCTCAATAATAAATTTTAGCTTTTCTGAGAATCACCGAAGAAAGAAGTATTGAGCACTTAATGTTATTGCGAGGACCACCATGAGCATCAACAGCAGCCAGACCACCGCGCCAGTCGCGAAGATTGCCCCGACGCAGGATCTGCGCGCCCGCACGCAGCCGCAGGAGAGTGAGGTGGCGGCCACGCGCAGCGAAAAGCGTGACAACACTAACGTCACCCTGAGCGAGCTGACTAAAAAAATTCAGACCGACGACAGCCGCGACGTGGACCACGCCCGCGTCGCCGAACTGCGCGCCGCGCTGTCGGCGGGTACCCTGCGCATTGAGCCGGAGAAGATTGCTCAGGCGATGGTGCAGGACATGTTTTCGTTTTAACCGTTTACAGGCCCCTTATGGACAAGCTTTACCCGATACTCACGCAAATGAAAACCTCTCTGGATGAGCTGGAGGCGATCATGATTGAAGAGGTGAATCAGCTCAACCGTACCCAGATCAACCCGGTGTCGCTGCAGGTGCTGGCGGATAACAAAAACCAGCTGCTGACGACCCTGCAGTACTACGACGACATGCGCCGCCAGCAGGAGCAAACCTCCGGCACCGAAGCCCCCTACCCGGGGCTCGGCAAGCTGTTCGCCAGCTGGCAGCAGGTGCATGAAAAGGTGCGCAGCACCAAAGCGCTGAATCAGCAGGTGGAATCCCTGCTGCAAAGCCATATGAAGAAAAACCAGCATATCCAGAAGGCGATCGACAACGTGGGTCACGCCAGCTCACTGTACGGCCCGGCGGGGGAATCCAGCCAGATGCCGACGGGTCGCAAATACAACATCAGCATCTGATCTTATCTGTCTGCGTTGTCCTCTTTTGCCCGCCTCTGGTGGGCTTTTTTTTGCCCCCCCTCACCCTGGCCCTCTCCCCAAAGGGGAGAGGGTAAAAAGCAGACCTGCGCTGCCATCACAAACCGCACCCAACAGTCCCCTCGCCCCTTTGGGG
>NZ_POVL01000043.1 GCF_002939185.1 Enterobacter sichuanensis | reverse complement strand
GATTAAAAATAATCATCATTTTAGACTCTATATTTACGTCGCCCCATCAAGATGGGGCAGTATTTTAAATTAAGCTGACCTGATGCCCGTCGCCACCAGGTCAGTGTTTACTCCAGTTGCCAGGCCCCGCCATGGATGAGTGATGCCTCCCCCGTCCAGGCAAACAGCGCCAGATCACGGCAATCTTCATCAGGATAAATGCGGCTGCTGAGGCACGCTTCTCCCTCATTAACAAACACTTCAACGGAAGATCTGTCAAAGAACAGGCGCAGATTAAGCGCATTATTCAGATTGAGCGCGACGCTACGTGAGCCACACAGGCCATACTGCGGGTAGTATCGCTCCAGCACCAGGCGCTGCATCTGCGCATCAACATAGACGCGTAGCCCGGTGCCAAGACGAATGCCGTAGTGTTCCGCCGTGCTGTTTGCGCAATCCCACTGCAGAATAACCTCCAGCGCGTCGCAGCGTTCCACCAGCGCTATCTGCTGATTGGTCAACGTACTCACCGGCCAGGGGAACCACGCTCCCCGGAGGCTTTCGACCTCTCTGGCCGGCCGCATTTGCAGACGATTATCCGCGCTCAGCGTCAGTTCGCGCGGTAACGAGAGCATGCCTGCCCAGCCATCCTCCTGTTCCGGGAGGGGAGATTCCCACATATCCAGCCAGCCGATAACGATGCGGCGCCCATCAGGCGTCAGGAAACTCTGTGGAGCATAGAAATCATGCCCGCGATCCATCTCCACAAACTCACCTTCACGCACAAAATGCTGCCCGGGCTGCCACTCGCCCACCAGATAGCCGCTCTGGAAAAGATTGCGATTTTCGAATCCTTCGGCAGCCAGTCCCTGTGGTGAAAACATCAGCACGCGTTTACCGCTGAGAGTGAAAAAGTCCGGGCATTCCCACATATAGCCCATCTCTTTTTCAGCCACCGCAAGCACGCCCATATCCTGCCACTCGCGCAGATCGGCAGAACGATATACGCGCACTTGGCCCGTCTCGCCGTCGCGCGCGCCAACAACCATGTACCAGCTCTCTCCTTCACGCCACACTTTTGGGTCGCGGAAATGATGCAGGCCAGGCGGCGTATCAACGATCATACCCTGCCGGGCAAAATGAATGCCGTCACGGCTGGTCGCCAGGCACTGCACCTGGTAGAGATTCGCCTCGTCATCCGGATCGCCGTGGAATTTATGTCCGGTGTAAATCAGCGCCAGCGTATCGCCATCCACCACCGCCGAACCGGAAAAACAGCCATCCTTGTCTTCAGGCCCTTCCGGCGCCAGCGCAACGGGAAGATGTTCCCAGTGAACTAAATCTTTACTGCGCGCATGGCCCCAGTGCATCGGGCCCCACTGGGTCGAGTAGGGATGATGCTGATAAAAAGCGTGATACCAGCCGTCAAACCAGACCAGGCCATTTGGGTCGTTCATCCAGCCAGCGCGGGCTGCGAGGTGGTAACGCGGGTACCAGCGCAGGTTAAGCGCTTCGCGTCTGGACTGAAGTTCCTGCTCTGCTTTTGTAATGGAATACGTCATTTCTCTACTCTTTCGATCAGATGGTGGAAGGTTGCGGCATGAGCGGGTCAGAAGAGGACTTACCCGAGCGCAACAGGAAGATGGAGATAAACGTGGTGCTGAAAACTAACAGCCCCATAATGAGATAGGACTGGGCAAAGCCGTATTTCTCATAGCTGTAGCCCGCCAGCGGCGACAGGACCGAGGCAATCACCGAGCTTGTACAGGCAAAGCCCACCAGATAGAGGGTGGAAGAGAGCCGCTTATCAAAGTGTAAACTGTTGTATTTAAAGATAGAGACCAGCAAAACGGGCAGTTCAACTGCGTGCAATAGCTTGGTAATGGAAATAAGTACCGGCCCCTCAACCAGCCCCGACGCCACCATACGCATTGCCATCACCATTCCGGCGAAAATCAGACCGTTCTTCGCGCCAAGGCGATTCACCAGCCATGGCGCGCAGAACATGCCCGCCGCCTCAAGGAAAACCTGGAAGGAGTTGAGATAGCCGTACATGGCGTTTCCTTCCTGTAATGTCGGGAACTGGGAGGAGAAATAGACCGGGAACTGCTGGTCGTAAACGCCATAAATACAGGTGCCGATAACGAAAAACACCAGCGCCCAGAACCGCGGCAGCGTCAGCAGGCGCAATGCATCTTCCAGGGTGACCTTACCGCCGGATACCGCTTCCTGCATAGCGTGTGGGGCGGAAGAGACCCTGAGTCGCGCCAGCAAAACAAAAAACGCCAGCCCTGCGCAGCTCGCGACAGCGAAGTTGAGCTTCGGATTAAGGTTAAACAGGAGCCCCGCAAAAAAGGTTGCCACCGCCCAGCCAAGCGATCCCCACATCCTCGCCTTGCCGAACTCAAACTGGCTCTGGCGGGCCACTCGCTCGGTATAGGACTCCAGTACCCCTATCCCGCCGTTAAACGTCAGGCCGATATAAATCCCGCCAAAAATACTGCCGAGTAAAACGTTAATCTGCAGCAGATAACCAAACAGCAGGAAGGCAGGACCAGAAAGAATGAGCAGGCTGGTCAGAAACCAGAGCAGGTTTTTGCGCAGGCCGAGTTTGTCCTGAATGAAGCCGTAGCAGATTTGCGCGCATAGCGCGGAGACAGAAAGCACGGCATAGATGACTCCCGTATCGCCTGCCTTTAGCCCCACCTCCTGGTGGAGCCAGATGGAAAGCAGCGAGCCGGAGGATGACCACGTGACAAAAAAGAAAAACAGTAATGCGCTTAATAAAGGGTAGCTGTGAGAGTGATGCGTTTTCATCATGACATTCTCATGTTGGAGTAATGGCACAATGGTAACGTTAACATTTATCCTTTCTCATGCGGTTTGGCTGGAATTTAAGATGTTAATCACGAAAGTTAACGTTAACATCAAAGGAACGAGATCGCGATCAAATATTCATCACTGAGGTCAGCAGGGCCTGGCCTGTGCATCAGCCTTCCTTTTACATCAGCGACTTAGTTGTATACCCTTTCACACAGAGCATTAACGGAGTAAGAAAATGGCATCCCTGAAGGACGTCGCAAAGATGGCTAACGTATCGCTGATGACCGTCTCACGCGCGCTTAACAACCCGGAGCGCCTTAAGCCGGAAACGCTGGCGCGCGTACAGCAGGCTATCGAGCAGACCAGCTACGTACCCGATCTTTCCGCCAAGAAAATACGCGGCGCGCATGCCTCGCCGAAAACCATCGGCGTGCTGGCGCTCGATACGGTGACGACGCCTTTCTCGGTGGAGATTACGCTGTCCATTGAAGAGACGGCCCGGATGCATGGCTGGAACAGCTTCGTCATGAATATGTTTACCGATGACAACCCGGATACGATCGTCGATCTGCTGCTCTCCCACCGCCCGGACGGGATTATTTACACCACAATGGGGTTACGTCAGGTTCCTCTCCCTGCAAAACTGCTTACCCTTCCCTGTGTGCTGGCCAACTGCGAAAGTGTCGATGAACAGGTCGCCAGCTATATCCCTGATGATGAACAGGGGCAGTACGCCGCCGTGCAGGCGTTACTCGCCGAGGGCTACCGGCAGCCTTTGTGCCTGCATTTACCCGCGGACCATCTGGCCACAACCCGGCGCCGTCAGGGGCTGGAACGTGCGTGTCGTGAAGCGGGGCTCGACCCGGACACCCTGGAACACAGCTACATGGCGTCAGGGGACGAGCACTATCGTGACATACCGTCAGTGCTGCTGGCGCGCATTCAGAATGGCATTCCCCTGTTCGACTCCGTTATCTGCGGTAACGATCGTATCGCATTGATGGTGTACCAGACCCTGCTGGCGCAAGGGCTTCGCATCCCTGAAGATATCGCGGTTATCGGCTATGACAATATGGTGGGCATTGGAGAGCTCTTTCTCCCCCCGCTTTCAACCGTTCAGCTGCCGCATTATGAAATTGGTCGCCTGAGCGCCCTGCATATTATTAACGGTGAAACCCACCGGGAAACCCTGCATGTTGAAAGTCCTTTTTTGATGCGGAATTCCGTTGCGCATCCATCCTGACCACCGCGTTTTGCCCCTGTTGCCGAAATAAGCGTGTTAAGTTCGCGGATGGCACGATTTGTCACACTCTTTTTTATGATTTTGCTGCCAGAACGTTAAGTACGTAACCGCCTGTTTTTATTTGCCATAAACTGCAATTTTCCGCCTGAAAACGGGGATATTCCTCCCCCTGTGCGCCGTGTCACAAAACAGTAAACAAATTAACCATTGAGCCCCGTGGCAAAAGGCTCTATATTGGCGGCGTTTTTTTCAGGCCCCCCATCTGTTTTTTAACTTTTTATTCAATCGTGGCTCATAACGAAGCGGCGGTTGTAGGAGTGATATGATGACGGATAAAGTCCGTATTGACACCGTAGATGCCCACAAAAGCAACGAAACCTATCTGGCCCGTCAGGCCGAGTTTGAATCTAACGTCAGGAGTTATCCGCGCAAACTGCCTTTAGCGATCACTAAAGCAGAAGGCGTGTGGGTAACCGATGCAGACAATAAAGAATACCTTGACTGTTTAGCAGGCGCAGGCACCCTTGCGCTTGGCCATAACCACCCTGATGTGCTGAAAAGCATCCAAAATGTCATTACCAGCGGCTTGCCGTTACATACTCTGGATCTGACTACGCCTCTGAAAGACGCGTTTTCCGAATACCTGCTCTCTCTGCTGCCTGGTCAGGGCAAAGAGTACTGCCTACAGTTCACCGGTCCATCCGGTGCTGACGCTGTGGAAGCCGCGCTGAAGCTGGCGAAAAAAGTGACCGGCCGTAGCGGTATCATCAGCTTCTCGGGTGGTTACCACGGCATGACCCACGGCGCGCTGTCCGTGACCGGCAACCTGTCTCCGAAAGAAGCGGTAGACGGTATGATGCCAGAAGTGCAGTTTATGCCTTACCCGCACGAGTACCGTTGCCCGCTGGGTATCGGTGGTGAAGCGGGCGTGAAAGCGCTGACTTACTACTTCGAAAACCTGATCAACGACGTTGAGAGCGGCGTGCGCAAACCTGCTGCCGTCATTCTGGAAGCGGTTCAGGGCGAAGGCGGCGTGAACCCGGCGCCGGCTGAGTGGCTGCAGCGTATCCGTAAAGTGACTCAGGAACACGGCATTCTGCTGATCCTCGACGAAGTTCAGGCGGGCTTTGCCCGTACCGGTAAATTCTTCGCCTTCGAACACGCTGGCATTGAGCCAGACATCATCGTGATGTCTAAAGCTGTTGGTGGCGGTCTGCCGCTGGCCGTGCTCGGTATCAAAAAGCAGTTCGATGCATGGGCCCCAGGTCACCACACCGGTACCTTCCGCGGCAACCAGCTGGCGATGGCAACCGGTCTGACGACGCTGAAAATCCTGAAAGACCAGAACATCGCAGGCAAAGTGGCTGCACAGGGCGAATGGCTGAAAGGCCAGCTGAAAGAGATGGCGAAACGTTATCCGGTTATCGGTCACGTTCGCGGTCTGGGCATGATGATCGGTATCGAGATCGTTAAGCCACACGAAGCCGCTGACCACATGGGTTGCTTCCCGGGCGACGGCGAGCTGTCTGCACTGATTCAGAAGAAGTGCTTCGAAGCCGGTCTGATTCTGGAGCGTGGCGGTCGTAACGGTATCGTTCTGCGTCTGCTGCCATCTCTGCTGATCAGCGATGAAGAGCTGAAAGTCTTCCTGGATAAATTCGAGCAGGCCCTGCTTGCTGCGGGCGTTCGCCCGGCGTAACCGGAGTTGTTGATTACGATGTCTGATTCAAACCCAATTTTGTTCTCCTCTGCGCAGAGCATTGAAGCTTACCAGCAGGCGATTGAACAAAGCACTCAGGCTGTGATGCAGTGGCTGAAGCAGCCTGAGATGTATCAGGGCAAAACGGTCGCGGAACTGCGCGACCGCATTAAGCTGGATTTCAACCCGAAAGGGCTGGGCAACGAAGCGGCGATTGAACGCGCCGTGGAGTTCTTCCTGAAAGACAGCCTGTCCGTTCATCACCCGCAGTGCGTGGCGCACCTGCACTGCCCAAGCCTGGTTGTTAGCCAGGCGGCGGAAGTGCTGATCAACGCCACCAACCAGAGCATGGACTCCTGGGATCAAAGCCCGTCCGCAACCATCATCGAGATCAAACTGATCGAATGGCTGCGTACCCGCGTGGGTTATCAGGCTGGCGACGCCGGTGTCTTCACCAGCGGCGGCACCCAGAGCAACCTGATGGGCCTGATGCTGGCCCGTGATGCGTTCTTCGCGCGTCAGGGTCACTCCGTTCAGCAGGACGGTTTAACAGGCGATCTGCGTAAAATCCGCGTGCTGTGCTCCGAAAACGCGCACTTCTCCGTGCAGAAAAACATGGCGCTGATGGGTCTGGGTTACCAGTCCGTGGTGCAGGTGAAAACGGATGAATTCTCCCGTATGGATCTGACCGATCTGGCGGCGAAAATTGAACAGTGCAACGCGAACGGCGAACAGATTCTGGCGATTGTCGCGACAGCAGGTACCACCGATGCCGGTGCAATCGACCCGCTGCGTGCCATTGCCGAGCTGGCGGCGAAGCAGAACATCTGGGTACACGTTGATGCGGCCTGGGGCGGCGCGCTGCTGATGTCTGAGCAGTATCGTCACTACCTGGACGGCATTGAGCTGGTGGATTCCGTGACCCTGGACTTCCACAAGCAGTTCTTCCAGACCATCAGCTGCGGTGCGTTCCTGCTGAAAGAAGCGCGCCACTATGAGCTGATGCGCTACCAGGCGGCTTACCTGAACTCTGAGTTCGATGAAGAAGCCGGCGTGCCAAACCTGGTGTCCAAATCGCTGCAGACCACCCGTCGTTTCGACGCGCTGAAGCTGTGGATGAGCCTGGAAGCGCTGGGTCAGGAGCAGTACGCGGCGATTATCGATCACGGCGTGACGCTGGCGCAGCAGGTTGCGGCTTACGTGAAAGAGCAACCTGCTCTGGAACTGGTAATGCAGCCTCAACTGGCAAGCGTGCTGTTCCGCTTCCGTGGCCAGGTGCAGGCCGATGACGCAGGTATCGCCCTGTTGAACCAGAAAATTGGTGATGCGCTGCTGGAGTCTGGCCGTGCAAACGTCGGCGTGACCGAGCATAACGGCGTGACCTGCCTGAAGCTGACGCTGCTGAACCCAACCGTGACGCTGGAGGATATCAAAATCCTGCTGTCGCTGGTTGAGCGCACCGCGCAGGAAGTTCTGGCGAAGTAATACTCCCCCCCTCTTCTGCGGAAGAGGGGTTTATTTTTATATCCCTGCCCACCACATTCTGATTTTTAATCCCCAGTAGCTCGTCCAGCCCGTCGTGGTACTGACGACGTTCCCCTTCGATACAATGACCAGCGTCGGCGTCACGCTCACCTGCCATTCCTGCGACAGCGCACCGTTTTCATCATTTATCACCGGCATTTTCAGCTGTTTCTTGTCAACCCAGCGAGCAAGCTTAGCGTTATCACCGGAGCGCATGGCGATACTCACCACGTTCCCGCCCTCTTCTGCCAGCTGATTCACCGCAGGCGTCGTGTAACGGCAGATGCTGCACCAGGTGGCCCAGACGTAAATCAGCAGTGGGCGCTCGTGGCTGAGCGCCGCGATATCGTGCGTTTTCCCGTCGATGCTCTGCATTGGGGTTGCGCTAAACGTGGCGGGTAAGGTCGGTTTTCGATACTGATCCACGCCCCACACCACGGCCAGCGTCAGCACAACAAGTATTATCCCTTCCCGTGCCCAGCGGCGCAGTCGGCTCAATTTACGGTTATCCATTGTGACCTCTTGATTTAACAGAGGTCATCTTAGCGGGCTGCACGCCGTCACGCTGTAAAGAAGTGTCGCGTTACTTCGTTCGTAGGGTGTCGACCATCAGCGTAAAGCAGGATTCAATGAGCGGAGGAAGCGCCTGCGGGGCACGCATCAGCGCCACCGTGCGGAACAGTGCTGGCTGCTGAAGATGAACCACCATAAGCCGGGGATCCTGCAAATGGGTGGTATAAAGCTGCGGCAATATCGCCACGGCCAGCTTCGAACGCACCAGGCCGTACAGCGTCTCAATATAGTCCACCTGATAACGCGTCTGCAGCGAAAGACGATGACTTTCGGCAAGCGCACTGACCAGCCGCTGGATGTTGCCTTTGGAGAAGACGGCAATATCCCGACCCACCAGCTGTTTCCAGGGCACGTGTGCCGACGCGCCCAGCGGATCGTCGCAATGGAATACCGCCACAAACGGATCTTCCTGCAGCGGGAACACGTTAAGCTGGTCGGGAACCGAGCTGTCCAGCGCCCCGATACCGAAATCAATCTGCCCTTTCAGCAGTTGCGCCACCAGCGCGTCATTGGTTTGATCGTGAAACTCCACCCGAAGGCGTGGAAAGGCCTGCGCAAGCATCTGCGGCAGCAGCGGAAACAGCAGCGAGCTGACGGAAGGCACCAGACCGATACGCACCGTGCCGTCGCCGCCGGCCTGCACAATCTGCTGCATATCATCAAACGCCACTTGCGCTACGCTGAGTACCCGCTGGGCGTGGGGCAAAATGGCGTGACCCAACTCGGTCAGCGTAACCGCCGACGCGGTACGATTGACCAGTTTGCCGCCGAGTACCGTTTCGATTTGTCGCAGGGCGCTGCTGAGCGCAGGCTGACTAATGGCCAGTTTACTCGCGGTATCCGTAAAATGACGCAGCTGCGCCAGCGTGACAAAATACTGTAGTTGCCGAAGGGAGAGCGCAGGCAAGCGCTGCCAGGGTTCCGTCATCATTCTCCATTACACCCGTCACAGAATAACCCGGGGTTATCGGGCGATAAATTTTATCAGCTGGGCAAACGTTTGCCGGGTGCATAGAGTAACGTCAATATTTCAATGCTGGAACTGTTAATTGCATGACTGCCGAAACCCGACGCCGCGCCGTTCAGGCCGCACGAGGCGAAACGCCCTTTGACCTGCTGCTTACCCACACCCGAATTGTCGATATGGCAACCGGTGAGATCCGCGAGGCGGATGTGGGGATTGTCGGCTCGCTTATCGCCAGCGTCCACCCGCGCGGCAGCCGCAGTGATGCGCTTGAAACGCACGACCTGAATAACCAGTTCCTCTCTCCGGGCCTCATGGATACGCACGTGCACCTTGAAAGCTCGCATCTGCTGCCCGCACGCTACGCGGAGATCGTGCTGGCACAGGGCACCACGGCTGTCTTCTGGGATCCGCACGAGCTGGCGAACGTGCTCGGCATTGAAGGCGTCCGCTTTGCGATTGCGGCCAGCCGCAGCCTGCCGCTGCAGGTGATGGTCGCAGCGCCCTCGAGCGTACCTTCCACGCCGGGGCTGGAGATGTCCGGCGCAGATTTTGCGGGCGAAGAGATGAATACCCTGCTCGGCTGGCCAGAAGTGCGCGGCGTGGCGGAGGTGATGGACATGCACGGGGTGCTGAACGGCAGCCAGCGTATGCTGGAGATCCTGCAGGCCGGCCTGGAAAGCGGAAAGCTGATTGAAGGCCATGCGCGCGGTCTCAGCGGCGCCGATTTACAGGCGTATCTGGCGGCGGGCGTCACCTCTGACCATGAGCTCACCTCCGCCGACGATGCGCTGGAAAAATTGCGCGCCGGGCTGACGCTGGAGATCCGCGGCTCGCATCCCTACCTGCTGCCCGAGATTGTCAGCGCCCTGAAAACGCTGCCGCACCTCTCGTCGCAAATCACGGTCTGCACCGATGACGTTCCCCCTGACGTGCTGCTGGAAAAAGGCGGTATTATCGCCCTGCTCAACATGCTGATTGAACACGGTCTTCCGGCGACGGACGCGCTGCGGTTTGCCACGCTGAACGCCTCCCTGCGTCTTCAGCGCAACGATCTCGGACTGATTGCCGCCGGAAGACGCGCAGACCTGGTGGTGTTTGACTCTCTGGAAAAACTGACGGCTCGCCGGGTGTACGTCGCCGGGAAATGCATTGCCCTTGACGGCGCGATGATTGAGCCGATCGTTGATACGCCGCTGGCGCTACCGCGTGATACCGTGCGCCTGTCCCCCCTGGCCGCCAGTGACTTTTACTTGCGTATCGACAACGCAAACCACGGCGTCGCGCGCCTGCGCCACATCAGCGGCGCACGTTTTACCCGCTGGGGCGAAACTGACGCCCGGGTGCGTAACGGGCGCGTTGAAATACTGGCTGGCTTTAGCCTGATCTGGGTTCAGCACCGCCACGCGCGCCATGCGGCAACGCCGCAAATCGCCCTGCTGGAAGGCTGGGGAGAGCTGCGGGGAGCCATCGCCACCACTTACTCCCACGATTCACACAATCTGGTGGTGCTGGGGCGCGATCCCGACGATATGGCGCTGGCTGCCAACACGCTAATCGGGAGCGGCGGTGGGATGGCGCTGGTCCAAAACGGTAGCGTCATCGCGCATGTTGCGATGCCGATCGCGGGCATGCTGTCGGAACTTCCCCCGGGTGAGCTAGCCCGTCAGTTTCGCACGCTGCGTGAACGCAGCAGCCAGATTGCCGACTGGGAGCCGCCGTACCGGGTCTTTAAAGCCATTGAAGGAACCTGCCTTGCATGTAACGCCGGGCCGCATCTGACCGATCTTGGACTGACCGATGGCAGCACGCGCCAGATTGTTAATCCGCTGATTTCTTACCGGGAAACCCCGGACACCACACAATAATATCGAAGGAGAGCCGGATAATGGCCGACAACACCGTTAATTCGCCAGCACCAGGGAGCTGGCTTGAACGTCGTTTTGCACTGCATACGCGTGGCAGTACCGTGCGTACCGAGTGTCTGGCGGGTCTCACCGGTTTTCTCGCCGCCGCCTATTTGCTGGTGGTCATCCCGGGCCTGCTGGCCGTGGGCGGGATGGACAAAGGCGCGGCGACGACCGGCACCATTTTAGTGTTTGTGGCCGGAACGCTGCTGATGGCCTTTTACGCTAACCTGCCGTTTATTGTCGGGCCGGGCATTGGTGGCTCGGTGCTGGTTGGCGTGACGCTGGCGGGAAGTGAAGGCATCGGCTGGGAAATCGGTCTGGGCATTGCCTGCTGGTCGGGGATTTTGTTCTTTCTGCTGACCCGCTTTGGCCTGCGGGAAGTGGTCACCCGCTCCGTACCGCAGTCCATCAAACTCGGGCTGACGGCCTCTATCGGCTTGTTTGTCGCCGTACTCGGTTTTCGTAATGCCGGGCTGGTGCTGGCCAACGCCAAAACAAATGCGCTGATGCTGGGGGATTTTCTCTCACCCGGTGCGCTGGTGGCGCTCGCCGGCCTGTTCCTGGCCATTGCCCTGCAGGCGCGCCGTATTCCGGGTGCTATCTTGTGGGCCATTTTGTTCGCCACCCTCGTGGGCATCCCGATGGGGGTCACGCGGTTGCCGGCAAGCTTCATCGATATGCCCCATTCGCTCACGCCGGTGCTGGGCCATATCGACATGCTGGGTGCCCTGAATATTGCCTTCCTGCCTTTCCTGTTCGTCTTCTTCGCCTCGGAGTTTTTCTCCACCATGGGTACCACGCTGGCGGTGGGAGGTGAAGCCGGGCTGCTGGATGACGAGGGTAATATGGTCAATATCAATCGCCCGTTTATGGTGGACTCTATTGCCGCGGCGTTAGGTCCGTGGGTCGGCATTCCTGCCGCCACGGCGCTGATTGAATCCTCTGCGGCCGCGGAAGCAGGTGGGAAAACCGGCATCACGGCGCTGGCCGCCGCGTTCATGTTTCTGTTGATGCTGCTGTTTACCCCGGTAGCGCTGATGATCCCGAAAGAAGCCACAGCGCCTGCCCTGATCCTGATCGGTCTGAACATGTTCAGCGGACTGCGTAAGGTGGATCTGGCGAATTTCACCGACGGGCTGCCGGTACTGATGATGGTAATGATTACGCTCATCGCCAACAGCTTCGGGACAGGCATTGCAGGAGGACTGCTGTTTTACATTGTCATTAAAGCGATTGCAGGAAAATGGCGAGACATCCCTGTTGGCCTTTGGATCCTCGCCATCCCGCTGGTCTATTATTTTGCCACGCTGGTGAAGCATTAATCCTTGCGCTGTCGCCGGGCCGGGCTTTGGCCATACTCATAATGATCATAGCCCGCACGGTAATACTGCGCGGCCGATTTAATCACGTCGTTCAGCACGGTACCGCCGATGCGCGCGCCCGTTTGTTGCAGACGCTTGATGCTGTTCTCCATCTCTTTCAGGCGGGTCTTGCCAAAGCGGGCAACCAGCAGCGAGGTGCCCGCCACCCGAACGGCCACTGCGGCGTCGGTCACGGCCAGCACTGGCGGTGTGTCGAGGATCACCAGGTCATACTGTTCATTCGCCCAGGTCATTACCGCCCTGAAGCGTTCGCTCATCAGCAGTTCGGAGGGGTGTGATGGAACCGGCCCGCAGGTCAGCACATCTATATTGCCTTGCTCATAGTGCTGAATCGCCTCCTGACAGGCGCACTGTTCTTCAAGCACGCAGGAAAGTCCGGTGTGGTTTTTCAAATCAAATACGTTGTGGACGTATCCCTCGCGCATATCCGCATCGATAAATAACACCCTGAGCCCGGCCTGCGCCTCAATCGCGGCCAGCGAGGTGCTGACCAACGTTTTTCCGCAGTCCTGGGTGGGTCCTGAAATCAGGACGATGCGGTTAGCGGCATCCTGCAACGTGAAATGCAGGCTGGTACGCAGCCCCCGCACGGCCTCGACAAAAATATCGGCGGGCCGGTCAACCGGCAGAAAAGGCACATCGTTAATCTTGTGCCTCCAGCGCGAACCCAATACGCGTTTGCGGCGCAGATTCGTTTTTTTCCACAACCAC
This sequence comes from Enterobacter sichuanensis, assembly GCF_002939185.1. Classification (GTDB taxonomy): domain Bacteria; phylum Pseudomonadota; class Gammaproteobacteria; order Enterobacterales; family Enterobacteriaceae; genus Enterobacter; species Enterobacter sichuanensis. Next base: position 32,007 of record NZ_POVL01000043.1, on the reverse strand, counting down.
ATCGAACGCGGTAAGGTCGCCATCACCGGGACGCCGAACCCTTCCAGTTGTTCTGAAGTATTGATACCCCGTCGGAATGCAATACGAAGCAAAACAAGGCCCACAGAGCACATCAGGCCCAACAGCGTGCCCGACACCATAATTAGCGTCTTGTTCGGTTTAATGGGATCGGGTTGCGTCACCGCGCTGTCGATAATTCGCACGTTCCCGATGGCGCTGGAGCGTGAAATATTCAGCTCCTGCTGACGGGTAAGCAGCTGCAGGTAGATGGTGCGGCCTGACTCCACATCCCGGCTGAGGCGCAAAATGTCCTGCTGAGTCGAAGGCATGGCGGCAACACGCTGATTCAGGTGGATCTTCTCCTGCTCCAGAATGTGACGTTTTTCACGCAATGCACGGTAGTTCGGGTGCTCTTTCTTAAACAGCTGAGAGATCTCTGCCTCACGAAACGTCAGCTCGTTGAGCTGGTTTTCGATATTCACAATCTGTTCGAGCACCGATTTCGCTTCGAGAGAGAGATCGACCGAATCACGCTGTTTGCGATATTGATTCAGCCGCTCTTCGGCCTGATCCAGTTCGCTTCGGATTTTAGGTAACTGCTGCTGCAAAAACGCAAGACTGCGGGAATCCTGCGCTTCCTGGCGGTTAATATTTTGCTGCAGATAGTTGTTGGCAATCCGGTCAAGCACATGGGCAATCCGCTCCGGATCGCTGCCGGTGAGCGTTAGCGTCAGCACCCCGCTCTGTTTTGCCGATTCAACCACGGAAAGCTGGGTGCTCAGGGCATTAATGGCCTCCAGACGAGTGCTGCTCTGTAGCGTGAATTGCGTGCCCGGCGGGGCATCAAGGTTCACCACCAGCAGGGATACTCCCGCTTTTTCCAGCGCTTTTCCCTCTCTGCCCTCAGCAGAAAAGTTGTCGCCCTCCAGCCGATATGCGCCCTTTTCCAGCACCGTGAGGAGAAGTGTGCGTGGCTTTCCTTCGACAGGTGAAAGCTGCAGCCAGCCCAGGGTTAGCGTGGCGGGTTTATGGCCCTGCAACCGCGCCCACAGACGCCCCCGCTGTGCCACGTTCTGCGTTAAGCCTAATTCATCAACGGTGGCCCCGAGGATCATGCGCGATTTAAGCAGCAGAATTTCGGGTTCAACATCGGGAGAGAGCTCATTACTGAACTGTCTTAAATTTTTGAGCAGGCTGTTATCCTGTTTTCCTTCCACCTGGATTAAGGCATCTGCGCGATAAACAGGCGTCGCCAGAAAGGCGTATAGCCCCGCCAGGACGGTGAACATGAAGGTCACTGAGAGAATAAGTACACGATGATCGAGCATCTCGCTGAGGAGACGAAGGAGATCAATTTCCTGATTTTCGGGTGCCGCTGCACCGTAACTGTCTGTTGTATAAGACGACATTAATGCTTCATTCCTTTTTGACTCAATCGATGAGCCCATTCCTGACTGGCTTTGCCTAACAGCCCGAAAACATAGTCAAATGCTTCACGACTCTTGCGATAGGGATCGGGGATCTCCTGCGGCTCCAGCCATTGCCCAAAGAGCAGCGATTTGCCGCGCAGTTCCGGGGCCATAGCAGAGATAAAACGCAGATGGGCGGGTTCCATCACCAGAATAAGATCCGACTCCCGCATCAGCTGTTGGGTCAGCTTACGTGCGCGATGACCCTCCAGTGAGATCCCATGACGCCAGGCCACGTCCTGAGCGCGGAGATCCGCCGGGCTTCCCTCCAGGCCGAATATGCCTGCCGAGGTGATCCGTTTTCCCGGGAGCTGCCGGCGTAACAGCCGCTCGCCAATCGGTGAACGGCAAATATTGCCCGTGCAGACCACTAAGATGGAATCAAACATTATTGCGGCCACGACCTGAGGTAGCGGACCGTTTCGGTCAGGTCATGCACACCTGAGATGGTCGGCACAAGCTGAGCGATCACGCGGTTCCAGCGTGACAGCGGCGCCGTGGTGACATAGACAATATCGTAGGGTTCAAGCTGGAATTCGGTCCCCAGCACCATCGCAGAGGCATCCTGCGCATTAAGCTAGTAAATACGGGCTATTTTTCCCGCGTCATTGCCTTTAGCCATGGAACGAATGACAAAAATGCCCGTCGCATCGGCCATGTCCTGATTCAATCCCCCCGCATTGCTCAGCGCTTCCGCCAGGGTCATGCCGCTTCTGTCCATCTTGAGCGTGCTCTGCTTGACAACTTCGCCCATCACAAACACTTTCAGGGCGTCGTTACGCGGAACAAACAGGATATCGCCCGAGTAGAGAAGCTTATTTTGCGTCAGGTCGCCGTGCTGCATCAGCGCATACAAGGAGAGAGGAGAATCCTTTCCCTCGTGAGTGAGCACCACATTGCGCCAGTCAGCGTCGGCGGAGAGTCCCCCCGCTGCGTTGACGGCATCCATCACCGTCAGGGGGATATTGGTGATGGGCTGCTGACCAGATTTGACCACTTCTCCGGTGACGTAGGCTTTTTGTGAACGAAAGGCGGCCACGCTGACGTCCACCTGCGGGCTTTCGATCACGCTATTCAGGCGGGCGGCGATCTCCTCCCTCACTTCAGAGACCGTTTTTCCTGCCACCGGCAGTTTCCCGACATAGGGATAAAAGAGCGTGCCGTCCGCATTCACCCAGTTACCGGTGTCACTGGCACTGCGATACTGCCCGGCAGGTGTTGTCAGTTCCGGGTGATCCCAGACGGTCACGGTTAAAATATCCCCGGCGCCGATGCGGTACTCCCACTCCCTGACCTGCTCATCCAGCTTAGGATTTGGCTGAGATTTCGCGACAGCAGGCCGCAATTTCTCAATCAGTGAAGGGGTAAGAGGATAAAGATCCACGCGCTTATCTAAATAATTGCCCTCTTCATCCGACGCAATAATATTTTTCCCGGATGAACGTAATGTTTGCCCGGGAGAAAATATGCAGCCGGTCAACTGACTTATTGCCAAAAATATTACAGAGAATGCTATTGTGTTTTTCATTAAAATTAAAATATCACTGATGATCGCGCCAAACGCGTAACAGGCAATCCCTTTAAAGAATCACCCAATATCATAACGCACTGTTTTCAAATAATTAAATATAGAAATAAACATCATAAAATAGAGGAAAGAAACACCAGGATAACGTAAGACTGATAATTAAACCGGTTGCCTTTCATGAGTTTAAAACGCCTTCAAATAAAAAGCATGCCTTGTGACTCACATTCTTATGGCAAACTCCCCTTTTCAGATTTCGTTAAAATAAATATTATTTCACTGAATTAATTCCACCAAATAACATTCACAAAAGTAATGTTATTAACCTTTGGCGCTACACAAAATCGTCCACTTTTGTTACATTTTTTTTCTAACAGCCCCTGCGGGGATACTTAAAATAGGCTCTCAGCAGGCTGAGAGTATCAGTAACGGTATAACTGGAGAAAAAATGGCTAAGCGTACATGGCTGCTTCTGGGTGTAGTAATGTCTCTTGCAAGTGCAGCGTCAGCAGCCCCGCAAACCGCGTCGGCGTCTGGCGGCATCAAAGCTTATGAAGAACAGGAGTTCATTGCTGATTTCACGAAGTTTAAAATTGGCGACACGGCGCCCGCGCAGTATCAAACCCCGGAATACACCATCAAACAGTATCAACTGCGTAACCTTCCGGCACCGGATGCGGGTACCCACTGGACCTATATGGGTGAAAACTACGTCCTGATTGGCGATGCAGACGGTAAAATCTACAAAGCCTACAACGGAGATATCTTCTATCATCGCTGATACGATCCTGATTCGTCGCTGGCAGGAAAGCGACCGCCCTTTCCTGCGTACCCTCTTCCTCCACGCCCGGCGTGAAGCCTGGCCATGGCTGGACAGTACTGACTGGCAGCTCGAAGATTTTGACGCAGCAACGCGTGACGAAGCGATCTGGGTTGCCACTCAGAACGGCCATCGTCTGGGTTTTGCGTCAGTGTGGACGAACGATAATTTTCTGCACAACCTGTTTGTTGACCCGCAGTATCAAGGTCTTGGGGTCGGGCACGTGCTCCTGGAACATGTGCAGAAGACGTTCACCAGTACGGGGTCACTGAAATGTCTGGTGAAGAATACGCGGGCTATCGCGTTCTACCAGCGGCACGGCTGGCACATTGAGGCAACGGGGGATTCTCCGGAGGGAGAGTACTACCTGATGCATTACCGTTTGCGTTAACGTCGGGTGGCGGCTTCGCCTTACCCGACCTACGTAATGGTGCCATTTGTAGGCCGGGTAAGCGAAGCGCCACCCGGCCATTCGCGCTGAGGATTTACACCGCGCGGAACGCGATGTCGCCAGGGATGACTTCCCCCTGCCAGTAGAGCTGCGCGGCCACGCGCCCCGCCAGCTGACGATACATCTCTGCAAATTCACTGTCCGGACGGCTGACGACCGTCGGTTTCCCGCTGTCCAGATCTTCACGCAGGGTAATGTGCAGCGGCATCTGCCCCAGCAGTTGGGTGTGATACTTCGCGGCCAGTTTTTCTGCCCCACCGGTCCCGAAGATAGGCTCGTGGTGACCGCAGTTGCTGCAGATGTGCATGCTCATGTTCTCGACAATACCGAGCACCGGCACCTCCACTTTTTCAAACATCACGATGCCTTTTTTGGCGTCGATCAGCGCGATATCCTGCGGAGTCGTCACGACAACCGCGCCCGTAACCGGGATGTTTTGCGCCAGCGTCAGCTGAATATCACCGGTCCCCGGCGGCATATCCAGCACCAGATAATCCAGATCCGGCCACATCGTCTCCTGCAGCATCTGCATCAACGCTTTGCTGGCCATTGGGCCACGCCAGACCATGGCGTTGTCGTCGGTGACCAGATAACCGATGGAATTCGTGGCCAGACCGTGCGCCATAATTGGCGCCATGTGGGTGCCGTCAGGCGAGGTTGGACGCTGATTCTCTGCGCCCAGCATATTAGGAATGGACGGGCCGTAGATATCGGCATCCAGAATACCGACCTTCGCTCCTTCCGCTGCCAGCGCCAGTGCCAGGTTGACAGCCGTGGAGGATTTACCCACCCCGCCCTTACCCGAGCTGACCGCAATGATGTTTTTCACACCGTTAACGCCCGGCTGGTTTTTCACCCGCTTGAGGGTGGCGATGCTGTGGCTCAACTTCCAGTCGATGGCTTTCGCGCCGGTAATGCGCAGCAGTTCAGCGCTGGTTTGCTCTTTCAGCGCGTCAAAGGCGCTGGTCCAGACGAAGGGCATCTGCAGTTCAATGTGCAGCGTGTCGTCCAGCCAGGCAACGTGATGTAACGCTTTCAGCGTAGTCAGATTGTGCTTCAGGGTTGGATGCTGAAAGTTAGCCAGCGTCCCGGCGACCATTGCTCGTAAGGCTTCCGGTGATTTGGCCTGGGATTGAGAACTCATCCCGACTCCTTTGTAGTTGTTCTGAAAAAAGACGTGTAATTACCAAGTTTACCCCAGAGGTAACAATTATTCATTTATGGATTAATGCCCTTATCACTTGGCGTAGTTATTACCTTTCGGGTAACATCAAAAACCCTTTTCACAGTTGAAAGAAGTAATGCCTACTATGACTCAAGTCGCGAAGAAAATTCTGGTAACGTGCGCACTGCCGTACGCCAACGGCTCAATCCACCTCGGCCACATGCTGGAGCATATCCAGGCTGATGTCTGGGTCCGTTACCAGCGAATGCGCGGCCACGAGGTTAACTTCATCTGTGCGGACGATGCCCACGGCACGCCGATCATGCTGAAAGCGCAGCAGCTGGGGATTTCCCCGGAGCAGATGATTGCCGAAATGAGTCAGGAGCATCAAACTGATTTTGCTGGCTTTGACATCAGCTATGACAACTATCACTCCACGCACAGCGACGAGAACCGCGAGCTGTCGGAGCTTATCTACACCCGTCTGAAAGAGAACGGTTTTATTAAAAACCGCACCATCTCTCAGCTGTACGATCCGGAAAAAGGCATGTTCCTGCCGGACCGTTTCGTCAAAGGCACCTGCCCGAAATGTAAATCCCCGGACCAGTACGGCGATAACTGCGAAGTGTGCGGCGCGACCTACAGCCCGACCGAGCTTATCGAGCCAAAATCGGTGGTTTCAGGCGCCACGCCTGTAATGCGTGACTCCGAGCACTTCTTCTTCGATCTGCCGTCCTTCAGCGAAATGCTGCAGGCGTGGACCCGCAGCGGCGCGCTGCAGGAGCAGGTGGCGAACAAGATGCAGGAGTGGTTCGAATCCGGTCTGCAGCAGTGGGATATCTCCCGTGATGCGCCATACTTCGGCTTTGAAATCCCGAACGCACCGGGCAAGTATTTCTACGTCTGGCTGGATGCGCCAATCGGCTACATGGGTTCCTTCAAGAACCTGTGCGACAAGCGTGGCGACACCGTCAGCTTCGACGAATACTGGAAGAAAGATTCCACGGCCGAGTTGTACCACTTCATCGGCAAAGACATCGTTTACTTCCACAGCCTGTTCTGGCCGGCCATGCTGGAAGGCAGCAACTTCCGCAAGCCAACCAACCTGTTCGTGCATGGCTACGTAACCGTCAACGGCGCGAAGATGTCCAAGTCCCGCGGGACATTCATTAAAGCCAGCACCTGGCTGAACCACTTCGACGCGGACAGCCTGCGCTATTACTACACCGCGAAGCTCTCTTCGCGCATCGACGATATCGACCTTAACCTGGAAGATTTCGTGCAGCGCGTGAACGCGGACATCGTTAACAAGGTGGTGAACCTGGCGTCCCGTAACGCAGGATTTATCGCCAAACGTTTTGACGGCGTGCTTTCTGCCGAACTGGCCGATCCTGAGCTGTATAAAACCTTCACCGATGCCGCCGCTGCGATTGGCGAAGCCTGGGAAAGCCGTGAATTCGGTAAAGCGATTCGTGAAATCATGGCGCTGGCCGATGTTGCCAACCGCTATGTGGACGAGCAGGCTCCGTGGGTGGTCGCGAAACAGGAAGGCCGTGATGCCGATCTGCAGGCCATCTGCACCATGGGCCTGAATATGTTCCGCGTGCTGATGACCTGGCTGAAGCCGGTACTGCCGCAGCTGGCAGCCCGTGCAGAAGCGTTCCTGAACACCGAACTGAGCTGGGATGCTATCCAGCAGCCGCTGCTCGGCCACAAGGTGAACACCTTCAAAGCGCTGTACAACCGCATTGAGATGAAACAGGTTGAAGCGCTGGTGGAAGCCTCTAAGGAAGAGGTGAAGGCGGCTGCGGCACCGGTGACCGGCCCGCTGGCAGACGATCCGATTCAGGAAACCATTACCTTCGACGATTTCGCTAAAGTCGACCTGCGCGTGGCGCTGATTGAAAACGCGGAATTTGTGGAAGGCTCAGACAAACTGCTGCGCCTGACGCTGGATCTGGGCGGCGAGAAGCGCAACGTCTTCTCCGGCATCCGTTCAGCTTACCCGGATCCGCAGGTGCTGATCGGCCGTCAGACCGTGATGGTCGCCAACCTGGCACCACGTAAAATGCGCTTCGGCATCTCTGAGGGGATGGTGATGGCCGCAGGCCCTGGCGGGAAAGATATCTTCCTGTTAAGCCCTGACGAAGGCGCGAAGCCGGGTCAGCAGGTGAAATAACAAAAAAGCCGGATTATTATCCGGCTTTTTTGTTCTCCCTCTCCCTGTGGGAGAGGGCCGGGGTGAGGGCATCAGGCCGCACCCATTGCGCAATCACGCCTTCGGGTTATGCACCCTCTGAGTCAGCCCGCGCAGGAAATTACGCAGAAACTGGTCGCCGCACTCGCGGTAATTTTTGTGGTCCGGGGCGCGCATCATGGCGGTCACTTCCGGCACGGAGACGCGGAATTTTTGCTCCGTCATGATCGCCACAATATCATCCGTTTTTAGCGAGAATGCGATGCGCAGTTTTTTGAGCACCGTATTGTTATTTACCCGACGCTCCAGCGCCAGCTCTGGCGCAGAGTCATCTTTGCCACGCTTATCGTAGATTAGACCATTCAGGAAACCCGACAGAATAATGTCAGGGCAGCGCACAAACCCCTCTTCGTCTTCTTTGGTCATCCAGGTGTCGAAACCGGCAGAGGTGGATTCCATGTCCGACAGCGCAAGAATGCGCACCATGTCGTTATTGTTCGCTTTCAGGGTGTAGCGCAGGCTACGAAGAATATCGTTACTTAGCATAGAGCCTTCGAATGTCGATGATGCAATGGCGCGCAGTGTAGCAGTTTTATAGCCCAATCGCCTCTTTCAAACTCTTCAGGTAGCGGCGGCTGACCGGAACGGTTTGCCCGGCGCGCAGGACCAACTCGGCCTGGCCGTTATCTTCCAGCCGGATCTCTTTCAGGTGCGCCATATTGACCAGATACTGACGATGGCAGCGTATCAGCGGCGTGCGGCTCTCCAGCGTGCGCAGCGTCAGTTCGGTGAACCCTTCGTTCCCTTCTGCGCTGGTGACAAATACGCCGCTCAGGCGGCTGCTGACAAACGCCACATCATCCATCTGCAAAAGATAAATCCGGCTGTGTCCGGTGCAGGGGATAAACTTCAGCGGCTGCTGGTTTTCCGGCAGCACGGTGACATCCTGCGCGGTGCGCTCCTGGCGTAAACGCGTGAGCGTTTTTTCCAGACGCTTCTCTTCAATCGGCTTGAGCAGATAATCAAACGCGTGCTCCTCAAAGGCTTTGACGGCATATTCATCGAACGCCGTCAGAAACACGATGTAGGGACGATGCTCCGGGTCAAGCATGCCGACCATCTCCAGCCCGCTGATGCGGGGCATCTGAATATCGAGGAACAGCACGTCCGGGCGCAGCTTGTGCACCGCGCCAATGGCCTCAATGGCGTTGGCACACTCTCCCACAATCTCTATATCCGGCTGCTCCTGCAGCAGAACGCGCAGGTTTTCCCGTGCCAGCGGCTCGTCATCCACAATCAGCACTCTTAACATGCGCTTTCCTCCAGCGGCAGTCGTACGGTAATACGGGTAAATCGGTCAGGCTCGCAGGCGACGGTAATGCCGCAGTCATCGCCAAAATGGGCGCGCAGGCGTTTATCCACCAGGCTCATCCCTAAACCGCCGGAGGCGGAAGGCTGATAAAGCCCGGCATTATCTTCAATGTCCAGCACCAGATGGTGATTGAACCGGCTGGCGGCAATGGTTATCTGCCCTGTTCCCAAAAGCTGAGACGTACCGTGTTTAATGGCGTTTTCCACGATAGGCTGCAGGGTAAACGCCGGGAGATGCTGGTACGCCAGCTCGTCCGGAACGGAGAGCGACACCTGCAGGCGCGACTGGAAACGCGCCTGCTCGATCTGCAGATAGGCATTAACGTGCTCAATCTCATCGGCGAGGGTGACGATCTCCGACGGCCGTTTCAGGTTTTTGCGGAAGAAGGTCGACAGAAACTGTACCAGCTGCGCGGCCTGATCGCTGTCGCGGCGGATCACCGCTTTGAGCGTGTTGAGCGCATTAAACAGGAAATGCGGGTTGACCTGGGCATGCAGCAGTTTAATTTCTGACTGGGTTAACAGGGCCTTCTGCCGTTCATATTGCCCGGCGAGGATTTGCGCTGACAGCAGCTGGGCGATCCCCTCTCCCAGCGTGCGGTTGATCGAGCTGAACAGACGGTTTTTCGCCTCATACAGCTTGATGGTGCCCATCACCCGCTGATTTTCGCCGCGCAGCGGAATGACCAGGGTGGAACCCAGCTTGCACTGCGGATGCAGCGAACAGCGGTACGGCACCTCGTTACCGTCGGCATACACCACCTCGCCGGTCTCAATGGCGCGCAGAGTATAGGCTGAGGAGATGGGTTTACCCGGCAGATGGTGATCGTCCCCGGTGCCGGTAAAGGCCAGCAGCCGCTCACGGTCGGTTATGGCCACCGCGCCGATGTCCAGCTCCTTGTAGAGCACCTGCGCCACCTTCATGCTGTTCTCTTCGTTAAATCCCTGGCGCAGGATCCCTTCTGTCGAGGCGGCAACCTTCAGCGCCGTGGCGGAAAAGGCTGAGGTGTACTTCTCAAACATGGCGCGCTTGTCGAGGAGAATACGCATAAACAGCGCCGCGCCCACGGTGTTGGTGACCATCATCGGGGCGGCAATACTGCCGACCAGGTGCAGCGCATCGTCGAAGGGACGGGCAATCAGCAGAATGATCGCCATCTGCGCCATTTCAGCCACAAAGGTGATCGCCCCGGCGGTCAGGGGGCTAAAGACTTTATCCGGCCGGCCACGTTTAATCATGTAGCTGTGGACCAGGCCGCCGAGCAGCCCTTCCACGATCGTCGAGATCATACAGCTCAGGGCCGTCATCCCGCCCATGGAATAACGATGCAGCCCGCCGGTTAAACCGACGAGCCCCCCGACGACCGGACCGCCCAGCAGCCCGCCCATCACCGCGCCGATAGCGCGCGTATTGGCAATAGAGTCTTCGATATGGAGGCCAAACCAGGTCCCCATAATGCAGAATATGGAAAATACGACATAGCAGAGGAATTTGTGCGGCAGGCGTACAGTGACTTGCATCAGCGGGATAAACAGGCGCGTTTTACTCATCAGCCACGCAATGACAAGAAACACGCACATCTGCTGAAGCAACAGCAGCACCAGATTAAACTCGTACATACTCAAAACCGCACACGCTAAAAACGCGTAACATACACGGGTACGGCTCAACTTTCTTTGAAGCATCCCAAAAAAGCGCAAAATCGTGTCCGTTATCACACCTTTTTCTGAATATCGCGCATGCTTCGCATTGTTTGTTCAAAAATCAATCAACTCTTCCTGGTTCGGCAAACTGGGTCTACAGTTAAGCTGGGGACGCGTAAGCCAGGGGGCGAATATGGCGCTTTACACGATAGGTGAAGTGGCACTCCTTTGTGATATCAATCCCGTTACCCTACGGGCGTGGCAGCGACGGTATGGATTACTCAAACCGCAGAGAACGGACGGTGGGCACCGCCTTTTCAATGACGCCGATATCGATCGGATCCGTGAGATCAAAAGCTGGATCGACAACGGGGTGCAGGTCGGGAAAGTGAAGTCCCTCCTCAGCCACGACGACCCTGACACGCAACACCGCTGGCGCGAACAACAGGAAACCCTGCTGCGGCTCCTGCAGGCAGGCAACCTGCAGCGCCTGCGCGGATGGATAAAAGAGCAGGGTCGCGATTATCCGGCGCAGACGCTGATCACCCATCTGTTTATTCCCCTGCGTCGACGCCTGCAGTGCCAGCAGTCTACTTTGCAGGCACTGCTCAGTATGCTTGACGGCGTGCTGATCAACTACATTGCCGTCTGCCTTGCCTCGGCGAAGAACAAAGCCGGAAAAGATGCGCTGGTGGTCGGCTGGAACGTACACGACACCACCCGCCTGTGGCTGGAAGCATGGATTGCCACCCAGAAAGGCTGGCGCGTGGATGTCCTGGCGCACTCCCTGGCACAGCTCAGACCTGAGTTTTTCGACGGTCAGACCCTGCTGGTCTGGTGTGGCGAAGTGCCGTCCGCCACCCAGCAACAGCTGCTGGCGCAATGGCGTGAGAGTGGTTACCCGGTTTATTCCCTTGGCCCGGATGAGCCATAACGGCATTTAATGGTTCATTAACAGCTGCGCTTCACCGTATAATTGTTCCGTTAACAACAGGAGCAGATGATGAAGGCAACCAAACTGGCCGTTATTACCCTTTTTGTCCTGATGGCCGTAAGCGGCATCGGCGGCGTGATGCTGGCAGGGTACTCGTTTATCGTTCGTGGCGGTGTCGGCTGAGGTACTGCGCCAGTCGCTCAAAAACGCGATCGACGACGATTGCCGCCAGCGCGACCAGCACCGCCCCCTGCACAATATAGGCCGTATTAAACCCGCTTAAGCCGATAATAATCGGCGTTCCCAACGTACTGGCACCGACCGTAGACGCGATGGTCGCCGTCCCGATGTTAACGATCACCGACGTGCGGATCCCGGCAATGATAACCGGTGCCGCAAGCGGCAGCTCAACCTTGCGCAGCCGCTGGCCGCGACTCATCCCCATTCCTTCCGCCACGCTCAGTACGGACGCAGGTACTGCCGCGAGGCCCGCCAGCGTGCCCTGCAGCACCGGCAATACGCCATACAGAATCAGCGCAATGATGGCAGGCTGCTGCCCAAAGCCCATCACCGGGACCGCTATCGCCAGCACCGCCACCGGGGGAAACGTCTGTCCTATGGCCGCAATGGTCTCCACCAGCGGACGAAACTCCCGCCCCGCAGGCCGTGTCACCGCGATACCGGCCCCGGTGCCCAGCACCACCGCAATGGCGCTTGAAAGCGCCACCAGCCAGAGATGCGCCAGGGCGAGATTAACAAAGCTCTCCTGCTGATACACCGGCCGCGGCAGCCCGGGGAACAGCGTACTAAACAGCGCCGCGCTGTGGGGCATCAGAAACAGTAAGGCGACAAAAAGCGCTACCAGCCAGAGGAGCGGATCACGCAGAGCCTTCACGCGCCACCTCCCCTGCCAGCAGATCGCGAAAATGTAAGGTACCGCATGGCGCCCCCCGTGCATCCGAAACGGGTAATACCTCGCACTGGCGCGCGACAAACGCGGAGAGGGCATCCCGCAGGCTCATCTGCTCCTGTAATGGCTCGCCGCTCACCGGCATCTCTTCCCGACGCATATAGTCACTGACCGTCCGCAGGGAGAGCAGCCTGACACCCAACTCGCTGCGGCCAAAAAATTCGCGCACAAAATCGTTCTTCGGCCATGTTAATAGCTCAAGCGGCGAGCCCTGCTGCACCACCTCGCCATGATCCATCAGCACCAGATGGTCAGCCAGGCGCAGGGCTTCATCAATGTCGTGCGTCACGAGCACGATCGTGCGTCCGAGAATGCGGTGAATGCGGGTCATCTCTGCCTGCAGCGCCCCGCGCGTCACCGGATCCAGCGCGCCAAAGGGTTCATCCATCAGCAGTACCTGCGGATTGGCCGCCAGCGCGCGCGCCACACCCACGCGCTGCTGCTGCCCCCCGGATAGCTGATGCGGATAGCGGTCACGCAGCGCGGGCTCCAGCCCCAGCAGCGCCATCAGTTCATCAACCCGGTCGGCGATGTTAGCCCGCGACCATTTCTCCAGCTGTAGCACGGTGGCAATGTTCTGCGCCACCGTCCAGTGCGGAAACAGGCCGATAGACTGAATGGCGTAGCCCATCCGGCGACGCAGCTCCAGCACCGGCAGGCTGCGGATCTCTTCCCCGGCAAAGCGGATCATCCCGCTGTCATGCTCAACCAGCCGGTTGATCATCTTCAGCGTGGTGGATTTTCCCGACCCGGAGGTGCCAATCAGCACCGAAAACGCCCCCTCGGCAAAATTCAGGTTCAGATGGCTCGCGGCCGGGCGGCCGGCAAAGGTTTTACTGACATCAAGAAATTCAATCATTGGCTCTTCTCCCGAGCAGCGCGAGCCATAAGGCAAACAGGGCGTCGACAACAACCGCCAGCGCAATCGTGGGTACCACACCCAACAGCACCAGATCCAGAGCACTGCTCAGCAGCCCCTGGAAGACCAGCGCACCAAATCCCCCCGCGCCAATCAGCGCCGCGATGACCGCCATACCAACGGTTTGTACCGCCACCACCCGCAGACTGCGCAGCAGCAGGGGCAGCGCCAGCGGCAGCTGGATCTTCCAGAAACACTGCCGCGCGCTCATCCCCATCGCATGGGCGCTTTCCAGCACATCCGGGGCGACCTGGCTTAAGCCCGCGACCACACCGCGCACCAGTGGCAACAGCGCATACAGCACCAGCGCAATCAGGGCAGGCGTTAACCCCGTTCCGGCGATGCCCAGCGTTCCCAGCGCGGGAAACGACTTCACCAGCCCGGCCAGCGGGGCAATCAGCAGACCAAACAGCGCGACGGAAGGGATGGTCTGGATAACGTTAAGCACGGCAAAAATACCGCCCTGACGTGAAGGATGGCGATAGCACCACATGCCCAGGGGTATCCCGAGCAGGAGCGCCGGAAAGAGCGTGCCGAAAAGAAGGGTCAGATGTTGTGCCAGGGCATCATCAAACACCTCCTGTCGGTTAGCGTACTCTTTTAACAGCGAAAGGTTGTTCAGCTCACCGCTGAAAAGCAGAAATAAGGGAATACACCATATCTGCGCATTAAGTACCCAGCGCCAGACGCTACTTGCGATGAGTCGACGAATGGCGTCGCTGCAGGCCAGCAGACACAGCGCCAGCCAGAGCCAGAGGCCGCTGCCCACCGTGGTTCTCGCCAGCGGACTTTCCGCCGACGTCATATGCGTTGCCGCCAGCCCGGCTCCCCAGAACAGGATGATAAACAGCCCTTCAGCGAGGAGCAGCGTCAGCCACTGCGCCGTGCGCCCCTGCCAGAGAGAAAGGATCACCCACGCGCCGAGCGCCGACGCCAGACACCACGGCGTGAACGACCAGATTTGCCAGAGCGCTTTTCCTTCCCCCGACATCAGGCGGTTAGGGGCAACATTCACAAACGGTAGCGCGACTGCCGCGATGGCCACGCAGGCCAACAGCAGCAGTACGCGGTTATGACATTTTATCGGCACAGCCCTTTCCCGTTACTTCACAAGCCCTTGTTGTTTCAGGAAGTCGGCGGCCACTTTTTTGGCATCCAGCCCCTCGACGGCAATGCTGGCATTCAGCTGCTGCAGCGTTTTTTCATCCAGCTTTTCGAAGACCGGTTTGAGCCATTCTGCAATGTCCGGGTACGCTTTCAGCACCGCCTCGCGCACCACCGGAGTTGGGGCGTAAATCGGCTGAACGCCTTTTGGATCGGTCAGGGTTTGCAGGCCGAGCGCCGCGACCGGGCCGTCGGTGCCGTAAGCCATTGCGGCGTTAACGCCTGAGGTTTGCTGCGCCGCAGCTTTGATGGTCACCGCGGTATCGCCGCCCGCCAGCGAGAGCAGCTGCGCCTGGTCAAGCTTGAAGTTATAGGCTTTTTCAAACGCCGGCAGCGCGTCAGGCCGCTCGATAAACTCCGCGGACGCCGCCAGCTTAAAGTCGCCCTTCTCTTTCAGGTAGCGGCTGAGATCCGCAAGCGTGGTCAGTTTACCTTTCTCCGCCACGTCCTTACGCACGGCGATAGTCCAGGTATTGTTAGCCGGGGCCGGCGTCAGCCAGACCAGTTTGTTCTGTTCCGCGTCGAGTTTTTTGACTTTTTCATACCCGGCGCTGGCGTTTTTCCATGCCGGATCGTTTTCATCTTTGAAGAAGAATGCCCCGTTGCCGGTGTATTCCGGGTAGATATCCAGTTCGCCGGAGGTAATCGCGCCGCGTACGACGGGCGTGGTGCCGAGCTGGACTTTATTGACAGTTTTCACGCCGTGGCTTTCCAGCACCTGCAGAATAATATTGCCAAGCAGCGCGCCTTCGGTATCGATCTTTGAGCCCACTTTTACCGGCTCCGCCGCCTGTAGCGGCAGGCTTAGCGCTGCGAGTAGCGCCACAGAAGCTACCATCCCCGTTTTAATCGTCATTCCGCTGTCCTCATTTTTTTATCGCCTTTTTCAGAGGCTTGAGAGAAAAGCGTAGCTTAAAACGGCGGATTTACCCGGCAAAATGCCTTTTTAGCATAAGGTAAGACGCATCCCCCGGAAGTCGGGGGATGCAAAGGCAGGAAAGGTTACAGCAGCTCGAATTCGCCCTGGTTTACGCGGGCGGAATCCACGCCGATAAAGACATTAAACTTGCCCGGTTCCGCATCGTATTTCATCTGCTGGTTCCAGAACTTCAGCGCGTCCACGTCAATCGGGAAGCTGATGGTTTTGGTTTCGCCAGGTTTCAGAGTGACCTTCTCGAAGCCGCGCAGCTGTTTCACCGGACGGCTCATGGAGGCCGTGACATCCTGAACGTACATCTGGATCACCGTCGCCCCTTCGCGCTTGCCGGTGTTGGTCACGTCAACGCTGGCGGTGACCTTGCCGTCACGCTTCAGGGTTGGCGCCGACATTTTCACGTCAGAGACCTTGAAGGTGGTGTAGCTCAGACCGTAACCAAACGGATACAGCGGGCCGTTAGCTTCGTCGAAGTAACGGGAGGTGTACTTGTTCGGTTTGTCAGCATTGTAAGGACGACCGGTGTTCAGGTGGCTGTAGTAAACCGGGATCTGCCCGACAGAGCGCGGGAAGGACATCGGCAGCTTGCCCGACGGGTTGTAATCGCCAAACAGCACGTCGGCGATGGCATTACCGCCTTCGGTACCGGCGAACCAGGTTTCCAGAATGGCGTCAGCCTGCTGGTCCTCTTTCACCAGCGCCAGCGGACGACCGTTCATCAGCACCAGCACCAGCGGCTTGCCGGTGGCTTTCAGGGCAGCGATCAGATCGCGCTGGCTCTGCGGGATGGTGATGTCCGTTCGGCTGGAGGCTTCATGCGCCATCCCCTGCGCTTCGCCCACGACCGCAACAACAACGTCAGACTGCTTCGCGGTATTCACCGCCTCGTCAATCATCTCCTTCGGCGTGCGCGGATCGACCTTCACCGCTTCCTCATACTGGTTGAGGAAGGTCACGATGTCTTTATCGTTGGTGACGTTGGCGCCTTTGGCATACAGCACTTTCGCGTTATCACCCACGGCGCTTTTAATCCCGGTCAGCACGGTCACGGACTGGTCAGCCACGCCCGCGGCAGACCAGCTGCCCATGACGTCGCGCTTGCTGTCGGCCAGCGGGCCTACCACGGCAATGGTGCCGGATTTTTTCAGCGGCAGCGTCTCAAGGCGGTTTTTCAGCAGCACCAGGCTTTCGCGCGCCACGTCACGCGCTTCTTTGCGGTGCAGACGGCTTTCGGCGTTGGTATCTGCCGGGTCAGACCCTTTCGGACCCAGGTGACTGTAAGGATCGTTAAACAGCCCCATATCGTATTTCACATTCAGCACGTGACGCGTGGCATCGTCCAGCTCCGCCATCGTGACCTTGCCGCTCTTCACCAGACCCGGCAGGTATTTGCTGTAGTACTCGTCGCTCATGCTCATGTTAATGCCGGACTTGAGCGCCACGCGCACCGCATCTTCCGGGTCAGAGGCGGTGCCGTGTTTGATAAGCTCTTTAATCGCGCCGTGGTCAGACACCGTGATGCCCTTAAAGCCCCACTGGTCGCGCAGCACGTCTTTCAGTAGCCAGGAATCAGACGTCGCTGGCGTGCCGTTGAGTGAGTTCAGCGCCACCATCACCGCGCCGCTGCCCGCATCGAGCCCTGCCTTGTACGGCGGCATGTAGTCGTTAAACAGGCGCTGCGGGCTCATGTCGACGGTGTTGTACTCTTTACCGCCTTCCACTGCGCCATAGGCCGCGAAGTGCTTGACGCTGGTCATCACCGAATAGCGATCCGCCGGGCTCTTGCCCTGCATCGCTTCCACCATGGTTTTGCCCATTGTGGCAGTTAAATACGTATCTTCACCGAAGCCTTCCGAGCCGCGACCCCAGCGCGGATCGCGCGAGACATCCACCATCGGTGCCCAGGTCATGTTCAGGCCGTCGTCCGCGGCTTCATAAGCCGATACGCGCCCCACGGTTTTCACCGCGTCGAGGTTAAACGAGGAGGCTAAGCCAAGGCTGATGGGAAAGACGGTACGCTGGCCGTGTACCACGTCATAGGCGAAGAACAGTGGAATTTTCAGGCGGCTGAGATCCATCACCTGATCCTGCATCTTGCGGATATCCTGACGGGTAACGGTATTAAAGATGGCGCCAACCTGCCCGTCTTTGATCATTTCGCGGATCGCCTCTTTTGGGTTATCCGGACCGACGCTGATCAGACGCAGCTGGCCGATCTTTTCATCGACCGTCATTTTCTTGAGCAATTCCGTGACAAACGCATCCCGGGCTTCAGGCGTGAGCGGATGGTTACCAAACAAATCCTCTGCCAGCGCAGGTTGCAGCGCCAGGCTGACGGCGACACCTACAGAACATAGCCATTTCATGTCGTTTTACTCTCTCATCAATAACCGCCGGACGATCTCGGCCATACCGTGCGAAAAGCGCAGTGTGCCACAAACCCTCTGAACGTTGCAGGGTTATTCTCTGATTTTTCTCGTGAATACTCGACCGCTTAACAGTTAATCGCGCTATGCTTTACAGCGAGAAATTTGCCCCACCACAAGGAGTGGAAGATGTCTTCTGTTCGAACAAACGATAACACGGCTTTTATTAACGAACTGTCGCGCCTGGTTGGCTCCTCTCACCTGCTTACCGACCCGGCGAAAACCGCCCGCTACCGTAAGGGTTTCCGCTCCGGCCAGGGCGAGGCGCTGGCGGTGGTTTTCCCCGGCACGCTGCTGGAGCTGTGGCGCGTGCTGAGCGCCTGCGTCGCTGCCGACAAGATTATTTTAATGCAGGCGGCGAACACCGGCCTGACTGAAGGTTCAACGCCGAACGGCAACGATTACGACCGTGACATCGTGATCATCAGCACTCTGCGCCTCGACAAACTGCACCTGCTGGATAAAGGCGAGCAGGTGCTCGCCTTCCCCGGCACGACGCTCTACTCCCTCGAAAAAGCGCTTAAGCCGCTGGGCCGCGAACCACATTCGGTGATCGGCTCCTCCTGTATTGGCGCTTCGGTGGTCGGTGGGATCTGCAATAACTCCGGCGGCTCGCTGGTTCAGCGCGGCCCCGCCTATACCGAGATGTCCCTGTTTGCCCGTATCGATGAAAACGGCAAGCTGACGCTGGTTAACCATCTGGGTATCGATCTTGGCGTCACGCCGGAGCAGATCCTCAGCAAGCTCGACGACGATCGCGTGAAGGATGAAGACGTTCAGCACGACGGCCGTCATGCACACGATCACGACTACGTGACCCGCGTGCGGGATATCAATGCCGATACGCCGGCGCGCTACAACGCCGACCCGGATCGCCTGTTTGAATCCTCCGGCTGCGCGGGCAAGCTGGCGGTGTTCGCGGTGCGTCTCGACACCTTCCCGGCCGAGAAAAAGCAGCAGGTGTTTTACATCGGGACTAATCAGCCGGACGTTCTGACGGCGATCCGCCGCCACATTCTGGGCGAATTCACGCACCTGCCGGTGGCGGGCGAGTATATGCACCGGGACATTTACGACATCGCCGAGCGTTACGGCAAAGATACGTTCCTGATGATTGACAAGCTCGGCACCGACAAAATGCCGTTCTTCTTCACCATGAAGGGCCGCACCGACGCGATGCTGGAGAAAGTGCCCCTGTTTAAACCGCACTTCACCGACCGCTTTATGCAGAAACTGGGCAACGTTTTCCCGGCACATTTACCGGAGCGGATGAAAACCTGGCGCGACAAGTACGAGCATCATCTGCTGTTAAAAATGGCCGGGGACGGGATTGCCGAAGCGCAGTCCTGGCTGAGCGAATTCTTTAAAACCGCCGAGGGGGATTTCTTTGCCTGTACGCCTGAAGAGGGCAGCAAAGCGTTCCTGCACCGTTTTGCCGCCGCAGGCGCCGCCATCCGTTATCAGGCGGTACATTCCGAAGAGGTGGAAGATATTCTGGCGCTGGATATCGCTCTGCGCCGTAATGACACCGAGTGGTTTGAACACCTGCCGCCGGAAATTGACAGCAAGCTGGTGCACAAACTCTATTACGGCCACTTTATGTGTTATGTCTTCCATCAGGACTACATTGTCAAAAAAGGGGTCGACGCGCACGCGCTGAAGGAGCAGATGCTCGCCCTGTTGCGTGAACGCGGCGCACAATATCCTGCGGAACACAACGTCGGGCATCTTTATAAAGCTCCGGACGCACTTAAGCAGTTTTATCGCGAGAATGACCCTACAAACAGCATGAATCCCGGCATCGGTAAAACAACGCGGAAGAAATACTGGCAAGAGAGCGCAGACGCGGAGCAGCGCATAACGCAAGCGTCTGATGAATTCATACAGCCAAATTTGAGAGATTGTTAAGCGCTACTTAATCGTAATAGAGTAACTGTCTGTCGCCGGAGAAACGTTTCTCCGGCTATCTATCACGAGGAGCAGGCACATCATGTCGGCTGTTGATGTTTTATCCGAGACCGAACTGGAAGTGCGCGACGCCCTTCCCGATGATGTGCATGCCATCGCCGCCATCTATGCCTGGCATGTGCTTCACGGGCGCGCATCCTTTGAAGAAGTTCCCCCCACCATCGATGAAATGCGTCATCGCATGAAAAGCGTGGCTGAGAACGGGTTACCGTGGTTAATCGCGCTGTATCGCGGCATTGTGGTCGGCTATTGCTACGCCACCCCTTACCGGACGCGACACGCTTACCGCTATACCCTGGAAGAGTCGATTTATGTGGACGCCAGCATCACCGGGCGCGGTTTTGGCTCGGCATTAATGTCTGCGTTGATTGCACGCTGTGAGCAAGGCCCGTGGCGGCAGATGATTGCCGTGGTGGGAGACGGCAATAATAATGCCGGCTCACTGCGCCTGCATAAAAAGCATGGCTTCGAGATTGTCGGACAGCTGCGCAGCGTGGGATATAAGAAAGGCGACTGGCGGGATACGGTGATTATGCAGCGCCCGCTCAACGACGGGGACTGGACGCTGCCAGAGTAGGCGCTTTCGCCCGGTGGCGCTTCGCTTACCGGGCCTACATGTCGAGGCCTTTGTAGGCCGGGTAAGGCGTAGCCGCCACCCGGCGCTGACAGGAGGCTCAGTCGTTCTGCGCCGTCGCCATCTGTTCCGCTTTCTGCTTTTTATACGTCAATGCCGCAGCCGGCACAGGCTGAACTTTTCCCGTTTCAATCCAGGTGCGCAGACGGCTCGCGTCGGCGAAGTGGGTATATTTGCCGAAGGCATCCATCACCACCAGCGCCACAGGCTTACCGTTAAACACCGTGCGCATCACCAGGCAGTGCCCTGCCGCGTTGGTAAAACCGGTTTTCGTTAACTGAATATTCCAGTTATCCCGATAAACCAGATGGTTAGTGTTGCGGAACGGCAGCGTATAGGCCGGGTTTGTAAAGGTCGCCATCTCTTCACGGGTGGTACTGAGCTGTCCAATCAGCGGGTACTGTTTGCTGGCAATCAGCAGTTTCGTCAGATCGCGCGCCGTGGAGACGTTGTTGATCGACAGACCCGTCGGTTCAACATAATGCGTATTGTTCATTCCCAGTGCTTTGGCCTTGGCGTTCATCGCGCGGATAAACGCGTCATAGCCGCCAGGATAGTGATGCGCAAGGCTCGCCGCCGCACGGTTTTCAGACGACATCAGCGCCAGCAGCAGCATATTTTTCCGGCTGATTTCACTGTTCAGACGCACGCGAGAGTAGATCCCTTTCATTTCCGGTGTGTGGCTGATATCCACTTTCAGCTTTTCGTCCAGCGGCAGATGGGCATCAAGCACCACCATCGCGGTCATTAATTTGGTAATCGAGGCGATCGGGCGTACCAGGTCCGGATGGCTGGCGTAAATCACCTTATTGGTGTTGAGATCAACAATCATCGCGCTGCCGGAGGCAATTTGCGGCTGGGCAGCAGCGGTGGTCACCGCGGGCGTTTTGGCGACGGCTGGCACGGCAGCGGACGCGCCCAGCAACAGCGCCAGGCTAAGTAAAGAGACTCGGAATTTCAGCATGGTGAGACTTCTGATAATTATTCACGCACGTAATGACGTACACCGCCTGTGTCAACGGAGAAACACAGGCTGGCTTCGGCATCATAGCGGTCACCGGGCGTTGTCGCCAGCGGATAATCGTGAACAGATGCTGCATTGCTGGCATTTACGCCAGCAATGCAGTGAACTCAGAAGAGACGGTATCCATAACCCCAAAGAATAACCGTCAGCGCCAGTAGCGCCTCCAGGACCAGCACGCCGATGGCGAGCGTCGAACTGGAGAAGCTCAGGCCCTCTTCTTTATTGATATTGAGGAAGGTTGGGACCCCCAGATACAGCAGATAACCAGTGTAAAAGAGGGCAATGGTACCGATCAGCGCGCACAACCAGACCAGTGGATAGAGCGCAACAATACCGCTTAAGAACAGCGGGGTCGCGACATATCCGGCGAAGACCATACAGTGGGCCAGCGATGGACGTTGCGGGTAGTTACGCGCCATCCAGTGTATAACGCGCCCCATCACCGCCACACCCGCCAGCATCAGGCCATAGAAGAGAATGGCCAGATAAAGCCCGGTAAACCAGGAGAGCTGAACCACGGTGCCGTCCCCGAAGTTCCAGCCGATTTGTGTTGTTCCAATAAAAGCGCATATTACCGGCACCGCAGCCATCAGCAGCACATGGTGCGTGTAATGATGCGAGACCGTTTCGTTCTCACTTTTAATGACATGCATTTCACGATCGGGATGGGAGAAAAGTCCCCAGACATGGTTCATAGCGCCCCCTTGTTGTCGGCCCGTCATCGATACCTTAAGTATAATGCAGGCTTTAGATTATTTTATGTACAGTGGGAAATTTCCGTTGATTTCCCCGCTGTTGATTCATGGGGTATATGATTAAGCGAGACATGCTAAGGGAGATGATATTGACGTAATGGATATCAACGGATTTATTGAACAATACGGATACGCTGCGCTGGTGGTCGGGAGCGTGGCAGAAGGTGAAACCATCACGCTGTTAGGCGGCGTCGCCGCACATCAGGGGTTGCTGAAATTCCCGCTGGTCGCCGCCGCCGTCGCGCTGGGCGGCATGATTGGCGATCAGCTGCTCTATTTTCTGGGGCTGCGTTTCGGGCCTGCGTTGCTGCAACGTTTTGCTAAGCATCAAAAGAAGATCCGCAGAGCGCAACGGCTGATCCAGCGCCACCCTTACCTGTTTGTGATTGGCACCCGCTTTATGTACGGCTTTCGAATCATAGGGCCGATATTGATTGGGGCGAGCCGCCTGCCGCCTAAAATTTTCCTGCCGCTCAATATTGTTGGCGCTGTTGCCTGGGCGCTGATTTTTACCACGCTCGGTTACGTGGGGGGCGAAGTGATTGGCCCGTGGCTGCATAATCTCGACCAGCACCTGAAACACTGGGCGTGGTTGATTCTGGTGGTCGGGGCGGTGATTGGGGTCAGGTTGTGGCTGAAGCATCGGGAAAAGAGGCTGGAGGAGGAGTGAGGGCGTTTTTAGTTCCCTCTCCCTTTGGGAGAGGGTTAGGGTGAGGGGAAACCTACCCCTCCGGCTTAAACTGCGGATTCGCCAGCATAAAACCCCCGTCGACAATAAACGATTGTCCGGTGGTATAGCTGGCGTCGCCATCGCACAGCCACGCCACGAGGCTTGCGATCTCTTTGGTATACCCCGGTCTTGCCAGCGGGATTTCCGGCAATGAACCTTCTTTCACCGCGCTGTCATCCATGTCGTTCATGGGTGTGGCAATCGCCCCCGGCGCGACGGCATTCACCAGAATGTTGTGCTTAACCAGCTCCAGCGCCATGGACTTCGTTAACCCTCCCAGCGCATGTTTTGCTGCGGTATAGGCGCTGGCCTCTGGCAGCGGCGTGTGCTCATGGACCGAGGTGATATTCACAATCCGCCCCCCTTCCCTCTGCTTCACCATCTGACGTGCCGCTATCTGCGAGCAGAGAAACGCGCCGTCAACGTCGACGGTGAAAATTTTCCGCCAGTCGTCAAACGGCATATCCAGAAACGGCGCTTTGGCCATCGCCCCGGCATTATTGACCAGCACGTCCAGTCGACCAAAACGCGCAATCAGCGTTTCTATCGCCTCAGCGCCTTCCGGCAGAGTACTTAAATCAAGATGGATAGCCTCTGCACGCTGGCCCTGCGCTTCGATTTCACGGCAGGTGGTCAGCGCCCCATTTTCATCTGAGTGCCAGGTGACGCCAATATCAAACCCGCGCTCAGCCAGCATCAGCGCCGTGGTTTTACCAATCCCGGAATCCGATGCGGTAACAATCGCTACTCTGGTCATACTCACCTCCTGAAAAACAGCAAAGAGGTAAGTATAGATAATGGCCTTTTTTAGCCATGATGATAGCCACCGCCCAGGGCCGAGGTCAGCTGCAGCGTGGCGTCAACATACTGACCTTTCAGCATTAATCCGGCGAGATGCTCTTTAAGCGCCGGGATTCTGGCTTCACTGACCCGGGAGCCGGCAATCATTCCCGCGCTAAAACGCGCCTGCGCCAGCGCCACCACCCGTGCTGCATCTTTTTCCACCTGCTGCTGATGACGGTTTTTCGCGGTCAGCGTTTCGACGTCACTGGCCGTGCGCGCCACCTGATTAACCGCCTCCACCACCGCTTTGTTGTAGTTCGCCACCGAGAGATTGTTCTGCGCCTGCGCGATATCCAGGCTGGCGTTCAGCCTGCCGCTGTCGAAAATGGGCAGCGTCAGCCCGGCGGTCACGCCCATCTGCTGCGCGGAAGCACGGAACAGATCGCTGAGGTGGAGGGCATCCTGCTGTAAGAAGGCCATCAGGTTCACGTCAGGATAAAATGCCGCTCTGGCGGCTTCCACCTCACTCATGGAGGCTTCGATGTACCAGTGCGCCTCCTGCAGATCCGGACGGCGTGCCAGCAGTTCGTATCCCAGCGTCGAGGGTAACGAGGCCTCCACCGTCGGCAAGGCGTGCCGGGTAAGTGTTAAAGTGGATGAATTGGTCAGCGCGACCAGACGCGCCTCTATGGCTTTCATCTTGCCGCTCACCTCAGCCATCTGCTCTTCGGTTTTGCTGGCGTTGATATCCGTTTCGACGCCCTCTACGGAGGAGGTAATCCCATGCAGATACAGCTCGCGGTCGGCCCCGATGATATTGTCCTGTTCGCGTTTAATCTGCCCGAGTACATCCTCCGCGGCGGCCTGGGTTTGCCACTCCCAGTAGAGCCGCGCCACGCTGCTGGCCAGCAGCTGACGGGTTTGTTCAAGCTCCGCTTTTTGCGCATTGACTTTGCCTATTCGGGCCTCCACCTGCGCGCGATTTTTTCCCCACAGGTCGAGATCCCAGCCGGCGGTCAGGCCAAAGGTGCCATTGGTGTACCACGGCCCGGTGGTACCTGCCGCCGGGTCAGTAATAGCGAAGGGCCCCATCAGCCCTTCGGCGGACATTTTCTGACGTTCGGCATCCGCTGAAAAATCCATCTGCGGACCGTCGGCAGCCAGCGTGGCTTTTGCCTGGGCTTCGGCAAGCGTAATACGCTGGCGGGCAATCTGCATATCCGGCGCATCGTTCAATGCTTTTGCAATAAGACGGTTAAGCTGGGGATCGTTATACGCCTTCCACCACTCATTTTTCGGCCAGTCCTGATGATGCAAAACCGTATTAACCGACGCCGTTACCGTCCGGGCCTGGAGAGGGGAAACCGTGGCATGTTCCGGCGCACAGGCAACCAGTACAAACGCGAGAGGAGCACTCAGAGATAAAATAAAAGAACGTTTCATTACGCCATAGACTCAAAAAAGAAAGGCGCAAATTACGCTTGATGTTATTTGTTTTTTTAGTAATGCGTGGCAATCCGTAAAATGTTATACATTTACATAAACAGAAAATTATTCATCAAATGAATTAATTACTTCGACTGAATAACCCGGGCAATATCAGCGGAGGTTTGTAATGTCCGGATCTCCTGAAATAACCCCAGCGCTTCATCATATTCTTTGCGTAAATAACTCAGCCACTGTTTAATTCGCGCCACGTGATACAAACCGGTGTCGCCCTGCTTTTCCAGACGGCTATATTTTTGCAGCAGCGTGACGACATCTGCCCACGGCATACGCGGCTCGTTATATTTTACCACCCGGCTGAGGTTGGGCACATTCAGCGCCCCGCGGCCGATCATCACCGCATCGCAGCCGGTGGCGTTCAGACAGGCCTGCGCGCTCTCGTAGTCCCAGATTTCGCCGTTGGCGATCACCGGAATGGAGAGACGTTTGCGGATCTCACCAATCGCCTGCCAGTTAATGCGCTCGGCTTTATAGCCATCCTCTTTGGTGCGGCCATGCACCACCAGCTCGGTAGCCCCGGCCTGCTGCACCGCATCGGCGATTTCAAATTGCCGGGCATCGCTGTCCCACCCCAGGCGCACCTTAACCGTCACCGGCAAATGCGAAGGCACGGCCTCACGCATTGCTTTCGCGCCGCGATAAATCAGTTCCGGATCTTTCAGCAACGTCGCTCCGCCGCCGCTGCCGTTCACCAGCTTCGACGGGCAGCCGCAGTTGAGATCCACGCCGTAAGAGCCCAGTTCAACCGCACGGGCGGCGTTTTCCGCCAGCCATTCCGGATACTGGCCGAGCAGTTGAATACGCACCAGCGTGCCGGAAGAGGTCCGGCTGTTGTTGTGCAGCTCGGGGCACAGGCGGAAGAAGGATTTTACCGGCAACAACATATCGACCACGCGCAGAAACTCCGTCACGCAGAGATCGTAATCGTTCACCTCGGTCAGAAGCTCGCGCACGAGGGAGTCGAGCACGCCTTCCATTGGGGCCAGTAAGACACGCATAGCAGTACCTGTAAAAAAAGACGCGCTATAGTATCTGCTCTCCGGGTATGTGGAAAGCACGACGTTCCATTCCGGAATGTCTGGTATGCTCAAATTTCATGATGTGATCCGTGGCACATTTTCAGGTTTAATTGTATGATGAATCCGTTTCAGCAAGGACTTTCACCATGAGTAAATCATTGAACATTATCTGGCAATATCTGCGCGCATTCGTCCTGATTTACGCCTGCCTGTATGCCGGGATTTTCATCGCGTCGCTGCTGCCCATCACTATTCCCGGCAGCATTATCGGTATGCTGATCCTCTTTGTTTTGCTGGCGTTGCAAATTTTGCCCGCAAAGTGGGTCAACCCCGGCTGCTTTGTCCTTATTCGCTATATGGCGCTGCTTTTCGTACCTATCGGCGTCGGGGTCATGCAGTATTTTGATTTGCTCAAAGCCCAGTTCGGCCCGATTGTGGTCTCCTGCGCGGTCAGTACGGTGGTGGTTTTCCTGGTGGTGAGCTGGAGTTCGCATCTGGTGCATGGTGAACGCAACGTGATCGGGGAGAAAACAAAAAAATGATAGCCAATATCTGGTGGTCGCTGCCGTTAACCCTGGTGGTGTTCTTCGCCGCTCGCAAACTTGCCGCACGTTTCAAAATGCCCTTGCTGAACCCGCTGCTGGTGGCGATGGTGGTGATTATCCCGTTCCTGCTGCTCACCGGCATACCTTACGAACGCTACTTTGCTGGCAGCAAAATCCTCAACGACCTGCTGCAGCCCGCCGTTGTCGCGCTGGCGTTTCCTTTATATGAACAGCTGCACCAGATCCGCGCTCGCTGGAAATCCATCATCACCATCTGTTTTGTCGGCAGCCTGGTGGCAATGATTACAGGGACATCGGTGGCGCTGTTGATGGGCGCTTCCCCGCAGATTGCGGCGTCTATCCTGCCGAAATCGGTGACCACGCCTATCGCGATGGCGGTTGGCGGCAGCCTCGGCGGTATTCCGGCCATCAGCGCAATGTGCGTGATTTTCGTTGGCATTCTTGGCGCGGTATTTGGTCATACCCTGCTGAACGCCATGCGTATCCATACGAAGGCTGCCCGGGGATTGTCGATGGGTACCGCCTCGCATGCGCTGGGCACCGCCCGCTGCGCGGAGCTGGATTATCAGGAAGGGGCGTTTAGCTCCCTGGCGCTGGTGATCTGCGGGATTATCACCTCCCTGCTGGCCCCGTTCATTTTCCCGCTGATTCTGGCGGTGATGGGCTAAAATTTGCGATGCGTCGCGCAAATTTCATTTTGATTTCATAAGTTGCATACATAATGAGAAGTGGATCACATATAAAGCCCTAACGGCTCCGTAAACTACCGATCCATTAACCTTTATGAGGCAAACGCCATGCACCCACGTTTTCAAGCTGCTTTCGCCCAGCTTGCAGAGAATTTGCAGTCAGCCCTGGCTCCCGTTCTGGCAGATGCACACTTCCCCGCCCTGTTGACGGCGGAGCAGGTCACGATGCTGAAACAGGCAACGGGACTGGACGAAGACGCGCTGGCTTTCGCACTGCTGCCCCTGGCCGCCGCCTGCGCGCGGGCCGATCTTTCCCACTTCAACGTCGGCGCCATTGCACGTGGGGTCAGTGGTACCTGGTACTTCGGTGGCAATATGGAATTTCTGGGCGCAACCATGCAGCAAACCGTTCACGCCGAGCAGAGCGCCATCAGCCACGCCTGGCTGCGCGGTGAAAAAGCGCTGAGCGCCATTACCGTGAACTACACCCCTTGCGGTCACTGCCGTCAGTTCATGAACGAGCTGAACAGCGGTCTGCAGCTGCGCATCAACCTGCCGGGCCGCGCGCCACACACGCTGGCGGATTACCTGCCAGACGCGTTTGGCCCGAAAGATCTGGAGATCAAAACGCTATTGATGGACGAGCAGGACCACGGTTTCGCCCTGTCTGGCGATGACCTGTCCCAGGCGGCCATTCGCGCTGCCAACAAGAGCCATACCCCGTACAGCAAGTCCCCGAGCGGGGTGGCGCTACAGTGCCGCGATGGGCGCATCTTTAGCGGCAGCTATGCGGAGAACGCGGCGTTTAACCCAACGCTGCCGCCACTGCAGGGTGCCCTCAACCTGCTGAGCCTGAACGGCTATGACTATCCTGACATTCAGCGCGCCATTCTGGCAGAGAGAGCCGATGCGCCGCTGATTCAGTGGGATGCCACCGCCGCGACGCTCAAGGCGCTGGGCTGTACGACGATTGACCGCGTACTGCTTGCCTGATTCCTTCCGGCGGGCAGAAATGCCCGCCAGTTTGCTGAAAAACCCCTCAGTTGAGTCGCTGTTTCTTGCGCTAACCAGGCGGGTAAAGTAGCCTGAGTTAAATTTCATCTTCGGTACGAGCCATCTGCATGTTAAAGCGCGTGTTTTACAGCCTGTCTGTCCTGGTCGGCATACTGCTGTTGATCGTGCTTGGTCTCGACCGCTGGATGAGCTGGAAAACCGCCCCTTACATCTTTGATGACCTGCAGGACCTGCCTTACCGTCAGGTGGGCGTGGTGCTCGGCACCGCCAAGTATTACCGCACCGGCGTCATCAACCAGTATTACCGTTACCGCATTCAGGGCGCGCTGAACGCCTACAACAGCGGCAAAGTGAACTACCTGCTGTTAAGCGGGGATAACGCCCTGCAAAGCTATAACGAACCGGTGACGATGCGTAAGGATTTGATTGCCGCGGGGGTGGACCCTGCTGATATCGTCCTCGACTACGCCGGGTTCCGCACCCTCGACTCCATCGTGCGCACGCGCAAAGTCTTCGACACCAACGACTTCATCATCATCACCCAGCGCTTCCACTGCGAGCGCGCGCTGTTTATCGCCCTGCATATGGGTATTCAGGCGCAGTGCTACGCGGTGCCATCGCCAAAAGATATGCTCAGCGTGCGCGTTCGCGAATTTGGTGCCCGCTTTGGCGCCCTGGCAGACCTCTATATTTTCAAACGCGAACCGCGCTTCTTAGGCCCGCTGGTGCCGATTCCGGCGATGCATGAAGTGCCTGAAGACGCTCAGGGTTACCCGGCGGTGACGCCAGAGCAACTGCTTGATATGCAGAAAAAAGAGAAAAAATAGCCCGCCTTTATACTTTCTTTACGCCGGGCGTGACGCTTTTTATCCCGCCTTTACGCCGGCTCTTTTACGCTGAGTTCACTGCCGCTACGGCTTCATTGAAGAATGACTATGAACTCGATAATGAATGCGTTTTTCCTGAAAAGTCTCCGCCCGTATTTTAACTTTCCCGGTTTATCACTCCCCGGCGCGCTGAATTCCGGTCTCTGGCTTGATGAAAAAATTGATGCCCTGCAGCACAACATTGCCGTGGAAGTGGCCGATTACCTGGAACGCTACCCGCAGACGAAGCACGTTGACGTTTATCTGAATGATATCAACGGCACGATGCGCGGCAAACGCCTCTCGGTAGAGAGCATGCTGACGCTGGAAAACGGCTGTTATTTTCCGCTCTCCGTCTATTCGATGGACCAGAAAGGACAAATCGCCGCTTCGCTGCCTGATGAACCCGACCGCCTTTGCGTCCCCGTCGCCGGCTCCCTGCGTCCCTGTCCACACGATCCACAGCACAACGCGCAGATCCTGCTGACGATGAAAGACAGCGACGAGAAACCCTGCCCGCTTGAGCCGCGTGTGATCCTGCAGACTATACTTTCCCGCTTCCACCAGCACGGGCTCTTCCCGGTTATTGCCCCGGAAATCGAGTTCTACCTGACGGAACAGGGGCGACAGGATTCGCAAAATCCGGGCTGCTTTCATATGGATACCCCGAGCGCGCACGCGGCGCTGTTTGACGAACTGGAACAGCTGGCACACCTTCAGCGCATTCCGCTCACCGGGATCGTGGCGGAAGCCGAGCCCGGTCAGTACGAATTAAACCTGAAGCATAGCCATCACGTTGTTGAGGTCTGTGATAACGTGCTGGCGCTGCGCCGCCTGGCCCGATACGCGGCGGAAAAACACGGCCTGCAGGCCAACTTTATGGCCAAGCCTTTCAGCCAGCTCTCGGGCAGCGGTTTTCACGTCCACTTCAGCCTCAATGACAGCCGCGGCAACAACCTCTTTGCCTCACCGGTGAATGCGCTTAACAGCATGATGCGTTTATGTATCGCGGGCCAGCTGGCGCTGATGCCCGCCTCCGTCGCCATTCTTGCGCCGGGCGTCAACGCGTTTCGTCGTTTGCGTAAAAACCTGACGGAGCCCCTCTTTCACTCCTGGGGTTATAACACCCGTACCGCCGCCCTGCGGATCCCCTGCTCGGATGACAGCAACCGTCGCATTGAGTACCGTCTGGCCGGAGCTGATGCTAATCCCTATCTGGTGGTTGCAACCCTCCTGACCGGCATGCTGTACGGGCTGGAAAATATCGACGAGGAGGCGTTGGCTGAACCGCAGCAGGACCAACCCGACCTGCCGCTGTTTCAGCAGGAAGCGATTGAGACCTTCGCCCGCTGTCAGTATCTCACCGACAGCCTGGGTGAGGCCTTTTCTGAACAGTGGGTTGCCTGCAAGCTCTCAGAACTCGACTGGTTTGAGCGCATTGTGACCCGGGAGGAGTCAAATCTGGCGTAGGGCATAAAAAAGCCCGCTCGTTGAGCGGGCCAGAGGAGACGAGTGAGGCTTACTTCTTACGCGCGTATTTCAGTGAATCCAGCGCGACCGCGAAGATGATGATGGCGCCCTTGATGATGTACTGCCAGTACGGGTTTACGCCGATATAGGTCAGCCCGTAGTTGATGACGGTGAAGATGATCACACCGGTCACCACGCCGAGTACGGTACCCACACCACCGCTGAAGGAGACGCCGCCCACCACGCAGGCTGCGATCGCATCCAGCTCGTACATAAAGCCAAGGTTGTTGGTGGCAGAGCCGATACGGCCCGCTTCCAGCATCCCGCCGAAGGCGTAGAACACCCCGGACAGGGCATAGATGATGAGCAGGTTCAGGGCAACGTTGACGCCGGAGACTTTCGCCGCTTCCGGGTTACCCCCGATAGCGAAGATGTTTTTACCAAAGCGCGTTTTGTTCCACAGGATCCAGACGAAGGCCACCGCAATCAGGGCATAGAAGGTGATATACGACAGGCGGAAGCTGCCCAGCGCGATAAACCCTTGCGTAAAGCTTGAGAAGCCGCTGTCAAAGCCCGAAATAGGAGACGCACCGACAAAGTCGTAGTACAGGGAGTTGATACCGTAAACGATGATCATCGTACCCAGCGTGGTGATAAATGGCGTCACGTTCAGGTAGGCGATGATAATACCGTTGATCAGACCAATCACCGCACCGATGGCGCAGACAATCAGGATCACCACGAAAATGGGCATGGTGGCCATTTCCGGGAAGACCTTGTTGGCGTTTTCCATCGACTGCAGCAGGGTTGCCGCGATAACCGCCGCCAGGCCGACCTGGCGACCGGCAGAAAGGTCTGTCCCCTGGGTGACGATCAGGCCCGCTACGCCCAGCGCAATGATAATACGCACGGAGGATTGGGTCAGGATGTTACTCAGGTTCAACAGGCTTAAGAACGTAGGGTCCTGGAAAATGATGATGGCCAGCAGTACTAA
>NZ_POVL01000042.1 GCF_002939185.1 Enterobacter sichuanensis | reverse complement strand
GCGCAGAACGGATTTATTGAGAGCTTTAACGGACGATTTCGCGATGAATGTTTGAATGAGCACTGGTTCAGCGATATCGTTCATGCCAGGAAAATTATTAATGACTGGCGGCAGGATTATAACGAATGCCGCCCGCACTCCACGCTGAATTATCAGACACCGTCTGAATTTGCAGCGGGCTGGAGAAAGGGTCATTCTGAGAATGAAGATTCCGACGTTACTAACTGAGTGTTGTATCTAATCGTGGGGGCAGGTCATGTTATCTACGGAACGGTAGATAATCGGTTTGTTAATCTTTGACCAGCCACATATCGACCTCTTCAAACATCTCCTCAATTAACCGGTTCAACTTCTCTTTCTCTGTCTTTGTGCAGTTGCTATTTACTGCATTAGCCTGCATCGGCTTTACGCGGACAGAGGAGGCCGGGAAGACGGTATGAACACGTTTAGTCAACTCTGCAAGAATGATCTCCTGAGCGCCCTCCAACCCTTCAACGTTTCTTTTGTCATAAACGAGTTCAACGAACATAACGCACCTCATGAGTACTGGTTTTATATACAGTATTTACACCGCAATGATAAAGTCTGTCAAGGAAGATGAAAGCCAGTGATTAGATTTTCGGTGGTTTTTGGTAGGTATTGCGAAGCGAAAATGGACTGTAGACCAGATGGCATAAGCGATCCGATGAAAAGGGTTGTGGGGCATGGATGGGGCAAAAGTGGTCTATGAAGTTCGTTAAAGTTCGTAAATCTTGATTTGTCTCGATCTCGCTCATCCCTTGTTTAAAGCGCTCCTGGACGATCTTTATCGATTTTAAAAACTATGAGTTCATATTATATAAATGTAGCAAAAAAGGGTTTTGTTCCTGAAAAGATGAACATTCTGCGTAGCGCGTTTTACACAACAGGAATATATTGAAACGTTACTCGACAAACGATGCATAAGGTTTTCTATGACACAACAGCCACAAGCCAAATACCGCCACGACTACCGTGCGCCGGATTACCTGATTAGCGATATCGATCTGACTTTTGACCTGGATGCCACTAAAACCGTTGTGACGGCGGTGAGCCAGGTGACGCGCCACAGCGCAACAGCCGTGCCGCTGCGTCTGGATGGTGAAGACCTGACGCTGGTCTCCCTGCAGATTAATGATGAAGCGTGGTCTGACTATAAAGAAGAAAACAACCAGCTGGTCATCGACAACCTGCCGGAAAAGTTTACGCTGCGCATCGTGAATGAAATCAGCCCGGCCGCCAACACGGCGCTGGAAGGGCTTTATCAGTCTGGCGTGGCGTTGTGCACCCAGTGCGAAGCGGAAGGGTTCCGTCACATTACCTGGTATCTGGACCGCCCGGACGTTCTGGCGCGCTTCACCACCAAAATCATCGCCGATAAAAAGCTTTATCCCTTCCTGCTCTCCAACGGTAACCGCGTCGGTGAAGGCGAGCTGGAAAATGGCCGTCACTGGGTTCAGTGGCAGGATCCGTTCCCGAAACCGTGCTACCTGTTTGCGCTGGTAGCGGGAGATTTCGACGTGCTGCGCGACACCTTCAAAACGCGCTCGGGTCGCGAGGTGGCGCTTGAGCTGTTTGTTGATCGCGGCAACCTGGACCGCGCCCCATGGGCGATGACCTCGCTCATCAACTCCATGAAGTGGGACGAAGAGCGCTTCGGCCTCGAATACGACCTCGACATCTATATGATCGTCGCTGTCGACTTCTTCAACATGGGTGCAATGGAGAACAAAGGCCTTAACGTCTTTAACTCCAAATATGTGCTGGCGCGTACCGATACCGCCACCGATAAAGATTATCTTGATATCGAGCGCGTCATCGGCCACGAGTATTTCCATAACTGGACCGGTAACCGCGTCACCTGCCGCGACTGGTTCCAACTGAGCCTGAAAGAGGGCCTGACCGTCTTCCGTGACCAGGAGTTCAGCTCCGATCTGGGGTCTCGTGCGGTAAACCGCATCAACAATGTGCGTACCATGCGTGGCCTGCAGTTTGCGGAAGATGCCAGCCCAATGGCGCACCCGATCCGCCCGGATAAAGTCATTGAGATGAACAACTTCTACACCCTGACGGTGTATGAAAAAGGGGCGGAAATTATCCGTATGATCCACACCCTGCTGGGTGAGGAGAATTTCCAGAAAGGGATGCAGCTGTACTTTGAGCGTCATGACGGCAGTGCGGCCACCTGCGACGACTTTGTGCAGGCGATGGAAGATGCCTCCAATGTCGATCTCTCTCATTTCCGCCGCTGGTACAGCCAGGCCGGTACGCCGATTGTCACCGTCAAAGACGATTACAATCCGGAAACCGAGCAGTACACGCTGACCATCAGTCAGCGCACGCCGCCGACGGCAGAGCAGGAAGAGAAATATCCGCTTCACATTCCGTTCAGTATTGAGCTGTACGATAACGAAGGCAAAGTCATCCCATTGCAGAAGGGCGGCCACCCGGTGCACCACGTGTTGAACGTGACCCAGGCCGAGCAGACCTTTATCTTCGATAACGTCTATTTCCAGCCGGTACCTGCGCTGCTGTGTGAATTCTCTGCGCCAGTGAAGCTGGAGTACAAGTGGAGCGATCAGCAACTGACGTTCCTGATGCGTCACGCGCGCAACGACTTCTCCCGCTGGGATGCGGCACAAAGCCTGCTGGCAACCTACATCAAGCTGAACGTGAACCGTTACCAGCAGGGCCAGCCGCTGACGCTGCCGGTTCATGTGGCTGACGCGTTCCGCGCCATCCTGCTGGACGAGAAGATTGATCCGGCACTGGCGGCTGAAATCCTGACTCTGCCGTCCGCGACGGAAATTGCGGAGCTGTTTGACATTATTGACCCGATCGCCATCGTGGCGGTGCGTGAAGCGCTGACCCGCACGCTGGCGACCGAGCTGGCCGATGAGTTCCTGGCGGTCTACAACGCCAATAAGCTTGACGCGTATCGCGTGGAGCATGCGGACATCGGTAAACGTTCTCTGCGTAACACCTGCCTGCGCTATCTGGCGTTTGGTGAAACCGGGCTGGCGAACACCCTGGTGAGCAAGCAGTATCACGACGCGGATAACATGACCGACGCGCTTGCCGCGCTGGGCGCAAGCGTTGCAGCCGAACTGCCTTGCCGCGATGCGCTGATGCAGGAGTACGACGACAAATGGCATCAGGATGGTCTGGTGATGGACAAGTGGTTCATTCTGCAGGCGACCAGTCCGGCGGCCGATGCCCTCAGCACCGTTCGCAGCCTGCTGAAGCATCGCTCCTTTACCATGAGCAACCCCAACCGCGTGCGTTCCCTGATTGGCGCGTTTGCCAGCAGCAACCCGGCGGCGTTCCACGCCGAAGATGGCAGCGGTTATCAGTTTATGGTTGAAATGCTGACCGAGCTGAACAGCCGTAACCCGCAGGTGGCATCGCGTCTGATTGAGCCGCTGATCCGTCTGAAACGTTACGACGAGAAGCGTCAGGCGAAGATGCGTGCCGCGCTTGAGCAACTGAAAGGGCTGGAAAACCTGTCAGGCGATCTGTACGAGAAGATTGCTAAAGCGTTGGCCTGATGTAAAAGCCCGGTGGCGCTACGCTTACCGGGCCTACATAGGGTTTTCTCCCTCTCCCCGTGGGAGAGGGCCGGGGTGAGGGCATCAGGCATTAGCTTTGATCAATGCGTGCTCATTCCCCCCCCGTTTCATCACCCGATCCAGCACTTCAGCTTCGAGCTCCGCCAGCCTTGCGGAACCGACGCGACGAGGGCGTGGAAGGTCTACCGTCAGATCCAGCCCAATTTTCCCGTCTTCTATTAACAGCACCCGGTCGGCCATTGCGACGGCTTCGCTCACGTCATGCGTCACCAGCAGCACCGTAAAGCCGTGCGCCTGCCAGAGGGATGCAATCAAATCCTGCATGTCGATTCGCGTCAGGGCATCGAGCGCGCCCAGCGGTTCATCGAGCAACAGCAGGCCCGGACGGTGAATCAACGCCCGCGCCAGCGCCACACGCTGCTTCTGTCCACCCGACAACGCCGCAGGCCATTCATCGGCTCGATGTTCCAGCCCGACGGCGGCCAGCGCCTGGCGGGCTTCATCCCGCCAGTTGCCCTTAAGACCGAGCCCGACATTGTCGATGACTGTTTTCCACGGCAGCAGCCGTGCGTCCTGGAACATCATACGGGTATCGTCCTGAATATTGGCCAGCGGCGTCGTGCCCGCCAGAATGTCGCCGCCGTTGGGGGACTCCAGCCCCGCTAAAAGACGCAACAGTGTGCTCTTGCCGCCGCCGCTGCGGCCGACAACGGCCACAAATTGCCCGGCGGGAATGTGCAGATCCAGTCCGTTAAGAATGGTGTTTTCACCGTAGCGTTTGGTGACACCGCTGAGCAACAGCGGGGTACCCTGAGTCAGTCGGGCTGTATTCATGCTTTCGCCTCCGAAGTGGTATAGGCTGGATTCCAGCGTAGCCAGCTGCGTTCCAGCCACTGGGCGCTGACATCGGCGAGTTTGCCGAGCAGGGCGTAAAGGATGATGGCGACCACGACCACATCCGTTTGCAGGAATTCGCGGGCGTTCATCGCCAGATAGCCAATGCCGGAGTTGGCAGAGATGGTTTCCGCGACGATCAGCGTCAGCCACATCAGGCCGAGCGCAAAACGCACCCCGACCATAATCGAGGGCAGGGCGCCGGGCAGAATGACGTGAGTAAATAGCGCGAAGCCTGATAAACCGTAGCTGCGCGCCATCTCCACCAGACCGCGATCGATGTTGCGGATGCCGTGCCAGGTGTTGATGTAAATCGGGAATAGCGTGCCCAGCGCCACGAGGAAAATCTTGGCGCTCTCATCAATACCAAACCATAAAATCACCAGCGGGATCAGCGCCAGATGCGGCACGTTGCGCAGCATCTGAATGGACGTATCCAGCAGCCGTTCACCCCAGCGGGACAGGCCGCTGATCAACCCCAGCACCAGGCCGATGCTACCGCCGATGGAAAAACCAATCACCGCGCGCCAGGAGCTGATCGCCAGATGCTGCCACAGCTCGCCGCTGACGCTTAACGACCAGAACGCTTCGATAACGCCCTCCGGGGAGGGCAGAATGCGGCTCGACAGCCAGCCGGTGGACGACGCGAGCTGCCAGATAGCCACAATACCGACGGGTAAAAACCACGGCGCGGCGCGCAGCAACCATTTTTGTGAGGTGGCAGACATGGTTACTCCTTAGCTTTGCGCAACTTTTCGCGGGATAAATTCGTTGGCCACGGCTTCGCCCTGCAGCTGCAGCTGGCGGGGCTGGGGAATTTCCGGGATGGCCACATCCAGATGCGGGAACAGCAGTTCACCCACCTTATACGCCTCTTCCAGGTGCGGATAGCCTGAGAGAATAAAGCTGTCGATCCCAAGCTCTGCGTATTCATTAATCCGCGCGGCCACGGTTGGACCGTCGCCGACCAGCGCCGTACCCGCACCGCCGCGCACCAGACCCACGCCTGCCCACAGGTTCGGGCTGATCTCCAGATTCTCGCGTTTGCCGTTGTGCAGGGAAGCCATCCGGTGCTGTCCTACAGAGTCAGTTTTGGCAAACGCGGCCTGCGCTTTGGCGATAGTCTCATCATCCAGATGAGAAATCAGACGGTCGGCCGCCTGCCAGGCTTCTTCATTGGTCTCACGCACAATCACATGCAGACGAATACCGAAGCGCACCTTGCGGCCATGGGCGGCCGCTTTGGCGCGGACCTGGTCAATTTTTTCTTTTACCAGCTCAGGCGGTTCGCCCCAGGTGAGATACAGATCGACCTGCTCTGCCGCCAGGTCCTGCGCCACATCTGACGATCCGCCAAAATAGAGGGGAGGGCGCGGCTGCTGCACCGGCGGGAAGTAAAGCTTCGCGTCGCGAACGTGAATATGCTTGCCTTCGAAGGTCACGGTCTCACCCTCCAGCAGACGTCGCCAGACGCGGGTGAACTCGGCAGAGGCCTCATAGCGCTCGGTGTGGTCGAGGAACACGCCGTCGCCCGCCAGCTCCTGGGGATCGCTGCCCGTCACCAGGTTAAACAGGGCACGGCCGTTGGACAGTCTGTCGAGTGTTGCCGCCTGACGCGCCGCCACGGTGGGGGAGACGACGCTCGGGCGCAGCGCAACCAGGAACTTTAGCCGCTGAGTCACCGGGATCATCGAGGCGGCGACCAGCCAGGCATCTTCACAGGATCGTCCGGTTGGGATCAGTACCCCGGTGAAACCGATGCGATCCGCCGCCTGCGCTATCTGCTGCAGATAGCCGTGGTCAACCGGGCGTGAACCCTCTTCTGTACCAAGATAGTGTCCATCACCGTGGGTGGGTAAAAACCAGAAAAGATTCAGACTCATGATTTTGTTCCTTCTTTGCCTGCGGGTTGCCAGATACGTTCACGAATATCCACCTGCTTAGGAACCAGGTGATTTTGATAGAAGAGGTCAGCGGTTTGCTGCTGAAGTGCGGCAACGTGTGCATCTACGGGGGAAATGGTGGTCGGTGGACGGTGGCTGAGATAGCTCGCGATCACCGGTTCAGGTAAGCCCATGGTTTTTGCCAGCAGGGCAATACTCTCCTGACGCTGGCTTTGAGTCAGGGCATCGGCCTGTGTAAAGGTATCCAGTACGTTCTGAATAAATGCGCCGTTTTTTTCCGCATACGGTTTTGCGGCAAGGTAGAACGAGCCGGTCTGTTTCAGGGTGGTACCGTCTTTCAGTACCCGCACGCCGCCCTGCAGCAGTGCGGCGGAATAGTACGGATCCCAGATGGCCCAGGCATCCACATTCCCTTGCTGGAAGGCGGCGCGCGCATCAGCCGGGGTCAGATAGCCGGGCTGAATATCGGTGAACTTCAGCCCGGCTTCCTGCAGGGCACGCAACAGCAGGTTATGCGAGCTGGAACCTTTCTGAAACGCAACTTTATGTCCTTTAAGATCGGCGACGCTTTTGATGTCGCTCTTTTCCGGTACCAGAATCACTTCGGCCTTCGGTTTAGGCGGCTCAACGCCCACGTAGACGAGGTCCGCTCCGGCGGCCTGGGCGAATATTGGCGGAATATCGCCTGTACTGCCCAGATCAATACTGCCGACGTTCAGGGCTTCCAGCATCTGGGGGCCAGCGGGAAACTCAACCCAGGAGAATTTGGTGTCCGGGAAACGTTTTTCCAGAAGCTGGTGGCTTTTGGCCAGCACCATACTCACGCTGCCTTTCTGGTAACCGATGCGTAAGCTCTCAGGGGCGTTATCTGCGGCATGGGCCAGCGACGTCAGTGCCATCAGACCTGCCAGTCCGACGCGGGATAAGATTTTAAACATGAGCGACTCCTTGAGGCTGACCAAACGCCGGGGCCTGAATATCCCTGCGATGCAGGGCATGCCAGAAGGTTTCCAGAGCGTTATCGAGGCGGGTTTGCAGATTAGGCGTAAAGTGTGGTTTGTGCTGATAGTCAATGACCTGGGAGTCATCCGCGAAGACGCCGTGGAGGATCTCCTGCGCTTTCAGCGCGTTCAGGACCGGCTTCAGGGCGTAATCCACCGCCAGTAAATGGGCGACTGTGCCGCCTGTGGCCAGCGGCAACACCACCTTGCCATCCAGTGCGCGTTCAGGAAGCAAATCAAGCAAGGTTTTCAGCGCGCCGGAAAAAGAGGCTTTATAAATCGGCGTGGCGACGATTAAGCCGTCCGCGTCTTTAAGCTGTTCTGTCAGGGTTTTGAGCGCGGGGCTGTCAAAACGGGCGTAGAGCAGATCCTCAGGTTCGAAGTTATGCAGGTTCCAGTGGCACACTTCCACATCCAGGGCATTGAGCTTTTCACGGGCATATTCCAGCAGGGCGCTGGAGCGCGAAGGGAATCGTGGACTTCCGGCCAGAGTAATGACGCGCATACTTCCTCCTTATAACCAATTGTTTGCTTTTATCTAACATTCATAACAATTTTCAGGAGTGTGACATCGCGCGGTTATTCCACTAAATGATTTATCTGCAATTAAAATGCGAAAAAGAGCATAAGAAATCCCCGGGCAGGTAAACGATTGCGTTTTACGCGGCTTTTTTTGCCACAGGTCAATTCCCTTTCGCGCCGGGATCGCCCATAATCCCCTCCCGGTTTGCACACCGGGAATCCAGGAGAGTTCATGTACTACCCCTTCGTTCGTAAAGCCCTTTTCCAGCTCGATCCTGAGCGCGCTCATGAATTTACATTCCAGCAATTACGTCGTATTACCGGAACGCCGCTGGCCGCGCTGGTGCGCCAGAACGTGCCGGAAAAACCTGTGCAGTGCATGGGACTGACTTTTAAAAACCCGCTGGGTCTGGCGGCAGGTCTGGATAAAAATGGCGAGTGCATTGATGCCCTGGGCGCGATGGGATTTGGCTCCATCGAAATTGGTACCGTCACCCCGCGTCCGCAGCCGGGAAATGACAAGCCGCGCCTGTTCCGCCTGGTCGAAGCCGAAGGGTTGATCAACCGCATGGGCTTTAACAACCACGGTGTGGATCACCTGGTGGAGAACGTAAAAAAAGCCCATTTTGATGGGGTATTAGGCATCAATATCGGCAAAAATAAAGATACGCCAGTCGAGCAGGGTAAAGATGACTACCTGATTTGTATGGAAAAAGTCTACGCCTACGCCGGTTATATCGCGGTGAATATTTCTTCACCCAATACTCCGGGCCTGCGATCCTTACAATATGGTGAAGCGCTGGACGATCTTCTGAGCGCCATTAAAAATAAACAAAATGCCCTGCAGGCGATCCACCATAAATATGTTCCGGTGGCGGTTAAGATCGCCCCGGATCTTTCTGCGGAAGAATTGATCCAGGTTGCTGACAGTTTAGTTCGCCATAATATTGATGGCGTGATTGCGACCAATACCACCCTCGATCGCTCCCTCGTACAGGGAATGAAAAACTGTGATGAAGCGGGTGGGTTAAGCGGTCGTCCAGTACAATTAAAAAGCACCGAAATTATTCGTGCCCTGTCTGCGGAATTAAAAGGACGCCTGCCGATTATTGGCGTCGGTGGCATTGACTCCGTGATAGCTGCGCGCGAGAAGATGGCGGCAGGTGCGTCACTGGTGCAAATCTATTCCGGCTTTATTTTTAAAGGGCCGCCGCTGATTAAAGAAATCGTTACTCATATCTAATCTTTTCTCCTAATCAGACAACCAGGGCTTTATTTCCAGCCCTGGTTGTTTTATATTCCGTCACTGTTGCTTATTTAGACATTATGGTCTTTTATTAATGGTGTTATAAACGAAGCGGCAATCAGGACATTTTTAGTACAGGACGTTTGGGTACGGGAGAGAAACATGCGAATTAAACCTGACGATAACTGGCGCTGGTATTTTTGCGACGAGCATGATCGAATGATGCTCGATTTAGCCAATGGCATGTTGTTTCGTTCTCGTTTTGCCCGCCGAATGTTAACCCCGGATGCGTTTTCCCCGTCTGGCTTTTGCGTGGATGACGCTGCGCTTTATTTCTCCTTTGAGGAGAAATGTCGCGATCTGGTTCTCTCTAAAGAGCAGCGTGCCGAACTGGTATTAAATGCGCTGGTCGCGATCCGTTTCCTGAAACCACAGATGCCGAAAAGCTGGCACTTTCTTGCGCACAACATGAACTGGACCCCGGCAACGGGTGACGCAGCCTGCGTCAATCTGAGCGATACGGCAGAAGAGGTCAGTTTGCTGGTGGTTGAGCCTGGCGAAAATGCCGCGCTCTGTCTGCTGGCCCAGCCCGGCGTGACCATTGCCGGGCGGACGATGCAGCTTGGGGATGCCATAAAGGTAATGAACGACAGGCTGAAACCGCAGTTGCGTATGGACTCGTTCAGCCTTGAGCAGGCGGTTTAAGCTTCCAGCTGTACCGACGTTTTTGGGATACAGCTGCAGCACAGAATGGTCCCGTCTTCGGCAATCGCTGATTTTTTCAGCGCACTGACCTCGCCCTCCACCAGTTTGATTCGACAGCAGCCACAGATCCCCGCGCGGCAGGAATAGGGTATGCGGATCCCCGCTTGTTCCAGTTGCTCAAGTAAAACCTGCTGATTATTTCCCCGAATGACGCTGCCCTACCAGTGAATATCCACCGCCGAGCTGACTGGCGTCTCAATATCGACAGCCTCCTCTTCCTGGCCTGCGCCGTAAACGCGTGCGGGTCCACGGGCAAGAATTTCTACCTCGTCACCGACACGGATCGCGCCGCTGGAGCGTGGGATAAGGTTCTGGCCAAAATCGACATCGCCGTTATCCTGCGCGGTACGGAAGGACTGCAGGGTCTTCAGCGGCTCGCCGGAAGGGTGCTTCTGGCCTTTCTCCGGACTCACCGTCGTGAAAATGCAGCGGCTGCAGGGCTTCACCACGTCAAAAATAACGCTGCCAATGCGGATTACTTTCCAGGTGTCTTCTTCCCAGGCGTCTGCTCCCGTCACCACCAGGTTCGGACGGAACTGCTCCATCTGAACGCTGGCTTTGCAGCGGCGTTGTAAATCACGCAGCGAGGCTTCATTGGTCAGCAGGAACGGGAAGCCATCGGCGAAGGAGAGCGGAACTGCGTCGTGACGCTTCACGCGACGCGTCAGTTCCGGCCCAACCCAGCGAAGCTGCACGTCGCGGGAGAAAAAGCCGCTTAGCCAGCGGTTAATCTCTTCCGGGGCAATGCGTGCGGTAAAATGATTGCCCCACACTTCCGTTGGCGCATCGACAGGCGCAAAATCAGCAAAGCGGATCACCCGACTTTCACCATCCGGTGCGGTCAGGTGCAAACCGTCATGAAGCGGAGAAGGGGTAAAGCGAACCATCTGCGGGAACTGGCGTGCGGTAATGAACGTCCCGTCCGGCTCGGTGACCATGAAGATACGATCGAAGGCAAATCCGCTCATGTCGGCCAGGGCGTGAGAAACGCCGATGCCGCGCATGGATTTCACCGGATGAATAAAAAGCCTGGATAAGGTCGCCACTGCACAGTCCCTCGAATGAAAATAAGCCTTCAACTTTATGACATACACGCCATATTAGCTATAATGCGCGACAATTTTCTTAGAGTAAAAGTGACGATATGAATTCTCTGTTTGCCAGTACGGCCCGTGGGCTGGAAGAGCTGTTAAAAACTGAACTGGAAGCCCTGGGTGCGCAAGAGTGCCAGGTGGTTCAGGGTGGTGTCCATTTTGAGGGCGACACACGGCTTATTTACCAGAGCCTGATGTGGAGCCGTCTGGCATCGCGCATCATGCTGCCGATGAAGGAGTGTAAGGTTTACAGTGACCTTGACCTCTATACCGGCGTTCAGATGATCGACTGGACAGAGATCTTCACTCCAGATGCCACCTTCGCGGTGCATTTCAACGGCGTGAACGACGAGATCCGCAACAGCCAGTACGGTGCCTTGCGCGTCAAAGACGCCATTGTGGACTGTTTCACGCGTAAAAATAAGGAACGACCAAATGTCGATCGTGAAAACCCGGATCTGCGCATTAACGTCTGGCTCAATGGCGACACAGCAAGTATCTCTCTCGATCTGAGCGGGGCGGGCTTACATCTGCGTGGCTACCGCGATCGCACCGGTATGGCACCGATCAAAGAAACCCTGGCCGCCGCCATCGTGATGCGCTCCGGCTGGCAGCCAGGCACGCCATTGCTCGACCCGATGTGTGGCTCCGGTACGCTGCTGATTGAAGCGGCTATGCTGGCCACCGACCGCGCGCCGGGACTGCACCGCGGCCAGTGGGGCTTCAAAGGCTGGGCGCAGCACGATGAAGCCATCTGGAAAGAGGTGAAAGCGGACGCTCAGGCCCGCGCACGTAAAGGCCTGGCGGAGTACACCTCCCACTTCTACGGTTCGGACAGCGATCCGCGCGTGATTGAACGTGCGCGCAGCAACGCCCGTCGTGCCGGTATCGGCGAGCTGATCACCTTCGAGGTGAAAGATGTCGCCAACCTGACCAACCCGCTGCCGAAAGGGCCTTACGGTACGGTTATCAGCAACCCGCCATACGGTGAGCGTCTCGACAGCGAACCGGCGCTGATTGCCCTGCACAGCCTGCTCGGCCGCAACATGAAAGATTACTTTGGCGGCTGGAATCTCTCCCTCTTTAGCGCCTCACCGGAATTGCTGAGCTGCCTGCAACTGCGCGCCGATCGCCAGTTTAAGGCGAAGAATGGCCCGCTGGACTGCGTGCAGAAAAACTACCATCTGGCAGAGAAGGCGGCGGACAGCAAACCGTCGGGCGTGGCGGAAGATTACGCTAACCGTCTGCGTAAGAACCTGAAGAAATTTGAAAAATGGGCGAAGCAGGAAGGCATTGAATGCTATCGCCTGTATGACGCCGATCTGCCGGAGTACAACGTGGCGGTTGACCGCTACGCGGACTGGGTGGTGATTCAGGAATACGCGCCACCAAAAACCATTGATGCGCAAAAAGCGCGTCAGCGCATGCTGGACGTCATTGCAGCCACCATCGCCGTGCTGGGGATTGCGCCAAACAAACTGGTGCTCAAAACCCGTGAACGCCAGAAAGGGAAAAACCAGTATCAGAAGATGGGCGAGAAGGGCGACTTTATCGAAGTGGGCGAATATAACGCCCGCCTGTGGGTTAACCTGACCGACTACCTCGATACCGGCCTGTTCCTTGACCACCGTATCGCCCGCCGTATGCTGGGCCAGATGAGCAAGGGTAAAGATTTCCTCAACCTGTTCTCCTATACCGGCAGCGCCAGCGTGCATGCGGGGCTGGGCGGCGCGCGCAGCACCACTACGGTCGATATGTCCCGCACCTATCTGGAGTG
This sequence comes from Enterobacter sichuanensis, assembly GCF_002939185.1. Classification (GTDB taxonomy): domain Bacteria; phylum Pseudomonadota; class Gammaproteobacteria; order Enterobacterales; family Enterobacteriaceae; genus Enterobacter; species Enterobacter sichuanensis. Next base: position 33,898 of record NZ_POVL01000042.1, on the reverse strand, counting down.
GGCAGAGCGCAACCTGCGCCTGAACGGCTTAACCGGACGTCAGCATCGTCTGATGCAGGCTGACGTGCTGGGCTGGCTGCGTGATACCGATGAGCAGTTCGACCTGATCTTTATCGATCCGCCGACCTTCTCCAACTCCAAGCGTATGGAAGATAGCTTTGATGTACAACGCGATCACCTGCGCCTGATGACCGACCTGAAACGCCTGCTGCGTAAAGGCGGCACGATTATGTTCTCGAACAACAAACGCGGCTTCCGTATGGATCATGACGGCTTAGCAGCCCTGGGACTGAAAGCACAAGAAATCAGCCAAAAAACGCTGTCTCAGGACTTTGCCCGTAACCGTCAAATCCATAACTGCTGGTTGATTACCGCGGTCTGAAAGGAAAAATAAATGTCTTTAATTAGTATGCACGGCGCGTGGCTCTCCTTCAGCGACGCACCGCTTCTCGATAATGCCGAACTGCACATCGAAGATAACGAGCGCGTCTGTCTGGTGGGCCGTAATGGCGCGGGTAAATCCACCCTGATGAAAATCCTCAACCGTGAACAGGGCCTGGATGACGGGCGGATTGTTTACGAACAGGATCTGATTGTCTCCCGCCTGCAGCAGGATCCACCGCGCCACGTGACCGGTAGCGTGTACGATTTCGTGGCGGAAGGCATCTCTGAGCAGGCTGAATACCTGAAGCGCTATCATGAGATTTCGCATCTGGTGATGACCGACCCGAGCGACAAGAATCTCAACGAGCTGGCGAAAGTGCAGGAGATGCTCGATCATCACGGTCTGTGGCAGCTTGAAAACCGCATTAATGAGGTGCTGGCGCAGCTTGGTCTCGAAGCGGATATGGAACTGTCCGCGCTCTCCGGCGGCTGGCTGCGTAAAGCGGCCCTGGGACGTGCGCTGGTCAGCGGGCCGAAGGTGCTGCTGCTGGACGAACCGACGAACCACCTGGATATCGAAGCGATTGACTGGCTGGAAGGGTTCCTGAAAACCTTCAGCGGCACCATCATCTTTATATCTCACGACCGTTCGTTTATTCGCAATATGGCGACGCGTATTGTCGATCTCGACCGCGGTAAGCTGGTGACCTATCCAGGCGATTACGATACCTATCTGCTGGAGAAAGAAGAAAACCTGCGCGTGGAAGAGCTGCAGAATGCCGAGTTTGACCGCAAGCTGGCGCAGGAAGAGGTGTGGATCCGCCAGGGGATCAAAGCCCGCCGTACCCGTAACGAAGGCCGCGTGCGTGCCCTGAAGGCCATGCGCCGTGAACGTAGCGAACGCCGTGAAGTGATGGGCAGCGCCAAAATGCAGGTGGAAGAGGCCTCCCGTTCCGGCAAGATTGTCTTCGAAATGGAAAACGTGAACTATCAGGTGGACGGTAAAGTCCTGGTGAAAGAGTTCTCGGCTCAGGTCCAGCGCGGCGACAAAATCGCCCTGATTGGCCCGAACGGCTGCGGTAAAACCACGCTGTTGAAACTGATGCTCGGACAGCTTCAGGCCGACAGCGGGCGCATTCACTGCGGTACGAAACTCGAAGTGGCCTACTTCGATCAGCACCGCGCGGAACTGGATCCGGACAGAACGGTGATGGATAACCTCGCCGAAGGTAAGCAGGAGGTGATGGTGAACGGCAAGCCGCGCCATGTGCTGGGCTACCTGCAGGACTTCCTGTTCCATCCGAAACGTGCGATGACGCCGGTACGTGCCCTGTCAGGCGGTGAGCGAAATCGTCTTCTGCTGGCACGTCTGTTCCTGAAGCCAAGCAACCTGCTGATCCTCGATGAACCGACCAACGATCTGGATGTCGAAACGCTGGAACTGCTGGAAGAACTGATTGATGGCTATCAGGGAACCGTGATGCTCGTCAGCCACGATCGTCAGTTTGTTGATAACACTGTGACCGAGTGCTGGATTTTCGAAGGTGAAGGTCGAATTGGACAATATGTCGGCGGCTATCACGATGCAAAAGGGCAGCAGTCGCAGTCTCTGGCGCAGAAACAGGCAAAGTCCAAAATAAGTTCTGAACCTGTTGTAACAAAAGCAGAAACTGTCAAGAAAACCTCGGCTAAACTAAGCTATAACCTGCAGCGCGAACTGGAGGGGCTACCGCAGCGTCTTGAAGAACTGGAGGCCGCGCTTGAGGATCTGCAAAAACAGGTTGCTGATGCGTCATTCTTTACCCAATCGCATGACTATACTCAGAAAGTATTGGCTGAACTCTCCGCGGCTGAAAAAGCCCTGGAAGACGCCTTTGAGCGCTGGGAGTACCTTGAGTCTCTTAAAAACGGCGCATAAACAGGGATAACATATGTGTGACCAGCACCATGCCGACAGGCATATATTATGCTCGCAATGCGATATGCTCGTGGCGTTGCCAGAGCTTGGTCACGGACATAAAGCCCTGTGTCCACGTTGCGGTACGACGTTGACAACCGAGTGGGACGCGCCGCGGCAGCGTCCCACCGCTTACGCACTGGCGGCACTGTTCATGCTGCTGCTCTCCAATCTCTTCCCGTTCATCTATATGAAGGTGGGGGGGATGACCAGCCAGGTGGATTTGCTTGAAATTCCGGGCGTGATGTTCTCAGAAGATTACGCCAGCCTCGGTACCTTTTTTCTGCTCTTCGTTCAGATAGTCCCGGCTTTTTGTCTGGTCGTTATCCTGATGCTGGTAAACCGCGTCAGGATGCCGCCATCACTAAAAATCAAACTCGCGCGTATCCTTTTTCAGCTCAAAAGCTGGGGGATGGCCGAGATCTTCCTGGCGGGCATTCTGGTCAGTTTCGTGAAGCTGATGGCGTACGGTGACGTGGGGATCGGCAGCAGCTTTATTCCCTGGTGTCTGTACTGCGTCCTGCAGCTGCGCGCCTTCCAGTGCGTCGACAGGCGCTGGGTGTGGGACGATATCGCGCCGGCACCGACGCTTGCGCAGACGGTGAAAGTTGGCGTACCGGGTATTCGGCAGGGGCTGCGTTCGTGCCCGTGCTGTACCGCTGTGCTGCCCGCCGATCTTGACGTTTGTCCGCGCTGTGAAACGAAAGGTCATGTACGCCGTAAAAATAGTCTGCAGTGGACGATGGCGCTGCTGGTGACCTCCATCATGCTCTATCTGCCGGCCAATATTCTGCCGATCATGATCACTGATTTGCTCGGGGATAAAATGCCCTCAACGATCCTCGCCGGGGTCATACTGCTGTGGGGGGAGGGTTCCTACCCGGTCGCCGGCGTTATCTTTATCGCCAGTATTATGGTGCCAACGTTAAAAATGATCGCCATCGCCTGGCTCTGCTGGGATGCGAAAGGCCACGGAAAACGCGACAGTGAACGCATGCATCTGATTTATGAAGTGGTCGAGTTTGTCGGACGCTGGTCAATGATTGACGTGTTTGTGATTGCCGTACTCTCTGCGCTGGTGCGGATGGGCGGTCTGATGAGTATTTATCCCGCGATGGGGGCTTTAATGTTTGCGCTGGTTGTGATTATGACCATGTTTGCGGCCATGACCTTCGACCCTCGTTTATCGTGGGATCGTGAGCCTGAATCAAGCCATGAGGAAGAGTAAGAGCATGGAAAATAAGAGTGGAGAGGCGAAAGTGCAGAAGGTCAAAAACTGGTCACCGGTGTGGATTTTTCCCATCGTGACGGCGCTGATCGGTGCTTGGATCCTGTTTTATCATTACAGTCATCAGGGACCGGAAGTGACGCTGATAACCACCAATGCCGAGGGGATTGAGGGCGGTAAAACGACCATCAAAAGCCGTAGCGTGGATGTGGGGGTGGTTGAAAGCGCAACCCTGACCGACGATTTGACCCATGTGGAGATTAAGGCGCGCCTTAATGCCGGCATGGAAAAACTGCTGCATGGCGATTCCGTGTTCTGGGTCGTTAAACCGCAGGTGGGGCGTGAAGGGATCAGCGGTTTAGGGACGCTGCTGTCGGGGGCCTATATTGAGCTTCAGCCCGGCGCTAAGGGTAACCAGCCAGCCAAATACCAGCTTCTGGATTCGCCACCGCTTGCGCCGCCTGATGCCAAGGGTATCCGCGTGATCCTCGACAGCAAGAAAGCAGGCCAGCTCACGGCGGGCGACCCGGTACTGTTCCGTGGTTATCGCGTCGGGTCGGTTGAGAAAAGCACCTTTGATCCGCAGAAAAGAGCGATCAGCTATCAGCTCTTCATTAATGCGCCAAACGATCGACTGGTCACCAGCAATGTCCGTTTCTGGAAAGACAGCGGGATCGCAGTGGATCTGACGTCGGCAGGCATGCGCGTTGAAATGGGCTCGCTGACCACGCTGTTTGGCGGAGGCGTAAGCTTTGACGTCCCGGAAGGCCTCGATCTGGGGCAGCCGGTTACAGAGAACACCGCCTTCCGACTCTTTGATGATCAAAAAAGTATTCAGGATGCGCTCTATACCGATCACGTTGACTTCCTGATGTTCTTTAAAGATTCCGTTCGCGGCCTGCAGCCGGGGGCGCCTGTTGAGTTCCGCGGCATTCGTCTCGGTACGGTGGGGCAAGTTCCGTTCTTCGTCCCGGGCCTTCAGCAGGTACTGGATGATGATTACCGCATCCCGGTGCTGATCCGCATTGAACCGGAGCGTCTGCTTAACCAGATTGGCGAAAATCGGGATATTGTTGCCCATATCACCCAGCTGATGGAACGCGGTCTGCGTGGATCGCTGAAAACCGGCAATCTGGTGACCGGTGCGCTGTATGTGGATATGGACTTCTATCCGAAAGCGCCGCCGATTACCGGTATCCGTGAATTCGGTGGCTACAAAATTATCCCAACGGTGAGCAGCGGTCTGGCTCAGATCCAGCAGCGTCTGATGGAAACCCTGGATAAGATTAACAATCTGCCACTGAATCCGATGATTGAAGCGGCGACCGGTTCGTTACACCAGAGCCAGGAGACAATGCAACGTCTGCAGACCACGCTGGATAATATCAACAAGATCACCGCCAGCCAGAGTATGCAGCAGCTGCCGCAGGACATGCAGAAAACGCTGCGTGAGCTGAACCGCAGTATGCAGGGCTTCCAGCCTGGCTCAGCGGCCTATAACAAGATGGTGGCGGATATGCAACGTCTTGATCAGGTCTTGCGTGAACTGCAGCCCGTTCTGAAAACGCTCAACGAGAAGAGCAACGCGCTGGTATTCGAAGCGAAAGATAAAAAGGATCCTGAGCCGAAGAGGGCAAAAGAATGAATAAGTGGCTAGTGATGGTGAGTGCTCTGCTGTTAACGGCATGCAGTTCAGGCGTAGATAACAAAAGCTACTATCAGCTTCCTGTGGCGACCCAGAGTGGCGGGCAAAGCACGGCAAGTCTGGGAAGCCGCCAGCTGTGGGTTGAGCAGGTTAACGTGCCGGATTACCTCGCCGGAAACGGCGTGGTTTATCAGACCAGCGACGTTAAATACGTGATTGCGACGAACAATCTCTGGGCCAGCCCGTTGGATCAGCAGCTGCGCAACACGCTGGTGGCCAATCTGGGCAGCCAGCTTCCGGGTTGGGTTGTCGCATCGCAGCCGCTGGGTAACGATCAGGATACGCTGAATGTTACAGTAACGGGCTTCCATGGCCGTTATGACGGTGCGGTGGTGATCAGCGGGGAGTGGTTGCTGAATCATCAGGGGCAACTGATCAAGCGTCCTTTCCATCTGGAGTTGAAACAGCAGAAAGATGGTTATGACGAAATGGTGAAAGTCCTGGCTCAGGGTTGGGCACAGGAGTCGGCCAGTATCGCCAGGGAAATTTCTCGACTGCCATAAGTAAAATTCATCATCAAAAACCGCAACCGGCCCGTCGCTGATTGCGGTTTTTTTTCGTTTTCACTTCAGTTTGTTACTTGTGCCGCATCACATTTTTTGTACAAATGATCTTCTGGCTAGCTCACAAATATGACACCCGTATGAATTTTGAACATTGACGCTGCGACTAATTCGGGGTATTCGTTATCTGTGCCTGTACATAGAGTGCAGACACTGTTTTCTTTCCACCAGACAAAAGAATGAGGGAAACGAGGCATGAAGAGACAGAAACGAGATCGCCTGGAACGGGCTCATCAACGTGGTTATCAGGCCGGCATCGCTGGACGTTCTAAAGAAATGTGTCCTTATCAGACGATAAATCAAAGGTCACAATGGCTTGGAGGCTGGCGAGAAGCCATCGGCGACAGGGCACTCATAGCCTGATAACGTCTCTTTAAAAAAAGAAACCTCCGCAATGCGGAGGTTTCGCCTTTCTGGTCTGGCGTTGCGAAACGCACTATCAGAACGCGGAGGTGTCCTGGAACAGACCCACTTTCAGGTCGCTCGCGCTGTAGATCAGACGACCGTCTACCAGCACTTCGCCATCTGCCAAGCCCATAATCAGGCGGCGGTTCACGATGCGCTTGAAGTGAATACGATAGGTCACTTTCTTCGCGGTAGGCAGTACCTGACCCGTGAATTTCACTTCGCCCACGCCCAGCGCGCGGCCTTTACCTTCGCCGCCCAGCCAGCCCAGATAGAAGCCAACCAGCTGCCACATGGCATCCAGGCCCAGACAGCCAGGCATTACCGGATCGCCAATAAAGTGGCAACCGAAGAACCACAGGTCCGGGTTGATATCGAGTTCTGCTTCTACGTAACCCTTATCGAAGTTGCCGCCGGTTTCGGTCATTTTCACGACACGGTCCATCATCAGCATGTTCGGGGCCGGTAACTGCGGGCCTTTTGCGCCAAACAGTTCACCGCGACCAGAGGCAAGAAGATCTTCTTTTGTATAGGATTCGCGTTTATCTACCATGTTCTCAGTAAGCCTTATTTTAGTGAAGGACGCAGGATAGCTAACACGTGTACGCTGAACAAGTCCGATCAGTTCGAACTAAACCAGCTTAACCAGCGTAACGGCCATGGATAACGATGACGAGCATCCTGTTGTGTCGCCTGAGCAATTCGCTCCTGGATGGTCTGCATCAGGGTTGTTTGTCCTTCGCCATCCCAAACCAGGTTTGTCAGTAAGGGTAGTGCATCCTCAATCCCTTCGATGGCCCAGAGAGTGAATTGCCCTTGTTCAACCGCATCCAGAATATCCTGACTGAGGCTTAAATGGCGTGCATTAGGCGCAGGAATAATCACACCCTGTTTGCCGTTTAAACCACGCTGCTGGCAGATGGAAAAGAAGCCTTCGATTTTTTCATTGAGGCCTCCTACAGGCTGAGCGCGACCAAATTGATCCACCGAACCAGTGATTGCGATGTTCTGATTGATTGGCACGTCCGCCAGGGCGCTGATTAAGGCACACAGCTCTGCCATCGAGGCACTATCGCCATCCACTTCGCTGTAGGACTGCTCAAACGTCAGCGAGGCGGAGAAGGGGATCTGCTGCTCAAGCTGCAGCTCAGACATTAAAAACGCCTGCATGATCATCATGCCTTTCGCATGAATGTTCCCGCCCAGTTCGGCTTTGCGTTCGATATCGGTGAATTCACCATCACCAATATGCACCACGCAGCTGATACGGGAAGGCTCCCCAAACGCGCGTGGGTGGCCAGGGAACTCAATCACCGACAGGGCGTTAATCTGCCCGACGCGTTCGCCTTCGGTCTCCACCAGAATTTGTTCCAGCAGGATTTCATCCTGCATACGGTCAGCAAGGTAGCCTTCTCGCCACTCGCGCTGCGCCAGCATCTGAGCAAGCTGTTCTCCGGTGAAGGTACCGTTACCGCTGATAACACCCACTTCACGCAGCTGTTTGCTGATCCACAGCGGGCAGAGAGGCAGGGTTTCTTGATCGCCGGTATAGCGCACCGCTTCGCGCATTAAGCCCGGCCACGCGTCGGCCGCAGGCGTTGGCAATGCAAAACGTTCCGCCACCGTCATCACCCACTGACACCACTGGGTCATATCATCGGCATCGGCAATCTGGATGTTATCTTCGTATTCGCTATACACCGCCTGCTCAGCCAGCTCCGGCTCCATTTCCTGGAAATCCGCCAGCGATTCACGGTCTCCCGTCAACACGACGGTCAACGACAGCGGCATAGATGGCACAGCGACCGGCAGGGGACGAGACTCATCATAGCCAACCCAGTCGAAGCGCTGCTGGTTTACGATGGTTTTCAGACGCATCCACAACAGCGGCTGCGAGAGCAGGGTACGCAGTGAGATGATGAGGACACCGCCATTTGCGCGATGCACCAGCCCAGGCTGCAGGGACAGCTCACCGTTAAACTGGCGCAGACAACCAAAGAGTTGTTCAGCCTCGACCCAGTTAGCGGTAATCACCTCGCCCTTAGCGGCAAAACGGTCATCAGCCTGGGTTGAGGGTTCGAAAGTGACATCATGTCCCGCGATACGATATTGGCCGCCAAAGACTGCGTTCGATTCCGGCTGTAACTGGCGCACAGCATCCCCAATCAGCGTCAGGTATTCCGCTTCTTCCGGGGCTTTGAGCAACATGAAGGGCGCTGTTGCCCATGGGCTCAACACCTGCTCCAGCGCATAATGCAAACGTGGCTGCGTATCGCTAAGGATGAATTCGTGTTCTTTTGCGAGATCTGGCTGTGCAAACACGTCCTGATAGCTTTCGCTATCCGGAACAAGGTCACGCCATGCAAGTTTCGTAATGGTCAAAGTTGATGTTTTTTAGTCAGATGTAAAAGGGGGGAGTATACCGTAAGCGGGGGGCTCTACCCAAGCAGGATTGGGGATTTCGAATGCGGGACGGGCTGCATTCCATCACAGGATATGATTTCTTTTCAGCAGATTGCTAAAAAACTGATATTCTGAACAGAGTTACGTGGTAACACTGAGATCGCAATGAAATATCAACAACTGGAAAATCTCGAAAGCGGCTGGAAATGGAAGTACCTGGTCAAAAAGCACCGTGAAGGGGAGCTGATCACCTGCTATATCGAAGCCAGCGCGGCGCAAGAAGCCGTGGATATTTTGCTGACCCTCGAAAATGAACCGGTACAGGTTAACGGCTGGATTGAAAAACACATTAATCCTGCGCTGTTAAACCGGATGAAGCAAACTATCCGCGCGCGACGAAAACGGCATTTTAATGCTGAGCATCAACACACGCGCAAAAAATCAATCGATCTGGAGTTTGTTGTCTGGCAACGCCTGGCAGGGCTGGCACAGCGCCGGGGCAAAACGCTGTCGGAAACCATCGTGCAGCTGATTGAGGATGCCGAACATAAAGAGAAGTACGCCAACCAGATGTCGTCAATAAAGAACGATCTTCAGGCTCTGTTGGGCAAAAAATAGATTTTATTTTCTTCAGACAATAAAAAACCCCGCATTGCGGGGTTTTTTTATAAGACGATAACTTATGCCGCTGGCTGAGTTACAACGTCTTTGATGCCTTTAACTTCAATCTCAACGCGACGATCTGGAGCCAGGCAGTCGATCAGTGCAGCGCGAGCTTTCACGTTGTCACAGGTGTTGCCAGTAACTGGGTTAGCTTCGCCCATACCACGTGGGGAGATCTTGTTAGCTGGGATACCTTTAGAGATCAGGTAATCAACAACAGACTGAGCACGTTTCTCAGACAGTTTCTGGTTGTAAGCGTCAGAACCGATACGGTCGGTGAAGCCCAGAACCACTACAGAACCGTCTTTAGGATCCAGGTTGCTCAGCTGGGTGTACAGCTGATCCAGTGCCTGCTGACCTTCTGGTTTCAGGGTAGCTTTGTTGAAGTTGAACAGAACGTCAGACTTCAGAGTGAAGTGCTTGGTCTGTACTTCTGGAGCTGGAGCCGGCGCTGGAGCAACAACTGGTGCTGCTTCTTCCTGCTGGCCGAAACGGTAGGAAACACCTACGCTCAGCATGCCGTTGTCTGGACGAACACCAACGGTGTTGCCGTCGCCGATGTTGTTAACCCACTGGTATTCCAGACGGGTAGCGATGTCACGGGTCATAGCCCACTCAACGCCACCAGCGAATACTGGGGAAACACCGGTGTCATGGTCGTCGCCAGCGTTGCTGTTGCTGGAGTCAGCGCGCCATACCATGCCGCCCAGACGGGTGTATACGTCCAGATCGTCGGTTACTGGGTAACCCAGTTTAGCGGTCAGCTGAACGCCCTGTGCTTTGAAAGCGCCATTGGTGTTGTCGCCTTTGTATGGCATACGACCTAACCAGTCGTAACCCATTTCAAAACCAACATACGGGTTAACCTGATAGCCACCGAACGCACCTGCACCAAGCTGGCTCTCGTGAGTCGGGCCATCATTGTTGTTTGCGCTGTTGTACCAGCCGGTGTCGTGGAACTGAGACCAGCCCAGTTTACCACCTGCATACCAGGTATTATCTTTCGGAGCGGCCTGCGCTACGGTAGCGAAGCCAGCCAGTGCCACTGCAATCGCGATAGCTGTCTTTTTCATTTTTTGCGCCTCGTTATCATCCAAAATTCGCCATGAAAGTCTCAAGAGAGAATCACGGTTAAATCCTTCACCGGGGGGCGTGGTCAAATATAAATCTACCGATATCTTCGGCTTAGGCCGAGCACCCCTGGCGATGTAAAGTCTACAACGTAGCTGAAAACTTACAAGTGTGAAGTCCGTCAGGCATATGAAAAAAAAAGTTCCGTATACCTAATATTTAACATTTTCTGAACGAATTTTGTGCAATGAAATTAAGGAGAACCGCACCAGACAAGCCTTGCCGCAGTTTTGAGGTGGGGAACTAAAATCCCATCTCGCTGTCAAAAAAAATTCCAGGAATAATCTTAATTTCACTCAATGATACAAATTTGAGTGAATTTTTAGCCCAGAAAGTTGTCCTCTGCGGTAAGAATCCGAACGAACCGGACGCATAATAAACCCGATCGCGTTCCCCTCTTCAGCCGCTTCCGTCAGACGGAAATGTTCCTCTTCCGTCAGTTCTTCTGGCAACCAGCCAATTACCACGCTGTAATTTCCAGTGCGTAACGCACGGATCATCGACTCAACGGTATCGCAAGGCGAGAGTTGATTAATCTGCATAACCTTTGTCAGCGGGAGGCCCGCGGACTGAACCCACTCACGGCTCAGCTTTTGCTGAGGCGTGAGCCAGAGCTGCCAGCGCGATTGCTGGCCGAGCTGTTGCAATAATGGCAACAACAGAAGTTGCGTCAACAGGGGCTGGTCTTCACGATAAACCACTTCACTGATAAGCCCCGTGGACACACGCTCGACGGAATTCTGCGCGACATTGCCTGCGGTAGAAGAGAGAGAGGTTGAGCGATTTGCATAGCCTGAAGTGTACATATTCATTCCAGCCCTGTAGTTACTGTATGAATATACAGTAACCCCTGTGTGCATAAAGATCAACCTCATTTTCGGAAAGCGACTCGCAAAATTCATTCAATCTTGATGCCCCTCGAAAAATCATCTTGCTCAACGGCGACAAGTTGCCTATTTTCCTGCTAACGGATCCGTTAGTAAGAAGAGTCGTGGTTAGCATATGATTTTCAAGGGAAATATCATGAAAAAGATATCTTATGAACGGATTTATCAATCCCAGGAATACCTCTCTCCGCTGGGCGAAATTCATCATCGTGCGCTGTTTGGCGGTTACACCCTGGCGGTGGATGATGCGGTCTTTGCCATGGTGTCAGACGGCGAACTTTATCTTCGTGCGTGTGAGGAAAGTGCAAAATACTGTGTAAAAAATGCCGCCTCGTTTTTAACGCTGATGAAGCGAGGTCGTCCGGTACTGCTCAACTATTATCGTGTGGACGACGGCTTATGGCAGGACAGAGAGCGGCTGCTTCAGCTCTCCTCGTATGCCCTCAGTGCCGCAAGAAAAGAGCGCAACCAGCGGCATCAACGAAACCGGCTTAAGGATCTGCCGAACCTGACTTTTCAGCTTGAAGTCCTGCTGTTTGAAGCTGGTATCACCAATGAAGAGACACTCCGGGCGCTGGGTGCCAGAGCCAGCTGGCTGAAGATGCGGGCGAAAAATAAAGCGCTGAGTATAAAAGTGCTCTTCGCGCTGGAAGGGGCGATTAAGGGGCTGCATGAGGCGGCGCTCCCGGCAGGCATTCGCCGGGAGCTGACTGAGTGGTTTAATGCGCTACCTGAGCCACAGGATAATCACTCCTCCAGGTAGCGATTTGCTGCTGCAGCCGGCAAATTTCAGGCAGCAAAGCGATGAGCAGGCCGATTTGCTGAAGAACCAGCGGCGCTTTGCTGTCGTTACCTGGATCAAGATGCGCAATGCGCTGAACCAGTTCATCCAGAGCCTGTTGCACCCGCGGTTCATCCGCCGGTCGGTGATGAAGTGCGTCATCGACATAGCATACGGCGTCGTCCAGCAGGTTGAGAATACCCGGATTGGTGAGTTTCTCGCGGTGGGCACCCAGCGTCGAAATGTAGCTGGTAAAGGTATGGTTCAGGCACAGCAGGCGGAAGGCTGTCTCACGAATTTCTGCGGTGGCGCGAGGCTCCGTTGACATGTTCGAGACAACAGAAGCCAGCTCAGCATCGCTGTTGTGTGCATCGCGGCGTGCAATCCGGTAGGCCAGGCGGTTATCGCGCCCCTGGTGGTACTGCTCCAGAATGGCGTCAAGGTATCGGCAGTTGGCGTTCAACGCCCGCTCAATCACGCGCGGCAAATTACGAAAACGCCAGTCCGGCCAGATAAAGCTGACTGCCGCCCAGGCGATGGCGCAGCCTATCAGGGTATCGATCACCCTGGGCAGGGCGACTTCAAACCCTTCGCCCAGCAGGTTAAAGCAGAGCAGCACCAGCAGCGTAATGAACATGGTGGCATGCGCGTACTGCACGTTGCGAAACGCGAAGAACAATACGCCGGTGATCACGATCAGAATCAGTTGACCTTCAATGGACGGCACGAAATAGAGCACCGGCAGGCCAATCGCGACGCCCACCAGCGTACCGATAATACGCAGCGCCAGCCGGTGCCGGGTAGCGTTATAGTTGGGCTGACAGACAAACAGACTGGTGAGCAGGATCCAGTAACCGTGATGTAACCCGGTAATCTGGATAAGCGCATAACCTACGCACAGCACCAGGGACATTCTCACCGCGTGACGAAACAGCGCCGACTCGGGCGTAAAGTTGCGGCTCAGCCGTAGCCACATATCGCTCACGCTGTGCACGCTGTCATCCGCGAGCTGGTTATCTACCTCACTGCCCGGCTGTGCCATTGCCTGTTCAGACTCAATAGTCGCCAGTTGAGCATCAATCGCCCGCAGGTTGTTCAGCAGGAAACCCAGGGCTTTGATGTGTTCCGGTGAGGTTCCGCTGGCCTGAACGCGGTCGAGCGCCGCATCCAGGTGGCTGAATACGCGTTCAAAGCGTGGGTCATGCTGATAGGGCGTGCGCAGCAGAATAGAGCGCGAGAGTTGCTGACACGCCTGGGACTGCATGGAGAGCAGGCGCTGGAAGCGGAACATCACGTCGCTGTAGCGGAACTTCTCGCGCAGGGCGGCATACTGAACGTGCGAGGAGCTGGCGCGCTCATGAATATCCTGGGCTGCAAAATAGTAGTGTAAGGTTCGTCGCGTTCCGCGCTGGCCGCGATCCCCGCGCAGACGGGTCAGCAGCGAGGCTTTGGTCTGGTTAAGGGTGGCGACCAGCTGACCGTTTGCCAGCGCCAGATCGTAGAGCGGCGCCTGGCTTTCTTCTTCGATATCGGGGTCAAACAGCCGGGATTTCAGTTCAAGATAGTGGGCTAACTGCTCGAAGCTGCGGGCAAGGTTATCCTGCAGAGGGCGAACCGGGAAGATCAGATGACCGGTTAACGTCAGCAGGTTATACCAGATGGCGCCCAGCAACAGCAGGACAGGCTGTTGATACCACTGATCGTAAAGCGACACGCCCAGCATGGTATAGATGGCGATCAGCAATGCGCCAAACGCGATGGTGGCATAGCGCTGCCCAAGGCCGCCCAGCAAAATAAACCCGCTGGTGGAGAGCGTAAGACCCAGGGCAAACAGCCAGGGCCACGGGAAAAGCAGCTCAACGGATGCGGAAGCAATAAAAAAGCAGATGAGCGTAATGACCAGGTTACGTAAACGCCCGGCCAGACGATCGTCCAGGTCCGCCAGCGCCCCGGCTACCACGCCCAGCGTGAGCGGGATGGTGAGTTTGACATCATTCAGCCACCAGGGCAGGGCAACCGTGCCGCAAAGGGCGATAAAAATCCTGACGTTATAAAGCCAGGTACTGTTCCAGGTATAACGGCGAAGCAGTGGGCTTAGCATAAACGCGGCCAGTCCTTATTTACTGAAAACGACGACGAGCATTTGCTTCACGCGCGGCCTGGGCCACTTCTACCGAAACCACCCTGCGCCCGACGGGCCAGAGAGCGATCGCGGCGATCTTGAAATTCGCAAGTCCCACCGGAATACCGATAATCGTGACGCACTGCGCAATCCCCGCAAAAATATGCATGATGCACAGCCACCAGCCGAAGAAGATCAGCCACAGAATATTCAGCAGGGTTCCGCCCGTATTCATCAGGGCGTTTTTGCTCTCCGGATTCAGCTCGTCGACGTGGATGGCCTCATTCCCGTAGGGGACAAACGAGAGTTTAGTGATCTCCCAGCAGGAACGGGTCAGGGGAAGCGTAAAAATCAGAACGATGCTCACCAGCGTGGCAAAAAGCCAGGAAAGGGTGGTGGCAAAACCGCCCAGCACAAAATTCAACACATTCAGAACGGTACGCATAAACCCTCACTTCCTTTCGATAAATTAACGCCCAATGATTGTAACGTTTTTTTAGGCTGGAGCACCTTAAAACTGGCAGTTAAACTATCAGACAAATTATCTCTTCGTGGATTTGGCGGGACATGGAACTGAAAGCAACTTCAATGGGCAAACGCCTGGCGCAACACCCTTACGACAGGGTAGTTCTCCTTAATGCCGGGGTGAAAGTCTCCGGAGAACGCCACGAATACCTTATTCCGTTTAATCAGCTTCTGGCTATCCACTGCAAACGCGGGCTGGTGTGGGGCGAACTGGAGTTCGTTCTGCCAGACGATAAAGTCGTGCGACTTCACGGCACCGAGTGGGCGGAAACCCAGCGCTTTCATCATCACCTGAACGCGCTCTGGCAGCAGTGGAGCCAGGAGATGAGCGTGATTGCGTCCCAGGTGCTGCAGCAGGTGCTGGACGACATCGCGCAAAGCAACGCACAGCAAACCTGGCTGACCCGTCAGCAGACGGCCGGGCTACAGCAAAAGATCAGGCAGGCACTCTCGGCGCTGCCGATATCCGTGACGCGTCTCGATGAGTTTGACAATTGTCGTGACGCCTGGCGCCAGTGTCAGGCCTGGCTGAATGACGTGGATAAAAGCCGGCTTGCCCATAACCAGGCCTGGACGGACGCCATGCTTACCCAATACGCTGATTTCTTCAGTACGGTGGAATCTTCCCCCCTCAATCCGGCGCAGGCGCGTGCGGTGGTGAATGGTGAGCAATCGCTGCTGGTGCTTGCGGGCGCCGGAAGCGGTAAAACGTCGGTGCTGGTGGCGCGTGCTGGCTGGCTGCTGACGACCGGAGAAGCCGTACCCGATCAAATTCTGCTCCTGGCCTTTGGCCGCAAGGCGGCTGAGGAGATGGACGAGCGTATTCAGGCGCGCCTGCATACCCGGGATATCACCGCCAGAACCTTCCATGCGCTTGCGCTGCATATTATTCAGCAGGGCAGTAAAAAAGTGCCTTCCATCAGTAAACTGGAAAACGATACGCAGGCGCGTCAGGCGCTGTTTATCAAAACCTGGCGCCAGCAGTGCAGCGAGAAAAAGGCGCAGGCGAAAGGATGGCGTCAGTGGCTGGAGGACGAGCTCAACTGGACGGTGTCAGAGGGCAGTTTCTGGCAGGATGACAAACTGGCGCGCCGGCTGGGGTCGCGGCTTGACCGATGGGTAAGTCTGATGCGAATGCACGGTGGGTCGCAGGCGGAGATGATTGAGAGCGCGCCGGAGGGGATCCGCGATCTGTTTTCAAAGCGCGTCAAACTGATGGCGCCGCTGCTGAAAGCCTGGAAAACGGCGCTGAAGGAGGAAAACGCCGTCGACTTCTCCGGGTTAATCCACCAGGCCATTATCATTCTTGAGAAAGGGCGTTTTGTCAGCCCGTGGAAACATATTCTGGTGGATGAGTTTCAGGATATCTCCCCGCAGCGTGCCGCGCTGCTCTCGGCGCTGCGGGCGCAGAATAAGCATACCTCACTGTTTGCGGTGGGGGACGACTGGCAGGCCATCTATCGCTTCAGCGGCGCGCAGCTCTCCCTGACGACCGCGTTTCACCACTATTTTGGTGAGGGGGATCGCAGCGATCTGGACACGACCTACCGCTTCAATTCCCGAATCGGTGAGATTGCTAACCGCTTTATCCAGCAGAACCCGCATCAGTTGGCCAAGCCGCTCAATAGCCTGCGGTCTGGTGATAAAAAAGCCGTCACCCTGCTGGCGGATGATCAGCTGGAGCCGCTGCTGGACAAGCTCAGCGGCTATGCGAAGCCCGATGAACGTATCCTGGTGCTGGCGCGTTACCATCACCTCAAACCTGCGGCGCTGGAAAAAGCCGCCACCCGCTGGCCGAAGCTGCAGATTGAATTTATGACCATTCACGCCAGCAAAGGGCAGCAGGCCGATTATGTCATCGTGGTGGGGTTGAAAGAGGGGAGCGATGGTTTCCCGGCCCCGGCTCGCGAGTCGGTGATGGAGGAGGCCTTACTGCCGGAACCGGAAGACTTCCCGGACGCCGAAGAGCGGCGTTTGCTGTATGTGGCCATGACCCGCGCGCGTCACCGCGTGTGGCTGCTGTTCAACAAAGAAGAGCCATCCGTATTTGTGGATATCCTGAAGAGTATTGATGTGCCGGTGGCGAGAAAGCCTTAACGATGACGGGCAAAGAGGAGCAGGCCGGGTAAGGCGTAGCCGCCACCCGGCAAAAAAAGCTACTTCAGTCTTTCAGAAAGATAACGCTGATAATCCGGAATAAGGATCTCAACCGGGGAGTTAAACTGCGGGGATTCAATAATGAAATCCGCCGTCGACAGGTTGGTCGCCACCGGGATATTCCACACCGTCGCCAGACGCAGCAGCGCTTTGACATCCGGATCGTGCGGAACCGCGTTCAGCGGATCCCAGAAGAAGATCAGCACATCAATCTTTCCTTCGGAAATCTGCGCCCCGACCTGCTGATCGCCGCCCATCGGGCCGCTCAGCATGGCATTTACCTCCAGACCCGTTTCGCGCTGAATCAGGTTACCGGTTGTGCCGGTCGCCGACAGGGCGTGCTTTTCCAGCAAAGACTGATGGCGGCGAACCCAGTTAAGCAGCATTTGTTTACAGTGATCGTGCGCAACCAGAGCAATGTGTTTACGTTCCGGTAGCGTGCGTGTTGTCAGTTCCATAATCATATCCATCAGGTTAACTGACTACACGATGACGGGAACCGCCTGACGCTGCAAGAGCAAGGCGTAAAAAATGTGGCTTATGAGGAAGGTTGTTGTTTTGCCCATTGTAAAAACCGGGCGCGCGTATCAGGATCGGCCTGCTGAAACCAGAATTTGAGGCGTTGTTCCGTCAGGGTCTGTGACTGAGGAGGAATAACGTCCAGTTCAGAGACACCCGATAGCAGCGTACTGTCGTCAGCCATCATGGTGGCAAACTGCGGAAGCGAGGCGCGTTTACCTGCTTTGTTATAGGCCTGGGCTGCGGCCTCGTAATCCGGTCCTTTCGGTGAGGTAGTCAGCGCCAGAATATCCAGTTTTACCGGAATCGGCATTGCATCCCCGTCCAGCAGTTCAATACGCGGTGACGCGTCAAAGGTCGCACTCTCTTTCTCTGTTTCAATACGCGGCAGGGTAATATTGACCTGACTGATTTGCCGGGTATTAAAGCTGACAATCAGCGGCGGGGAGATGTACATCCTTTGCTCATGATTGGCGAGGCCGATCGATTTTTCTACCCGGAATACCAGCTGATGCGGGCCGTTATCCAGCTCGATGCTGTCGGCACCACGCAATAAGGAGCTGGAGACCTTTTTTCCATCCAGCACCAGGAGATCAATATCGCCAGAGAGCCGAAGCGTGGTAGCAAAGACGCAGACCGGCATCACTAATGCAATCAGAGCAGTGGCAATACCGGTTTTCATAGAAGGCTCCTGTCAGAAATTCTGTCGGCGCATGAATGTATCTAAATTTTTCGATAATCACGTTTACTAACATATAGACATATTTGGCCGTTTTGCCCTCATACATCTGTATGGGATGGATGGTTGAGTTGTGCCCTTTGGCGTACACTTTGAAAAAAGCCAGGAGAAAAACCATGAAAGAGAACGATATTGCCGAGATTTTGACATCCACGCGCACCATTGCGCTGGTGGGCGCGAGCGATAAACCCGATCGTCCAAGCTATCGGGTCATGAAATACCTTCTCGATCAGGGTTATCACGTTATCCCTGTCTCGCCGAAAGTAGCCGGTAAAAGTTTACTGGGCCAGCAGGGCTACGCCACGCTCAACGACGTACCGGAAAAAATCGATATGGTGGATGTTTTCCGTAATTCGGAAGCAGCGTGGGGCGTGGCTCAGGAAGCCATTGCGATTGGGGCAAAAACGCTGTGGATGCAGCTGGGTGTGATTAACGAGCAGGCCGCGGTGCTGGCGCGTGAGGCGGGTCTGAAGGTGGTCATGGACCGCTGCCCGGCCATTGAAATCCCCCGTCTGGGGCTGGCGAAGTAATAAAAAAAAGCCCGTTCATCGGGCTTTTTTTACACGCTTAGTTCCGCAGGCGCGGAGCCTGTAACTGTTTGCGGATTGTCTGAGCCAGTTCATCCATCGTAGGTTGCTCCGGATGTTCTTCCCGCAGTTCACTGCTGAGCTGCGCTTCAGCAAGATAGGTGTGAACGGGTTGTCCGTCATCACCTTCCATTACCACATGGTACCAGGGCGCGGCGCGAAGCTCGGCGTTCACCGCCAGCTCGTCTGCTGACGGCTCTACAAGGGAATACTCCGGGTCGATATCCACGACCACACCCAAATACCCTAGCAAAGTGTGGCGGACCTGCTGGCCGATACCGAATTTGCTGGCAATCATAGTCACCTCCCGGGAAATACGACTTACACGTTATGTGCGGGCAATATTTCTCTTTTCAAGTTACATGACGCGACAGGCAAACCCTTTCAGATAGAGCCCTTCCGGGTAGGTAGCAATCACCGGGTGATCGGCTGCCTGACGGAACTGCTCTATAAATTGTACATCACGACCAGCATCTATTGCGGCATCGGCGATGATTTTTTGGAATAAATCGGTGGTCATCAGGCCAGAGCAGGAGAACGTGAGCAGGACGCCACCCGGATTCAGCAACTGGATGGCCAGCATGTTGATATCTTTATAGCCGCGGCAGGCGCCCATCAGCTGACTTTTGTTTTCGACAAACTTCGGCGGATCCATCACGATAACGTCGAACTTCTCGCCCTGATCGCGATATTTACGCAGCAGCTTAAAGACGTCGTCACGAATAAATTCGGCTTTGCTCAGATCAAGCTTATTCAGCTCGACGTTCTGTTTGGCCACGTCCAGCGCTTCCTGTGAGGTGTCCACGCTCACCACCTGGGCACAACCGCCCATCAGCGCTGAAACGGCAAACCCGCCGGTATAGGAGAAGCAGTTCAGTACGCGTTTGTCGGCAACGTACTGACGCGTCGCCAGGCGGCTGTCGCGCTGGTCGAGGTAATAACCCGTTTTGTGTCCGCCCTGAATATCCACCAGCAGCTTCATGCCATGCTCTTCAATCGGCAGCAGGGCAGGCGGCAGTTCACCGGTCACCGGACCTTGCGTCAGCTCCATACCCTCTTTTTTGCGCACCGCCACATCGCTGCGGTCGTAAATGGCGCACTGTGGGAACAGCGTCTGCAGGGCGCTAATCAGCGCGGCACGCTGATATTCCGCCCCGGCGCTCAGAAGCTGCAGCACCAGGAAGTTGCCGAAGCGGTCAATGGTGACGCCCGGGAGACCATCGGACTCACCGGCAATCAGGCGGTAGCTGTCCAGCCCGTCGCGTTTGGCCAGCCAGTCGCGCCACTGCTGCGCCTGCTGCAGACGACGAACGAAGAAGTCGATATCAATGGTTTCATCTTTATCGAAGGTCCAGACGCGAGCACGGATTTGGGACGCTGGCGAGTAGGCGCCTCGCGCTAACCATTTCCCCTGATGGTCAACGATATCAATGGTTTCACCGAGGCTGGCTTTGCCTTCCATGCGGGCAACCGCGCCGGAAAAGACCCAGGGATGACGGCGCAGTAAAGACTTCTCGCGCCCTTTGGTTAACACTAAACGTACACTCATAATTTGCTGTTCTGTCGATTTCAGGGAAATGGCGCGTAGAGTAGCACATCAAAACGGATCAGAGCTTCTCAAAATCTCTGATGATTTTTCGATAACGCCAGGATTTATACGACAGTACAGGAGGTTGTGCGAGAGTCATAATGCTAACCCCTACGATGATCGCCAGCCCCCACGCCAATGCCTTGACAGGTGAACTGAAAACGACAAGAACAATCAGGAACATGAAGCATACGCTGATTACCCAGAGTAGGGTATTGAATCGACGGGCGAGATCGTAAACTGCTTCTTCAGGCGTTCCCCCGTACCTCTCAACGTTATTTTTTATCTTCTGCAAATCAGACAGTGTAAAACCAGAACGCAACAGGTCTTCATCAGTAACATTCATATCGTTTTCCTTTCGCGCATAGCATTCCATTTACTGTTTGTTCACGAACAGACTCACTGCGCGTAGAGTAGCACTTTCAGCAGGGCGCAATCATCTGCGGATACCCTTGAGCGTTTCGGCACAAAATCAAACCGCTTAGGCACATTACAAGATTGCCGAGGGATATACAGTGGGGCTTCCGGTACAGCAAAGGGAGCCCCCATGAAAAAGCACAGTGTGATAGCAATAGCCGCTCTGACGGCAATGAGTTTTCAGGTTTTCGCCGCAACGCCTTTCAGCATGACCAGCCCGGACATTTCCGGCGAACGGCGGTTAGCGCCACAGCAGGTGTTTGAGGGATTTGGTTGCCACGGTGGGAATACCTCGCCACAGCTGGCGTGGAAAAATCCGCCCGCGAGGAGGTAAGGATGGCCGTGGCGTTGTCACAGCTACAGTCAACCCGATTACCGATTGGCGAAATCGCATTACAATGTGGGTATCTGTCCAGCTCTCGTTTCACCGCCCGTTTTCGGCAACACTACGGCTGTTTACCGAAAACGCTACGTTAAGGAGAAGAAAAAATGGCAAAAGTCTGCACTATTGCCTGGGTTCACGGCATCGTTCAGGGCGTGGGTTTCCGCTACAGCACTCAGCGCGAGGCCGTTCAGCTTGGATTAACGGGATATGCGCGTAACATGGATGACGGCAGCGTTGAAGTGGTCGCCTGTGGCGAAGCGGAGCAGGTCGACAAGCTGGTGGCGTGGCTGAAAGCAGGTGGGCCGCGCAGCGCGCGGGTTGATAAGGTCTTAACGGAACCGCATCAACCCGGCCGGGAGTACGTTAACTTCGGTATTCGCTATTAAATGCACTTCACCGGTTTAGGCAGGCCGGCAATTTTGGTGGCCTGTTTTGCCGGGCCCTTCGGGAACAGGCGATAGAGATAGCGGCTGTTGCCTTTCTCTTCACCGAACTTATTGGCCATCGCTTTGACCAGCATGCGGATGGCCGGAGAGGTGTTGAATTCGAGATAGAACTCACGGACAAAACGCACCACTTCCCAGTGTTCGGGGGAGAGGGCGATGCCTTCTTTCTCAGCAATGACTTCTGCCAGTGCTTCGCTCCACTGGCCACTTTCTTTAAGATAACCGTCGTTATCGGTCTCGATCTCTTTGCCTTCAAAACTCAACATAGTCATTCACGCGTCAGTCAAAAACGCTGCAGTGTAGCAAAAAACAAAGCCCCGCATAAGCGGGGCCAGGTTCACAGCGTTGCGGCTTAATCCCGGCTGGCAAAGCCCAGGATGCTCAGCAGGCTGACGAAGATGTTGTACAGCGAGACATACAGGCTCACGGTGGCGCGGATATAGTTGGTCTCACCGCCGTGAATGATGTTGCTGGTTTCATACAGGATTGCGCCGGATGACAGCAGGATAAACACCGCGCTAATCGCCAGGTGCAGGGCAGGGAGCTGCAGGAAGATGTTAGCCACCATACCAATCAGCACCACCACGATACCCGCCATCAGCATACCGCCGAGGAAGGACATGTCCTTGCGGGTGGTGAGCACGTAGGCCGAGCAGCAGAAGAACACCAGCGCGGTTCCGCCCAGCGCCATACCAATCACATCGCCCATGCCGGCGGACAGGTACGCGTTCAGGATTGGCCCCAGGATGTAGCCCAGGAAGCCGGTGAAGGCGAACGCGGAAAGAATACCGACCGGTTTATCAGCGGTTTTGTAGGTCAGGAACATCAGACCATACATCCCCACCAGCGTCAGGATCAGCCCCGGGGACGGCAGCATCAGCACGGTGCTGGCAGTGGCGGTGATCGCCGAAAACGCCAGCGTCAGGCTGAGCATGAAATAGGTATTGCGCAGCACCTTGTGGGTGCTGAGTAGCGATGTGCGGTCGCGCGAAGAAGTAATTATACGATCCATGAGTCACTCTCTTATGACAGATGTAATTAACGGAAAGAATAGGAAACGGCGCGTCACTCTCAAAGTGGTTTTACCCATCTTTACTCAGCAGGTTAGGGCGGAAGCTGGTTGTTTCTTCTGCATAAATACGTTTCACCAGTATGAACAGCGGTTTGACGCGATTAATCAGATCAACCTCTTATAGGTTACTGAAAATTATTGCGTTATTACCATAAGGCCGCTAAGAGTTATTTCCGGATCGTCACAAAAACAGACAATAAGGCGAAGGAAATGAAACCACAAACACGCACGCGCTTTACGCTCTCTTTACTTACCGCAGGGATCCTGTGCGCCAGCACGGCAACCTGGGCGGCGAACGTGCCGGCAGGAACGCAGCTGGCAGATAAGCAGGAACTGGTCAGGAACAACGGTAATGAGCCGGCCTCGCTCGACCCGCATAAAGTCGAAAGCGACGTCGAATTCAATATTATCAGTGATTTATTCGATGGGCTGGTCAGTGTCTCCCCGGCGGGGGACATTCAGCCACGGCTGGCGGAAAAATGGGAGAACAAGGACAACACCGTCTGGACGTTCCATCTGCGCCCGGGTATCACCTGGAGCGACGGCACTGCCATCACCGCGGAAGATGTTGTCTGGAGCTGGCAGCGTCTGGTTGATCCTAAAACCGCTTCACCGTATGCCAGCTATCCCGGCAACATGCACATTGTGAATGGTGCGGATATTGCGCAGGGGAAAAAAGCCCCCGATACGCTGGGCGTGAAAGCGATAAACGACACCACGCTGGAAGTCACATTGACACAGCCTAATGCGGCATTCCTGGCCATGCTGGCGCATCCGTCACTGGTACCGGTGGACAAAGTGCTGATTGGCCGCTTTGGCGACAAGTGGACCAAGCCTGAACATATCGTCACCAGCGGGGCCTATAAGCTGTCCCAGTGGGTGGTCAACGAACGCATTGTGGCGGAGCGCAACCCGCGCTACTGGGATAATGACCATACCGTGATTAATAAGGTGACGTATCTGCCTATCACCTCCGAGGCCGCAGATGTGAACCGCTATAAAGCGGGCGAAATTGATATTGTCTACACGGTGCCGATCAACCAGTTCGCTCAGCTCAAAAAAACGCTCGGCAGCGAGCTGGATGTCTCTCCGCAGCTGGCAACCTATTACTACGAATTTAATACCACCCGGCCGCCGTTCAACGACGTCCGCGTGCGCAAGGCGCTGAACATGGCGCTCGATAAAGACATCATTGCCGGGAAAGTTTTAGGGCAGGGGCAGCGTCCGGCGTGGCTCATCAGCCAGCCGGATATCGGTGGCGTTAAGTTACAGAACCCGGATTACGCCAGTTGGCCGCAGGACAAGCGCATCGCTGAGGCGAAAAAATTGCTCGAAGCGGCCGGGTATAACGCCAGCCATCCTCTGCGCTTCAACCTGCTCTATAACACCTCTGAATCGCACCAGCGTATTGCGATTGCGGCCAGCTCCATGTGGAAAAAGAACCTCGGCGTGGAGGCGAAGCTGCAAAATCAGGAGTGGAAAACCATGCTGGATACCATGCATACCCACAACTTTGACGCGGTGCGTTACGCCTGGATTGCCGACTACGACGACGCGGCGACCTTCCTGAACAACTTCCGCACCGGCGACAGCGAAAACACCAGTCAGTACAGCAATCCGGAATACGACCAGGCGCTGATGAATGCCGCAAAAGCCAAAACAACGGAAGAGCGGGGTAAGTTCTACCAGCAGGCGGAAGATCTGCTGGGACGTGATGTGCCCGCCATTCCGGTGTATCACTACGTCCGTACGCATCTGGTCAAACCGTGGGTGGGCGGATTTACGCCGGATAAGCTGGGGTACTATTACACGAAGGACATGTACACCAAAAAACACTAAGCCTGTGCTGATAAAATCGTCGATGTGTTGTCAGTTCAACCGATTAAACACGTTTTGACTATTTTTACAGCGAACGAATGCCGCGACTCTTTACAGCGCGCGGTGAGGTGTTTATAGTTCGCCTCACTCAGGAAGTGTGGCCGAGCGGTTGAAGGCACCGGTCTTGAAAACCGGCGACCCGAAAGGGTTCCAGAGTTCGAATCTCTGCGCTTCCGCCAGATATAAACCCCAGGTTACTTGTTAACCTGGGGTTTTTCTTTTGGATTGAATGATTCAGGTCACACTTTTCAGGTTCCGCTGTTTCCCGGTCAAAATCAGGCGTTATCATTCACCCCGTAAATACCTTTTCAACTCTTACCGAGGCTTTGATGCTGGAGAATGTTTTCATCAGATAATCAGCTTCCCGCCCTTCTCAGGACGGACTGGTTATCGCTGCGCTTAAACCTTACGCACGCACCTGCTGGTGTGGGCTCGTTTTTACGCATGATGATTACACAGGTTTTCCAGTATGAATTTATCCCGTCAGGAACAACGTACCTTACACGTTCTCGCCAAAGGTGGACGTATTGTGCACGTCCGCGACAGTTCTGGCCGCGTCACGTCCGTTGAGTGTTATACCCGTGAAGGGTTGGTGCTGAGCGACTGCACGCTCAGTGTCTTCAAAAAACTCCGCACTAAAAAGCTGATCCGTTCCGTGAACGGGCAGCCTTACCGCATCAATACCACCGGGCTGAATAACGTTCGCGCCCAGCTGGACAATCGCTAAGCGGAAGAAATAACGCCACCCTCGGGTGGCGTTCATACATTGAACGGAATGTAGACCGGGTAAGCGCAGCGCCACCCGGCAAGAAACGCGGCGTTAAGAGCGGATAAAAGCCAGAATATCCGCGTTGATGGTATCCGCGTGGGTGGTATGCATCCCGTGTGGGAAGCCCGGATAAATTTTCAGTACGCTGTTCGCCAGCAACTGGTCCTGCAGAAGGGCGGCATTTTTATACGGCACGACCTGATCGTCGTCGCCCTGCATCACCAGAACGGGAACCGTAATGGCTTTCAGATCTTCCGTCTGGTCGGTCTCTGAAAACGCCTTGATCCCTTCGTAGTGCGCTTTGGCGCTGCCAATCATGCCCTGACGCCACCAGTTCTGAATCGTTCCCTGCGAAACCTCGGCGCCATCGCGATTAAAACCGTAGAAAGGACCGCTGGCGACGTCGAGGTAAAACTGGGCGCGGTTAGCCGCGAGCGCCTGGCGAAAACCATCGAAAACCTCAATCGGCGTGCCGCCGGGGTTAGCGTCCGTTTTGACCATCAGAGGAGGGACGGCGCTGACAAGCACCGCTTTGGCGACGCGTCCCTGCGGCTGGCCGTACTTCGCCACATAGCGGGCGACCTGACCGCCGCCGGTGGAGTGACCGACGTGCACGGCATTGCGTAAGTCCAGGCTTTCAACAACGGCTGACGCATCGGCCGCATAGTGATCCATATCATGCCCTTCGCTCACCTGATCCGAACGTCCATGACCGCGGCGATCGAGCGCGATAACGCGATAGCCTTGCGCAAGAAAGAAGAGCATCTGATTATCCCAGTCATCGGCACTTAACGGCCAGCCGTGGTGGAAGACGATGGGCTGCGCCTCTTTTGGACCCCAGTCTTTGTAGTAAATGTTGACGCCATCTTTCGTGGTAACGAATGCCATACCGCTGACTCCTCTGTTAAAGGCAAAACGCGTGCCGACTGAACGCAGTGCAGATCAGTAATGCCTTAATTAAGTTGGCTTTTTTCTGTTTCCCGTACCGACAGTACTCCTAAAGTGTAGGATAAAGTGTAAAAGCAGGCGGTTTCATTTTTGTTAACGGTGTTCTTCAATATAGCGGGCCAGGTCCGCCGGGGTTTTCAGCACCGTCGCCACGTCTGTTGGCGGGATCATACAGCCGTAAACGTCCTGCACTTCCAGTACCATATCGACAGCCAGAATGGAGTCGAGAATGTCTGAGTCAATCAGTTCATCGTGGAAACCGACCTTACGGGATAATACGTTTTCGAACAGGGCGAGAATTTCTTGTTCCATCATTTTTTCCTGGTGTCATTAATGTGTGCGGGCGTAAGCGTCCAGCAGTTTGCGGTCAATTTTGCCGTTAGGATTCAACGGTAAAGCGTCTTTGACGATAATTTGTGACGGTACCATATAGGGTGGAACCACCTTCGACAGGGCGGTTTTGATCGTATCCGGTGCCAGCTCCGTCACGCAGAAGGCGGCAATGCGCAGTACGCTGCCACAGGATTTCTTCAGCGGCAGTACCACCGCTTCGTTGATGCCGGACATGGCCAGCAGACGGTTTTCGATCTCGTTGATTTCAATACGGTAACCATTCAGTTTGATCTGGCTGTCATTGCGGCCCTGACAATAGATGAGCCCCGCTTCATAACCCAGATCGCCGGTCCGGTAGCCGCGAAAGGCTTCATTTTCACGGTGGAGCAATTTTGCCGCGTTCTCCTGCGGCAGGCCGAGGTAGCCGCGCATAACGTTCTTACCCCAGATAATCAGCTCGCCCTCGGCGGTAATTTCCATTTTGCTCTCTGGCATCATGACCCCCACCGGCAGCACGGCGCTGTCGCTGTTGAGGATCTCATCCGTTATTTCCACCACGGTTGTCGCAATGGTCGCTTCCGTCGGGCCATAAGCGTTAATGATGTTGGCCTGCGGGAAACGGCGGCGTAGCTGCTTAACCAGCGCTTTATTTAACACCTCACCAATGAAGATAAAGACCTTGAGTGCTGGCAAATACTCGCTGTTAAACTGCGGGGACAGCAGCTGCTGGTAAGCAAAAGAGGGGGTGGAAACCCAGGCGGAAACCGCGTTGCTTTTCAGCCGCGCCAGCCAGTTCGCTTTCTGAATATCCTCTTTGGCGTTCAGTACGATGTGTCCCCCCATCGCCAGATTCGCCAGTAACGGGATCAGGGAGAGGTCAAAACTGAATACCGCGTGGTTCATCAGCACCGGTTGTTCCGGCAGTGAAAAATCTTTGCTGACCCATTTCATGAAGTGCCATACGCTCTCACGCCCAATCTGCACGCCTTTAGGCTTGCCGGTGCTGCCCGAGGTAAACATGATATAGGCCAGATCTTGCTCCTCCAGCACCTTGCCTGTCTCACCGGTGGCGGTGAACTGCCGGGTCGCCACGTCGTAATAGTAAGGGGCACTGGCCAGATGGCAGATCTCCTTCAGCCTTTCCTGCGGATAGATGCAGTCGACCGGGATATACGGAATGTTATGCAGCAGGCAGCTATAAATCGCCACGGCAAATTCCGCCTGCTGGTGTCCGTACAAGACGACCGGCGTACCTGCAACAGGCCGGCAGCGCTGATAGCGCTGCGCCCAGTCCGTCACGGCTGCGGAAAGCTGTTCCCAGCTTAGAGATTCGTCGCTGCCGCTGATGGCCAGCTGTTGCGGACGCGCGGGATCGCATAATGCCGCACGTAAGAAATCCTGCAGTGCCTGAAGGTCGGCGTGATTTTTCATAGAGGTGACATTCCACTAAAGATGTAAAGGGACCCTGCCGCGCTTCCCAGCGTCAGAATTCGCCCCAAAAAAGCAACAGCCGGATACTGCAATCCGCGCTGTAATGCCGGGCTGCGTTTGGCTGACCACAACAGCATGTTATGGGCCACCGAAATCGCGCCAAACAGCGCGCCGCTGATGACATAATGGCGTTCCAGGCCATTCCACGCGCCCATGCAGAACAGGGTGCAAAAAATGCCGATATTTTGCGCCAGCGTTTTGTTCTGACGGAAAAAAGTAAACTTCATCAGGTTCATATAGACGGGCATAAACACCACGTCGCGTAGCCATTCAGACAGGCTGATGTGGAAGCGACGCCAGAAATCCTGTGGATTCTTTGCCAGAAGCGGCATATTGAAGTTTGCCGGAATGTTCAACCCAAACAGGCGGCCTGCGCCGATGGCCATATTGCTGTAACCCGCAAAATCAAAATAGAGATAGGCGCTATAGGCCAGTGACATCACCACGCTCACGGTCAGCGTAAACGGCTTATGGCTCCAGGGCTGCACGACAAGTGAATCAACCAGCATGGCAAACAGGAACTTCTGGACAATGCCGGTAATGATTTGCTCCAGCGCCACTAAAAACTGTTCGCGGTTAAGGGCAAAGACGGGCTTACTGACATCGCTCATCCATGTCCGCCAGCGGTACATTGGGCCCGCCAGAATAATAAAGGGCATAAACAGATAACAGAAATAATGCAGGAAATTCTGTCCTTCTTTTTTACTGCGATAGAGCAGCACGTCCACCGCGCGGAACGTCATAAAAGAGAGGCCGATCATGCCGAGATGATGATTAAGATGCAGTTTCACCAAAAATAAAGGCAGCAGCGTTAACACAATCGCCTGCCAGGTTTTTAACCAGCCTTTTTCTTTTAACGTGGCGACAAGGTAAAAACTGAAAAAAACGACCGCGGGAACACGGTAATCACCCTGAAAAATATAGCCCCAGCCTAATGCAGCGAGGACGGATAACGCCGATAAATACGTCAGGCGATGACGTAATACGCGATTGATCAGCGCAAACGCCAGGGCGGATGAAAATAAATAGACAAAAAACATGCCTGAGCTGTACATCATTCGGCCTCAGAACTTTTGATATTCAAAATGCAGCTGCATACTCATGCTGTCATCGACAGAGGTCCACGCGACGATGGTGATCGCCAGCAGGAGATAAAGGAAAAAAAGACGGATCGCAATTTTCATTATTTAAAACTCTGTGCAATAAAGCGAATCATAGGAACCCAGGCCAGCTCGGAAGGGTGCAAACGATCCCAGTTCCAGCCATTCTGATAAGGCATGGCGTACATATCGAAATAAGGGATCTGGTTCGCTTCCAGAATGGTTTGAATTTGCTTATCAACCGGACGGAAGGTATCGGTATGGTAAAGCGCCCAGGGATTCACCGGGTCGACGATAGCAATCACCTGTACGTGACGGTCTTTCAGCAACTGGACAGTTTTTCTGAACGCGGCGATTTGCGCAGGTACGACCGGCGTGTCATCCCACTGCTGTCGCGTACCGTCCTCCTCGTAAATCGTTTTGTCCATCCACAGAGTGGCCGCGCTCTGCTGGCGTTTTTTATTGAGCTCGCGTGCATGAGCCAGCTCTTTATCCCAGTCCGGGGTGATGTGGGTTGTGGGCTGCTGCGGCCAGGGCTGCACCGTCCCGGGCGTGACGTGGAGCAGCGTCAGCCAGTCGTTTTTAATCAGGGTGCAGATATTGGCAAACTGGTAACTCAGCTCGTCCCACATCAGACCGGGGTGCCAGCCAAAGACGCGCATTTGACCAAAGGTTAAATGACTTATTTCTTGAGCATCAATATGCTTTAAGTAATTTACCAGCAACGGGCGCGCCTGCGGATCCTGCATCAGCGGATTAAAAACAGAGGCCGGGAAATTATCGGCATAGATAGCAGGAGGCAAACCTTTTGAATAAAAGCTGTCCGGTGCCAGAAGCAAAACAACTTTACTGTTTGCGTTAAGGCTATTTTTAAAACGTGAGAGCAGCAAAAATTGCGTTTCGTCATCGACAAAGGCATCGCCATACGCCACAACGGGTTGATGCAATTGCTTATTAAAGTAATTATATACCGCGTAATGTTCATCTTCCGAGGTTGCAACCTCAGACGCACCAATGAAAAAAATCGCATTCCCTTCTAAGGCATGGGAAATAGTCGCTTTTTTTTCCGCTTGTTCTTTCGGCGTGCCCGCCATTGATTTAATCAGCGGCTGGAAGGTGAGGGGCGGATTAACGCCCGACACGAACGGATGAACACAAAGGAACAACATGGCCAGGGTCGCCATCAGGATATGTAAGCAAAGCGTATTTTTGATTTTCATCATCAACCAGTAAGACTACATGGCAGTAATTTCTACAATCTGTGGGTAATCAAATTCATAACAATTACACAACAAATGGCGGTCTATTTTTTTTGGCATTCTATACCAGAGTGTTTTAAAAGGATGAGCGTTGCTGTGTAACGGTATGTACAAGGGGGCGAAGAAAGAACGGGGACCCCGGCTCGGTGGCTTTTTGAGCAATCAACCCTCCGTAGTCAAAAATAGAAAAATTCCTGCTTTACAAGGCGCTAATAGATGTTTATAGTGCGCCTCACTTTGGAAGCGTGGCCGAGCGGTTGAAGGCACCGGTCTTGAAAACCGGCGACCCGAAAGGGTTCTAGAGTTCGAATCTCTACGCTTCCGCCAAATTCGAAACCCAGGTCGTTATGCGACCTGGGTTTTTTGTTTTCTGTCGGCTTCAGCATGCATGCTGATGAGGCGCAGGAACGGCGTTCTGACACCCGTCACGCTGGCGCTGTCAGGGAGCGAAAAGCGTTATCAGCAGGACACACAAAACCCTGCTCTATTTATAGCTCAACGTTTTGTTTTATATTTTTTAACATCCAGTCCCTGGTTATTCCTGATTTTAATGGCCATACGTTTTTTCGTATAATAAACCGCTGCCTCCATTACCCGAGACACAAAAGTGAACAGGTTCTTAATAATCTTTCATGTTTCATTTCATTTTCTGCAAGTAGTTTGGCCTGAGCCGCAAAACTGATTAAATCATGGTATGGATCACTGCCGACAAAGCCTAACTAAAATATAATGGCGGTATCCTTCTGAAGCAGGGTTTATTCGCTTCAAAAAAATACTGTTACCCACCATGAATGGAAGACATGATGAGAGGAAAAATCCCCAAGAGCGAGTTGCTGGTGACGTTCGAAGTGGTGGCACGTCATGAAAGCTATACCCGCGCCGCAGAAGAGCTGGCGTTAACGCAGAGTGCAGTGTTCAGACAGGTGACGGCCCTGGAGGAGTTTTTACACACCTCATTATTTAACCATGCCAAAAAACGGATTTTTCTGAATGCGGCAGGAAAGCATTATCTGAATATCGTCAAAGAGACGCTGAATAAGCTGGAACGCGATACAAATATGATAATGAATTGGCAGCCTGCTGTTCAGGTAGTGGAACTGGCGGTCAATCCCACCTTCAGTACGCATTGGCTGATCCCCAATTTATGGGAGTTTAATAAATTAAATCCTGATATTATTGTTAATATTCACTCGCTGGCCAATATCGGCGATTTTTTGAATCGTGAATATGATGCGGCTATTATGCGCGCAGATTTTTGTTCTCCGTGGTCGGAAGTCGATTATTTATTTGAAGAGGAGATCCTGCCGGTCTGCAGCCGAAGCTTGCTTCCTCATGCGGAGCAGAAGCTGGGGGTTGAGGAGTTGCTAAGGGAGTTCCCGCTGTTACATCAAAGCACTCGCATCAATGGCTGGCAGGAGTGGTTTGTGCTTTCCGGTATTACCAGTCCGGACGTGAATCTGGGACCGCGTTTTGACCTCCTCTCGATGCTGATTGCCGCAGTACGATCGAATCTTGGGGTTGCGCTGCTTCCCCGCTTCGCCATCCAGCATGACCTGGACTGCGGCGAGATGGTAATCCCCTGTGATGTGCCTATCCGCACCGGCAACCGCTTTATCATGACATGGCGGGAAGAAAAGTCTCAGGCACAGCCGTTACAAGTCTTCCGCGAGTGGCTGTTACAAAAATCAGTGGTATCCCCGGTTGAGTCATAATGCCGGATGGCGGCAGTGCAGCGCGCCATCCGGTGCAGACACGCTTACCAGTCGATGCCCTCCTGCGCCTGGATACCGCTGTCAAATGCGTGTTTAACCGGGCGCATTTCGCTGACTGTGTCGGCAAGCGCCAGTAATTGCGAGTGACAGCCGCGTCCGGTGACAATCACGGTCTGCTGTACCGGACGGTTCTCCACCGCCGCGATCACCTCCTGACTGTCCAGATAGTGATAAGCCAGCATATAGGTGAGCTCATCCAGAACCACCAGGTCATAACGTGGGTCAGCCAGCATGCGTTTGCTCTCCTGCCACACCGCCGTTGCGGCCTGAATATCCGTTTCCCGGTTTTGTGTTTCCCACGTAAAACCGGTGCCCATAATGTGAAATTCGACGCCGAGCGGATGCAGAGTGTTGTATTCGCCATTATCCCACTGACCTTTAATAAACTGCGCGACGCCAACGGTTTTACCGTGCCCGACGGCACGCGTCGCCGTGCCGAAGGCGGCGGTGGACTTTCCTTTTCCGTTGCCGGTGAAGACGATCAGAATGCCTCTCTTCTCCGTTGCCGCCGCTACGCGGCTCTCAACCTGCTCTTTACGCTTTTGCTGCCGTTGGCGGTGTCTGTCTGCGTTAGCTCGCGCTTCCATAATGGCTCCTTAATGTCCGGCAGGGCAGGATGCGCAGCGATGCTGCTGCTCAAACTGGCTGAAGAAATTATTTCCTTTGTCGTCAACCAGCATAAACGCGGGCAGATTTTCGACCTCCATCATCCACACTGCCTCCATGCCCAGTTCGGGATACTCAAGGCAGCGCAGGCTTTTCACATACTGCTGCGCCAGCAGAGCCGCCGCACCGCCGATACTGCCGAGGTTGAAGCCGCCGTGCTTATGGCAGGCATCGGTGACTTGCTGGCCGCGGTTGCCTTTGGAAAGCATGATCAGGCTTCCACCCGCGGCCTGGAAAGCATCGACGTAGCCATCCATGCGCCCGCCGGTGGTCGGACCGAGGGAACCGCAGGCCTGATTCTCCGGTGTTTTCGCCGGGCCAGCGTAATAAACGATATGGTTTTTCATATACTCTGGCATCGGTTCGCCGTTATCCAGCCGCGCTTTAATTTTGGCGTGAGCAATATCGCGGGCGACCACGATCGGGCCGCTTAACGACAACCGGGTGCCGATCGGCAGGGTGGACATATCGCGCAGGATCTCGCGCAGCGGGCGGTTCAGGTTGATCTGTACGGTCCGGGCGTCGTTTTCCTCACGGCAGGCGTCCGGGATGTATTTCCCTGGGTTATGTTCCAGCTTCTCCAGCCAGATACCCTGCTTGTTGATTTTCGCTTTGATATTTCGGTCAGCGGAGCAGGAAAGTGCCATGGCGACAGGGCAGGAACCGCCGTGTCGCGGCAGGCGGATGACGCGAATATCGTGGGCGAAGTACTTGCCGCCAAACTGGGCGCCGATGCCGAATTCGCGGCTGGCGTTGAGCAGCGTGGTTTCCAGCGCCGTGTCGCGGAACGCCTGACCCAGCTCGTTCCCGCTGGTGGGCAGATTGTCATAATATTTTGTTGAAGCCAGCTTCGCGACCTTCAGCGCCTGGTCGGCAGAGAGGCCGCCGACCACAAAGGCAATGTGATACGGAGGACAGGCTGCAGTACCGAGCGACTTCATCTTCTCGATCAGGAACGCGGTGAGTTTCTCCGGCTGTAAAATGGATTTCGTTTCCTGGAACAGCGCGGCTTTGTTAG
>NZ_POVL01000041.1 GCF_002939185.1 Enterobacter sichuanensis | reverse complement strand
TCTTTTTTTCGCGTTACCTTATCGGCGTTGCGGGGCGCATTATGCGTATAGACCCTTGCAGCGTCAACACCTTTTTCAACGAAAATGGCGGGAATGTGACTGTTTGGTTAGGTTGCGAACAGCATGGCCGAATATTCGGCAATTATTGGTTATTAATCGGTTTTAGCGGAGGAAAAGTGGAGCAAAAAAAATCAGGCCCCGCAGGGCCTGATGATGAAATGATTGATTATTTATAGGCAGACTGGTGAACGCCTACCGCGCGGCCTGATGGATCGTTCATCGCTTTGAAAGATTCATCCCATTCAATGGCTTTCGCGGAAGAGCAGGCGACGGACGGCCCCCCTGGCACACACTCTGCAGCACTTGGTACCGGGAACAGTTCTTCGAAGATCTCACGGTACAGATACGCTTCTTTAGAGCCCGGCGTGTTGTACGGGAAGCGGAAGCTCGCGGTTTCCAGTTGTTGGTCTGAAACCTGTTTCGCCGCCACCTCTTTCAGGGTGTCGATCCAGCTGTAGCCTACGCCATCAGAGAACTGCTCTTTCTGACGCCATGCCACACTTGCCGGCAGGTAGGATTCAAAACATTCGCGCAGGATATGTTTTTCCATTTTGCCGTTGCCACACATTTTATCCTGCGGGTTGATGCGCATCGCCACATCAAGGAATTTCTTATCCAGGAACGGAACGCGTGCTTCTACGCCCCAGGCGGACATCGCTTTGTTAGCTCGTGCGCAGTCAAACATGTGCAGCGCCTGCAGTTTACGCACCGTCTCTTCGTGTAACTCTTTGGCGTTTGGCGCTTTGTGGAAGTACAGGTAGCCGCCGAACACTTCATCAGAGCCTTCACCGGAGAGCACCATCTTAATGCCCATCGCCTTGATCTTGCGCGACATGAGGTACATTGGCGTGGAGGCGCGAATGGTGGTCACATCATAGGTTTCAATGTGATAGATCACATCGCGGATCGCATCCAGACCTTCCTGCACGGTGAAGTGAATTTCATGGTGCACCGTCCCCAGGTGGTTCGCCACTTCCTGCGCGGCTTTCAGGTCAGGCGCTCCTTCCAGACCCACGGCAAAGGAGTGCAGCTGTGGCCACCAGGCTTCAGAGCGCTCCTGATCTTCCACACGACGGGCGGCAAATTTCTTGGTGATCGCCGAGATCACGGAGGAATCCAGACCGCCGGAGAGCAGCACGCCGTAGGGCACGTCAGACATCAGGTGGCTTTTTACGGAATCTTCCAGTGCCTGGCGCAGCTCGGCTTTGTCCGTGACGTTGTCTTTTACGGCATCATAGTCGAACCAGTCGCGCTGATAATACTGACGGATTTCGCCATCTTTGCTCCACAGGTAGCTGCCCGCCGGGAACTCTTTAATGGTGCGGCAAACCGGCACCAGGGCTTTCATCTCAGACGCGACATAGAAGTTGCCGTGTTCATCGTGGCCCATGTACAGCGGGATAATACCGATATGGTCACGGCCAATCAGGTAGGCGTCTTTTTCACTGTCGTACAGGGCGAATGCAAACATACCCTGAAGGTCGTCCAGGAACTCGGGTCCTTTCTCCTGATACAGCGCCAGGATGACTTCACAGTCAGAGCCGGTCTGGAACGCGTAGCGGTCACCGTACTCGGCGCGCAGCGCCTGGTGGTTGTAAATCTCACCGTTAACCGCCAGCGCGTGCGTTTTTTTCTCGTTATACAGCGGCTGTGCACCGGCATTGACGTCGACGATTGACAGACGTTCGTGTGCCAGAATGGCTTTGTCACTGGCGTAAACGCCGGACCAGTCCGGGCCGCGATGGCGCATCAGGCGGGACAGTTCGAGTGCTTTTTTACGCAGTTCGCCCGCGTCAGTTTTAATATCCAGTACGCCAAAAATAGAACACATAACCTTCTCCGTTAACCCTGTTGCATTGTGATGTTGCTTGCTTATGAAAATGCCGCAAAGGGGCAGGGCGCGCAAGCGTTTTACGGGTGAAAACGGAAATAGTGCAATGGCGGTTGCGGATCAGTGAAAAACGCGTATGTGATGAGCGCATTTATTGATGATTATTCAACAAAAGCACCTTTTTGTTAGATGGGGTTGTGTTTTGCATACATAAAAATAAAGAACCACGCCCTGAGGCGTGGTTCGGTATCAGATAATGTCAATTTCGTCGACGGAGGGGTAAATCCAGCTTGGCCGGAACGGCATTGAATCGATGTCATCAAGCTGAGAGACGCCGGAGAGCACCAGAATCGTCTCCAGACCAGCCTGGAAACCGGCCAGAATATCGGTGCGCAGGTTGTCGCCGACAATCACGGTCTCTTCAGAGTGGGCCTGCATCTTGTTGAGCGCGGCGCGAATGATCCACGGGCTTGGCTTGCCGACATAGAACGGCTTGCGCCCGGAGATCTTCTCGATACCGGCGCACAGCGCGCCGCAGGCCGGATAAAAGCCACGGCCATGGGTATCCGGGTTGGTGGCAATAAAGCGCGCACCGTTAGCCACAAAGAAAGAAGCTTTATGCATCATTTCCCAGTTGTAGGAGCGCGTTTCACCCACGATCACAAAGTCCGGGTTGACGTCGGTGATGGTAAAGCCCGCTTTGTACAGCTCGTGGATCAGCGCCCCTTCACCAACCACGTAGGCTTTTTTCCCTTCCTGACGCTTCAGAAAATCCGCCGTGGCCATCGCCGAGGTATAAAACACGCTGTCCGGGACGTTGACACCCGCCGTCGCAAAGCGGTTTGCCAGATCCTGACCGGTCTGAGAAGGGTAGTTCGTGAGAAGAACCAGAGGCATTCCTTTGTCGATGATGCGGTGAAGAAACTCCGCAGCACCCGGCACGGCAACGTTGTCGTGCATCAGCACGCCGTCGATATCACAAATTACATTCTTAATGGTCATGGACATTCCGACATCAAAAAAAGAAGGCGTTACTATAAGGTCCGATTAACTTTCCAGCAAATGCTGCAGCAGAATTCCGTTGAGCATAGCCCGTTTGACCAGCGCGAACGCGCCAATCGCCGAGCGATGGTCAAGCTTTGAACGAACCACCGGGAGGTTCTGGCGGAATGCTTTCAGCGCCTGGGTGTTAATACAGCCTTCAATGGCGGGGAGCAGGACCTTTTCCGCCTCCACAATTTCACCTGCGATCACCACTTTTTGCGGGTTAAACAGGTTAATGGCGATGGCGATGGTTTTCCCCAGATGACGTCCCACCTGTTCGATCACTTCACAGGCCAGCGCGTCGCCTTTATTGGCGGCTTTACAGATGGAGCCTATCTTACAATCGTCCAGCGTCACGCGGCTTTGGTAACCCTGTTCCAGCAGATGGCGAACGCGCTGCTCGATGGCGGTGTTGGCGGCAATGGTTTCAAGGCAACCGAAGTTTCCGCAGTGGCAGCGCTCCCCGAGGGGTTCAACCTGAATGTGACCAATCTCACCGACGTTACCGTTGCGACCAATAAAGATTCGGCCATTAGAGATAATGCCGGCACCCGTACCGCGGTGAACGCGCACCAGAATAGAGTCTTCGCAGTCCTGACTCGCACCAAAGTAGTGCTCAGCAAGCGCCAGAGAGCGAATGTCATGGCCCACAAAGCAGGTCACTTTAAAACGCTTTTCCAGCGCGTCGACCAGCCCCCAGTTTTCAACCTGAATATGCGGCATATAACGGATCACGCCGCTTTCCGGGTCGACCAGGCCGGGAAGAATCACGGAGATGGCGATGAGTTCGCGGATCTTGCGCTGACAGCTTTCAATAAACAGCGCGATGGTGTTCAGCAGCGCATGCTCCAGTGTTTCCTGGGTGCGCTCCGGAAGAGGGTAGTGCTCTTCCGCAATGGCTTTGCTGCTCAGATCGTAGAGCGTGAGCGTGGTGTCATGACGACCCAGCCGGACGCCGATCGCCTGAAAATTACGGGTTTCGGTAACAATGGAGATCGCGCGGCGGCCCCCGGTAGAGGCCTGCTGATCGACTTCTTTGATCAGACCGCGCTCAATGAGCTGGCGGGTAATTTTTGTCACGCTGGCGGGAGCAAGCTGGCTTTGTTCGGCTATCTGGATACGTGAGATTGGACCATGTTGGTCAATCAGGCGATATACCGCCGCACTGTTAAGTTGTTTAACGAGATCGACATTACCGATTTGAGCTTGTCCGCCAGGTGTCATACTTTTACTTACTCAGTGACGACCTCGTTACCATTAACGATGGTCTTAATAATTTTATAATCGTGTGTGAATGCCGTCAGGTTTGCAACCATACCTGGTGCAATTCCGCCAAGCTGTTTATCCACGCCCATTGCACGAGCCGGATAGAGGGTGGCCATACGCAGGGCTTCATCAAGCGCAATCCCGCAATGTTCCACCAGGTTACGCACCCCTTCAATCATGGTCAAAGAGGAACCACTCAGCGTACCGTTTTCATCCACACACAGTCCATTGCGGTAGTATATTGTTTTACCGGCAAAAATGAACTGCTCAATATTTGCACCTGCCGGTGCGGTGGCATCCGTGACCAGACAAAGCTTGTCACCTTTCAGCCGCTTGGCATTGCGAATGTTGGTGTAATCGACGTGTAAACCGTCGGCGATAATGCCGCAGTATACGTCTGGCTCATCCAGAATCGCACCGACCAGACCCGGTTCACGCCCCGTGATATACGGCATGGCGTTATAAAGATGCGTCGCAAAGGTAATGCCCGCGCGGAAACCGGCTTTCGCCTCTTTCAGCGTGGCGTTAGAGTGGCCTGCTGAAACCACAATCCCGGCGGCGGCCAGCTTGCTGATGACGTCAGTGCCGGTCATTTCAGGGGCCAGCGTGACTTTGGTGATCACATCAGCGTTCGCACACATGTAATCCACCAGCTCTGCATCCGGTTTGCGCACGTAATCCGGGTTATGCGTCCCTTTCTTGACCATATTGAGCCATGGTCCTTCAAGGTGCAGACCCAGCGCCTGATTGGGGTGTTTGGCCAGGTATTCACGCATCACGCGGATACCCTGTTTCATAAGATCATCACTGCTGGTGATGAGCGTTGGCAGATAGCTGGTGCAGCCAGATTTCTCGTTGGCTTTCTGCATGATCTCCAGCGTTTCGACCGTCACCGCGTCGGCGGAGTCATTAAATTGCACACCGCCGCAGCCGTTCAGCTGTACGTCGATGAAACCGGGGGAGATTACTGCTCCATTGAGTGAGCGCTGTTCAATCTCCGGCGGCAGCTCTGCCAGCGGGCAAACACGTTCAATCAGGCCATTGGCGATAACAATCGCATGGTCATCCAGAATATCATGGCCGGTATAAATCCGACCGTGGGTTAAAGCGTACATAACGACCCCCGGTTAAAAAAAGCGGCCGCCTCTTGTTGAAGAGGCGGTTATTCAATTACAGACCTTTGATGTTCTCAGCTTCTAACTCGTTGAAGTATTTCAACGTTTTTACCTTCAGCTCCATCGTGGATGGCTCGTCGCAGACGATGACTGATTTTGGATGCAGCTGCAGGCAGCTGATGGTCCACATATGGTTAACGTTGCCTTCAACGGCTGCCTGGAGCGCCTGCGCCTTCACGCTGCCCAGCACCAGAATCATCACTTCTTCGGCATCCAGCAGGGTGCCTACGCCTACGGTCAGGGCGTATTTTGGAACCTGGTTCACATCGCCATCAAAGAAGCGGGAGTTTGCCACGCGCGTGTCATGGGTCAGCGTTTTAATACGGGTACGGGACGCCAGAGATGATGCCGGCTCGTTAAATGCGATGTGACCATCATTACCCACACCGCCCATAAACAGGTGGATTTTACCGTAAGAACGGATTTTTTCTTCATACTGACGACATTCTGCGTCAATATCAGGCGCGTTTCCATTCAGCAGGTTAATATTTTCAGCTGGAATATCAACGTGATCAAAGAAATTGCGGTGCATAAAGCTATGGTAGCTTTCCGGATGATCTTTCGGTAAGCCGACGTATTCGTCCATATTGAAGGTCACAACATGTTTGAAGCTAACCTGGCCTGCTTTGTGCATCTCAACCAGGGCCTTATACGCGGTCAGCGGTGTGCCGCCCGTCGGGAGGCCAAGTACGAAAGGACGATCGGCGGTCGGTTTGAACGCGTTGATGCGGTTAACGATATGGCGAGCGGCCCATTTACCGACTTGTTCAGCAGTTGCCAGGGGAATCAGTCTCATTGTTCACCTCAAGAGTTAAAGTAGAAGAGTGGGCGGATGGCTATCGGGACCTGATACGTAAGCGTAACCTGGAACCTTTCAGGCCGGATCAATCCGTCTTGATTTTTCGAATGATAAAATAAGTTTTCGTTGTTAGCCAGTGAAAGGGAGGGTGAGAAACGATATTTGGTGACAAAAATCACAAAAAGCAGGTGTTTAATTTGCGATACGAATTAATTTTTCACACACTCACAATGCCAGTGAATCATCAACTGTATCTATAGTTCGTGACACAATAAAAAACAGAGCTGAGAACACGCCTTAAACGGGGTCTCATAGGGGGAAGAAAGTGAGTATTCTAGGTTATTTACAAAAGGTTGGTCGCGCACTGATGGTGCCGGTCGCCACGCTGCCTGCCGCAGCCATCCTGATGGGTGTCGGCTACTGGATCGACCCCAACGGCTGGGGTAGCACCAGCGCGCTGGCGGCGTTCTTTATCAAGTCAGGCTCCGCCATTATCGACAACATGTCCGTGTTGTTTGCGATTGGTGTGGCTTATGGTATGTCCAAAGACAAAGACGGTGCCGCTGCGCTGACCGGTTTTGTCGGTTTCCTCGTCTTAACCACGCTCTGCTCACCAGCAGCAGTGGCGATGATCCAAAAAATTCCGGCGGACCAGGTGCCGGCGGCATTCGGTAAGATCAGCAACCAGTTTGTCGGTATCCTTGTAGGTATCATCTCCGCCGAACTGTATAACCGCTTCAGTAGCGTTGAACTGCCAAAAGCGCTCTCCTTCTTTAGCGGCCGTCGTCTGGTGCCAATCCTGACCTCGTTCGTGATGATCGTCGTTGCGTTCATCATGATGTACATCTGGCCGATGATCTTCGACGGTCTGGTTAACTTCGGTGAGCACATTCAGAAACTGGGCTCCATCGGGGCGGGCGTGTACGCGTTCTTCAACCGTCTGCTGATCCCGGTTGGTCTGCACCACGCGCTGAACTCCGTGTTCTGGTTCGACGTTGCGGGTATTAACGATATCCCTAACTTCCTGGGTGGCGCACAGTCCATCGAAGCCGGTAAAGCGGTTGTCGGTATCACCGGTCGCTACCAGGCTGGCTTCTTCCCGATCATGATGTTTGGTCTGCCGGGTGCTGCGCTGGCTATCTACCACTGCGCGCGTCCAGAGAACAAAGCGAAAGTGCTGGGTATTATGATGGCGGGGGCGTTTGCGGCCTTCTTCACCGGTATCACCGAACCGCTGGAATTCTCCTTCATGTTCGTGGCACCTGTGCTGTATGTGATCCACGCTGTGCTGACCGGTATCTCCGTGTTTATCGCTGCCAGCATGCACTGGATTGCAGGCTTTGGCTTCAGTGCGGGTCTGGTGGATATGGTGCTTTCTTCCCGTAACCCGCTGGCGACCCACTGGTGGATGTTGATTCCACAAGGTCTGGTGTTCTTCGCGATCTACTACGTGGTGTTCCGTTTCACTATCACCAAATTCAACCTGATGACCCCGGGTCGTGAGCTGGCTGTGGCCGGTAGCGAAGCGGATGGTCAGGACGTGAACGTGAGCGGTGCGCAGGATCAGGATGTTTCTGGTCTGGCGCGTCAGTACATCGCCGCTGTCGGGGGTTCTGACAACCTGACCGGCATTGATGCCTGTATCACCCGTCTGCGTCTGAACGTGAAAGATTCCTCTCTGGTGAATGAAGCGCTGGCAAAACGTCTGGGCGCGTCCGGCGTTATCCGCCTGAACAAAACCAGCGTGCAGATTATTGTCGGCTTCGTTGCGGAAAAAATTGCCAACGCCATGAAAACAACCGGCCCGGTTGCCGCCGCTGAAGCAGGCGCTGCCCCCGCTGCCGCACCTGCTGCTGCAAAACCGCAGGCCGTACCAAACGCCAAAATCGTTGCTGCGCTGGTTTCTCCTGTCACCGGTGAAGTCGTGGCGATTGAGCAGGTGCCTGATGAAGCATTCGCCAGCAAAGCGGTGGGTGACGGTGTCGCGGTGAAACCAACGGACAAAACCGTTGTGTCTCCTGCTGCCGGTACCATTGTGAAAATCTTCAACACCAACCACGCGTTCTGCCTCGAAACCGAAAATGGCGCAGAGATCGTTGTCCACATGGGTATCGATACCGTAGCGCTGAACGGTCAGGGCTTTACTCGCCTGGTGGAAGAGGGCGCTGAAGTGGTCGCCGGGCAGCCGATTCTGGAAATGGATCTGGACTTCCTGAACGCCAACGCGCGCTCCATGATAAGCCCGGTGGTTTGCAGCAACATCGACGACTTCAGTGGCCTGGTCATTCAGGCGAAAGGTCAGGTTGTTGCGGGCCAAACACCGCTGTATGAGATTAAAGGCAAGTAATCGCTCCTGAGTAGAGTCATGCCTTAAGCGGCGGGGGATCTCCTCCGCCGCTTTTTTTTGCAGCAAATGCCCCCATTATTTTCTTCAGAGCCGTTTTAAGGGTTGTCACTACGTCCGGCTTATAAGATCATATGCCGTTATACGTTGTTTACGCTTTGAGGAATCCACGATGAGTGAGGCAGAAGCCCGCCCGAGTAACTTTATTCGTCAGATCATCGATGAAGATCTGGCCAGTGGTAAGCACACCACGATCCATACCCGTTTCCCGCCGGAGCCGAACGGCTATCTGCACATTGGTCATGCAAAATCAATTTGCCTGAACTTTGGCATTGCCCAGGACTATAACGGGCAGTGCAACCTGCGTTTCGATGACACCAACCCAGTAAAAGAAGACATCGAATACGTTGAGTCGATCAAGAACGACGTGCAATGGCTGGGCTTCAACTGGTCTGGCGATATCTGCTACTCCTCTGACTATTTTGATCAGCTGTACGCCTATGCGGTTGAGCTGATCAACAAAGGTCTGGCGTATGTCGACGAGCTGTCTGCGGATGAAATCCGTGAATATCGCGGTACGCTGACCGCACCGGGTAAAAACAGCCCGTACCGCGATCGCAGCGTGGAAGAGAACCTGGCGCTGTTTGAAAAAATGCGTGCGGGTGGCTTCGAAGAAGGCAAAGCGTGTCTGCGTGCCAAAATCGACATGGCGTCTCCGTTCATCGTAATGCGCGATCCGGTACTGTACCGTATCAAGTTCGCTGAACACCACCAGACCGGTAACAAGTGGTGCATCTATCCGATGTACGACTTCACCCACTGCATCAGCGATGCGCTGGAAGGTATCACCCATTCGCTGTGTACGCTGGAGTTCCAGGACAACCGTCGTCTGTACGACTGGGTACTGGATAACATCACCATTCCTGTGCATCCGCGTCAGTACGAGTTCTCTCGTCTGAATCTGGAATACACCGTGATGTCCAAGCGTAAGCTGAACCTGCTGGTCACCGACAAGCACGTTGAGGGTTGGGATGACCCGCGTATGCCGACCATCTCTGGTCTGCGTCGTCGTGGTTATACTGCCGCGTCTATTCGTGAGTTCTGCAAACGCATTGGCGTGACCAAGCAGGACAACACCATTGAAATGGCGTCTCTGGAATCCTGCATTCGCGAAGACCTCAACGAAAACGCACCGCGTGCGATGGCAGTTATCGACCCGGTGAAACTGGTTATCGAGAACTATCCGCAGGGTGAAAGCGAGCTGGTCTCCATGCCTAACCATCCGAACAAACCGGAAATGGGAAGCCGTGACGTGCCGTTCAGTGGTGAAATCTGGATCGATCGTGCTGACTTCCGCGAAGAAGCTAACAAGCAGTACAAGCGTCTGGTGTTGGGTAAAGAGGTGCGTCTGCGTAATGCTTACGTCATCAAAGCCGAGCGCGTGGAGAAAGATTCGGAAGGTAACATCACCACCATCTTCTGCTCTTACGATGCAGAGACCCTGAGCAAAGATCCGGCGGACGGACGCAAGGTAAAAGGCGTTATTCACTGGGTGAGTGCGCCCCACGCGCTGCCGGTCGAAATTCGACTCTACGATCGTCTGTTCAGCGTGCCTAACCCGGGTGCGGCTGAAGACTTCCTGGCGACCATTAACCCGGAATCACTGGTTATCAAACAGGGCTATGCGGAGCCATCACTGAAAGCGGCTGAAGCGGGCAAAGCGTTCCAGTTCGAACGTGAAGGTTATTTCTGCCTCGACAGCCGTCACAGCACGGCGGAAAAACCGGTATTTAACCGTACCGTGGGTCTGCGTGATACCTGGACCAAGATCGGCGAATAATAACGCTGTATTGGTCAATGAGAGACAAACGCCGCGTATTGCGGCGTTTTTTTTATTTATGATC
This sequence comes from Enterobacter sichuanensis, assembly GCF_002939185.1. Lineage (GTDB taxonomy): Bacteria > Pseudomonadota > Gammaproteobacteria > Enterobacterales > Enterobacteriaceae > Enterobacter > Enterobacter sichuanensis. The sequence goes on along the minus strand of NZ_POVL01000041.1, from coordinate 37,540 downwards.
ATATCGTTAAAGCCGGGCTGTAAACCTTTCAATAAAAATATCAGGTCAATGAGGTGCTACTTATTTTCCTGAAAAAAGTTTGTTTGTTTCCATAAATACAGAATGAGGAAAACGTTACAGAGTTTAACGATCTTAACTACTGAAATTTAATGTCTTAGCCCGCCAAATCTCGTCCTCCGGTAAATGTTACAAAGCACTACCAATTATGTGCACTTCGTCATAATCCTGACTTTTGCCCGCTGAAAAGCATTGATAATTCGCGTCGCGAAAAATAACCTAAAGACGGTAGTTAATTCGAGGGTATTTATAACTACCCCAGACCATTAGGTCTTTTTTATTTTCGCCGTTTCAGGCGTTTTAATTCGTCAAAGAGGAATAATCTATGCGTACGTTCAGTGGCAAACGTAGTGCGCTGGCGCTGGCTATTGCCGGTGTGACAGCAATGTCGGGCCTGGTCGTTACCCCAGAGGCAAAAGCGGCGGGTTTCATCGAAGATTCTACCCTTACGGGCGGTATTTATTACTGGCAGCGTGAGCGTGACCGTAAAGACGTTACCGAAGACAAATACAAAACCAACCTTTCTCACTCCACCTGGAACGCCAATCTGGACTTCCAGTCAGGCTACGCCGCGGATATGTTCGGTCTGGATATTGCAGCGTTCACCGCGATCGAAATGGCGGAAAACGGCGACAGCGCCCACCCTAACGAAATTGCCTTCTCCTCCAGCAACAAAGCCTATAAAGAAGACTGGTCCGGAGATAAAAGCGGTATCAGCCTTTACAAGGCCGCAGCGAAATTTAAATACGGCCCGGTATGGGCGCGCGGGGGCTATATTCAGCCAACCGGCCAGACGCTGTTAGCGCCGCACTGGAGCTTTATGCCTGGCACTTATCAGGGGGCCGAAGCCGGGGCGAACTTCGACTATGGTGATGCGGGTGCGTTGAGCTTCTCTTACATGTGGACCAACGAGTACAAAGCTCCATGGCACATCGAAATGGACAAGTTCTACCAGAACGATAAAAAAACCAAAGTCGATTACCTGCACTCGCTGGGCGCGAAATACGACTTCAAAAACGATCTGGTTCTTGAAGCGGCATTTGGTCAGGCAGAAGGTTATGTCGATCAGTATTTTGCCAAAGCCAGCTACAAATTTGATATCGCCGGTAGCCCGCTGAGCACCAGCTATCAGTTCTACGGCACGCGCGATAAAGTCAGTGATGGTGGCGTCAACGACATCTATGACGGTACAGCATGGTTACAGGCTCTGACCTTCGGCTACAAGGTAGGCCAGGTTGATTTACGTCTGGAAGGAACGTGGGTGAAGGCGGAAGGGCAGCAGGGTTACTTCCTGCAGCGTATGACCCCGACCTATGCATCGTCCAATGGCCGTCTTGATATCTGGTGGGATAACCGTTCAGACTTCAACGCCGACGGCGAGAAAGCGGTCTTCTTCGGTGCGATGTATGACCTGAAAAACTGGAACCTGCCTGGCTGGGCGGTGGGGGCTTCTTACGCTTACGCCTGGGATGCAAAACCTGCCGATATGGCCACACCAGACGCTTACTACGATCCAAACTATCGCCTGAAAGAGTCCTCCTACAGCCTGGATGCGATCTATACCCTGCAGGATGGTCGCGCAAAAGGCACGATGTTCAAACTGCACTTCACCCAGTATGACAACCACTCCGATATCCCGAGCTATGCGGGCGGTTACGGCAACATCTTCCAGGATGAACGTGACGTGAAATTCATGGTTATCGCACCGTTCACCATCTTCTGATGAATCGTCTGGCGGGCAGTGCCCGCCGGACAGGAGACTGCACATGATGAAAAAAATCGTAATTGTCGCGCTGCTGGCGTCGGGACTGGTGGCGTGTGCTCAGACTCAGGCACCGAAAGAAGATTCCCGGCTGAAAGAGGCCTATAGCGCATGTATCAATACCGCTGAAGGTTCGCCGGAGAAAATTGAAGCCTGTCAGAGCGTGTTGAATGTGCTGAAGAAAGAGAAAGCGCACGAGCAGTTCGCGACGCAGGAGACGGTGCGCGTGATGGATTACCAGGCCTGTATCCAGGCGCGTAAAACCGGTAACGATCAGGAAGTGGCGAAGCGTTGCGATCAGATCTGGAAAGAGATTCGTAGCAATAACAGTAACTGATTCGCTGTTACCCTGCCCGGTGGCGCTGCGCTTGCCGGGTTTTTTATGCCTGAAAGCATGCCAAAAAAAAGCCAACCTCGCGGCTGGCTCAGAGCATGAACACAAATTATTTTGCGTCGTGCGCGTGATCATCTTCACGGCAATCGCCTTCAGCACAGTGACCATACAGGTACAGGCTGTGGTTGGTCAGGCGGATGCCATGACGCGCCGCGATTTCACGCTGACGCGCTTCGATGGAATCATCGCTAAATTCAATGACCTTGCCGCAATCGAGGCAGATCAGGTGATCGTGGTGCTGCTGCTGGGTCAGTTCGAAGACAGATTTTCCGCCTTCAAAATTATGACGGGTAACAATGCCCGCGTCATCAAACTGGTTCAGCACGCGATAAACGGTAGCCAGCCCAATCTCTTCACCCATGTCGATAAGACGTTTATAAAGGTCTTCCGCACTGACATGGTGATTGTCTGGACCCTGAAGCACTTCGAGGATTTTTAACCGAGGAAGCGTAACTTTCAGGCCAGCCTTCTTTAATGCGGTATTGTTGTCAGTCATGCGGAATCTGTCCTGTTGCTAAACGATTCACTTCTTAGGAAGTGACAGAAAATGCACCTGGGATAATGCGTCTCATTATAGAACTGCCATGGCTAAATGAAAACTGCAAGTCTCAGGCAAAATATGCTTATAAAAACGTGGTATCACCAACAAACTTGCGCAATGGAAAACCACGTTTTATCAGGGAGACATTGTACAGGTCTGGACGAAAAAGTTAAAAGATTGTAGCGATTAATTTAATCGGTTTGACCTGGAACACGGGCGCAACCGCCGTTGCGCCGTGATAAAACTCAGGCGTTAAGAATATCGTCCAGATGCAGCTCTTCGCGGATCTGCTTCACCCACTTCTCAACACGCTCTGCGGTCAGTTCTGGCTGACGGTCTTCGTCGATGGCCAGACCCACGAAATGGTCGTCATCCGCCAGGCCTTTAGACGCTTCGAAGTGGTAACCGGCAGTCGGCCAGTGGCCAACAATCACGGCGCCATTTGGCTCGATGATGTCGCGGATAGTGCCCAGCGCGTCACAGAAGTACTCGGCGTAGTCTTCCTGATCGCCACAGCCAAACAGGGCAACCAGTTTACCGTTGAAGTCCACTTCTTCCAGCGTCGGGAAGAAATCATCCCAGTCGCACTGGGCTTCGCCGTAGTACCAGGTCGGAATGCCCAGCAGCAGGATGTCATAGCCTTCGAGGTCTTCTTTGCTGCTCTTGGCGATGTCATGCACATCAGCAACGTCTTTACCGAGCTGTTTTTGAATGTTTTTTGCGATGTTTTCGGTATTGCCGGTATCACTGCCGAAGAAAATGCCGATGATTGCCATGAGTAAAATAACCTCTTGAAACTTAATAGTATGGTGGCGCAATTTGGCCACGGATAAGGGCAATAATAGCAGAACTGGCAACCCTGCGGAAACAGCTATCACGCAGGACTGCACTCTGTGCTACATGAAAAGGGTCATTAAGGGGATTTTCAGACTTATGCCTGGCTGCGCAACGTCTCAAGCTGGGCGATCAACATCTCTTCAATGAGTTCGCTGCGGCTGATATTGCGCGCGTCAGCCAGCTCATTCAGCGCATCGACGGCGTCGGCGTTAAGCTTCAGTTCGACACGCTTAAGCCCACGATTTTTATCGCGTTTAAGCTGATTGCGTTTATTGATACGCAGCTGTTCATCGCGCGAAAGCGGATTCGTCTTGGGTCGTCCCGGGCGACGCTCATTCGCGAACAGATCTAGTGTCGTACGGTCCGTTTGTTCTTTGGCCATGATTCTGAGACTTCGGGGGAAACACGCCGCCCTGCTAATGCCCGGGCGATAAGCGCGCCATCATACATCACCAAAAACGGCGCGCCAACGACTGGAAGCCCGCAGCCTTCCAGTCGCTCTCTTTTTAATCAATTTGCCGTATCAGAGAGATAGCGACGAATGGCGCGCAACACGGCGTCAGGTTTTTCGGCATGAACCCAGTGTCCGGCACCGGCAATGACGTGGGCTCGCGCCTGAGGGAATTGCGCCAGTATAGCGTCGCGGTACGCGTCGGTAACATAAGGAGAGTTACCGCCACGAATGAAGAGGGTAGGGTGTGGCCAGGCAGGTACCGTTTCCCAGCCCACGATGTTGTTGTACTGCGCCCAGAGCACCGGCACGTTAAAACGCCATTGTCCGTCCACAAACGATTTCAGCAGGAACTGCACAACGCCTTCTTCGTCCAGATGGTCACGCATGACGGCCGCCGCCTGTTGGCGGGTCGCGACACCCGCTTCGGTGACCGCATTGATGGCGGCAAAAATGTCGTCATGACGGCGAACGTCGTAATCGACAGGCGCGACATCAATCACCACCAGGCCGTTAATACGCTCCGGCGCACGCGCTGTGAGGGCCATCACCGCTTTGCCGCCCATTGAATGCCCGATGAGGGTTACCTTCTGCAGGCCGTTGGCGTCCAGCGTATCCAGCAGATCCTGCGCCATCGCGGCATAGGTCATCTCGTCTGAACGCCCGGAAAGACCGTGATTGCGCATATCGACCTGCAAAATATCGTGGTCAGTAACCAGATCGCGCGCCAGCACGCCCAGGTTATCCAGACTGCCAAAAAGCCCGTGAACCAGTACGATGGGAGAATTATTGTTCGGCGATTGTGCAGTTTGCGCTCGGGTATTCAATTTCATGGCAAAGTTCTTTTTTTACGTATGTCAGGTTAGGGTATCATGTTGACCATTCTGCCGCCCGGCTGCAAGGTTCCAGTTTAATCTGACTTTTGTGGCCAACCTGGTTTGACGCTATCCGCTGTTGGGATTTGACCTTATAATCCCAATGACTTGTATTCAGATAAGATATCGCACTGGATTAAGATGAAAACAATCGAAGTTGATGACGAACTCTATCAGTATATTGCCAGCCAGACGCGGCATATCGGGGAGAGCGCGTCCGACATTTTACGGCGCATGCTTAAAATTTCCGCCGCTTCACAGCCTGCTACCCCAGTCACCAAAGATGTCGTGTCTCAGCCGAGCGTTGTCGCACAAGCAAAACCTGCCGTGACACCGGCAAAAGATAAAGTGCGCGCGATGCGCGAGCTGCTCCTGTCCGATGAATATGCGGAGCAGAAAAAGGCGGTTAACCGCTTTATGCTGGTGCTGTCTACACTTTATTCACTGGATAACAATGCGTTTGCTGAAGCGACCGAGTCGCTTCACGGTCGTACTCGCGTCTATTTCGCGGGTGATGAGCAGACGCTGCTGCAAAATGGCAACCAAACCAAACCCAAACATGTCCCTGGCACTCCGTACTGGGTGATCACCAATACCAATACGGGCCGCAAGTGCAGCATGATTGAACACATCATGCAGTCCATGCAGTTCCCGGCGGAATTGACTGAAAAGGTTTGCGGTACAATTTAACCCTTGCATCAGAAGGACCCGGTAATGGCAAATCACAGCCGTGCAGGCCAACCTGCACAACAAAGCGATTTGATTAACGTCGCTCAGCTGACCGCGCAGTATTACGTGCTGAAACCGGTCGTGGGCAACGCAGAACACGCAGTGAAGTTTGGTACATCTGGCCACCGCGGTAGCGCGGCGCGCCACAGCTTTAACGAACCGCACATTCTGGCCATTGCTCAGGCCATTGCGGAAGAGCGCGCTAAAAACGGCGTTACCGGTCCGTGCTACGTGGGGAAAGATACCCATGCCCTGTCTGAACCGGCGTTCATCTCTGTTGTGGAAGTGCTGGCTGCAAACGGCGTCGATGTGATTGTTCAGGAGAACAATGGCTTCACCCCAACGCCTGCGGTCTCTAACGCTATCCTTGTGCACAATAAAAAAGGTGGCGCGCTGGCGGACGGTATCGTTATCACGCCATCCCACAACCCGCCGGAAGACGGCGGCATCAAATACAACCCGCCTAACGGTGGTCCGGCTGACACCAACGTCACCAAAGTGGTGGAAGATCGCGCCAACGCCTTGCTGGCAGATGGCCTGAAAGGCGTGAAACGTATTTCTCTGGATGCCGCCATGGCGTCGGGTCACGTGAAAGAACAGGATCTGGTTCAGCCGTTCGTGGAAGGGCTGGCGGATATCGTCGATATGGCGGCGATTCAGAAAGCCGGTCTGAAACTGGGCGTGGATCCGCTGGGCGGCTCCGGTATTGAATACTGGAAACGTATCGCTGAGCATTACAAGCTGGACCTGACTATCGTGAACGATCACGTCGATCAGACCTTCCGCTTTATGCACCTCGATAAAGATGGCGCGATCCGTATGGACTGTTCATCAGAGTGTGCCATGGCGGGCCTGCTGGCGCTGCGCGATAAATTCGACCTGGCGTTTGCTAACGACCCGGATTATGACCGCCACGGTATTGTCACCCCGGCTGGGCTGATGAACCCGAACCACTATCTGGCGGTTGCGATTAACTACCTGTTCCAGCACCGTCCGCAGTGGGGCAAAGAGGTGGCTGTTGGTAAGACGCTGGTCTCTTCAGCCATGATCGACCGCGTGGTCGACGCGCTGGGCCGCAAGCTGGTGGAAGTACCGGTTGGCTTCAAATGGTTTGTTGACGGTCTGCACGACGGCAGCTTCGGCTTCGGCGGTGAAGAGAGCGCGGGGGCATCTTTCCTGCGCTTTGACGGCACGCCGTGGTCAACCGATAAAGACGGCATCATCATGTGCCTGCTGGCGGCGGAAATCACCGCGGTCACCGGTAAAAACCCGCAGGAACATTATAACGACCTGGCGGCACGCTTTGGTGCGCCGAGCTATAACCGTATTCAGGCCAGCGCGACGTCTGCCCAGAAAGCGGCGCTGTCGAAACTCTCTCCTGAGATGGTCAGCGCAAGCACCCTGGCGGGCGACCCGATCACTGCCCGTCTGACGGCGGCACCGGGTAACGGCGCCTCCATTGGCGGACTGAAAGTGATGACCGACAACGGCTGGTTCGCGGCGCGTCCATCCGGTACGGAAGATGCGTATAAAATCTATTGCGAAAGTTTCCTTGGCGCTGAGCACCGTCAGCAGATTGAGAAAGAAGCGGTAGAGATTGTCAGCGAAGTGCTGAAAAACGCGTAAGTACGGTTCTGGTGCGGGCTGATACCCTCACCCCGGCCTTCTCCCACGGGGAGAGGGAGAAAACATAAAAAACGGCAACCCTCGGGTTGCCGTTTTGCTTTTACCTAGCTGTGCTTATTCTTCAATTCAAACCGTGGTGACACCAGACCGTACAGCGTCCAGCCCATAAAGGTCACCATCGCACCATACAGCATCGCCTCCTGCCCGGATGAGTAGAGCGCATAGAAGCTGTAAATCGCCCCAATCAACGCCACGATGTTCGCCGCGCGCGCTTTGCGTGGTTCCACTTTCGCGACCTTCTGAATAATCACCAGCGCCGCCATCGACAGAATATACGGAATGATATTCGTCACGACCGCCAGGTTGACGAGCACGTTGAACTGGCTGTTCAGCGACGGGCTGATGGTCATCAGCGACAATCCGCTCTGGAAGATGACAATCGCTAACATGCCCTGCACCGGCGCATCGGCTTTGGTCACGCGGGAGAAGATTTTCGGGAAGTAGCCTTCATCAGCCGAAGATTTAAATACCTGAGCGATAGTAAACTGCCAGCCGAGAAGTGACCCGCAGCAGGACATCACCATCAGACCCATGATCACTTTCCCGACGCCTGGAGTGAACATCTGCGCAAAAGCCAGCCCGAACGGCGCCGTGGAGTTTGCCAGGTCCATGTTCGGCACGATGCCTGCAATCACGTTCGTCGAGACGATATAGATCACCGCCGCGCCGAGCGTGCCGCCAAGAACGGCAATCGGAACGTTCTTTTCCGGATTCTCCACCACTTCCGCATTCGCGCAGGCGGATTCCAGGCCGAGGAAGGCCCACAGCGTCATGGCGATAGAAGAGCCCACTGCGGTAAAGAACGGTACATGGTGCGGGTTCCATGAGTTAGCGTACAGGGTCGGGCTGAACCAGAACCAGCCGATGATGCACAGGCCGACAACCGGAATAATTACGCCCCAGACGGTGATGCTGCTGAGCTGGCCGGTGATGCGCGCGCCGCCAAAGTTGGCCACGGTGCAGATCCACAGTACGCCGATGGTGGCTAAACCAATCTGTACCGGGCTAAGCGTCGCGCCAAACAGCTCTGTGCCGTAACCGACGGCGGAAATAGCAATGGCCACGTTAGCGATCAGCAGCGACACCCCGTAGGTATAGTTGGCCATAAAGTTGCCGGACTTACCAAAGGCATATTCGGCATAGCCCCCCATACCGCCTGACTTGCGGCTGAACATTCCGCACTTGGCAAACGCCCATGCCAGCGCCATTGAACCTAAGGCGGTCACCAGCCAGGAGATAATCGAAATGGTCCCCACTTCTGCAAGCTTGGTGGGCAGCATGATGATCCCCGATCCCATCATATTCACCATAGTGAGGATGGTGAGCTGCATTACGCCCATCTTATTGGACTTACTCATAATTTCTCTCCTTTCAGCAGCGCGGGCTGAGCGGCGGGTTGTTTGATGACATTGCAGCTAACCTGTTTGCGACCCTCGCACTCTTCGACGTAGACCCCCTGCAGCTCGGGCGCAAAGCCCGGTAACAGGTTGATGCCTTCTTCCAGCGCGGCAAAGTAGCGCAGCACGGAACCGCCCCAGACTTCCCCCGGGACAACGCATAGCACCCCTGGCGGATAAGGAAGGGCGCCTTCAGCGGCGATGCGGCCTTCCGTGTCGCGCAGGGGTACCAGTTCGACCTCGCCGCGCAGATAGGCGTAGTTCGCGTCCTGCGGGTTCATCATCACGCGTGGGAAGTGAGATTTGCGGAACATCTCTTTCTGTAGCTGTTTCACGTTGTGGCGGGCGTACAGGTCATGCATCTCCTGGCAGATCTGGCGCAGGGTGTAATCCGCGTAGCGATCCGGATGTTGTCTGCAGATGGAAGGCAGCACCTCTTTTAACGGGGCATCGCTCTCGAGCAGTTTTTCGAAGCGGACCAGCTGCGCCACCAGCTGCTGCAGTTTGCCCATATCTTCCGCTGGCGTGAGCAGGAACAGGATCGAGTTGAGATCGCATTTCTCCGGCACAATGCCATTTTCACGCAGGAAGTTGGCGAGGATAGTGGCAGGCACGCCAAAGTTGTCATACTCGCCGGTGCGGGCGTTAATGCCCGGCGTGGTCAGCAAGAGCTTGCACGGGTCGATAAAATACTGGTGCTCAGCGTAGCCTTCAAAAGCGTGCCAGTGTTCACCCGGCACGAAATGGAAGAAACGCAGGTCGGTCGCAATTTCCGCCGTGTCCCAGCTTTCCCAAGGACGACCATCTACCGTTTCGGGTACGAACGGACGCAGGTAGTGGCAGTTCTCCAGAATTAATTTTCGCGCTTCGATACCGTTCACCACGCAATCCATCCACATGTTGCGGCCGCTCTGGCCTTCATGCATCCGGGCGTTGATGTCCAGCGCGGCAAACAGCGGATAGAACGGGCTGGTGGAGGCGTGCATCATAAAGGCGTTATTCAGCCGCTTATGCGGGACATAGCGCTGCTGGCCTTTGATGTGGCTGTCTTTCTTGTGGATTTGCGAGGTCTGTGAGAAGCCCGCCTGCTGTTTGTGCACAGACTGGGTCACCAGGATCCCCGGATCGTTTTCGTTCAGCTCCAGCAGCAGCGGAGAGCAGTCGGCCATCATCGGAATAAACTGCTCGTAACCCACCCAGGCCGAGTCAAACAGGATGTAATCGCACAGATGACCAATCTTATCCACCACCTGACGGGCGTTATAGATGGTGCCATCGTAGGTACCCAGCTGGATCACCGCCAGGCGGAACGGACGCGCATCGCGTGCACGGCCAGGCGCCACCTCTGCCACAAGCTCGCGCAGATAACGTTCATCAAAGCAGTGGGCGTCAATACCACCGATAAAACCGTACGGGTTGCGCGCGGTTTCCAGATAGACCGGCGTAGCGCCTGCCTGAAGGAGGGCACCGTGATGGTTGGATTTATGGTTGTTACGGTCGAACAAGACCAGGTCACCCGGCGTGAGCAGGGCGTTAAGCACCACTTTGTTAGATGATGAAGTGCCATTCAGTACGAAGTAAGTCTTATCGGCATTAAAGACTTTGGCCGCATGCTGCTGGGCGATGCACGGTGCGCCTTCGTGGATCAGCAGGTCCCCCATCGCCACGTCGGCGTTGCACAGATCGGCACGGAAAAGCGTCTCACCAAAGAAGTCGACAAACTGGTTCCCGGCAGGGTGACGGCGGAAGAATTGCCCGCCCTGATGCCCCGGGCAGTCAAACGCACTGTTGCCCTGTTTCACATAATCGACCAGGGCGCGGAAAAACGGCGGGCGCAGCTGGGTTTCATACTTCTGCGCTGCCGCTTCAAGTTGACGTCCATAAAAGTCGTTGCTGGTGTCTGAATACTCAAATACGCCATGAATGCGTGATAAATAGTCTGCCGGGATGATCTCTTCTTTGTGCGTCGCGACAAAAACAGGAATACCAAATCCGGTGGCTTCTATTTCGTCCAGTATACCGTCGGTAATATCGCTGACGGCCAGAACAATAGCGGCAACATCAATATAATCCGAGGCCCGTACATCCACCAGTTCACGCTGGGTGGTAAAACAATCCGGACAGGCACGGCTGGCTGCAATTTTTAAACTGTTCATCTTGCTCTCTTTATTTTAGGTAATAAAAGTCCCTCGATTTCTTGCAAAAAAGAAATCGATAATTTTCCGGAAAAAAAAGCAAAAGGTGGCCGCTGATTAAAAATCAGTGAATTGCTTTTTTATGATGGCAATTCAGTCCGCCCGGTGCGGATGAGTCTGAATCACGTTAAATGAGCGCACGAGGCTACAGGCAACAGCCTGTAAAATAGGGAGTTTCAGGATAACCTGTAAGCGAGTGCGCCAGAAGTCGAAGGACTACCGGGCATTAAAGAGATGAAAGTCAAAGCAGTTTCGGTGGGCAAACATCATGATATGTGTTGTCCGCCTTATATGGGGCATTAAACGATTGTTGTTTTCCATGTTTCATTTTCCTTTCAGTAATTGAAAGCATGGTCATTTTATCCAGGAAAAGGCGATTAACTGTGAAACAGATCACCGTTAACCGATCAAATCAGAAATAAATATTCGTTTTTGATGAATATCGCAGATCAAAATGCTGATTTGTTGATAGTCTGTTAATGGATTGTATTGTCAATGTCTTAAATGAGCGAAAATAACCCGATAAAATAACGTTGGGTTATTTTTTACTATTTTTCTGGTTGGTTTTGTTTTTATTTAAAATAAAATGAATAGTTATTCAGAGCATAAACCGATAACCGATACCGGTTTCAGTTAATAAATGGCGAGGGCGAGCGGGATCGATTTCGAGTTTCTGACGAAGGTGCCCCATATATATGCGCAAATAGTGACTATGTTCTACGGCATTGGGGCCCCATACCTGACTTAACAGCTGGCGTTGGGTGAGCACCTTGCCGTGGTTGTTGAGCAGCACGGCGAGCAGGCGAAACTCGATTGGCGTGAGATGGATCTCCTCTTCACCGCGCACAATGCGGCGTGCGGCAAGGTCAACCCGGATATCACCAAACGTGTAAGTGGGGTCGGCAGGTGTAGAGGCACTGTGACGACGCAGCGCCACGCGAAGGCGCGCCTGCAGTTCACCGATACCAAAGGGTTTAATCAGGTAGTCATCCGCCCCGGCATCCAGCGCGGCAATTTTATCCGTCTCTTCAGTGCGGGCGGAGAGCACCAGAATCGGCATCTGGCTCCACTGGCGGACTTCCCGAATGAAATCGATGCCGTCGCCGTCCGGTAGACCAAGATCGAGGATCACCAGGTCCGGTTTGCGGGTGGCGGCTTCAATTAAACCCCGCTGCAGCGTACCCGCATCATGCACGCGCAGGCCGTCTCCTTCCAGCGCAGCGCGCAGAAACCGGCTAATGGCGATCTCATCTTCAACAATCAGAACGTTGATCACAAATCCTCTGGTAATTCATTAAGTTCTGGCGGGGTTTCCAGAGGAAGTGTAACACAAAAACGCGCACCGCCTTCCGGACGATTCTCTGCGGAAATGGACCCGCCGTGAACGTCAATGATCGCCTGGCAAATGGCCAGCCCCAGCCCAACGCCCGGAATGGCCGACTCCTTATTGCCGCGCGCGAATTTTTCAAAAATAGCCAGCTCTTGCCCGGCAGGAATGCCCGGACCAGTATCCCAGACGTCAAGATGCAGCGTTCCCTCTTCCACCGTCGCATCCACGCCAATCCGTGCACTGGCACCGGCATATTTGCCGGCATTTTCCAGCAGGTTGATCAGCACGCGTTCAAACAGCGGGCCATCAACGTGAATCAGGGTGAGTGGCTCGGGCATGTTGAGCGCGATATGCCGCCCACCGAGGCCTGGCTCGAGCATTTTCAGGGCGCTGCCTACCACCTCTTCAAGCGTGAGCCACTCTTTTTTGAGGTTAAAACCGCCGGACTGAATACGCGCCATATCAAGCAGGTTATTCACCAGGCGCGTGGTATTCAGCACGTGCTGGCGGATCTCGCTGGCCTGAAGGGCGTGCTTAGAGCCTTCCGCCGCCAGGTCCAGCGTCAGGATCTCTGACTGACCAAACAGGACGGTGAGCGGGGTTCGAAGGTCATGAGACAGCGCCGCCAGCAGCGAGTTACGAATGCTTTCCCGTTCGCTTGCCAGCCGGGCCTGCTCTTCGCTGGCGGTGAGGGCCAGCCGCTCCAGCGCGCTGGCAACCAGCAGAGTGAAGGTTTCCAGCAGCCGCTGCTGTTCAGGGATCATCAACTGGCGCAGGTTGGAGGGCTCAACGATGACCAGCCCCTGATTTTTATCGGCACTGCGCAGCGGCAGAATTTGATAGGGCACGCCGGGAAGGGTGTCGGTCCCTGCGCCCGCAGGCAGCCCTTTATCAAAGCTCCAGCGCGCGATGGCTTCGTCCCAGGGCGTCATGCCTGAGGCCGACGTCAGCGGACGCAGCTTACCGTGTTCGTCCGGGAGTAAAATCAGGTTGCTGGCATGAAACGTCGAGCGGATAAACTGCTCGCTGGTCTGCACAATATCCAGCGGGGTGCGACCCACCGCCAGCGATTTCGACATCTCATAGAGATGGCGGGTGCGCTGTTCGCGGTAGCGGGCGATACGCGCCTGATAGCGCACCCCTGCCGTCAGATTCCCGATCACCAGCCCGACGGTGAGCATTACCGCAAAGGTGAGAATGTACTGCACATCCGACACGGCGAGCGTTCCGCGGGGGGCAATAAAGAATAGATCGAAGCTGATGACGTTGATAACCGTCGCCAGTACCGACGGCCAGCGCCCGTAAAAGAGCGCCACCACCACCACGCCAAGAAGGTAAATCATCACCAGGTTGGCGGCATCAAACGCTATCAGCCACTGGCTGGCAATGACGGTGATCAGGGCACAGAGCACCACGGCCACAAGACAGCCGCGGAGCTGAATGCGCCACTTATCGCTGAAGGTGCGGCTGTCCGGTGCGCGGTTGGGTAACGGCGTGGGTTTGTCATCCAGCGCCACGATCACCAGATCCAGATCCGGCGCGCGGTGGGCCAGTTTGTCGGCAAAGGATTCGCGGCTAAACCAGCGGCGATGCTGGCGACGGCCAATCACGATTTTCCCCAGGTTATGCTCACGCGCGTAGCGCAGAATGGCTTTATCTTCCTGAGGATCGGAAAGGGTGGCGGTTTCCGCGCCCAGCTCCTGCGCCAGGCGCAGCGAACTGAGAATAGCGCGACGCTGGTTTTCAGGCAGCGCGTGCAGCTGTGGCGTTTCGACATACACCGCGTGCCAGACGCTGCCAAATTTGGCCGCCAGGCGAGCGGCGGTGCGGACAAGTTTTTCATTGCCGCTGCCGTGCCCCACGCACAGCAGGATGGCGTCCCGCGTATGCCAGACGCGCTCCTGTCCCTGAAGATCTCGCCAGGCACGCATCTGGTCGTCCACCCGGTCGGCGGTACGGCGCAGAGCCAGTTCGCGCAGGGCTATCAGATTGCCTTTACGGAAGAAATGTTCGATGGCGCGTTCGGCCTGACCGGCGATATAGACTTTGCCTTCATGCAGGCGCTGGCGCAAATCATCGGGGGGAAGATCAACCAGCACCACTTCGTCCGCGGAATCAAAGAAGGGGTCGGGCACCGTCTCACGGACCTGAATGCCGGTCACGCCGCTCACCACGTCGTTCAGACTTTCGAGATGCTGAACGTTAACCGTCGTGAACACATCGATGCCGGCGTCCAGTAACTCTTCCACGTCCTGCCAGCGTTTGGGATGGCGTGAGCCTGGCGCATTGCTGTGCGCCAGTTCGTCCATCAGGATAAGGGCGGGACGGCGGGCGAGGGCGGCATCGAGATCGAATTCGGTGACTAAACGACCACGATGGCTGATGCGTCGGGGCGGCTGAGTGGCCAGCCCCTTCAGCAGCGATGCCGTCTCTTTGCGGCCGTGGGTTTCAACCACGCCGATCAGAATATCGAGCCCCTGTGCCCGAAGCCGCTGGGCTTCTGTCAGCATGGCGAAGGTTTTCCCGACGCCTGCGCAGGCGCCAAAGAAAATTTTCAGTTTGCCGCGATGGGCTTCAGCTGTTTGTTCGAGCAGCCGGTCCGGATCCGGGCGCATGGGCTCGTCGGTCATTTAGTTTTTCCTTAGCGCGTCCAGCGCCAGATTCAGCTCAACAATATTTACCACGGGCATGCCGATAAAGCTGACCAGCGGCTTTTGCGTGTGCTCGGCAACCAGCTGGCTAACCTGCTCAACGGTCAGCTGACGGGCAGCGGCGACGCGCGGGATCTGCCATGCCACCGCTACCGGCGTCAGGCTATAGTCCAGCCCGCTGGCCGAGGCAGTTACCAGCTCCACGGGAACATGCTGACTGGCCTGTGGATTAGCGGCGCGATGAGCGGCCACGCGCTCAGTGACGGCTTTGTCCAGCTCAGGGTTGCTGCCCGCCAGGTTACTGCCGCCGGATGCCATCGGATTATACGGGCTTTCGGCAGTGGCGGAAGGGCGTCCCTGGAAGTAGCGGGCATCCGTAAAGTTCTGACCAATCAGGCGCGAACCGCGGTTTTCGCCATTTTGCATAATCAGCGAGCCGTTGGCCCGATCCTTAAACCACCACTGGCCCAGCGCGGTGGTCACCAGCGGGTACAACCCGCCGGTAATAAGAGACAGCAGAATAAACAGAAGTATAGCGGGGCGTAACATCGTCATTTGATTCACCTTTTAAACCAGGCCGAACAGCGTCAACAGCAGGTCAATAACCTTGATACCGATGAAGGGCACCACCAGCCCGCCCAGGCCGTAAATCCACAGGTTACGGCGCAGCATGGCGGCGGCAGTGAGCGGCTTATAGCTCACGCCTTTCAGCGCCAGCGGGATCAGGAAGACAATAATCAGGGCGTTAAAAATCACTGCGCTCAGAATGGCCGAGGCCGGGGAGTGCAGATGCATCACATTCAGCGCGTTTAACTGCGGATAAGTCGCCGCAAACGCGGCCGGAATGATGGCGAAATACTTCGCCACGTCGTTGGCGATGCTGAACGTGGTCAGCGAACCGCGTGTCATCAGCATTTGCTTGCCGATGTGCACCACTTCAATCAGCTTGGTCGGGTTGGAGTCCAGGTCGACCATGTTGCCCGCCTCTTTTGCGGCCTGGGTACCGGAGTTCATCGCTACCGCCACGTCAGCCTGTGCGAGGGCAGGGGCATCGTTGGTTCCGTCACCGGTCATCGCCACCAGACGGCCTTCCGCCTGATATTGACGAATCAATGCCAGTTTGGCTTCCGGGGTTGCTTCGGAAAGAAAATCATCCACGCCCGCTTCGGCGGCAATCGCCGCGGCTGTCAGCCGGTTATCCCCGGTGATCATTACCGTTTTGATCCCCATCTTGCGCAGCTGGGCAAAGCGCTCTTTGATGCCGCCTTTGACGATGTCCTTCAGGGCAATGACCCCGAGCACGCGCGCACCTTCGGCCACCACCAGCGGCGTCGCCCCCTGACGGGCCACGCTCTCGACCAGGCTGTCCACTTCCGGTGGGAAATGACCGTTGTTGGCCTCAATGTGGCGACGGATGGCGTCAACGGAACCTTTACGGATCATGCGATCCTGGATGTTGATGCCGCTCATGCGGGTTTGCGCCGTGAAGGGCACGAAAGTGGCATGCAGGCTCTGCACGTCGCGCTGGCGCAGGTTGAAGCGCTGTTTGGCGAGGATCACAATGCTGCGGCCTTCCGGGGTTTCATCGGCAAGGGAAGAGAGCTGGGCGGCATCCGCCAGCGTTTTTTCATCCACCCCCGGGGCGGGTAAGAAGTCTGACGCCTGGCGGTTACCCAGGGTGATGGTCCCGGTTTTATCCAGCAGCAAGACATCCACGTCACCGGCGGCTTCCACCGCCCGCCCGCTGGTGGCGATGACGTTGGCACCGAGCATACGGCTCATACCGGCCACGCCGATGGCCGACAGCAGACCACCAATGGTGGTGGGGATCAGACAGACCAGCAGTGCCACCAGAACAGTGACGGTGACCGCGGTGCCGCCATAGGCGGAGAACGGCCAGAGCGTTGCCGTTGCCAGCAGGAAGACAATGGTTAAGGCCACCAGCAGGATGGTCAGCGCAATTTCGTTAGGGGTTTTCCGACGCTGCGCGCCTTCCACCATGGCGATCATCCTGTCGAGGAAGGTTTCACCCGGGTTAACGCTGCACTGGATCACCAGCCAGTCGGAGAGAATGCGCGTCCCGCCCGTCACGGAGGCGAAATCGCCGCCGGATTCACGGATCACCGGCGCAGATTCCCCGGTGATGGCGCTTTCGTCCACCGATGCGCCCCCCTCAATAACTTCCCCGTCGCAGGGGATGATGTCACCCGCTTCCACCAGCACCACATCGCCTTTACGCAGTTCATCCGCCGGGACGTGGTCCATCTGCGCGCCGTATTTTGGTTCACGTAGCTTGCGCGCGAAGGCGGTTTTTTTCACCCCTTTCAGGCTGTTGGCCTGGGCTTTACTCCGGCCTTCCGCCAGCGCCTCTGCGAAGTTGGCGAACAGCACGGTAAACCACAGCCACAGGCTGATGGCACCGGTAAACATCGCGTTTCCCGGCATGTGGCCCGTTCCCATGGCAATCGCCAGGGCGGTGGTCAGGACGCTTCCCGCCCAGACAATAAACATCACCGGGTTGTGCCACTGCACGCGCGGGCTGAGTTTTTTCACCGCATCCATGAGCGCCTGGCGAACTAATGACGGTTCGAACAGGGCCAGTTGTTTACGACTCATGACAATTTCTCCGCAAAATCAGCGTAAAGAGAGGTATTCCGCGACCGGGCCTAACGCGAGGGCGGGGATAAAGGTCAGGGCGCCGACCAGCAACACAGTGCCCGTCAGCAGGCCGATAAACAGCGCGCCGTGGGTCGGCAATGTGCCGGTAGTGGTCGGTTGAATTTTTTTATTCACCAGCGATCCGGCAATCGCCATTACCGGCACAATGATCCCGAAGCGACCCACAAACATGCAGAACGCCAGCAGACAGTTCCAGAACGGTGAGTTGGCGCTTAAGCCTGCAAAGGCGCTGCCGTTGTTGTTGGCGGCAGAAGAGACGGCATAGAGCACTTCGCTAAAGCCGTGGATCCCGGGGTTAAAAATGCCGCTGCGTCCGGCCTCGGTCATCAGGGCCAGTGCGGTGCCGAGCAGTACAAGCGCCGGGGTGACCAGAATCGCCAGCGCGGTTAATTTCATCTCGCGAACGTCGATTTTTTTACCCAGGTATTCCGGGGTGCGGCCAATCATCAGACCGGCAATAAACACCGCCAGCAGTACGAACAGCAGCATGCCGTAAAGACCGGAGCCCACGCCGCCAAACACCACTTCGCCAATTTGCATCAGCCACATCGGGATCATGCCACCCAGTGCGGTAAACGAGTCATGCATGGCGTTAACCGCCCCGCAAGAGGCTGCCGTAGTGACCACCGCATACAGACTGCTGGCGAGAATGCCAAAGCGGCTCTCTTTCCCTTCCATGTTGATCGCGCTATCGGCACCCAGTGAAAGGAAGTGCGGATTACCCTGCCATTCGGCCCACATCACCAGCGCTACGCAGACCACAAAGATAAGCGACATGGTCCAGAGCAGGGTGCGCCCCTGACGGCGATCGTTGACCACGTCGCCAAAGGCGAAGCAGAGCGCGGCGGGGATCAGGAAGATCGCCAGCATCTGCACAAAATTGGTCAGTGCGGTGGGGTTTTCAAACGGATGCGACGAGTTGGCGTTAAAGAAACCACCCCCGTTCGTCCCCAGCATCTTGATGGCCTCCTGTGACGCCACTGGCCCCATCGGCAGGAGCTGTTTTGCGCCTTCAAGGGAGGTATATGGCGTGTAAGGCAGCAGGTTTTGCAGGGAGCCTTGCTGAATAAAGAACAGCGCGATCAGCAGCGCAATCGGCAGCAGGATCCACAGGGTAATGCGTGTCAGATCGACCCAGGCATTTCCCAGGGTACTGATTTTTTGACGCGCAAACGCACGCGTCAGGGCGAAGATCACCGCGATACCGCTGGCAGCAGAGAGGAAGTTCTGCACGGTTAACCCGGCCATCTGGCTGAAGTAGCTGAGCGAGGTTTCACCGGCATAGGACTGCCAGTTGGTGTTGGTGACAAAGCTGACCGCCGTGTTCAGCGCAAGATGCCAGGACAAACCCGGTAAGTGTTGCGGATTCAGCGGCAGGCTGCCCTGCAGCATCAGCATGGCAAAAAGCGCAATGAGCCCCGAGACGTTCAGCAGCAGAATGGCGAACAGGTATTCACGCCAGTTCATCTCCCGATCGTCGATTCCCAGTACACGCCAGATCCCTTTTTCAACGCTTCCCGTGCCGGGCAAGGGGACCTTGTTAATCAGCCGTGCCAGTACCGATCCCAGCGGCCTTGCCAGAATGAACAATACCGCCAAGAAGCTGGCAATAAGCAAAAACGCCTGAGCAGCCATCAGAATGCCTCCGCGTTAATCAGGGCATAAACCAGATAACCCAATAACAGGAACACCAGCACGATGCCGGTAATAAGACCTGCACTCACAATCCACCTCCGGGTGACTTTTGTTGTTGCTCTAACGGTAGGATTTCCGGCGCAAAGATTTCGCAAAAATGAGAAGGGCGGGTGTAAAAAAAGTATAAAAATGGCAAAAGCCACAATTTAACTATTGATAAGTAAATCGTTAACTTTTTTGTAACTTAATTACGGCGTGAAGGTAAATTTTCACTAAACAGACGAAAATAAGTGGTCGGATGAGTAGTAAAATTACAAACAAAGCGATATTATTTTAGCCAGGTCACAGATTTTGAATTTTCCGGATGACGTTTCCGGCCAACTATAGGGGAGAAAATATGGATCTTTATAAAGAGTATCCGGCTCATATCGTGTTCATGCGTCGCACTTTCGCCGTAGTGGCTGGTGTACTGGCCCTGCCGGTGATGCTGTTCTGGAAAGATCGTGCACGTTTTTACAGCTATCTACACCGCGTCTGGGCGAAAACCAGCGAGAAGCCGGTGTGGATGGACCAGGCCGAGAAAGCGACCTGCGATTTCTACTGATACTAAGACGACACACAGCAATAAAAAAACCGCCAACAGCAATGTGGCGGTTTTTTGTTCCTCGGGATTCGCGGTCCGTTGGGTGATTTTTCAGGCTCTCACACAGAGGTTTTTAAGCATACTTCTGCAAGCTGAAGATTCAAACGCTTGGATCCTAAATATATTCTTAAAAACAATTGCAATGGATTACGCTTCGTTCGTGCGGAGATTACTATGCAGCGTCCCTTTCCGCCATCTCGCAAATGGGCACCGGTCACGGGAGAGGTATTTCCACAACCGTGAGTCAGGCTCCACACAGAGCTTGTGTCCACCGATTTATAACCGGTGGTGAACGGTGGAGCGGTTAGCTGCAGGGACCGCATAGTGAAACGCTATATATGCATTGCGTTCATTGTCGCCAGCGTACTTGTGGTAAAGCGTGATGAACCGATTTCGTTCATTGCTTTCACCTCGATAGCGCAGGACAAGTAGCGTTAAGGCCGCCTCGGGCGGCCTTTTTTATTTCATCCCGTCTACACTTCATGGCAAAGTACAGTAAAAGCTCGCCGCTTTTTCCTTTGGTGGCGTGCCCTTACGGACATAATGGATATTTGCCTGGAGTTTTATGCCCACCCATCTGGTTTGGTTTCGCGCGGATCTGCGCGTACATGACAACATCGCTCTCGCGGCAGCCTGCCGCTCTCAGGATGCCAGGGTGCTGGCGCTGTTTATCGCTACGCCTGGCCAGTGGCAGCAGCATGATATGGCGCCGCGACAGGCGGCTTTTCTCAGCGCACATCTGAACGACTTGCAACGCTCGCTAGCCGAAAAAGGCATTCCATTGATTTATAAAGAGGTCAGTGACTTCGCTGCGCAGCTTCTGACGATACAGGAAGTCTGCCAGCAGAACGATGTCACGCATCTTTTTTATAACTACCAGTACGAACTGAACGAGCGTCAGCGGGATCGTCAGCTGGAGACGTTACTGAGCGGTGTTCAGTGTCAGGGATTTGATGACGGCGTGATGCTGGCGCCGGGCAGCGTCATGACCGGCGGCCATGAAATGTACAAGGTGTTTACGCCCTTTAAAAATGCCTTTGTGAAACGCCTTAAAGAGGCGCTGCCGGAGAGTGTACCCGCGCCGTCCACCAGAGGGGATGCCATAACCGATCTGCCTGAATTAACGTTTAACTATCCCCAACAGGCATTCGATGCGCTTCTGTTTCCCGCAAACGAGAAGGCGGCTATCGCGAAGCTGCGCCAGTTTTGCAAACAGGGCGCAGGAGACTATGACGCGCGCAGGGATTTCCCGGCGATTGAAGGAACCAGCCGTTTATCCGCGAGCCTGGCGTTGGGCGTCCTTTCTCCTCGCCAGTGTTTACATCGTCTTCTGGCCGAGCAACCTCAGGCGCTGGATGGTGGCTCAGGCTCGGTGTGGCTGAACGAACTTATCTGGCGAGAGTTTTATCGCCATCTTAGGACGTATCACCCTGATTTATGTAAGCATCGACCATTCATTTCATGGACCGATAACGTAAAATGGCAGCACGATGTGGCGCTTTTAGAGGCCTGGCAGAAAGGTGAGACAGGCTATCCGATTGTGGATGCCGCAATGCGCCAGCTGAATGAAACCGGGTGGATGCACAACCGCCTGCGGATGATTACCGCCAGCTTCCTGGTGAAAGATCTGCTTATCGACTGGCGTGTCGGGGAGCGCTATTTTATTTCCCGGCTGATCGATGGCGATCTGGCGGCGAATAACGGCGGCTGGCAGTGGGCGGCCTCTACCGGTACCGATGCGGCCCCTTATTTCCGCATTTTTAATCCCACGACCCAGGGGCAAAAATTTGATGCTAACGGCGACTTTATTCGCCGCTGGTTACCCGCGCTCAGGAATGTTCCTGCTAAAGCGATCCACGACCCGTGGACATGGGCGGATAAACAGGGCGTGAAGCTCGATTATCCGCGCCCGATTGTCGACCATAAACAGGCGCGCGTCGCCACGCTGGCGGCCTATGAAGCCGCCCGCAAAGCTTGAGAGAGTGATGATGAAAAACAGCGAACTGGAAAGCCTGATTAACGAAAAACTGAATACCGTCTCCTTTAGCGACTACGGTCCGAATGGTCTGCAGGTGGAAGGACGCGAAACGGTGCAGAAAATTATCACCGGCGTGACGGCAAGCCAGGCGCTGCTGGACGAGGCAGTTCGTCAGGAAGCCGACGCGGTGATTGTTCATCACGGCTACTTCTGGAAAAACGAATCGCCAATTATCCGCGGTATGAAGCGCAACCGTCTGAAAACGCTGCTGGCGAATGACATCAACCTGTACGGTTACCATCTGCCGCTGGACGCGCACCCGGAGCTGGGGAATAACGTCCAGCTGGCGCGATTATTAGGCATAACCGTGATGGGGGAAATTGAGCCGCTGGTGCCGTGGGGCGAGTTGGCGATGCCGGTGCCGGGGCTGGAATTGGCCTCATGGATAGAAGCGCGTCTCGGGCGTCGTCCCTTGTGGTGTGGAGACACCGGACCCGATCTTGTGAAGCGTGTCGCCTGGTGTACAGGTGGCGGGCAAGGTTTTATCGATAGCGCCGCGCGCTTCGGTGTCGATGCGTTTATTACCGGTGAAGTTTCTGAGCAGACGGTTCACTCCGCCCGGGAGCAGGAGCTCCATTTCTACGCGGCAGGCCACCATGCGACGGAGCGTGGCGGCATTCGCGCCCTCAGCGAGTGGCTGACGGAAAATACCGATCTGGATGTGACTTTTATTGATATCCCTAATCCGGCCTGATGAGAGGTAGTTAAGTGCAGCGAGCGCGTTGTTATCTTCTGGGTGAAACCGCAGTGGTACTGGAGCTGGAGCCGCCTGTTACGCTGGCGACGCAAAAGCGAATCTGGCGGCTGACCCAGCGTCTGGCCGACATGCCAGAGGTGGTTGAGGCCATTCCAGGTATGAATAACATTACCGTCGTGCTGCGTAGCCCGCACACGCTGGCGCTGGATGCTATCGAACGTTTACAGCGCTGGTGGGAAGAGAGTGAAGCGCTGGAGCCTGACTCCAGAACGATTGAGATCCCGGTGGTGTACGGTGGCACAGGGGGACCCGATCTCCCGTTTGTCGCGGAACACTGCGGGTTAACGGAAAAGCAGGTCGTCGAGCTGCACGCTTCGGTTGATTACGTTGTCTGGTTCCTGGGGTTTCAGCCGGGCTTCCCGTACCTTGGCGGGCTCTCCCCGCGGCTGCATACGCCGCGTCGCGCGGAGCCTCGCCTGAGTGTACCGGCTGGCACCGTCGCAATAGGCGGCGAGCAGACCGGTATTTATCCCCTGGCTTCGCCTGGCGGCTGGCAGCTTATCGGACATACGACCATGCCGTTATTTGAACCCGGACAGGCATCGCCGGTCCTGTTGCGTGCCGGCGATACCCTCCGCTTTATTCCGCAGAAGGAGGGGGTATGTTAACGCTTATTCGCGCCGGGCTTTACACTTCCGTTCAGGATGCGGGCCGCTTTGGCATGCGCCAGTCTGGCGTGAGCTATTGCGGCGCGCTGGACAGGCCCGCGCTGGAGATTGCTAATGTGCTGGTGGGCAACCCCGGCAATACGGCTGCGCTCGAAATTACGCTCGGGCAGTGTGTCATTGAGTTTGGTCAGGAGACCTGGTTTGCCTTAACCGGGGCAGGGTGCGATGCCACGCTGGATGGCAAAGCGGTCTGGACCGGCTGGCGGCTGCGGGCGAAAGCCGGACAGCGTTTAACGCTTAAGCGTCCTCTGCACGGGGTGCGCAGCTATCTTGCGGTCGCGGGCGGGATTGACGTGCCGGAGGTGCTGGGGTCAGCCAGTACCGATCAGAAAGCCGGCATTGGCGGTCACGAAGGACGGTTGCTGCGCGATGGCGACCGTCTGGCGATTCACCCCTCCGCGCGCCACTTCTCGACGGCTCAGGGGGTGAAGCAACTGCTCTGGGGCAACCAGATCCGCGCCTTACCGGGGCCGGAATACCATGAGTTCGACGAGGTCTCTAAAGAGTCCTTCTGGCGCTCGCCGTGGAAGCTCAGCCCACAAAGTAACCGCATGGGGTACCGTTTGCAGGGGCAGCCACTGACCCGTACGACAGAGCGTGAATTGCTTTCCCACGGCTTATTGCCCGGCGTCATCCAGGTGCCGGGGAACGGTCAACCGATAGTGTTGATGAATGACGCGCAAACAACGGGCGGTTATCCGCGTATTGCCTGCATTATTGAAGCCGATCGCTACCATCTGGCGCAAATCCCCCTGGGGCAGCCGATTCACTTCGTGCAATGTTCGCTGGAGGAGGCGCTCAAGGCGCGTCAGGATCAGCAGCGTTATCTGGAACAACTGGCGTGGAGGCTCGATGGTAAAGATTGATTTAAACGCCGATCTGGGCGAGGGCGGTAGTGCTGACGCTGAACTGATGACGCTGGTTTCGTCGGTCAACATTGCCTGCGGTTTTCACGCGGGCGATGCCCAAACGATGCTTGAGAGCGTGCGAAACGCCATCAAAAACGGCGTGGCGGTGGGGGCTCACCCGAGCTTTCCGGATCGGGAGAATTTTGGCCGTACCGCGATGGATCTCCCACCGGAGACGGTTTACGCCCAGACGCTCTATCAGACAGGCGCACTGGAGGCGATTGTTCGCGCCGAGAAGGGGGTGCTGCGTCACGTGAAGCCGCACGGCATGCTCTACAATCAGGCTGCAAAAGATCCCGTTCTGGCTGACGCCATCGCCCGCGCGGTACGGGACTGCAACCCGCAGCTGATACTGGTTGGCCTGGCGGGAAGCGAGCTTATTCGTGCGGGGCAGCGTCTGGGGTTAACCACGCGTCAGGAAGTCTTTGCCGACAGAGGGTATTTGCCTGATGGTAGCCTGGTCTCCCGGTCCCAGCCCGGCGCGTTAATCACCGATGCGTCTCAGGCGCTGGCGCAGACCCTTCAGATGGTGCGTGAGGGGACCGTCAACGCGACGGATGGCTCAACGGCCAGCGTACAGGCGGAAACGGTTTGTTTACACGGCGATGGCGAACATGCGCTGCAGTTTGCGCGCCGCTTACGGGCGGCTTTTGCAGAGCAAGGTATTCTCGTTAGCGCCTGATCATCATAAGGACAGAAAAATGCCAGAAGGCCCGGAGATCCGTCGCGCGGCGGATAGCCTCGAGGCGGCGATAAAAGGTAAACCGCTGACGGATGTCTGGTTTGCTTTCCCTCAACTGAAACCGTTTGAAGCCCCGCTGGTGGGGCAAACGGTGACGCATATTGAAACGCGCGGAAAAGCGTTGCTTACGCACTTTTCCCATAACCTGACGTTATATAGCCACAACCAGCTTTACGGCGTGTGGCGCGTGGTTAACGCGGATGAACAGCCGCAAACCACCCGCGTGCTGCGCGTCAGGCTGCAAACGGCAGAGAAAGCGATACTGCTGTACAGCGCATCTGATATCGAAATGTTAACGCCTGAGCAACTGCTTACGCACCCGTTCTTACAGCGGGTCGGGCCTGACGTGCTGGATATGCGCCTGACGGCGAGCGATGTCAAAGCCCGCTTGTTGTCTCCCAAATTCCGCAACCGGCAATTTTCCGGGTTATTCCTCGATCAGGCGTTTCTGGCCGGACTTGGCAACTACCTGCGGGTGGAAATCCTCTGGGAAGTCGGGCTGGCGCCCCAGCACAAAGCGTCTGAGTTAAGCGATGACCAGCTGGAGGCGCTCTCTCATGCGCTGCTGGATATTCCGCGTCTGTCGTATAACACGCGTGGCGTGGTGGATGAGAACAAGCATCACGGGGCGCTGTTCCGCTTTAAGGTGTTTCATCGGGCGGGGAAGAAGTGCGAGCGGTGCGGCGGGATTATAGAGAGGACAATGCTCTCCTCAAGACCGTTTTACTGGTGTCCACATTGTCAAAAATAAAAAAGCCTGGTAGCGGCTACGCCTTACCCGGCCTACGTTTCGCATTTGTAGGCCCGGTAAGCGGTAGCGCCACCGGGCTTGTCTTTTAGCGCTTCAGATCAGACTTAAAATCACGCTGCTCGTAGCCGGTGTACAGCTGACGAGGACGGGCGATTTTCATGCCTTCGCTGTGCATTTCGTTCCAGTGCGCAATCCAGCCAACGGTACGGGCCATGGCGAAGATCACGGTGAACATGGAGGACGGAATACCCATCGCTTTCAGAATAATGCCAGAGTAGAAATCGACGTTCGGATAGAGTTTCTTCTCGATGAAATACGGGTCGTTCAGCGCGATGTGTTCCAGCTCCATCGCCACTTCCAGCAGATCATCTTTCGTGCCCAGCTCTTTCAGCACTTCGTGGCAGGTCTCGCGCATTACGGTTGCGCGTGGGTCGTAGTTTTTGTAAACACGGTGACCGAAGCCCATCAGGCGGAAGGAGTCATTCTTATCTTTCGCACGACGCACGAATTCAGGAATGTGCTCAACGGTGCTGATCTCTTCCAGCATCTTCAGTGCTGCTTCGTTCGCGCCGCCGTGCGCCGGTCCCCACAGGGAGGCGATGCCCGCAGCGATACAGGCGAACGGGTTAGCGCCTGAAGAGCCTGCGGTACGGACGGTAGAGGTCGATGCGTTCTGTTCGTGGTCAGCGTGCAGGATCAGAATACGGTCCATTGCGCGTTCCAGCACCGGGTTCACTTCGTACTCTTCGCACGGCGTGGAGAACATCATGCGCAGGAAGTTACCCGCGTAGGAGAGGTCATTGCGTGGGTACACAAACGGCTGGCCGATGGAGTATTTGTAACACATCGCCGCCATGGTAGGCATTTTGGACAGCAGACGGTAAGCGGCGATTTCACGGTGACGCGGGTTATTCACGTCCAGAGAGTCGTGGTAAAACGCCGCCAGCGCACCGGTAATCCCGCACATCACCGCCATCGGGTGAGAGTCACGACGGAACGCATGGAACAGACGGGTGATCTGCTCATGGATCATGGTGTGACGGGTCACGGTGGTTTTAAATTCATCGAACTGAGCCTGTGTCGGTTTTTCGCCGTTCAGCAGGATGTAGCACACTTCCAGATAGTTGGATTCGGTGGCTAACTGATCGATAGGGAAGCCGCGATGGAGCAGGATACCTTCGTCACCGTCAATGAAGGTGATTTTGGATTCGCAAGATGCGGTAGAAGTAAATCCAGGGTCAAAGGTAAACATCCCTTTGGAACCCAGCGTACGGATATCAATAACATCCTGACCGAGCGTGCCTTTTAGCACATCCAGTTCAATAGCATCATCACCATTTAGGGTGAGTTTTGCCTTAGTATCAGCCATTTACGGTCTCCTTAGCGCCTTATGCTTAAGACTGCGCTTTACCGGATTTGCCTTCAGCTGTTAATCATCGTTACCAGATTGTTATTTGGCTTACCGCTCAGCTCACGAGGACAAACCAGGGTACAGAGCTATGGCGCCTTGCAGGTAAACGAATGAAATATCAGTGAAACCACAGCAAATCAGCGTTTTTGCAGTCCGAATTATTCAAACCTGTATATCACTAATAACTGTCCTGATAACTTCGGTCAATACCATCACACTGTTACATAACTATTTGTCAGGTGAAAGACAGACCTCATAACTTTTGCGCATTATATGCCTTTTCTGATGACGTTTGTAACAATATTGTTTAACATTTGTCAAATCAGATGATTAAAAATTAAAAAGATGTTGTTATCGTGACCCTGATCACTGTTCCAGAGAAAACCCAACAAACTGTATGTAGGTTAATTGTAATGATTTTGTGAACGGCCTATACTGCCGCCAGGTCTCCGGAACACCCTGCAATCCCGAGCCACCCAGCGTTGTAACGTGTCGTTTTAGCATCTGGAAGCAATGTTTTGCATGACGCGCAGTTATAGAAAAGGAACGCTGCTTGACCCGCATCGCAGTCCGGAGGAAGGAAACAATAAGAACAGCATGTGGGCGTTATTCATGATAAGAAATGTGAAAAAACAAAGACCTGTCAATCTGGATCTGAAAACGATCCGGTTCCCTGTAACAGCAATAGCGTCCATTCTGCACCGTGTTTCAGGTGTGATTACGTTTGTGGCGGTCGGCATTCTGCTGTGGTTACTGGGTACCAGCCTCTCTTCCCCTGAAGGATTCCTCCAGGCCTCGGCCATCATGAACAGCTTCTTCGTGAAATTCATCATGTGGGGCATTCTGACCGCACTGGCGTACCACGTTGTGGTGGGTGTTCGCCATATGCTGATGGACTTTGGCTATCTCGAAGAGACCTTCGAAGCCGGGAAACGCTCCGCTAACATTTCATTTGTGATTACAGTCGTGCTTTCACTTCTCGCAGGAGTTCTCGTATGGTAAGCAACGCCTCCGCATTAGGACGCAACGGCGTACATGACTTCATTCTGGTCCGTGCTACCGCCATCGTTCTCACCCTTTACATCATCTATATGATCGGTTTCTTCGCCACCAGCGGGGAGCTTACGTGGGAAATCTGGAGTGGGTTCTTCGGATCGGCCTTCACCAAAGTGTTCACCTTGCTGGCGCTGTTCTCCATCCTTATTCATGCCTGGATTGGTATGTGGCAGGTGCTGACCGATTACGTTAAACCTCTGGCGATTCGCCTCCCTCTGCAGCTGGCCATTGTTGTTGCTCTGGTGGTTTACGTTATTTATGGATTTGTTGTGGTGTGGGGTGTGTAATGAAACTGCCAGTCAGAGAATTTGATGCTGTCGTCATTGGTGCGGGTGGCGCAGGTATGCGTGCCGCACTGCAAATTTCCCAGAGCGGCCAGAGCTGTGCGCTGCTCTCTAAAGTCTTCCCAACCCGTTCCCATACTGTGTCTGCGCAGGGCGGTATTACCGTTGCGCTGGGTAACTCCCATGAAGATAACTGGGAATGGCACATGTACGATACGGTAAAAGGTTCCGATTACATCGGTGACCAGGATGCCATCGAATATATGTGTAAGACCGGCCCGGAAGCGATTCTGGAGCTGGACCACATGGGTCTGCCGTTCTCCCGTCTGGAAAATGGCACCATCTATCAGCGTCCGTTTGGCGGCCAGTCGAAAAACTTCGGCGGCGAGCAGGCGGCACGTACCGCGGCGGCGGCTGACCGTACCGGTCACGCACTGCTGCACACCCTGTATCAGCAGAACCTGAAAAATCACACCACCATCTTCTCCGAGTGGTACGCGCTGGATCTGGTGAAAAACGCCGATGGCGCAATCGTCGGTTGTACCGCACTGTGCATCGAAACCGGTGAAGTCGTTTACTTCAAAGCCCGCGCAACCGTGCTGGCGACCGGTGGTGCAGGCCGTATTTACCAGTCCACCACCAATGCTCACATCAACACCGGTGACGGGGTCGGTATGGCTATCCGCGCGGGCGTGCCGGTGCAGGATATGGAGATGTGGCAGTTCCACCCAACCGGTATCGCCGGTGCGGGCGTGCTGGTAACGGAAGGTTGCCGCGGTGAAGGGGGTTACCTGCTGAACAAACACGGCGAGCGCTTTATGGAGCGTTATGCCCCGAATGCGAAAGACCTGGCGGGTCGTGACGTGGTGGCGCGTTCCATCATGATCGAAATCCGTGAAGGCCGCGGCTGTGATGGCCCATGGGGTCCTCACGCGAAGCTGAAACTCGACCACCTGGGTAAAGAGGTGCTGGAATCCCGTCTGCCGGGCATCCTGGAACTGTCGCGCACCTTCGCGCACGTCGACCCGGTGAAAGAGCCGATCCCTGTCATCCCAACCTGCCACTACATGATGGGCGGTATTCCGACCAAAGTGACCGGGCAGGCGCTGACCGTAAACGAGCAGGGCGAAGATGTGGTTATCCCTGGCCTGTTCGCAGTGGGCGAAATCGCCTGCGTATCGGTACACGGTGCTAACCGTCTGGGCGGCAACTCCCTGCTGGACCTGGTGGTGTTTGGTCGTGCGGTGGGTCTGCATCTGCAGGAATCCATTGCCGAGCAGGGTGCGCTGCGTGATGCGACCGACGACGAAATTGATGCTTCTCTTGAACGCCTCAACCGCTGGAACGGCAACCGTAACGGCGAAGATCCGGTGGAAATCCGTAAAGCGCTGCAGGAGTGCATGCAGCACAACTTCTCGGTATTCCGCGAAGGCGACGCGATGGCCAAAGGTCTTGAGCAGCTGAAAGCGATCCGCGAGCGTCTCAAAAACGCCCGTCTGGATGACACCTCCAGCGAGTTCAACACCCAGCGCGTAGAGTGTCTGGAGCTGGATAACCTGATGGAAACCGCGTTCGCGACCGCGATGGCGGCAAACTTCCGTACCGAAAGCCGTGGCGCCCATAGCCGCTTCGACTTCCCGGAGCGTGACGATGAAAACTGGCTGTGCCATTCCCTGTATCTGCCAGAGTCGGAATCCATGACGCGTCGTAGCGTCAATATGGAACCGAAACTGCGTCCGGCGTTCCCGCCGAAGATTCGTACTTACTAATGCGGAGACAGGATAATGAAACTCGAATTCTCAGTTTATCGTTATAACCCGGATGTTGATGATGCTCCGCGTATGCAGGACTACACCCTGGAAGCGGAAGAAGGTCGTGACATGATGCTGCTGGATGCCTTAATCCAGCTGAAAGAGAAAGATCCGACCCTGTCGTTCCGTCGCTCCTGCCGTGAAGGGGTCTGTGGCTCTGACGGTGTGAACATGAACGGCAAAAATGGCCTGGCCTGCATCACGCCAATTTCAGCGCTGCAGCGTCCGGGTCAGAAAATTGTTATCCGTCCTCTGCCAGGTCTGCCGGTCGTGCGTGATTTGGTGGTAGACATGGGGCAATTCTATGCACAATATGAGAAGATTAAGCCTTACTTATTGAATAATGGGCAAAATCCACCCGCTCGTGAGCACTTACAGTCTCCTGAGCAGCGTGAAAAACTCGATGGGTTGTACGAGTGTATTCTTTGTGCATGTTGTTCAACGTCCTGCCCGTCGTTCTGGTGGAACCCGGACAAGTTTATCGGCCCGGCCGGTCTGCTGGCTGCCTATCGCTTCCTGATCGATAGCCGCGACACCGAAACCGAAAGCCGTCTGGAAGGACTGAGTGACGCTTTCAGCGTATTCCGCTGCCATAGCATCATGAACTGCGTCAGTGTGTGTCCGAAGGGGCTGAACCCGACGCGCGCCATCGGCCATATTAAGTCGATGCTGCTGCAGCGCAGTGCGTAAGTAAATTTGCCGGACAGCGCTGCGCTTATCCGGCCTACGAGTCTGTAGGCCCGGTAAGCGTAGCGCCACCGGGCAAAATGCAGAAACCTTTAAAAACTGCCCTGACGTTTAGACAGTTTCTAAAGGTTCCTTCGCGGGCCAAATGAAAAGAGCTCGCAGGTGAACCCCGGCACGTACACGGTGTGTACGTGGTAGTTTCTACGGCGAAAGTAAGCATAAAAATGCTTAAGGGATCACGATGCAGAACGGCGCAATGAAAGCCTGGCTGGACTCTTCTTACCTCTCTGGTGCCAACCAGAGCTGGATAGAACAGCTCTATGAAGACTTCTTAACCGATCCTGACTCAGTGGACGCAAACTGGCGTTCCATGTTCCAGCAGTTGCCTGGCACGGGAGTCAAACCGGATCAATTCCATTCCAAAACACGTGATTATTTCCGTCGTCTGGCGAAGGATGCCTCACGTTACTCTTCTGCGATTTCCGACCCTGACACCAATGCGAAGCAGGTTAAAGTCCTGCAGCTTATCAACGCTTATCGCTTCCGTGGTCACCAGCATGCGAATCTCGATCCGCTGGGACTGTGGAAACAAGACCGTGTGGCCGATCTCGATCCGGCGTATCACGATCTGACCGAGGCCGATTTCCAGGAAAGCTTTAACGTAGGTTCCTTTGCCATCGGCAAAGACACGATGAAGTTGGGCGATCTGATTGACGCGCTCAAGCAAACCTACTGCGGCTCCATCGGCGCGGAATACATGCACATTACCTCTACCGAAGAGAAACGCTGGATCCAGCAGCGTATCGAATCCGTAGCAGGCCACGCGACCTTCTCGGCTGACGAGAAAAAACGCTTCCTCAATGAACTGACGGCAGCGGAAGGGCTTGAGCGCTATCTGGGCGCGAAATTCCCGGGCGCAAAACGCTTCTCGCTGGAAGGCGGCGATGCGCTGGTGCCGATGCTGAAAGAGCTGATTCGTCACGCAGGCAAGAGCGGCACCCGTGAAGTGGTGCTGGGCATGGCGCACCGTGGTCGTCTGAACGTACTGGTCAACGTGCTGGGTAAAAAACCGCAGGACCTGTTCGACGAATTCGCGGGCAAACATAAAGAACACCTTGGCACCGGCGACGTGAAGTATCACATGGGCTTCTCGTCTGATATCGAAACCGAAGGCGGTCTGGTTCACCTGGCGCTGGCGTTTAACCCGTCACACCTGGAGATCGTCAGCCCGGTGGTTATCGGTTCCGTTCGTGCGCGTCTGGATCGTCTGGACGAGCCAAGCAGTAATAAAGTGCTGCCAATTACCATCCACGGTGACGCCGCGGTCACCGGGCAGGGCGTGGTTCAGGAAACCCTGAACATGTCTAAAGCGCGTGGTTATGAAGTGGGCGGTACCGTGCGTATCGTCATCAATAACCAGGTGGGCTTCACCACCTCTAACCCGCTGGATGCGCGTTCTACCCCATACTGTACCGACATCGGTAAGATGGTTCAGGCGCCGATCTTCCACGTTAATGCGGACGATCCGGAAGCGGTCGCCTTCGTGACCCGTCTGGCGCTGGACTTCCGTAACACCTTCAAACGCGATGTGTTCATCGACCTGTTCTGCTACCGCCGTCACGGCCACAACGAAGCCGACGAGCCGAGTGCAACCCAGCCGTTGATGTACCAGAAAATCAAAAAACACCCGACCCCGCGCAAAATCTACGCTGACAAGCTGGAAAGCGAAAAAGTGGCGACGCTGGAAGATGCGACCGAGATGGTCAACCTCTACCGCGACGCGCTGGATGCAGGTGAATGCGTGGTGAAAGAGCTGCGTCCGATGAACATGCACTCCTTTACCTGGTCGCCGTACCTCAACCACGAGTGGGATGAGAGCTACCCGAACAAGGTCGAGATGAAGCGCCTGCAGGAGCTGGCTAAACGCATCAGCACCGTACCAGACGCTATTGAGATGCAGTCTCGCGTGGCAAAAATTTATGCTGATCGCCAGGCTATGGCCGCAGGCGAGAAGCTGTTCGACTGGGGCGGCGCGGAAACGCTGGCTTACGCGACACTGGTTGACGAAGGTATTCCTGTTCGTCTGTCCGGTGAAGATGCGGGCCGTGGCACCTTCTTCCACCGTCACGCGGTCGTGCATAACCAGTCCAACGGTTCAACGTACACCCCGCTGCAGCACGTGCACAACGGTCAGGGCCAGTTCAAGGTCTGGGACTCCGTGCTGTCTGAAGAAGCGGTGCTGGCCTTCGAATACGGTTACGCCACGGCTGAACCGCGTACCCTGACTATCTGGGAAGCGCAGTTCGGTGACTTCGCCAACGGCGCGCAGGTGGTTATCGACCAGTTCATCTCTTCCGGCGAGCAGAAATGGGGCCGTATGTGTGGCCTGGTGATGCTGCTGCCGCACGGTTATGAAGGTCAGGGCCCGGAACACTCCTCCGCGCGTCTGGAACGTTATCTGCAGCTCTGCGCTGAGCAGAACATGCAGGTCTGTGTACCGTCAACCCCGGCTCAGGTTTACCACATGCTGCGTCGTCAGGCGCTGCGCGGTATGCGCCGTCCGCTGGTGGTGATGTCGCCTAAATCCCTGCTGCGTCATCCGCTGGCGGTCTCCAGCCTGGATGAACTGGCCAACGGCACCTTCCTGCCGGCTATCGGTGAAATTGATGAGCTGGATCCGCAGGCTGTGAAGCGCGTGGTGATGTGTTCTGGTAAGGTTTATTACGACCTGCTGGAACAGCGCCGTAAGAACGATCAGAAAGATGTCGCCATCGTGCGTATCGAACAGCTTTATCCGTTCCCGCACCAGGCGGTGCAGGAAGCGCTGAAACCGTACGCTCACGTACATGATTTTGTCTGGTGCCAGGAAGAGCCGCTCAACCAGGGCGCATGGTACTGCAGCCAGCATCATTTCCGTGAAGTGATTCCATTTGGGTCAGCCCTGCGCTATGCAGGTCGCCCGGCCTCCGCCTCTCCGGCGGTAGGGTATATGTCCGTTCACCAGAAGCAGCAACAAGATCTGGTCAATGACGCGCTGAACGTCGATTAATTAAAGGATACATAATGAGTAGCGTAGATATTCTTGTTCCCGACCTGCCTGAATCTGTAGCAGATGCGACCGTCGCTACCTGGCACAAAAAACCAGGCGATGCCGTTAAGCGTGATGAAGTGCTGGTAGAAATCGAAACTGACAAAGTGGTACTGGAAGTACCGGCTTCGGCGGATGGCGTTCTGGACGCGGTGCTGGAAGATGAAGGTACCACCGTCACCTCTCGTCAGATCCTGGGTCGCCTGCGTGAAGGCAACAGCGCGGGCAAAGAGTCCAGCGCGAAATCTGAAGAGAAAGCCTCTACCCCGGCTCAGCGCCAGCAGGCTTCTCTGGAAGAACAGTCTAACGACGCGCTCAGCCCGGCGATCCGTCGCCTGCTGGCTGAACACAGCCTTGACCCGGCAGCCATCAAAGGCACTGGTGTGGGCGGTCGTCTGACCCGCGAAGACATCGACAAACACCTGGCGAAAGCGCCTGCTCAGGCAGAAGCGAAAGCGCCAGCGGCAGCCCCTGCAGCCCAGCCTGCTCTGGGCGCGCGCAGCGAAAAACGTGTTCCTATGACTCGCCTGCGTAAGCGTGTGGCTGAGCGTCTGCTGGAAGCGAAAAATTCCACGGCGATGTTGACCACTTTCAACGAAGTGAACATGAAGCCAATCATGGACCTGCGTAAGCAGTACGGTGACGCCTTCGAAAAACGTCACGGTATCCGTCTGGGCTTTATGTCCTTCTACGTGAAAGCGGTGGTTGAAGCGCTGAAACGCTACCCGGAAGTGAATGCGTCCATCGATGGCGATGACGTGGTTTACCACAACTACTTCGACGTCAGCATGGCGGTTTCGACCCCACGTGGCCTGGTGACTCCGGTCCTGCGTGATGTTGATACCCTGGGTATGGCTGACATTGAGAAAAATATCAAAGAGTTGGCTGTGAAAGGCCGCGACGGCAAGCTGACCGTAGAAGATCTGACCGGCGGTAACTTCACCATTACCAACGGCGGTGTATTCGGTTCACTGATGTCTACCCCAATCATCAACCCGCCACAGAGCGCGATCCTGGGTATGCATGCCATTAAAGATCGTCCTATGGCGGTAGACGGTAAAGTGGAGATCCTGCCAATGATGTACCTGGCGCTCTCTTACGACCACCGCCTGATCGACGGCCGCGAATCCGTGGGCTTCCTGGTCGCCATTAAAGAGCTGCTGGAAGATCCAACGCGTCTGCTGCTGGACGTCTAGTAACCATTTAGCATCACCTGCCCTGTAGGCCGGATAAGCGTAGCGCCATCCGGCACACAGACCGCACCGGTCTACAGGTTTGAAGATAACGATTACCCTGAAGGATGGATAGAACACATGAACTTACATGAATATCAGGCCAAACAGCTGTTTGCCCGGTATGGCTTACCGGCTCCGGTGGGTTATGCCTGTACTACCCCGCGTGAAGCAGAAGAAGCCGCATCTAAAATCGGTTCCGGCCCGTGGGTAGTTAAGTGTCAGGTTCACGCTGGTGGCCGTGGTAAAGCGGGCGGTGTGAAGGTTGTTAAGAGCAAAGAAGAGATTCGTGCGTTTGCTGAACATTGGCTCGGCAAGCGTCTGGTGACCTACCAGACAGACGCGAACGGCCAGCCGGTTAACCAGATCCTGGTTGAAGCGGCGACTGATATCGCGAAAGAGCTGTACCTGGGCGCGGTGGTTGACCGTAGCTCCCGTCGCGTGGTGTTCATGGCGTCTACTGAAGGCGGCGTGGAAATCGAAAAAGTGGCGGAAGAGACCCCACACCTGATCCACAAAGTGGCTATCGATCCGCTGGCAGGTCCAATGCCTTACCAGGGTCGTGAGCTGGCGTTCAAACTGGGTCTGGAAGGCAAACTGGTTCAGCAGTTCACCAAGATCTTCATGGGTCTGGCGACGATCTTCCTGGAGCGCGACCTGGCGCTGATCGAGATCAACCCGCTGGTGATTACCACTCAGGGCGATCTGATCTGCCTCGACGGCAAACTGGGCGCTGACGGTAACGCCCTGTTCCGCCAGCCGGATCTGCGTGAAATGCGCGACCAGTCTCAGGAAGATCCACGTGAAGCGCAAGCTGCACAGTGGGAGCTGAACTACGTGGCGCTGGATGGCAACATCGGCTGCATGGTTAACGGTGCGGGCCTGGCAATGGGCACCATGGACATCGTTAAGCTGCACGGCGGCGAGCCAGCAAACTTCCTCGACGTAGGCGGTGGCGCAACCAAAGAGCGCGTAACCGAAGCGTTCAAAATCATTCTCTCCGACGACAATGTGAAGGCCGTTCTGGTTAACATCTTCGGCGGCATCGTACGTTGCGACCTGATCGCTGACGGTATTATCGGTGCGGTAGAAGAAGTGGGCGTTAACGTTCCGGTTGTTGTACGTCTGGAAGGTAACAACGCTGAACTCGGCGCGAAAAAACTGGCTGACAGCGGCCTGAATATTATTGCAGCGAAAAGTCTGACGGATGCAGCTCAGCAGGTTGTTGCCGCAGTGGAGGGGAAATAATGTCAGTTTTAATTAATAAAGATACCAAGGTTATCTGCCAGGGCTTCACCGGTAGCCAGGGGACTTTCCACTCTGAACAGGCGATTGCCTACGGTACGCAGATGGTTGGCGGCGTAACGCCAGGTAAAGGCGGCACCACGCACCTGGGTCTGCCGGTGTTCAACACCGTGCGTGAAGCTGTAGAAGCGACGGGCGCCACCGCGACCGTGATCTACGTTCCGGCTCCGTTCTGCAAAGACTCTATTCTGGAAGCCATCGATGCAGGCATTAAGCTTATTATCACCATTACTGAAGGCATCCCGACGCTGGATATGCTGACCGTGAAAGTGAAGCTGGACGAAGCGGGCGTGCGCATGATCGGCCCGAACTGCCCAGGCGTTATCACCCCGGGCGAATGCAAAATCGGCATCATGCCGGGCCACATTCATAAGCCGGGCAAAGTGGGTATCGTTTCCCGTTCCGGTACCCTGACCTATGAAGCGGTTAAGCAGACGACCGATTACGGCTTCGGCCAGTCCACCTGTGTGGGCATCGGCGGTGACCCAATCCCGGGCTCTAACTTCATCGACATCCTGAAGCTGTTCCAGGAAGATCCACAGACCGAAGCGATCGTCATGATCGGTGAGATCGGTGGTAGCGCAGAAGAAGAAGCGGCTGCTTACATCAAAGAACACGTGACCAAGCCTGTTGTCGGCTACATCGCGGGCGTGACTGCACCGAAAGGTAAACGTATGGGTCACGCAGGCGCAATCATCGCCGGTGGTAAAGGTACGGCTGATGAGAAATTTGCCGCGCTGGAAGCCGCAGGCGTGAAAACCGTTCGCAGCCTGGCGGATATCGGCGAAGCACTGAAATCCATCATTAAGTAAGTCCTCTCTGCTCCCCGGAAGGGGGGCGTTGCAGTATAAAAAATGTCCGTTTCGACATGGTTGGCCGCTGTAAAGCGGCCTTTTTTATTGCCTGCCGGGCGTCATGCAATAGTCACAACTGGGTGTTA
>NZ_POVL01000040.1 GCF_002939185.1 Enterobacter sichuanensis | reverse complement strand
TTAGTTCTTAACAGACGCTCTTGTTCAAGCAGATTGTCTGTTTCAGCACGCAGATTTTTGATGCATACAATGCATTCTTCGTCTGTTTTAGCTCGCCGCGCTGTCTCAAACTCCTTTTCTACGACCTGTTTCATCTCTTCGACAAACTTGATACGTGTTATCCCATCTTGCAAATAGAATGCTGACAGCCGGTTTGCTGTTTCGACGAGTTTCCGGGCTTCCAGATTTACCATGGTATCTGACCAGGTTCTGTTCCATCCCCTGTTGAGCAGCGCGATATCCATAAAGCCTCCTTTCCTGAATGTGCCTGGTCATTTTACGTTCTATACGGTCAGGGGCAACAGGATATGCTTTGATATCATGACTAATGTAACAAAGGAGCTTAATGGCGACTTTTTTCATATTTAGAGTGGGGTACAAACCGAGGTACAGCGTGAAGAAGCGATAAGCGGAAGGGCGGGCTTGCGTCAGCAAACAACTTCCCCTAATCTGGCAAAAAGTAACAGAAATGTACCAAATGACTCGGGGTGCCCTTCTTTGTGAAGGCTGAGAAATACCCGTATTACCTGATCTGGATAATGCCAGCGTAGGGAAGTCAGATGCCTTCCCGGTCATCGCTTCTTCACGCAAGGCAGGAGCGAAACCATGCAGCCTGACCAGCTCGATTTACACGTTTTACACCACTTCCGAACCCGTTCTCCGCTTACGCATTGTATGACCAACGATGTCGTGCAGACCTTTACGGCCAACGTTTTGCTGGCGCTTGGCGCATCCCCCGCGATGGTGATTGAAGCCGAAGAGGCTGAACAGTTTGCCGAAATTGCCGATGCGCTGCTGATTAACCTTGGCACGCTAACCGTACCGCGCGCCCAGTCGATGCGTCGTGCCATTGAAAGTGCAGTGGAGGCAGGCAAACCCTGGACGCTGGACCCGGTGGCGGTGGGCGCCCTGGCGTTCCGCACCCGTTTTTGCCATCAAATTCTTGCCCTGAAACCGGCGGCCATTCGCGGCAATGCCTCCGAAATCCTGGCCCTTGCCGGCATGAGCACGGGTGGACGTGGCGTTGATACGACCGATACCGCTGCCAGCGCGGTGCCAGCTGCCGAGGCGCTGGCCCGCCAGACCAACGCCATTGTGGTCGTCACCGGTGAAGTGGATTACATCACCGACGGACAACGAACCCGCACGGTCACGGGCGGTGACCTGATGATGACGCGCGTGGTGGGCACCGGGTGTGCGCTCTCTGCCGTTGTGGCGGCAAGCTGCTCGCTGCCGGGCGACAGGCTGGATAACGTCGCTGCCGCCTGCGGCTGGATGAAACGGGCCGGATCGGTTGCCGTTGCGCACTCTCGTGGCCCGGGCAGTTTTGCCAGCGCGTTCCTGGATGCGCTTTACACGCTGGAGGTACCGGCATGAAACGGATTAACGCCCTGACCATTGCCGGCACCGATCCCAGCGGCGGCGCCGGTATCCAGGCTGACCTGAAAACGTTCTCGGCTCTTGGCGCGTACGGTTGCTCGGTGATCACCGCGCTGGTGGCGCAAAATACGCGCGGGGTGCAGTCGGTCTACCGTATCGAGCCCGATTTTGTCGCCGCACAGCTGGATTCGGTGTTCAGCGACGTGCGCATCGATACCACCAAAATCGGCATGCTGGCCGAGACGGACATTGTTGAAGCGGTGGCGGAACGGCTTAAGCGTTATCAGGTGCAAAACGTGGTGCTGGATACCGTCATGCTGGCAAAAAGTGGTGACCCGCTGCTCTCCGCTTCCGCCGTGGAGACGCTGCGCAAAAAGCTGCTGCCGCAGGTGGCGCTCATTACCCCTAATCTGCCTGAAGCTGCCGCGCTGTTAGGTGCGCCGCACGCGCAAACTGAGCGTGAAATGAAAGAGCAGGGGAATGCCCTGCTGGCGATGGGCTGCGGGGCGGTGCTGATGAAGGGCGGGCATCTGGATGACGCTGAAAGTCCGGACTGGCTCTTCACTCGCGAAGGCGAAGTGCGTTTCACCGCCCCGCGCGTGCAAACCAAAAATACCCATGGCACGGGCTGTACGCTCTCGGCCGCGCTGGCGGCGCTGCGTCCACGGCATGAAAACTGGGCCGATACGGTGCAGGAAGCGAAAGCCTGGCTCTCCGCAGCGCTGGCAAAAGCCGATACTCTGGAAGTGGGTCACGGTATTGGGCCGGTTCACCATTTTCATGCATGGTGGTAGGCCTTATACTGGCAGAACACATCACGCCTGAGAAAAACAGAGATGGAACAAGCGCATACCCGGTTAATCGCTCAATTGAATGAACGGATCGCCGCGCCCGATAACACGCCGCTGTACCTGAAGTTTGCCGAAACGGTAAAAAACGCGGTGCGCAGCGGGGTGCTGGAGCACGGTAATATTTTGCCCGGCGAGCGCGATCTGAGTCAGTTAACCGGCGTGTCGCGCATCACCGTGCGTAAAGCGATGCAGGCGCTGGAGGAAGAGGGCGTGGTGACGCGCGCCCGCGGCTATGGCACGCAAATCAACAATATCTTCGAATATTCCCTGAAAGAGGCGCGCGGTTTTTCCCAGCAGGTGGTGTTGCGCGGTCAAAAGCCGAATACGCTGTGGGTCAACAAGCGGGTGGTAAAGTGTCCGGAAGAGGTGGCGAATCACCTTTCCATCCCCCCTGAGAGCGAGGTATTCCTGCTCAAACGTATTCGCTACGTTGACGAGGACGCCGTCTCGATTGAGGAGTCCTGGGTGCCGGTTGGGTTAATTCCCGACCCGGATGCGATCGGTATTTCGCTCTACGATTACTTCCGCAGCCAGAATATTTTCCCGCAGCGTACCCGCTCGCGCGTTAGCGCCCGCATGCCGGACAGCGAGTTTCAGGCGCACATCAAGATGGATGAAAAAATACCGGTGCTGGTGATCAAGCAGGTTGCGCTCGATCAGCAGCACCGGCCGATTGAGTACAGCATCAGCTACTGTCGCAGCGACCTATACGTCTTTGTGTGCGAGGAGTAGCGCCTCGCGCGTCGGGGCGCAATCACCGCCGCGGTGGCTGACCACCCACGCGGCCACCGCGTTGCCGAGCTGCACCGCGTCTGCCAGTACCCATCCCGCGGCCAGCCCCGCAAGCGTACCGCCCGCATGGCTGTCGCCAGCGCCAATGGTGTCCACCACCGTGGCGGGAAACGCCGGAACAACGCCTGAGGCGTTCCCGTCATACCACGTAGCACCGTCTTTATCATGGCGCACAATCAGCGCGGCGCCGAAACGCTCCTGCCATACCTCACCCAGATTCTCAGCCTCCACATCCAGTCTTTCAGCAGCGATCTCCGCTTCCTGACGATTCAGCGAGACGATCGGCCTGCAGGCCATAATCCGTGCCATCAGCGCGTCAGGGATATCCGCAATGCGTGGGCCGAAATCGATAAACGCCGTCACGTCCCGCAACCCTTCCAGCCAGCCCGTCAGCAGCTCGCCGCACGGCGAGGCCAGCTGGTAGCCGGACAAATAGACCAGGCTGTTTTGCGGAACGTGAAGCGCAGCCAGCCAGCGCTGCTGCCACTGGTTCTCCACGCCGCTAAAGGACATAAAGGTGCGCTCGCCGTCAGGCTCCACCAGCGCCAGACACCAGCCGTTGTCGCCGGTTTCGGCCTCCACGGCGCTGTGCAGATCCTGCTTCGCCATCGAGTTACGAATAATATCCGCCCACACGCCGTGGCCGACAGGCAGGGCGTTTTGCGCCGAAATGCCGAGCCGCTTCAGGGCGATGGCCGTGTTCAGCGCGCAGCCGCCAATATTTACCCCCTTCTGTTTTAACTCGATATCGCACCCGCGCCAGGGCAGGGCCCAGGCGTCGGCGATGACGTCAATCACCGCCGCGCCCAGTACCGTCACCGGGCGCGTGGCGTGCAGGGTTTCCAGGCGTTGGGCAAATGAACTCATACCCCCTCCCTTTGCTCCCGGTAGTGCAGCAGTTTTTCGCAGTAATGGCCGAAATCAAGCTGATTGACAGCGTCGAGCTCGGCTTTAAGTGCCGGGTTAATGGCCTGCACGCCGTGGAGCGCCCCGCAGATGGCCGTCGCCATTGCGCCAATGGTGTCGGTGTCTCCGCCCAGGTTGGCGCATAACACCGCGCAGCGGTTCGGGTCGGTTCCCGCCAGTTCGACCATTGCGATGGCCGCCGGAACGGACTCAATGGTGCTGGTGCCCGCACCAGTCAACTGGTAAATCCGCTCGCTGGCGGAGTCGATACCGTTGGCTTCCCGTACGGTCTTCAGCGCCAGCTCAATACGTGCCGCCAGCGAGGCGCTGAAGGTAGTGGTTTTCGCTTCCTGGGCATAGCGGGCGATACCCGGCAGGGCATCGACGATGTTCTGCCAGCGTTCCCCGTCGATGGCGCGTGAAACCGCCCAGGCAATCACCACCGCGCCGGCAATCGCGAGGTCAGATTTATGGGTCGGGCTGGAGGCCAGCGCCACCTGCGCGACAAAGTGTTCCAGCCGCGTCGCCGGAAGCAGGCAGCCCAGCGGGGAGGCACGCATCGCCGCCCCGTTGGTGACACCGTTGTTTTCCAGCTCGCTGACCGGTTTCCCGTCACGAATAGCGTTGAGCGCGATTTTCGATGTCGGGCCAAGCACGTTCTTGTTAAAGGCGTCGAAATCGAGCGCCCAGCGCAGAATATGTTTGCCGATAACATCCGCGTTAATTTCCCCTTCGCACTCAATGATCGCATCCGCCAGGCACAGCGCCATTGAGGTATCGTCGGTGAACTCCGCGCGCTTAAAATAGCAGGCCGCGTTATTCTCCGCCGGGCCGGGTAAGAAGCGGTCTATCCAGCCGAAGTGCGCTTTGACGCGCTTTCGCGGCCACAGCTCCGACGGCATGCCCATCGCATCCCCTAACGCCTGCCCATAGAGGGCACCGAGAACACGTTCTTGTTTCATTTAACTTCCCCTTGTGTCAGCGCAGAATCGCCATCCACCACCTCAATTGCGGTGATCTCAGTGTCCGATTCGCGGAAAAACAGCATAAACAGCACGGCAATCACAGCAATCATGATCCCGCCGA
This sequence comes from Enterobacter sichuanensis, assembly GCF_002939185.1. Taxonomy (GTDB): domain Bacteria; phylum Pseudomonadota; class Gammaproteobacteria; order Enterobacterales; family Enterobacteriaceae; genus Enterobacter; species Enterobacter sichuanensis. The sequence continues at coordinate 43,869 of NZ_POVL01000040.1, read as the reverse complement.
ATGTCCACATTCCGGCCCAGTTGAAGGTCAGCCCATTCACCGGCTCTTTGTATGCGAACATTTTTTCCATCATTACGCCGCCGAGGCGGTAGCCCAGCAGGCTACCAAACCCCTGACAGCAGAGCGTAATCAGGCCTTGCGCGGCGGTGCGCATATGCACCGGCGCTTTTTTATCCACGTAGATATACGCGGTGACGTAGTAGAAGTCGTAGCTCACCCCATGCAGCAAAATGCCGAGGAACAGCAGGGCATAGGTGAAGTACTGTTCTGCGCCGCCGTAAACAAAGAAACCGTAGCGGATAGCGGCGGTGATCAAGCCCAGCAGCAAGACCTTCTTAATACCAAAGCGTTTGGTGAAGAACGGCAGCGCCAGCATGAAGAAGATTTCAGAGAACTGACCGAGCGTCATCCAGCCGGTGGCGTTTTTCATTCCCACTTCCGTGAGATAGCCGTTGGCGAAGATGTAGTAGAAGGCCAGCGGCATGGCGAACAGAAACGAGCAGAAGAAGAACACCAGGAAGTTTTTGTCACGCAGCAGGATCAGCGCATCCAGCCCCAGCATCACTTTGAAATCCAGCTTGCCGGTACTTTTCGGTGGCGTGTTCGGCAGGAACAGGGCAAACACGCCGAGCAGGGCGGAGCTGGCCGCGGTCATCAGCAATGGAATATTGGTATCGGAAATATCGCTGTAGCCCAGCATCTGCGGCAGGAAGCCGCACGCCAGCCCGGAGGCGATCCAGCCGATAGTTCCCATCACGCGGATGCGCGGGAAATCGGCCTCGACGTCGTCCACGTTGGCGAAGGCAATACTGTTGGTCAGCGCGATGGTGGGCATGTAGGTCAGGGAGTAAACCAGCAGCAGCGGGAAGAAGGTGCTGAACTGGGTTTGCTGTGCGGCGAAGTACATCAGAATCGCGCCGGCAAACATTAGCACCGCCAATACTTTCTGCGCGGCAAAGAAGCGGTCAGTCAGCGAGCCGACAAGAATAGGTGAGAGGATAGCGGCAATAGCGGTACAGGCGTAAGACCAGCCGATTTCCCCGGCGGTAAACCCGCTTTTGCTCAGCCACAGCCACAGCGGTACGAACCAGGCTCCCCAGATAAACCATTCAACAAACATCATGAATGACAGTTGGACTTTCGTTTTCATTGTTTAATCCTGCATGTCAGAGGGTACGCCTTTAACATACCATTCAATAATACCTTTTAAATACCTTTGTGGTGATTGTTTGATCAATGTAACAGTTTTGTTGTACACGAATCGAGCCAGCAGATTGTGCTGAAAAAAATGCAAAAGGTGGAAAATCTGTTAAGTCGGTACCAGGCTTAGTCTGCCCAGAAATAATGGGACTGGATAAACACACACCGACACGACGTCGGACTTACGGGAGTATCACATGACTGATATTGCGCAGTTGCTTGGCAAAGACGCCGACAGCCTTTTACAGCATCGTTGTATGACCATTCCAGCCGACCAGCTTTATCTGCCTGGTCATGACTACGTCGACCGCGTGATGGTCGATAACAACCGTCCGCCTGCCGTGCTGCGAAATATGCAGACGCTCTACAACACCGGGCGGCTCGGTGGCACCGGGTATCTCTCTATTCTGCCGGTAGACCAGGGCGTTGAGCACTCGGCGGGTGCCTCTTTCGCAGCGAATCCGCTCTATTTTGATCCGAAGAACATTGTTGAGCTGGCGATTGAAGCGGGCTGTAACTGCGTGGCGTCCACCTATGGTGTGCTGGCCTCGGTCGCGCGTCGCTATGCGCACCGCATTCCGTTCCTCGTGAAGCTCAACCACAATGAAACGCTCAGCTACCCTACCGAGTATGATCAAACCCTCTACGCCAGCGTCGAGCAGGCGTTCAATATGGGGGCGGTCGCCGTCGGGGCGACGATCTATTTCGGCTCTGAACAGTCCCGTCGTCAGATTGAAGAGATCTCTGCGGCGTTTGAGCGTGCGCACGAGCTGGGCATGGTGACCGTGCTGTGGGCTTACCTGCGGAACCCGGCGTTCAAAAAAGAGGGCGTGGATTATCATGTGTCTGCGGACCTGACCGGTCAGGCGAACCACCTGGCGGCCACCATCGGCGCGGATATTGTGAAGCAGAAAATGGCCGAGAATAACGGCGGGTACAAAGCGGTGAACTTCGGTTACACCGATGACCGCGTGTACAGCAAGCTGACCAGCGATAACCCGATAGACCTTGTGCGCTACCAGCTGGCGAACTGCTACATGGGCCGTGCGGGGCTGATTAATTCCGGCGGGGCGGCGGGCGGGGATACTGACCTGTCAGACGCGGTGCGTACGGCGGTTATCAACAAGCGCGCGGGCGGCATGGGGCTGATCCTGGGCCGTAAGGCGTTTAAGAAATCGATGGCCGACGGCGTGAAGCTGATCAATGCGGTGCAGGACGTCTATCTGGACAGCAAAGTCACGATTGCCTGACCTGAGGGCGAAATGTAGGCCGGGTAAGGCGTAGCCGCCACCCGGCAATACAATTAGCGCAGAAGCGCACAGTCCGGCGGCAACCGACACTGCAGCGCGCCGGGTAAGACCTCAATGCGGAATTGCGTCCCGCTCAGCGGTTCCCCGTCAAGGTTAAACGTCATCCCGTGCGGGGCATTCACTTCAAACCATGCCGATTTCCCGGCAATGATATTTGGGCTCTCTTCCGGCTGCGTCAGCGTGGTAAACAGCGCGGGCAGCAGGCCGTCGCCCGTGAAAATCCGCAGCTGTAGCTGACCGTCATTAATCAGCGCCTCCGGGCACAGCTGCTGTCCGCCACCCGCCTGGCGTCCATTGCCAATGCCAATCACCAGCGCGTCGCCCTGCCACAGAAAATCCTCGCCGCGAATTTCGCAGCGGTCAGGTTTGAGGGTGTCCATGCGCATCAGGCCGTGGATCAGATATGACACGCCGCCCAGCGCCGCCTTCAGTTTTTCCGGCGTTTCGCTGGTGATGCGGGTGCCAAACCCGCCGGTCGCCATATTGATAAAGCAGGTTTTATCATTCACCTGAGCAATGTCCACGGAGGTAGCTTTACCGAGGATAGCCAGCTGAAGCGCCTTCGCTAACTCCTCAGGGATCCCGGCGCTGGTGGCAAAATCATTGGCGGTGCCGAGCGGTAAAATGCCCATCACCGGGCGGTTTGCCGGGGGCAGGTCGATAAGCGCAGAGGCGATCTCATTGATGGTGCCATCGCCGCCGCCGGAAATGATGGTCTTGACGCCCAGTCGAATGCCTTCATCGATGTACCGTGCTGCGTCACCTTTTTCGAATGTCACCCGGACGTGAATTCGCGCACCGTCTTCACGTAGTTCGGTAATTGCCTGGCGCAACAGATCGTTGCCTGCACTTTTGCCATTGAGAATCAATAAACTGTCTGGATAGGTTGCCATCCTCGCTGCTCCCTTTTTTAGCGTTAATAAGAGTGTATAGCAGAGAGAAAAAAAGCGGGTAAGAACAGGATGAAAGGCAAAAATAAGGCTGCGGAAAGGGGATTTATCCCCCTTCATGGCCTTTATCTTTTATATGCCGGTTCCTCAAAGGACTCATACCCTTAACGTTTGAGTCCTGCCGTTTGCTTTTCCTCTATTTTCAACTGCTTACGCCACACCCGATTATGTAGCGTTAGCGCAATTGAACGGTAAAAGACCGATGTATTCATCCACACGATATTCAGGCAGAAAAATCCCAATCCTAATAGTGAGGTTATTTGCGGTGTGTAATTCTCTACAGAGCTGAATAAAAGCGAAACCCACGTCCAGATAAAGTAAACGATGCTCATCAAGCCAGTCAGTGTAATGACAGAAATATGCAGTTTATATCCCGTTAAGGATCCTCTGGCAGTTAGAAACATCGTGCTCATCACAACCATGCAATACACCACTGCTGCAAGGAATACCCCCATCATTACCTTAAACTCAGGTAAGCCGAGCAGGCGAAATAGCAACATCCAGACAGAAACTTGTAGCATAGCGTAGCAAAAAATAGTGAGTAAGGTACTTATTGCTAAGGGTATGCCTGTCATATGTACACCCACAGGAACACCGAACTGACCTTTTAAGCGATCTTTCAATGATTCAAGCCGATGGAGATCGTCAGTCGCCATTTGACGTGTAATCAGAGTACTTAATGCAAGGCTCTTCTTGATGTATTTTATCATGTCCGGGTCAATTACTTCCTGTATATGAAAAAGACTGAATCAAACCAAAAACGTATATTCCAGATTGTGTAATATTCTGAGGATTCCGGATTGTACCCGAGATAGTACTGCCCAACACCCTTCATATGGTGGGTCTTTGCAATTTGATTCTTAATAAGTGGACTGAACGGTGCAAAAAAATAAGCCCGCGTAAGGGAGATTACGCAGGCTAAGGAGGTGGTTCCTGGTACAGCTAGCATTTATGGGTTATGTTTTTCAGCGGGGGGATAATACCCGTATTGAACGAAGCGGTATGTGATCCGATTCTAAGAATTATCCCAGCGCGAAAAAATTTCCCCGATTAACTATTTGCCGTGTGGGTTTCGGGTGCTTTCACCGTTGAAATTACGCATCAGCAGCGCAAACTTTAGCTCCACCTCTTCCGGTACCGGCAGCCAGACGGTATGACCGTCCCCCGGCGCTACGTCAATCGCTTCGCCTTTGCCGTTTTCCAGATGCTCCAGCGTGAAGTTCATGTTGCCCTGCGGGGTCATCAGCTCCAGGCTGTCGCCTTTGGTGAACTTGTTTTTCACCGCTACGGCCGCCAGCGCGCCTTTACGCTCGCCGGTGAAGTCTCCGACAAACTGCTGGCGCTCGGATACGGAGTAGCCGTGCTCGTAGTTCTGGTAGTCGTCGTGGGTATGACGGCGTAGGAAGCCTTCGGTATAGCCGCGATGCGCCAGGCCTTCCAGGGTCTCCAGCAGGCTGGTATCGAACGGTTTACCGGCGGCGGCATCGTCGATGGCTTTGCGGTACACCTGCGCGGTGCGCGCGCAGTAGTAATAGGATTTGGTGCGGCCTTCGATTTTCAGGGAGTGCACGCCCATCTGGGTCAACCGCTCGACGTGAGCAACAGCGCGCAGATCTTTTGAGTTCATGATGTAAGTGCCGTGCTCATCTTCAAAGGCGGTCATGTACTCGCCCGGACGTTTGGCTTCTTCAATCATAAATACGCTGTCGGTGGGCGCGCCGATGCCCAGTGTAGGCTCAACGTTAGTCACCGGGATAGGTTCATGCTTGTGGACGATATTGCCGATGTCGTCCTCTTTGCCTTCCTGGACGTTATATTCCCAGCGGCAGGCGTTGGTGCAGGTCCCCTGGTTCGGGTCGCGCTTGTTGATATAGCCGGAGAGCAGACAGCGGCCGGAGTAGGCCATGCACAGCGCACCGTGAACGAAGATTTCGATTTCCATATCCGGCACCTGGGTGCGGATCTCTTCGATCTCTTCCAGGGAGAGCTCGCGGGAGAGAATGACGCGGGTCAGCCCCATCTGCTTCCAGAATTTCACCGTCGCCCAGTTTACGGCGTTAGCCTGTACGGAGAGGTGAATATCCATCTCCGGGAAGTTCTCCCGAACCAGCATGATTAAACCCGGATCCGACATGATCAGCGCGTCCGGCCCCATCTCCACCACCGGCTTCAGGTCGCGGATGAAGGTCTTCAGCTTGGCGTTGTGCGGCGCGATGTTGACTACCACGTAGAATTTTTTGCCCAGCGCATGCGCTTCATTGATGCCGAGCTGCAGGTTCTCGTGGTTGAATTCATTGTTACGCACGCGCAGCGAGTAGCGCGGCTGGCCCGCGTAGACAGCGTCGGCACCATAGGCGAAAGCGTAACGCATATTTTGCAGCGTTCCCGCCGGGGAAAGGAGTTCCGGTTTAAACATGTTTGTTCTCGTTCTGATGACAGGTCAGATCCGCGTGCACACGGTGCAGCGGTAAGGGGAGATCCCCCACTTTAAGGGCGGGCATTGTAGCGCTGCGGGGCAGGGAGGTAAAGCGCCGGGTCGCGTCACCGTTCTCCCGGCGCGCGTCCTGCTGTCAGGTATTGTCTTTTACCGTCTGAGATGACCCGTTCGTTTTGACGGAGGCGATACCCTTATCACGCGATTGTTCCGTCGCATAAAGCTGGCTGCTGCCAATCACCTGATGATTACCCGCCCTGAGATTGAAATGGAACTTACCGTTCGAGGCTGTTTTCTTTTCGTAACGCTCGTCCTGCGGGCTGTTCGTGCGTACGGAAGCAATGCCGTTTTCGGCGGCACTTTTACTGGTGTAAAGCTCGCTGGTCAGGATGATCTCCCCGTTTCCAGCTTTCAGCACAAACCTGAACTGACCATCACTGCTTTTACTTAATTCGAACCAACCAGACATAGGAACTCCTTGAGCGAAAGTAAAAATTATCAGTACCAGTTATAAGTAAGCGAACCGGTAAAAAGAGTATGGTTGATTCCGGGATGGATTCCAGAAAAGAAAAAACCCGCCAGAGGGCGGGTTTCAGAGGTGAAACGTCACACTATCCGGCACGCATCCGCTTCCCAGCGATACCCCACGCCATACACCGCGCGAATAAATGACTGTTCAGCGTCCAGCGCCTCCAGCTTGCGGCGCAGGTTTTTGATGTGGCTGTCGATGGTGCGGTCGGTCACGACACGGTAATCGTCATACAGGCGGTTCAGCAACTGCTCGCGGGAGAAGACTTTCCCCGGCTCGTGGGAGAGGGTTTTCAGCAGGCGGAACTCGGCGGGCGTGAGGTCCAGCAGTTTGCTGCGCCAGCTCGCCTGGAAACGGCTTTCATCCACAATCAGCGGGCTTTGCGCGTCCAGCACCTGAAGCTCGCGCTGCGGTTTACAGCGGCGCAAAATGGTTTTCACGCGGGCGACCACTTCACGCGGGCTGTAAGGTTTGCAGATGTAATCGTCCGCGCCAATTTCGAGCCCCAGCAGGCGGTCGATCTCTTCAATTTTGGCGGTGACCATCACGATCGGCACGTCGGAGAAGCGACGAATTTCCCGGCACAGGGTCAGGCCATCGGTACCGGGCAGCATCAGATCCAGCAGGATCAGGTCCGGCGGCGTCTGGCGCACGTACGGCAGCACCTGGTCGCCGTGGCTAATCAGCGACGGGGCGTAGCTGGCCGCACGTAAATAGTCGATCAGCAACTGCCCGAGCTTGGGCTCGTCTTCGACGATCAAAATGCGCGGTGTGTTTTCGTCAATGGGTAACTCGGTCATACTTCTCTCGATAACTCCCGTTCCAGCGGTAACTCTACTGTAATGCTAACCCCGCCAAAAGGCGAATGGGCGGCGCGGATCGTCCCATTATGCGCCTCGACGATGTTAACGCAAATCGCCAGCCCCAGCCCGGAGCCGCCGCTGGCGCGGTTACGGGACCCTTCGGTGCGATAAAAACGCTCAAACAGTTTTTCCAGCTGCGCATCCTGCACGCCGGGGGCGGAATCCGCGAAGGTGAGGGCGAAGCGTCCGTTTTCCTGTTTGCCGGAGATATGCAGCCCGCCGCCGCTGTCGGTATAGCGCAGGCTGTTTTCCAGCAGGTTGTTGAACAGCTGCATCAGGCGATCTTTGTCGCCAAACACTACCGCGCTGTCCGGCAGGGAGAGATCAATCTTCAGATTGCGGCTGGCAAACCGTTCCCGGAAGGCGCCGCTGGCGACTTCAAGCACGTTGATCACATCGACGGGTGCCTTCTGGTAAGCCAGCGCCCCTTCATCGGACATAGAGAGCTGGTGGAGGTCATCCACCAGTTTGGTGAGCGTGCCCACTTCCGCCTGCAGAGAGGCCACTGATTCAGGCGTAAACTGGCGCACGCCGTCCTGAATGGCCTCCAGCTCGCCGCGTAGCACCGCCAGCGGCGTGCGCAGCTCGTGGGAGATATCGGCCATAAAATCGCGGCGCATCTGCTGGTTTTTTTCCAGGGTGCTGGCGAGCTGGTTAAAGTCCTGCGCCAGCTTGCCCAGTTCGTCCTGGCTGCGGGTGTCGACGCGGGTAGTGAAATCCCCGGCCGCCAGCTTGTGCGTACCTTCCACCAGCCGTTTTACCGGCGCGAGCAGACCCCGCGCCAGCGGGAAGGTGGCGAGCGCGGCGAGCAGGGTGGAGAGGGCGACAATCAGCCAGCTTGTCCGGCGCTGCTGGCGGTCAAAGTTGATGTCGGTGTTGCGCGTCAGGCGCTCCACCGGCGAGGCGATCACCCAGCCGACGGTGGCGTTATTCACTTTAATCGCCCGGCGGGTGCCGTCCGGCGGAATAGGCGCGCGCGGGCCAACCAGAGGGCGCATCTCCTGGTCGATCACCCAGAACTGGGTACGCCAGCCGTGCGGCGGCATGCCCGGTCCCGGGCGGTCATCACCGGTGTCGTGCTCCAGCGAACGCAGGATCTGGAAAATAAAGCGGTCGTTATTGCGCAGAAAACGCCAGTTGCCGTGCTGGGCGTACTGTTCACTCAGCGCATCGCTTAAGCCCTGTAAACGCTGTTCGTTGCCATGCTTGATGTAATCAATAAACCCGCGCTCGAAGCTGATCCGCACCGCCCAGTGCATGGTGATCAACAGAACGATACAGGTGGCAAAAATCGCCAGAAAGAGCTTACCGGTAATCCCCGGACGCCAGAATTTCATGAACCACTCCTTTTGCCGCGACCAATCACGACGTTCTTGCGGGTATCATCCGGCACTCGGGCGAAGATGAATGCGGGCAGGGCGATAATGACCGCCATGCTGAGATACGTATATAAAAAGACCTGATGTGCCACCGGCGTGTCGACGCTGAGGTGGTGCTGACCGTACATGCCGAGCAGCAGACCGGCGATAGTCACGCCGACGCTCATGGAGAGCTGCATGATCATCGACAGCAGGCTGTTGCCGCTGCTCGCCAGCTCATCCGGCAGGTCTTTCAGCGTCAGGGTATTCATCGATGAGAAGCGCATGGAGTTGATCACCCCCTGGCAGAACAGCACCAGCGGCAGGACGTAGTACCAGCCCATCAGCGCCACGGCCATAAACAGCAGGCTGACCAGCGCCAGGCCAAGCGTGGCGGCCACCAGCACGTGACGATAGCCAAAGCGGTTGACGACCTGCACCACGATGCGCTTCATCCCCATGCTGCCGAGCACCATCGGGATCATCATCAGGCCCGCGTGAAACGGTGAAAAGCCCATGCCGATTTGCAGAAAAACGGGCGTCATAAACGGCAGCATGCCGCTGCCGACGCGTCCGGCAAAGCTGCCGAACAGGCCAAGACGGTAGGTGGGATTTTTAAACAGCGTCAGGCTGAACAGCGCCTTGTCGTTTCCTCTGGCGTGCCAGAGGTACCCCAAAATAGCGGTGAGGCCGAGGGCGACCAGGATACCCAGCGTCCGGGACGAAATCCCCAGCCCTTTTTGCCCGTCGAGGGCGAGGGTGAGCGTTGCCATGCCTGCGGCAAGCAGGATAAAACCAAAGAAATCAAAGCGCCGCGTCTGCATTTTATAGTTTGGCATCAGCGCCAGGGTGGCAATCGCGCCAACGATGCCCACCGGCAGGTTGATTAAGAAAATCCAGTGCCAGGAGGCGTACTCCACCAGCACGCCACCCAGCGCCGGACCCAGCAGCGGTCCCACCTGGCCGGGCAGGGTGACAAAGGTCATTGCCGCCATGTACTGCTCGCGCGGAACAATCTTCATCACCGTTAACCGCCCGACGGGGACCATCATCGCCCCACCGATACCCTGCAGCACGCGCGCCATGACAAGCTGGTCGAGGGTATTGGCCTGGGCGCAAAATAGCGAGCCGGTGGTAAACAGCACGATGGCGGTGAAGAAGATATTCCGCACGCCGACTTTGTCGGCCAGCCAGCCGCTGGCAGGCAGCATCACGGCCACCGTCAGCACGTAGGAGACAATCACCATATGCATATGCAGCGGGCTCTCCCCCAGGCTTTTCGCCATCGAGGGGAGGGCGGTGTTAACGATAGTCGTATCCAGCGACTGCATAAAAAAGCCGAAGGCGACAATCCATAATTGCCAGCGAACGCTGCTGGGAAGCTCAGTCATTTACCCGGTCACCGTGGTTCTGTTTTTACGTGCAACGCGCAGCCGCAGGCGGTCAAAGAAAAGATAGACCACCGGCGTGGTGTAGAGCGTAAGCAACTGGCTCATCACCAGCCCGCCGACAATGGTGATCCCCAGCGGCTGGCGCAGCTCCGAGCCGTCGCCCCCGGAAATCACCAGCGGCAGCGCGCCAAACAGCGCCGCCAGGGTGGTCATCATGATCGGACGAAAACGCAGCAGGCAGGCCTGGAAGATGGCCTCTTCCGGCGACAGGTTGCCGTTGCGCTGGGCGTCCAGGGCGAAGTCGACCATCATGATGGCATTTTTCTTCACAATACCGATTAACAGCATGATCCCGATAAGCGCGATGAGGCTGAACGGCGCATCGAACAGCTCCAGCGCCAGCAGTGCCCCCACGCCCGCCGACGGCAGCGTCGAGAGGATGGTCAGCGGGTGCACGTAGCTCTCATACAGAACGCCCAGCACAATGTAGACCGTGGCGATGGCGGCCAGAATCAAAATCACCTGCGAGTTCATCGTCTCCTGGAACACCTGCGCGGTGCCGGCAAAGCTGCCGCGCACGGTGGACGGTACGCCAAGCTGCGTCATCGCCCGGTTGATCGCATCGCTGGCCTCCGAAAGCGACGAACCAGCGGGCAGGTTAAAGGAGATGGTCGAGGCCGCCGACAGCCCCTGATGGTTCACCGACAGCGGCGCGTTGGCGGGCTGCCAGCTGGCAAAGTACGAGAGCGGAATCGCCTTGCCGTCGTTGTTGATGACAAACATTTTGTCCAGGGCGCTGATGTCCTGGGTGTAACGCGGATCAACCTCCATCACCACCTTATACTGGTTCATTGGCTGGTAGATGGTTGAAATTTCGCGCTGACCGAACGCGTTGTTCAGCAGGCTGTTGGCGGCTTCAACGTTAATGCCCAGCCGCGACATGGTTTCGCGGTCATAGGTCAGGGCCATCTCGGCGCCGTTGTCCTGCTGATCGGAGTTTACGTCCGCCAGTTGGGGCAGGGCGGCCAGCGCCTTGCGGATCTTCGGCTCCCACTCGCGCAGGGCGGCTAAATCGTCAGAAAGCAACGTGTACTGGTAGCTGGCGTTCGCCTGACGCCCACCGACGCGGATGTCCTGAACGGCCATCAAAAACAGGTTGGCGCCCGGCTCTTTGGCGAGCTTCACCCGCAGGCGGTCAATTACCTGCTGGGCGGTTTCATTGCGCTCGCCGCGCGGCTTAAGGGTAATAAACATCATCCCACTGTTCACGCGTGACCCGCCGGTAAAGCCGGTGACGTTATCCACGGCTTTGTCTTCACGAATGATCTTCATAAAGTCCTGCAGCTTGCCGCGCATCGCCTGGAACGAAATGCTCTGATCCGCCTGAATACCGCCCATCAGCACGCCGGTATCCTGCTCCGGGAAAAAGGTTTTCGGGATGGAGATATACAGCCAGACGTTGAGCACGATGGTGCCGATCAGCACCAGACCGACAAGCCGGGTATGGTTCAGCACCCACTTCAGCGATTTTCCGTAGCCCTCCTGCATCGCCAGCAGAACGCGGCCAAAGCCTTTGCGGCGCGGCTGCGAGTGCGGCTTGCTGCGCTTAAGCATCCAGCCGCACATCATTGGCGTGAGCGTTAAGGAGATAATCAGCGAAATACCGATGGCGACGGAGAGGGTGACGGCAAACTCGCGCAGCAGCCTGCCCGGCAGCCCACCCATCAGCAGCAGCGGCAGGAACACCGCCACCAGCGACAGGCTCATGGAGAGCACCGTAAAGCCCACCTCGCGCGTCCCCTGCAGGGCAGCCTGCAGGGGTTTAACCCCGGCTTCCAGGTGGCGGGAAATATTCTCCAGCACCACAATGGCGTCATCCACCACAAAGCCCGTGGCAATCGTCAGGGCCATCAGCGACAGGTTGTTGAGGCTAAAGCCGCACAGATACATGGCGGCAAAGGTGCCAATCAGCGACACCGGCACGGCCACCGCCGGAATCAGCGTCGCCCGGCCGGAGCGCAGGAACAGGAACACCACAAGGATCACCAGCGCAACCGAGATCACCAGCGTTTGCTCCACCTCTTCCAGCGAGGCGCGAATGGTCGGGGAACGATCCTGGGCAATTTGCAGATCGATAGCCGCCGGGATGGTCTGCTGCAGCTCCGGGAGGCGGGCGCGAATGCTGTTCACCGTCTCAATGATGTTGGCTTCCGGCAGCTTGCGGATCATCAACAAAATCGCCGGTTTGGCGTTGGTCATCCCGGCGTTGCGCACGTCCTGCACCGAGTCGGTGACACTGGCGACGTCGCTTAGGCGCACCGCCGCGCCGTTGTTGTAGTGAATGATCAACGGCTGATATTCCGCCGCGGTTTTCAGCTCGTCGTTGGTGTGGATCTGCCAGCGGTGGCTTCCGTCCTCAATCGCCCCCTGTGGTTTGCGCACGTTGGCGTTGCTGATGGCGGAGCGCACGTCGTCCAGCGACACGCCCTGGTTAAACAGCGCCTGCGGGTTTAACCCCACGCGCACCGCGGGCAGAGAGCTGCCGCCGACGCTCACGTCACCGACGCCGTTAATTTGTGAAATTGTCTGCGCCAGCTGGGTGGACGCAAAGTCGTACAGCTGGCCCTGCGAGTAGGTGTCCGAGGTCAGCGTCAGGATCATGATCGGCGCGTCGGACGGGTTGGCTTTCCGGTAGGTCGGACGGCTCGGCATCCCGCTGGGCAGCAGACTTTGCGCGGCGTTAATGGCGGCCTGCACGTCGCGCGCCGCGCCGTTGATATCCCGGTCGAAGCTGAACTCCAGAATGATGCGCGTACTGCCGAGCGAGCTGCTGGAGGTCATCTCGTTGACCCCCGCGATCCGTCCGAGCGAGCGCTCCAGCGGCGTGGCAACGGACGAGGCCATGGTTTCTGGTGACGCACCCGGCAGCGAGGCGCTGACCATGATCACCGGGAAATCCACCTGCGGCAGTGGCGCTACCGGCAGCAGCCGGAAGCCCAACACGCCGCACAGTGTAATGGCGAGCGAGATTAATACCGTCGCCACCGGGCGATAAATGAAGAGGGCGAAAAACTTCACTTATGCCTCCTCTTCACGTTTCGGGAAGCGGCTTTTGGCCCACAGCGCCAGGCGGTCAAACAGCAGATAAATCACCGGCGTGGTGAACAGCGTCAGCACCTGGCTCACCAGCAGACCGCCGACCATGCCAATGCCCAGCGGACGACGCAGCTCCGCGCCGACGCCGGTGCTCAGCATCAGCGGCAGCGCCCCCAGCAGGGCCGCCAGCGTGGTCATCAGGATCGGGCGAAAACGCAGCAGGCAGGCCTGGAAGATGGCATCACGCGGCGACATGCCCTGCTCGCGCTCGGCGGCCAGGGCGAAGTCGATCATCATGATGGCGTTTTTCTTTACGATCCCGATAAGCAGGATGATGCCGATGATGGCAATCACGTCCAGCTCGCTCCCCGCCAGCATTAAGGCCAGCAGCGCCCCCACGCCCGCCGTCGGCAGGGTGGAGAGGATGGTGATTGGGTGAATAAAGCTTTCGTACAGCACGCCGAGCACGATATACATCGCCACCACGGCGGCGACGATCAGCCAGATGGTGTTGCCCAGCGCGGCCTGGAACGCCAGCGTGCTGCCCTGGAACTGGGTCTGAATATCAGCCGGGAAGCTTACCGCTTTTTCCGCCGCCTGAATGGCCTCCACCGCTTCGCCGAGTGAATAATTGTCCGGCACGTTGAAGGAGATGGTGGTGGACGGGAATTGATCCAGATGGTTAACCGACAGCGGGGTGTAGCGCTCTTCCACCGTCGCAATCGCGCTCAGCGGCACAATCCCACCGTCTTTGCTGGTCAGGCGCACCGAGTCCAGCCCCGCCAGGCCCGGCGTGTTTTCCGTGTTGTGCTCCAGCACCACGCGATACTGGTTCGCCTGGGTGTAGATGGTGGAGATCAGACGCTGCCCGAACGCGTTATACAGCGCGTTATCCACATCCGCCATAGTGATGCCCAGGCGGCTGGCGGCGTCGCGGTTGACGTTTACATACGCCGCCAGCCCTTTGTCCTGCCAGTCGCTGCTGACGTCGGAGAGCTGCGGCAGGGTATTAAGCTTATCCACCAGCTGCGGCACCCAGGTGCTGAGCGCGTCCAGTGAGGTGGCCTGCAGCGTGAACTGGTACTGCGTACGGCTGACCTGGGTATCGATGGTCAAATCCTGAATCGGCTGCAGGTAAAGCTCCACGCCCGGCACGCGGGCGACGGCGTTTTGCAGCCGTTCAATCACGGTGTTGACGCGATCGTCACGCTCATCCAGCGGCTTGAGGTTGATCTGCAGACGCGCGCTGTTCAGCGACGGATTGGTGCCATCCACCCCCACGTAGGCGGTCAGGCTTTCCACGGCCGGATCCTTCAGGACGATCTCAGACACCTGCTGCTGGCGCTGGGCCATGTTGGCGAAGGAGACCGACTGCGGGGCCTGTAGCGTACCCTGAATAATGCCGTTGTCCTGGATCGGGAAGAAGCCTTTCGGAATGAAAATCCACAGCATCACGCTGAGCGCCAGGGTTCCCAGCGCCACGCCGAGGGTGGCCCATGGATGGTTGAGGACTTTCGCCAGTACGCGACCGTAGGCGGCAATAATCCGCTCGAACATGCGCTCGGAGGCGCGCGAGAAACGGTTTTGCTTGCGCAGTGATTCGTGGCTCAGCATGCGTGCGCACATCATCGGCGTCAGGGTCAGTGAGACCACGGCGGAGATCAAAATGGCGACCGCCAGCGTCACGGCAAACTCGCGGAACAGACGCCCGACGATATCGCCCATAAACAGCAGCGGGATCAGCACCGCAATCAGCGAGAAGGTGAGCGAAATAATGGTAAAGCCGATTTCGCCTGCGCCTTTCAGCGCGGCGGCCAGCGGTTTTTCACCTTTCTCGATATAGCGCGAGATGTTCTCGATAACGACGATGGCATCGTCCACCACGAACCCGGTGGCGATGGTTAGCGCCATCAGCGTCAGGTTATTGATCGAAAAATCAAGGAACACCATGACGGCAAATGTGCCCACCAGCGAGAGGGGGACGGCGACGGCGGGAATAATGGTTGCCGGAACGTTACGCAGGAACAGATAGATAATCATCACCACCAGCGCAATCGCCAGCATCAGCTCAAACTGGGTGTCGGTGACCGAGGCGCGAATGTTGGTGGTGCGGTCGGAAAGCACCTTCACACTGACCGATTTCGGCAGGCTTTCAATCAGCTGCGGCAGCATCGCGCGGATGCTGTCGGCAGTTTCGATAATGTTCGCCCCAGGCTGGCGCTGCACGTTCATCACAATCGCCTGCTGTTTGTTAGCCCACGCCCCCAGCCAGCTGTTCTCCGCGCCTTGTTCCACGGTCGCCACATCGCCCAGACGCACCGGGGCGCCGTTCTGGTACGCGATGATCAGCTGACGGTATTCATCGGCGGGCTGCATCTGGTCGTTGGCAGAGAGCGTCACGGCGCGGGTCGGGCCGTCCAGCGAGCCTTTTGCCGAATTGACGTTGGCATTGCTGATGGCGCTGCGGATGGTTTCGCTGGTCAGCCCCAGCGCGGCAATTGCCTGCGCGTTCAGCTTAACGCGCACCGCCGGGCGTTGTCCCCCCGCCAGCGTGACGAGCCCGACGCCGGAGACCTGAGAAATCTTCTGCGCCACGCGGGTTTCGACCATGTCTTCGACCTGGGTCATCGGCAGGGCGGAGGAGGTGACGGCAAGGGTCATGATTGGCGGATCCGCCGGGTTCACTTTGCTGTAGACCGGCGGGTTAGGCAGGTCCGACGGCAGCAGGTTGGTGGCGGCGTTAATCGCGGCCTGAACCTCCTGCTCGGCGACGTCCAGCGACAGCGTAAGCTGGAACTGCAGCGTCACCACGGATGCGCCCCCGGAACTCTGGGAGGACATCTGCTTTAATCCCGACATCTGGCCGAACTGGCGCTCCAGCGGGGCGGTGATGGCGGAGGTCACCACGTCCGGGCTGGCGCCGGGATAAAGCGTCACCACCTGAATGGTGGGATAGTCCACCTCGGGCAGCGCCGAGACGGGCAGAAAGCGATAGCCGATAATCCCGGCGAGCAGGATCGCCACCATCAGCAGCGTAGTGGCGACAGGGCGGAGGATAAACAGGCGTGACGGCCCACCTGTGGAGCCTGGCGGCATCACCTGCATCAGGAGGTCGCTCCCTGTTTCGCCGGTTCCACCACTTCCACTTTGGCCCCTTCGGTCAGACGGTCAATGCCGTCGGTGACCACGCGGTCGCCTGCGGAAAGGCCCGCGCTAATCACCACCGTCTGGCTGTCCTGAATCCCGGTTTTCACCAGATGCTTGCTGACTTTATTGTCGCTGTTGAGCACCCAGACGAAGTTGCCTTCGTTACCCATCTGCAGCGCAGCGGTGGGGATCACCACCGCGTTCTCTTCGGTCGCTACCAGCATGCGCGCATTGACGAACTGGTTCGGGAAGAGGGCATCGTCCTGGTTATTAAAGCGCGCCTTCAGCTTGATGGTGCCGGTGGTGGTGTCGATCTGATTATCCAGACTGAGCAGGGACCCTTCGCTCAGTTTCTGCTTATTGGTACGGTCCCAGGCTTCAACCACCAGCCCTTTGCCAGCTTTTTGCGCCTGCACCACCGTAGCAATGTCACTTTCCGGCAGGGTAAAGACTAAATCAATCGGGTGGGTTTGGGTGATCACCACGATGCCGGTGGTATCCCCGCTCGAGATCTGATTGCCGATATCCACCTGCTTCAGGCCGACGCGGCCATCGATCGGCGCGGTGATGCGGCTCCAGTCCAGCTGCAGCTGCGCGCTGGCTACCGCGGCTTCGTCAGCCTTGATGGTGCCCTGCGTTTCGCTGACCAGCGACTGCTGCGTGTCCAGCTCCTGACGGGAGACCAGATTGGTTTTCACCAGCTGCTGGTAGCGCGCTAAATCGCGCCGGGCGTTGGCGAGGGTGGCTTTGTCTCTCGCGAGCTGCCCCTGCGCCTGGGCGAGGGCGACCTTAAACTGGCTCGGGTCGATTTCCGCCAGCAGATCGCCGGCTTTGACCTGCTGGCCTTCCTGGAAGTGAATGGCCATCAGCTGGCCGTCGACGCGGCTGCGCACCGTCACGGTGTTGGCGGCGGTGATGGTCCCGAGTCCCGTAAGATAGCGAGGAACGGCTTTATTCACCGCCGTGGCCGCCTGGACCGGTGCCAGCGCGCCGCCACGCATACCGTGACGTCCTCCGCCAGCCGGGCGCTGTGGCTGGCTGGTGGCACCGGCGGGTGCGGCGGAGTTCGCGGATTGACTGTGCCAGTACCAGGCGGCGGCAAGGACCACCACAATGATGCCAGCGGCGATTGCCCAGCGGGATTTGTTACTGCCTTTCATCGTTATACGTTCTCATCCTGAATACTTCGGGGAATGATACTAGTTTAGTCAGGCAACACAGCGGAAAAATGGAGGAAATATGGAAGACTGTCGGGAATTGTCTGAGTGTGGTGGTCTGTGTTTTCTCCCTCTCCCTGTGGGAGAGGGCCGGGGTGAGGGCACCAGACCGCACCAATATTACCTAAACATCACCTGCGCCCAGCGCGCAAGACCCGCCGTGACGGATCCAAAGTCATCTCCACCGGCAATCGGGATCCCTGGCAGTTGCTCTGCCAGCGCTTTTTTAATCAACGGTGAACGGGCGCTTCCTCCGGTCAGGTAGATCACGTCCGGCTTCTCTTTGCCGTTATCCAGCGCCAGCTGCACCTGTTCCAGAATGCGCTGCAGCGGTTGAGCGAGCGCCGTCTCCAGCCCCTCCTGAGAGATGGCGGTTGCCAGATCGTCGCTGATAAACGGCAGGGAGACCGCATGTTCCGGGCGATCGGAGAGGGCGATTTTGCTCTCTTCCGCGGTACGTACCACGCGGTAGCTGAGGCGTTGACGCCACACTTTATACAGCAGGGCGACTTTTTCGGCGTCCTGGGCATCGCGCACCAGGTCGTTCAGGAAGCGGCCATTCGCGGTGCTGTAAAAATCGCTCTGCGCAGGCACGTCGTTGATGGCGATAGCGTTCCACCAGGGCAGGATCGGCAGGGCGATCCCTTTCTCCGTTTGCCCGCCCATGCCCAGCAGCGGCATCAGGCTCTTAAAGGCCAGCGCGATATCGAGGTCGTTACCGCCCACGCGACAGCCGCTGTGCCCCAGCAGGCTGTTTTCGCGGTCACGGCGATGATGCCACTGCGGCCCCATCAGCAGCAGCGAGCAGTCCGTCGTTCCGCCGCCGATATCGACCACCAGCACACGCTTCTCTTCCGACAGCGTGGCTTCAAAATCCAGCCCCGCCGCAACCGGCTCGTACTGGAATACCACGTCGCGGAAGCCGGCGCGGTGCGCGGCGCGCTCCAGGATCCCCTGTGCCTGCTGGTTGGCCTCATCACCGCCCAGCCCCTGGAAGTTGATCGGACGGCCAATCACCGCCTGGGTAATCGCATCAGGAACCTGCATCTGCGCCTGATTGCGGATGTGCAGCATCATCGCGCAGACCAGATCTTCAAACATCGCCACCTGCTGCGGCTTTAATCCGCTGGCGCCGAGGAAGGATTTCGGTGATTTTACGAAGTAGACCTCTTCCGGGTCTTCAATGTAGTGCCCGAGCGAGGCAAGGCCAAACTGCACGCTGGACGGCGTGACGTCAATATCTTCCTCGCGGTTGAAGCTGACCGCCCGGCGCAGCAAGGCCTGGCTTTCCGCCGCCGTGGCCGGAACCTGATGGTGGCGGAACAGCCATTCGCTGACCGCTTCGCGGGTGGGTGCGCAGAGCATTGACGGCAGCAGCGTGCTCTCTTTTTCCATTTTCAGGAGCTGTGGTTGCCCGTTTTGCATAATCGCAACCGAGCAGTTTGCCGTACCGTAATCAAATCCAATAAACACGATAAATCCCCATGCCAGTGAGAAGGGGCGAGACTTTAGCGGAATGCCCGTCCGGCGACAACAGGAATATGAAAGCAAGGCAAAACAGGGTCTTTCCGTTTATGCTGATATACCCGTCATACTTCAAGCTGCATGCGCGTTGGCTGCGCT
Organism: Enterobacter sichuanensis; assembly: GCF_002939185.1. Taxonomy (GTDB): domain Bacteria; phylum Pseudomonadota; class Gammaproteobacteria; order Enterobacterales; family Enterobacteriaceae; genus Enterobacter; species Enterobacter sichuanensis. The sequence continues at coordinate 24,751 of NZ_POVL01000040.1, read as the reverse complement.
CGTTCACCCCAATCACATAGTTATCTATGCTCTTGGGGATTCACTCTCTTGCCGCCTTCATGCAGCTTGAATTATTTAGGGTATAAGATAAAAAAAGGAGCAACGATGTATACCCTGACCTGGCTTCCCCCTTACGACTGGCAATGGATGTTTGGCTTTCTTGGCGCCCGTGCGGTGACGGGCATTGAAACCGTCACCTGCGACTACTATGAACGCAGTTTTGCCTGCGAAGGACATCAGGGAGTCTTTCGCGTTACGCCCGACCTCGCCACCTCTACGCTGACCGTGACGTTGAGCCCGGGTCTTATTCCGGTGGCGCAGACCTGTCTTGAACGTATCGCCCGCCTGTTCGATCTCAGTTGTAACCCGCAGCAAATTGCAGACACGCTGGGCGATCTCGGTGCCGCGCGGCCGGGCCTGCGTTTGCCGGGGGCGATGGATGCGTACGAGCAGGGCGTCCGGGCTATCCTCGGGCAGCTGGTGAGTGTGGCGATGGCGGCGAAGCTGGCATCACGCGTGGTGGCGCTGAGCGGAGAACCCGTGGCGGATTGCCCCGGCTATCTCTGCTTCCCTACGCCGCAGGCGCTGGCGTCCACGGACCCGCTGGCACTGAAAGCGCTGGGCATGCCGGTAAAGCGCGCGGAGTCGCTGATTCATCTGGCGCAGTCGGTCATTGACGGGACGTTTCCGCTTTTCCCGCCCGCGAACATTGAGGCGGGGATGAAAGCGTTACAGCAGCGGCCGGGAATTGGCCGCTGGACGGCAAATTATCTGGCCCTGCGCGGCTGGCAGGCAAAAGATGTGTTTCTGCCGGATGATTATTTGATTAAGCAACGCTTTGCCGGGATGACGCCCGCGCAAATTCGGCGTTATGCCGAGCGCTGGCAGCCGTGGCGCTCGTACGCGCTGCTGCACATCTGGTATACCGACGGCTGGGCACCGTCAGTTGATGGCGAAGTAGCTGGTATTGAGAAGTAGATCCAGCGGCTGCGGCTCGGCGATGGTGTCACCATAGATAAAATCAATGCCGATGCCGGAGAGCGTATCCATCATAATGGGCTGATTGCAGGGACCCGCGATGGTCTTCATGCCCAGACGCTGGGCATGACCCTGGATGATGGTGACCATCATTTCCTCCATCAGATTGCCATATACGTTGCTCACCACTTCGGCGTCCAGCAGCAGATAGTCGGCCATATTTGCGCTCAGGTGTGCGAAGACGTTCATGTCGCGTCCCACCTGGCTGAAGATCACGCGACAACCTGCCTCGCGAAGCTTCTGCAGACCCTGCTCCAGGTTTTTATTCGGGTTACAGACCACATCGGCAGAGATGACCAGATGCAGCAGGCGACCCGGCATAGGGCTTTTATCCAGCAGGTCGAGCAGTTCATCAACCAGCGTCACGCTGGCTAAACCGGCCTCAGACAGCGGCAGTGCGACACCCATCCCTTTACTGGCGATCTGAGCGGCGGAGGTGCGGAAGAACTCGCTGAAAATCCGTCTGTCGAGGGCGTGCAACAGCTCTGGCTCCGCCAGGCCCGATCGGAAGGCGTGCTCTTCCTGGACTTCACCCTGGCTGGTCCACAGGCGTAACGAAATCAGCCAGAAGTTGCTGCTTTCCGGGATGCGCGGGGAGGCGACGCTGCGGGCAATCATCATCAGATGGTTGTCTTTAATCATGTGCCACTGCTCATCAAGCGACATCATGCTGCGCGTGCTGTGGTCCCGCTCCTGCTGGGGTTCGTAAACCGTCACCCTGCCACGCCCGCCGTTTTTCGAGGCATAGCAGGCAATATCCGCCTGCGACATGACCTCTGACGCCTGATGGTTATTTTCATCAATCAGCGTGATACCCGCGCTGGCGCCGATCCGGTGCAGGCGTCCTTCCCACATAAAGTGATAGTCATTGATCGTCTGAATCAGGCGACCGGCAATATAGCGTGCGCTTTCAATGTTGCAGTCGGGTAACAGTAACCCGAACTCATCCCCGCCCAGACGGGCCAGTACGTCACTGGAGCGGAGCATGGTCAGCATTAAGGAAGAGAGTTCCCGCAGCAGGGCATCGCCGGCGGCATGGCCAGCCGTATCGTTGACCGCTTTAAAGCGATCGAGATCGATAAACACCAGCGCATGCCGCTGGCGCGTCTCGCGCACGGTCTGCAGGAGGCGTTTGAGATGGTTTTCGAAGCTGACCCGGTTTGCCAGGTGGGTCAGGGCATCGTGGGAAGCGCTGTAGCTCAGCTGACGCAGCATTTTGCGCGACTCGGTCACGTCCTGAATGACGATCACGGAGCCAATACTCTGTCCGTCCAGCGTGCTGAGCGGCGTAATACTGTAATGAATATCGAAGCTTCCGCCGGTACGGCAGTTTAGCACCACATCCTGATCGATATCGGAACGGGACATATCGCCGCTGTGAATATTCTCCATCGGCGGCCCTTGTTCCCCAAAGGTGATGTGCAACACCTTCAGGATCGGCTGGCCTATCGCCTCGGTTTGCAGCCAGCCGCTCATTTTCTCGGCGACCGGGTTCATAAAGGTGACGTTCATGTTGATATCGGTACACAGCACCGCTTCACCGATGGAGTCGAGGGTAATATGCAGGCGCTCTTTTTCCTGGAAGAGGGCCTCGTTAAGCTGCTTCACCTCAGTCATGTCCATGTTGATGCCAAGCAGTCGTTCGACTTCGCCCTGTTTATTCAGCACCCGGTTCGCCAGAGAGCGAATATGGCGCACGCCTTCCTTCACGCGAATGCGAAATTCCAGCTTAAACGGCAGACGGGAGATAAGGGAGTCTCGCAGAACCTTCTCTGCATGGGCGCGATCTTCCGGCAGCATTGTGTCGTGCCAGAGCTGCCAGGTGGGTTTGATGTGCGGCGGAATTTCATACAGCTCAAACATCCGCTTATCCCAGCTAATAATGTCTGGCTCCAGATCCCACTCCCAGATGCCAATTCCGCCCGCTTCGTTAGCCAGCGTAATGCGCTCCATCAGACGTTTATTGACCCATTCGGTCTGCTTCAGGTCGTTAATATCTTCAATCTGAGCGATAAAATAGAGCGGTGAACCGTCGGTATGACGCACGACGGAGACGGCAAGAAGCGCCCAGACCACCTCTCCGTTACGGGTGTAGTAACGCTTCTCGAGGGTGTAGGTATTGGTTTCGCCGTTGACCAGCTGTTCCAGCTGCTCCAGGTCGGTATCGAGATCTTCCGGCCAGGTCAGCTGCTGAAAGGTCAGCGACTGCAGCTCCGTCTGGCTGTAACCGAGGAAGTTGCACAGCGCCTTGTTGGCCTGCAGCCATTTGCCTTCAATGCTGACCAGCGCCATACCGATGGCGGAATACTCCATCGCATTACGAAAACGCGCTTCGCTTTCGGTGATGTGCTTGCGTTCGGCGCGGAAGGCATACATCACCATGGTCATCACGTTGGCAGGCAGGAACAGCATCAGGAACGGCAGCCACGGCGCGTTCAGCATCGGCCCGGCATGCTGGGTGGTGAGCGCCAGAGGGTTACGGGCAATCATCAGCGACACGACCATCACGGTGACCAGAAACACCATGAACGCCTCCATCCGCGGCAGGCGCACGGCGCTCCACATCAGCAGAACGATCACACAGGTAAAGGGCCACGGAAGCCAGGTGATGGCCGCCCAACTGAGGGCTAACGTTATGGCCAGCGTGGTCAGCGTCTCCAGCAGCAGCCGCGGGTCACGGTGGCGCAGCAGATAATGGGGTTTAAATAACAGGCCCAGCGGTACCAGCGCCAGCGCGCCGATGGCTTCGGACAACACCCACACGAAGAAATTGCGCACGGGCTCAGTGCCGGGTGCCAACAGAGTCACCAGAACGCCGCCCACCAGCGGCGGCACCAGCGCGCTGCCAATGGCTACGCGGATCCAGTCATTCAGATTCTGCAGCGGGTTGTACCATGGGAGCCATTTGCGCAGGAACAACGCGCCGATAACGGCCTCAATCACGTTGACGGTGGGGTAGATCAGGCTTACCGATCCCCAGGAAAACAGCATCCATGAGGCCAGAATATTGCCAAACGAACAGGCCAGCGCAATTCCCGGCCACATTTTTCCGGCATGACGGTAAAACGCCACCATCATGATGGCAGTGGGAAACCAGAGCGGGGCCAGCAGGGTACCGAAGCGGGTGAGCTCCAGTGAAAACAAGGTAAAGATAAAGGTGACCAGGCCCAGACAGACAAGTCGTAATAAAGGATGTGGGGTGGTAACCAAAACCCGCTGGTATTGTTTATTCATTACCGCTTTATCCAGAGACGCCATGCCGTCAGGGAAGATGTCCGAATGCGTGAATTTGATAATTTGGTTTATGCTAGTACAAACAATTTACAATTCATATGGTGACTGTTCAGAATTTGACACCACAGACTTATTAAATAGAAGCTCTGTGAAAAAAAACGGTTAAACGCTGAAAAAACGTTCATTTAAATTTCACTCAGGGCGTAATGCGCCACTTTTCGGGCAGTCTCGCAGAACCTGTGCATTCGACTGGTATCACGCCGGCGAAATCCCTATAATTGCCGCGTTTGACGCTCCGGCGTCGTCCTTCCTTAACATCCAGGTTAATCAGGTCGCTAAATTTATGACTGATAAGTCTCATCAGTGCGTCATTATAGGTATCGCCGGCGCATCGGCTTCAGGTAAAAGTCTTATTGCCAGTACGCTTTACCGCGAACTGCGTGAACAAGTAGGTGATGAGCATATCGGCGTCATTCCCGAAGACAGCTATTACAAAGATCAATCCCATCTGTCGATGGAAGAGCGCGTCAAAACCAACTATGACCACCCCAATGCCATGGACCACAGCTTGCTGTTCCAGCATTTAGAAGCGCTTAAGAGTGGCCAGGCGATCGAGCTGCCCGTTTACAGTTATGTCGAACACACCCGCACTCAGGAAACGATCCGCATTGAACCGAAAAAGGTCATTATCCTGGAAGGCATCCTGCTGCTGACCGACGCCCGCCTGCGGGAATCCATGAACTTCTCCATTTTCGTTGATACCCCCCTGGATATCTGCCTGATGCGCCGCATCAAGCGTGACGTCAATGAACGTGGCCGTTCGATGGATTCCGTGATGGCGCAATACCAGAAAACGGTCCGCCCGATGTTCCTGCAATTTATTGAACCCTCCAAACAATACGCCGATATCATCGTGCCGCGCGGGGGCAAAAACCGCATTGCGATTGATATCTTAAAAGCGAAAATCAGCCAGTTTTTTGAATAAGCCGCGCGAATTGTGTACCGTTCAGAGATAACCTGGTTTTACCCTGAGTGCTTATTGCCTCAGGGTACGATGCATGAAAGGAGAGAGTGCCATGCGTCTTTGTGATCGCGATATTGAAGCCTGGCTGGATGAAGGCCGTTTGTCTATTACCCCACGTCCACCCGTGGAGCGTATCAATGGGGTGACCGTTGATGTACGGTTGGGGAATAAATTCCGCACCTTTAGCGGCCATACCGCGCCGTTCATTGACCTTAGCGGGCCGAAGGACGAAGTGAGCGCCGCGCTCGATCGCGTGATGAGTGACGAAATCGTTATTGACGAAGGTGAGGCCTTTTATCTGCATCCGGGTGAACTGGCGCTGGCGGTGACGTATGAATCCGTCACCCTGCCTGCGGACCTCGTCGGCTGGCTTGATGGCCGTTCTTCCCTGGCGCGACTGGGGCTGATGGTGCACGTGACCGCGCACCGTATCGATCCCGGCTGGTCAGGGCGTATCGTGCTGGAGTTCTTCAATGCCGGTAAACTGCCTCTGGCGCTGCGTCCCGGCATGATGATCGGTGCGTTAAGCTTTGAACCGCTGACGGGCCCGGCCGATCGTCCTTATAACCGTCGTCAGGACGCAAAGTACCGCGACCAGCAGGGCGCGGTCGCCAGCCGTATTGATAAAGACTGAACGCGAGTCCATTGAGGATGCCATGAGAAGAGTTCTGACAACGCTGATGATTTTGCTGGTGGTGCTGGTTGCTGGCCTTTCGGCGTTGGTTCTGCTGGTTAACCCTAATGATTTCCGCGCGTACATGGTGCGGCAGGTCGAGGCACGCAGTGGTTATCAACTGAAACTTGATGGACCACTGCGCTGGCACGTCTGGCCGCAGCTCAGCATTCTCTCTGGCCGCATGTCGCTCACGGCGCCGGGGGCCTCCCAGCCGCTGGTTTCCGCAGACAACATGCGCCTTGATGTGTCGCTGATCCCGCTTATTTCCCATCAGCTGCAGGTTAAACAGGTGATGCTGAAAGGCGCGGTGATTCAGCTGACCCCGCAAACCGAAGCCGTGCGTGATGCGAATGCGCCGGTGGCGCCGCATGAAAATACCCTGCCTGATGAGCCGTCTGATACCGGCTGGTCTTTTGATATTGGCAAACTGAAAGTGGCCGACAGCGTGCTGGTTTTCCAGCATGAGGACGAAGAGCAGGTTACCGTTCGCAACATTAATCTGCAGATGGAACAGGATGCTAATCATCTTGCCGCTGTGGAATTTAGCGGGCGCGTGAACCGCGATCAGCGCGATCTCACCCTGTCGCTGAATGCCAGCGTCAATGCGTCTGACTATCCGCATCAGCTCACGGCCGACATCCAGCAGCTGAACTGGCAGCTGACGGGGGCCGATCTTCCTGCTCAGGGAATTACCGGGCAGGGGACGTTGCAGGCCGTGTGGCGCGAAGAACAAAAGCAGATTGAACTGGATAATCTCAGCCTGCAGGCGAATGACAGTAGCCTGAAAGGGCAGGCGAGCGTCACGCTCGAAGAGAAACCGAAGTGGGTGCTCAATCTGCAGTTCGACAAGCTCAATCTGGAAAACTTACTGCCACCGCCGCCTGCAAGCGCAACGGACAGCGATGCCGCACAAACGGGGCAAAGCCAGATGCCGGTCTCTCGTCCGGTTATCTCGTCGAATCTTGATCAACCTGACTACAACGCCCTGCGCGGATTCACGGCGGATATTCTGCTGAAAGCCAATAGCCTGCGCTGGCGTGGCATGGATTTTACCGACGTGAGCAGCCAGATGTTCAACCATAATGGCTTGCTGGTGATCTCCGAACTGAGCGGCAAGATGGGCGCTGGGCACCTCTCACTGCCCGGTACGCTGGATGTCCGCAAAGACGTCGGCAGCGCCGAGTTCCAGCCGCGTCTCGACAACGTTGAGATCGGCACCATCCTGAAAGCGTTTAACTATCCGATAGCCCTGACAGGGCAGTTGACGCTGGCCGGTGACTTCTCGGGTACCAAAATTGATGCTGATGCTTTCCGCCGCGACTGGCAGGGACAAGCGCACATTGATTTAAAAGACTCCCGTATGGAAGGGCTTAACTTCCAGCAGCTGGTCCAGCAGGCGGTGGAGCGCAGCAGCGATGTGAAAGCGCAGGAGAACTATGACAGTGCCACGCGCCTCGACAGCTTCTCCACGGACCTGACGCTGGATAACGGACAGCTGACGCTGGCCGACATGCAGGGAACCTCTTCCATGCTGTCGCTGACGGGAGAGGGTTCGCTGGATCTGGTAAAAGAGACGGCGGATACGCACTTTAACGTCCGGGTGCTCTCCGGCTGGCAGGGCCAGGGTAAGCTCATCGACTTCCTGAAAGAGACGCCGATCCCGCTGAACGTTTATGGCAAATGGCAGGCGCTGAATTACAGCCTGCAGGTGGATCAGATCCTGCGTAAGCATCTGCAGGATGAAGCCAAACGTCGGCTGAACAGCTGGGCGGATCGGAATAAAGATTCGCAGACCGGGAAGGATGTGAAAAAGCTGCTCGATAAGCTGTGATGCCGTTGTGCCGGGTGGCGCTTCGCTTTACCCGGCTGCCAGTGCGGCCTGATGCCCTCACCCCATCCCTCTCCCACGGGAGAGGGAGCAAACCCTAAAACGGCAACCGGGTTGCCGTTTTGTTTTACCTACACCTCAAAATCGAGTTCTTCCTCGTCCCGCAACGGGATGAGCTGAACCTTCTGTACGCGATGGTTTTCAATCTGCAGCGTTTTCAGCAGATAGTCCCCCACCTGAACCTCTTCCCCCGGCTGCGGGATACGCTGCAAATACTCCATCAGCAGGCCGGCAATGGTGTGATATTCCCGTTTTTCATCCAGCGGCAAGGGCACATATTGCACCAGGTCTTCAAGGGGCATATGGCCGTTGGCCGTCCAGGAGCCGTCGGCGTTTTTCTGGATGTCATGGCGAGCATCAATCTCATCCACCTCGTTAGGCAAATTACCGGCGATGGTTTCCATCACGTCGCTGAGCGTGACCAGCCCTTCAACCGATCCAAACTCATCCACCACAAAGGCAAAATGCGTGCGCGCGTTGCGGAACTGCTCCAGGGCGGAGAGCAGCGGAAGTCCCTCCGGAAACACCAGCGGCTGGCGTACCAGAGCGCGGAGATTAAGCGCCTCACCGTGCAACTGCTGTTGCAGCAGGTCGATGACGTGCACCACCCCCAGCAGCTCCTCCTCCTCTTCACCGCCGGTCACCACCACGCGGGTGTGCTGGTTTTTATCCAGCAGGGCGCGGATTTGCGCTTCCGGGGCCGTCAGGTCGATATGCTCAATGTCATGGCGCGAGGTCATGATACTGCTGACCGTGCGCTGGTTGAGATTGAGCACCCGCTCAATCATCAGCCGCTCCTGCGGGTTAAAGATTTGCCCTTCGCTGTGATCGGCCAGCATGGCGGAGGATTCGGCGTCCAGCTCCGCATCCTCTTTCTTACCGCTCAGCAGGCGCATGACCGTGTCGGCCGTGCGCTGGCGCAGGGTCTGATTGGCGGAAAGGAAGCGGCGGCGGTTAAATATCGCCAGCTGGTTAAGCGCCTCAATCATCACGGAGAAGCCAATGGCGGCGTACAGATAGCCTTTCGGGATATGGAATCCAAAACCGTCGGCCACCAGGCTAAAGCCAATCATCAGCAGGAAGCTCAGACAGAGGATAACGATGGTCGGGTGACTGTTCACAAACCGGGTCAGCGCCTTGCTGGCCATCACCATCAGCGTAATGGCGATAATCACCGCCGCCATCATCACCGCAAGATGGTCCACCATCCCGACGGCGGTGATCACCGAGTCGAGGGAGAAGACCGCATCCAGCACCACAATTTGTGCCACCACCGGCCAGAATTTCGCCCCGCGGCGCTGGGTCGGGTTCTCACTGTCTTTACCTTCGAGCCGTTCGTTGAGTTCTACGGTGGCTTTAAACAACAGAAATAACCCGCCGAAGAGCATGATCAGATCGCGGGCGCTAAAGCTCAGGCCGTGTATCGAAAACAGAGGCTGAGTCAGGGTCACCAGCCAGGAGATAGAGGCCAGCAGCAGTAAGCGCATCACCATCGCCAGCAGCAGACCCGTCACGCGCGCGCGGTCGCGCTGGGAAGGGGGCAGTTTTTCAGCGAGGATGGCGATAAAGACCAGATTATCAATCCCGAGCACAAGCTCGATGACGACCAGCGTAACCAGCCCGGCCCAGATTGAGGGATCGGCAATCCATTCCATAGTAATAGCAATACCTTCTGTTATATGACGAATGTCACACTTCGATCATGGATAAAGCCGGGGGAAATTGCAATGCCGGGCTGAGATTTCTCTTAATACGTCTCGCTAAAAAGAGCCTGTTCTGCTGACCCTGTAAATAAGGAAAATACGTCTCTTTTATTACCGGAATATCATTTTAGGATATATCGCAGGTAATGGTTTTAGCTCTCTTTTTGTCAATATAAAGAAAATCCTAAAAGGTCAAAAGTTTGCTCTTAATATTAATCTTAAAAACCGATATTAGGACAGTTGTCTCCTTGCCTGCTATTAGGTTAGCTGCAACAATTCTCCCAGCATCAAATGTTAAATCTCAGTGTTGCTATTATTGTTCGGTCTTCAGGGATGGTTATTCATTATCCGTCGGGCATCGCCAGCGGCTGATATATTTCCAGAAGACCTTGCTCAAGAGGGTGTCTATCCATAACACATTGTTTAGTCAGTGGATTGGTAACTGAAAGCCAAGGGCGGTAGCGTGCCTGAAAGCGTGTGAATCAGCCTCGATTATTCTGTCAATAGCCAATGGATGAATAAGCTTTTTTTAGGACTGATGCCAGTTATATTTCTATTTGATTAACTGCATGCTGAAACCCAATACGACCCGAGCTTATTTAAATTGCACAGGATAATTACTCTGCCAAAGTGATAAATAATCAATGATGAAATCCAAAATGAAATTGATGCCATTATTGGTGTCTGTGACCTTGATGAGTGGTTGCACGGTCTTTCCCGGCAGCAATATGTCAACAATGGGTAAGGATGTGATCAAGCAACAGGATGCCGATTTTGATCTCGACAAAATGGTGAATGTTTATCCACTTACGCCTCGACTGGTCGAACAATTACGTCCACGTCCGAATGTTGCCCAGCCGAATATGTCGCTGGACCAGGAAATTGCCTCTTATCAGTACCGCGTGGGGCCAGGTGACGTGATTAACGTGACCGTCTGGGACCACCCTGAACTGACCACACCCGCGGGCCAGTACCGCAGCTCAAGCGACACCGGTAACTGGGTGCAGTCAGATGGCACCATGTTCTATCCCTATATTGGTAAGGTCCATGTTGCCGGCAAAACGCTTGCCGAGATCCGTAGTGATATTACCGGCCGCTTAGCGCAGTACATCGCCGATCCGCAGGTGGACGTTAATATCGCCGCATTCCGCTCGCAAAAAGCCTATATCTCCGGCCAGGTGAATAAATCGGGCCAGCAGGCTATTACCAACGTGCCGCTGACCGTGCTGGATGCCATTAACGCCGCGGGCGGCTTAACCGACGGTGCCGACTGGCGCAACGTGGTGCTGACTCATAACGGGAAAGAGCAGCGCATTTCGCTGCAGGCGCTGATGCAAAACGGCGATCTGACCCAGAACCGCCTGCTCTATCCGGGCGACATTCTCTACGTACCACGCAACGACGATCTGAAAGTCTTCGTGATGGGTGAAGTGAAGAAACAGAGCACCCTCAAAATGGACTTCAGCGGTATGACCCTGACCGAAGCGCTGGGCAATGCTGAAGGTATCGATCTGACGACCTCTAACGCGACCGGTATCTTCGTCATCCGTCCGCTGAAGGGTGAAGGCAGTGCGAAAGGCAAGATTGCCAACATCTACCAGCTGGATATGTCCGATGCGACCTCTCTGGTGATGGCGACGGAGTTCCGTCTCCAGCCATACGATGTGGTGTATGTCACCACCGCGCCGGTTGCCCGCTGGAACCGTCTGATCAACCAGTTGCTGCCAACCATCAGTGGCGTTCGCTACATGACGGATACGGCGCGCGACATTCATACCTGGTAATTCGCGATGTTTAACAAAATTCTGGTGGTATGCGTGGGGAACATTTGCCGTTCCCCCACGGCTGAACGGTTGTTGAAACACTACCAGCCCGAACTGACCGTTGATTCAGCAGGGCTGGGCGCGCTGGTCGGTAAAGGTGCCGATGAGCGGGCAACGAGCGTCGCACGGGATCATAACCTTTCCCTTGACGGTCACGTTGCCCGTCAGGTCACCAGCCGCATGTGCCGGGAGTACGACCTGATCCTGGCGATGGAGAAACGCCATATCCATGCGCTGTGCGATATCGCACCGGAGATGCGCGGCAAAGTGATGCTGTTTGGTCACTGGGACAATGAACGCGAAATCCCCGATCCGTATCGCAAAAGCCTTGAGGCCTTCGAGGCGGTTTACACCTTACTTGATCAGTCTGCCCAGCAGTGGGCGCAGGCACTGAAAGCTCAGCAGGGATAACAATGACAGAAAAAACACGATCTTCTGCCGCCCCGACTTCGGGCAGTGATGAAATTGATATTGGGCGCCTGGTCGGCACGGTTGTCGAGGCAAAGTGGTGGGTGCTGGGCATTACCGCCGTGTTTGCCGCTGCGGCCGTCGTCTACACGCTGTTCGCCACCCCTATCTACAGCGCCGACGCGCTGGTGCAGATCGAGCAGAACACCGGCAACTCGCTGGTGCAGGACATTGGCTCTGCGCTGGCGAACAAGCCACCGGCGTCCGAGGCTGAAATTCAGCTTATCCAGTCGCGCCTGGTGCTGGGCAAAACGGTTCACGACCTCGGGCTTGATATCTCCGTCACCAAAAACACCTTCCCGATCTTTGGTGCTGGCTGGGATCGGCTGATGGGCAGAAACAACGACACGGTGAAAGTAACGGACTTCGTGCTACCGAAAGGGGCCGCCGATCAGACTTTTACCCTGACGGTGCTCGGTCCGAAACAGTACCAGTTAACCAGCGATGCGGGCTTTAGCGCACGCGGAGAAGTGGGGCAGATGCTGACCAAAGACGGCGTCAGCATGATGGTCAGCGCGATCAACGCCCAGGAAGGCGGGGAGTTTACCGTCACCAAATTCTCCACGCTGGGGATGATTAATAACCTGCAAAACAACCTTACTGTGACCGAAAACGGTAAGGACACCGGCGTGCTGAGCATGACCTTTACCGGTGAAGATAAGGATCAAATCCGTGACATCCTGAACAGCATTACCCGCAACTATCTTGAGCAGAACGTTGAGCGTAAGTCGGCTGAAGCGGCGAAAAGCCTGGCGTTCCTGTCAAAACAGCTGCCGGAAGTGCGCGCCCGCCTGGATGAAGCCGAGAACAAGCTGAATGCCTATCGTCAGGATAAAGACTCTGTCGACCTGCCGCTGGAGGCGAAATCGGTCCTCGATTCGATGGTTAACATCGATGCCCAGCTCAACGAGCTGACCTTCAAAGAGGCGGAGATTTCCAAGCTGTATACCAAACGCCACCCGGCCTACCGCACGCTGCTGGAGAAACGCCGCACCCTGGAAGAGGAGAAGGCGAAGCTCAATGACCGCGTCACCGCGATGCCGAAAACCCAGCAGGAAATTGTACGTCTGACCCGTGACGTGGAGTCCGGCCAGCAGGTTTACATGCAGCTGCTGAATAAACAGCAGGAGCTGAAAATCACCGAGGCCAGTACCGTCGGTGACGTGCGCATCGTCGACCCGGCGATCACCCAGCCTGGCGTGCTGAAGCCGAAAAAAGCACTGATCATTCTCGGCAGCATTATTCTCGGCCTGATGCTCTCCATCGTGGGCGTGCTGCTGCGTTCGCTGTTCAACCGCGGCATCGAAAGCACGCAGGTGCTGGAAGAGAGCGGTATCAACGTCTATGCCAGCATTCCGCTGTCGGAGTGGCAAAAATCCCGCGACAGCGTCAAAACCATCAAAGGCGTCAAGCGTTACAAACAGAGCCAGCTGCTGGCGGTGGGTAACCCAACCGACCTCGCCATCGAAGCGATACGTAGCCTGCGTACCAGCCTGCACTTCGCCATGATGCAGGCCAAAAACAACGTTCTGATGTTGACCGGCGTCAGCCCGTCAATCGGCAAAACCTTTGTCTGCGCCAACCTGGCGGCGGTGGTCAGCCAGACCAACAAGCGTGTTCTGCTGATCGACTGCGATATGCGTAAGGGCTATACCCACGAACTGCTGGGTACCAATAACGTCAACGGTCTGTCGGAGATCCTGCTCGGCAAAGGTGACATTAGCCAGAGCGCGAAACCGACCACCATCCCGAAATTCGATCTCATCCCGCGTGGTCAGGTGCCGCCAAACCCCTCTGAACTGCTGATGAGCGAACGGTTCACCGAGCTGGTGGAGTGGGCGAGCAAAAACTATGACCTGGTGCTGATCGATACGCCGCCAATTCTGGCCGTAACCGATGCCGCCGTGGTAGGGCGCCTGGCGGGAACCACCCTGATGGTAGCGCGCTATGCGGTGAACACCCTGAAAGAGGTAGAAACCAGCCTGAGCCGCTTCGAGCAAAACGGTATTGAGGTGAAAGGGGTGATCCTGAACTCCATCTTCCGCCGCGCGAGCGGGTATCAGGATTACGGGTATTACGAGTACGAATATAAGTCTGACAGTAAATAAGCAAAAAATATAAACACAACCCCCCTCACCCTAACCCTCTCCCCGGAGGGGAGAGGGGACGGCTCGGTGCAGTTTTTCTCCCTCTCCCCTCCGGGGAGAGGGCCGGGGTGAGGGGTAAGGGGAAATGATGAGTACATATAGCCCTTTGATTTCAATCTATATGCCGACATGGAATCGTCAGCAGCTGGCGATCCGCGCAATTAAGTCGGTACTACGTCAGGATTACGAAAACTGGGAACTGATCATCGTGGATGACTGTTCCTCCTCGTATGAACAGCTGCAAAAATTTGTAACTGACCTCAACGATCCGCGGGTGGTCTATACGCACAACGCGATTAATTCCGGTGCCTGCGCGGTGCGTAATCAGGCGATTATGCAGGCCAAAGGGCAGTATCTGACCGGGATCGATGACGATGACGAATGGACGCCAAACCGCCTGTCTGTGTTCCTCTCGCACAAAGAACAGCTGGTCACGCACGCATTCCTGTATGCCAACGACTATGTCTGCCAGGGCGAGGTGTACTCGCAGCCGGCCAGTCTGCCGCTGTATCCGAAATCACCGTATTCCCGTCGCCTGTTCTACAAGCGCAACATTATCGGTAATCAGGTCTTTACCTGGGCGTGGCGCTTTAAAGAGTGCCTGTTCGATACCGAACTGAAGGCCGCGCAGGATTACGACATCTTCCTGCGCATGGTGGTGGAGTATGGCGAGCCGTGGAAAGTGGAAGAGGCCACGCAGATCCTGCACATCAACCACGGGGAGATGCAAATCACCTCCTCGCCGAAGAAATTCTCTGGCTACTTCCATTTTTACCGCAAGCACAAGGACAAGTTTGACCGTGCCAGCCGTAAATATCAGCTCTTTACCCTCTATCAGATCCGCAATAAGCGTATGAACTGGCGCACGCTGCTGACGCTGCTTTCCGTACGTAACGGCAAGCGCCTGGCTGATGGACTTCGGGGGAAATAATGTTTCTGGAAGATTGCCGCGCAAACAGCTGGAGCCTGCGCCCGTGCTGCATGGTTCTGGCGTACCGCATCGCCCATTTCTGCTCAGTGTGGCGTAAGAAAAACGTGCTGAATAATCTCTGGGCGGCACCGGTTCTGGTGCTGTACCGCATCATCACGGAATGCTTTTTTGGCTATGAGATTCAGGCCGCTGCCACCATTGGCCGCCGCTTCACCATCCACCACGGCTATGCGGTGGTGATCAACAAGTTTGTGGTCGCGGGGGATGATTTCACCATTCGTCATGCGGTCACCATTGGCAACCGCGGGCCAGACAGCCTGGCCTGCCCGGTCATCGGCAATAACGTTGAGCTGGGCGCGAACGTGGTAATCATTGGTGACATCACGATTGGTAACAACGTCACGATTGGTGCTGGCAGCGTGGTGCTGGACAGCATTCCGGATAACGCGCTGGTGGTGGGAGAAAAAGCCCGCGTGAAGGTGATTAAATGAACATTCTGCAATTTAACGTACGCCTCGCAGAAGGCGGAGCAGCAGGCGTGGCACTGGATCTGCATCAGCGCGCCCTGCAAAAAGGACTTCAGTCCCGGTTTATTTACGGCTATGGCAAAGGCGGCAAGAAAAGCGTCAGCCACGATAACTTCCCGCAGGTGCAGAAGCACACGCCGCGCCTGACATCGATTGCTAACATTGCGCTGTTCCGTCTGTTTAACCGCGATCTGTTTGGCAACCTGAACTCTCTTTATCGCACGGTGACGCGCACCACCGGCCCGGTTGTGCTCCATTTTCACGTGCTGCACAGCTACTGGCTGAATCTGGAAGAGGTGGTGGCGTTTTGCCAGAAGGTGAAGGCCCACAAGCCCGATACCCGCTTTGTCTGGACGCTGCACGATCACTGGAGCGTGACCGGCCGCTGCGCGTTTACCGACGGCTGTGAAGGCTGGAAAAATAACTGTCAGAAATGCCCGACCCTGAGCAACTACCCGCCGGTGAAAGTGGACCGCGCCCACCAGATGGTGGAAGGAAAGCGTCAGCTGTTTCGGGACATGCTCTCGCTCGGCTGTACGTTTATCTCCCCGAGCCAGCACGTGGCCGATGCCTTCAACAGCCTGTACGGGGCAGGGCGCTGCCAGATTATCAACAACGGCATCGACGTGGCGACGGAAGCCATTCTTGCCGAACTGACGCCGGTGGCGGAAACCACAGGCAAACCGAAAATCGCTATCGTTGCCCATGACCTGCGCTACGACGGCAAAACCAACCAGCAGCTGGTGCGCGACATGATGGCGCTGGGTGACAAAATTGAACTGCACACCTTCGGCAAATTCTCGCCGTTCGAAGGGGCCAACGTGGTGAACCACGGGTTTGAAACCGACAAACGCAAACTGATGAGCGCGCTGAATGAAATGGATGCGCTGGTGTTCAGTTCCCGCGTGGATAACTATCCGCTGATCCTCTGTGAAGCGCTCTCCATTGGTGTACCGGTACTTGCCACCCACAGCGACGCGGCGCGAGAAGTGCTGGAGAAATCCGGCGGGAAAACCTTCGCGGAACAGGAAATTTTGCCGCTGGTTCAATTGCCGAAGGCGCAGATTGCCCGGACTGTTTTTGGCACTGACCTGGAATCGTTCCGCAACCGCAGCCGCAAGGCGTACAGCGGACAACAGATGCTGGAGGAGTATGTCTCGTTCTATCAGAATCTGTAGTTATCTGCTGCTGCCGCTGATCTACCTGCTGGTCAACGTCAAGATTGCCCAGCTCGGCGAAAGCTTCCCGATAACCATCGTCACCTTCTTGCCCGTTCTGCTTCTGCTGTATGTCGATAAAATCAACCTGAAGAAGCTGATGATTGCCTTAGGGTTGGGCACGGGCCTGACGCTGTTTAACTACATCTTTGGCCAGTCGCTGGATGCCAGTAAATACGTCACCTCGACCATGCTGTTTGTTTATATTGTCATTATTATCGGTATGGTCTGGAGTATTCGGTTTAAAACTATTTCTCCGCACAATTATCGGAAAATCCTTAGGTTCTTTTATATTGCCGTTGCGTTAATTGTTATGCTTGCCGCCATGGAGATGGCGCAAATTATTCTCACCGGTGGCAGCAGCCTGATGGAGATAATTTCGAAATATCTCATTTACAGCAACAGCTATGTATTGAACTTCATTAAGTTTGGCGGGAAACGTACCACCGCGCTCTATTTTGAACCGGCGTTTTTTGCTCTGGCATTAATCTCAATTTGGCTCAGCATCAAACAGTTTGGTATCAAAACGCCTAAGACCGATGCTATGATTCTTGCAGGAATTGTTCTGTCTGGATCGTTCTCAGGGGTAATGACATTTATCCTGTTTTACCTGCTGGAGTGGGCGTTCCAGTACCTGAACAAAGAGGCGATTAAGAAAAAACTGCCGCTGGCGATTATCTCCCTGACGGTATTTTTGGTAGGCGTGATATTTGCATTCCCGTACATCTCAGAACGTCTGGGTGATTTGGGAACGGAAGGGTCTTCGTCCTATTATCGCATTATTGGTCCACTGGTGATGGTGGGTTATTCCTTAACCCATATTGATGGCGTAGTAAGATTCGGCTCACTTTACGAATATGTTGCATCATTCGGAATCTTTAACGGTGCGGATGTCGGTAAAACCATAGACAATGGTCTGTATCTGTTAATTATTTATTTTTCGTGGTTCGCCGTACTGTTGACTCTGTGGTATCTGTTTAAAGTTTTCAAAATGATGATTAACGCGTTTGGGGATAACCAGAACTTTCGCGTGCAGCTTTATCTGTTCACACCGGTGTCGCTGTTTTTTACCGGGTCAATATTTAGCCCGGAATATGCGTTCTTAATTGTTTGTCCGTTTATTTTGCGTAAAGCGCTTAATATTACGAATTCATGACGAGGTGGTCTTATGTTTCTTAGCGTCATTACTGTCGCTTTTCGTAATTACGAAGGGGTGGTAAAAACCTGGCGCTCGCTGCGTAACCTGGCGCGCGACCCAAGCCTCACCTTTGAGTGGATTGTGGTCGACGGTGGCTCGAACGATGGCACGGCGGAGTTTCTGGAAAAACTCAACGGTGAGTTCAACTTACGCTACGTCAGCGAGAAAGATAAAGGCATCTACGATGCAATGAACAAAGGCATCAACATGGCGCAAGGGCGCTACGCCATCTTCCTCAATTCCGGTGATGTTTTCCATGACGATGTAGCGCTGTTTGCCCGTCAGCTGGCGCGCCAGAAAGAGGATGCCATGTATATTGGCGACGCGCTGCTCGATTTTGGCGACGGACATAAAATATGCCGGAGCGCGAAGCCAGGCTGGTATATCTACCACAGCTTGCCGGCCAGCCATCAGGCCATTTTCTTCCCGGTTAAGGGTCTGAAAAAACAGCCTTACGATTTGCAATATAAAGTCTCTTCGGATTATGCGCTGGCCGCCAGTCTGTATAAATCCGGCTACCCGTTCCGTCGCCTGAAAGGCCTGGTGTCGGAATTTTCAATGGGCGGCGTGTCAACGTCTAATAATCTGGAATTGTGCCAGGATGCCAAAAACGTGCAGCGTAAAATATTACGCGTGCCGGGGTTCTGGGCGGAATTATCTTATTTGTTACGCCTGCGTACGACAGGTAAAACGAAAACCTTATATAACAAAGCCTGAATATAAGGAAACGCAATGCAGGATCTGAGCGGTTTCTCCGTGCCGAAAGGTTTTCGGGGCGGGAGCGGTATTAAAGTGCAACTGTGGTGGGCCGTTCAGGCAACGTTATTTGCCTGGTCACCGCAAATATTGTACCGCTGGCGAGCATTTTTATTGCGCCTGTTTGGCGCAAAAATCGGAAAAAACGTAGTCATTCGGCCTTCGGTGAAAATTACCTACCCCTGGAAATTAACGCTCGGGGATTACGCATGGGTAGGGGATGACGCGGTGTTATATACCCTGGGTGAGATTACGATTGGCGCAAATTCGGTGGTGTCACAGAAATGTTATTTGTGCACCGGCAGCCATGACTTTATGAGTCAGCATTTTGATATTACCGCTTCGCCTGTTGTGATTGGCGAAAAATGCTGGCTGGCAACGGATGTTTTTGTTGCACCGGGTGTTTCTGTTGGTGATGGCACGGTAGTCGGTGCCCGCAGCAGCGTTTTTAAATCGCTACCGGCAAATACAGTTTGCCGTGGCAACCCCGCAGTGGTGATACGCGAACGCGTTGAAACTGAAAAACTTTGATAAGTACAGAGGAATATAAACATGTCTAAAGTCGCTCTCATCACCGGCGTTACCGGGCAGGATGGTTCTTACCTGGCAGAGTTACTGCTGGAAAAAGGTTATGAAGTACACGGTATTAAACGTCGTGCGTCTTCTTTCAACACCGAACGTGTCGATCATATTTACCAGGATCCGCACGCGGCGAACCCGAAATTCCACCTGCACTACGGCGACCTGACCGATACCTCCAACCTGACCCGTATCCTGCAGGAAGTGCAGCCGGATGAAGTCTACAACCTGGGCGCGATGAGCCACGTTGCGGTCTCCTTCGAATCCCCGGAATACACCGCTGACGTGGATGCCATGGGTACGCTGCGTCTGCTGGAAGCCATTCGCTTCCTGGGTCTGGAGAAGAAAACCCGCTTCTACCAGGCATCCACCTCTGAGCTGTACGGTCTGGTGCAGGAAATCCCGCAGAAAGAGACCACGCCGTTCTACCCACGTTCTCCGTACGCGGTAGCAAAACTGTACGCCTACTGGATCACCGTGAACTACCGTGAATCCTACGGCATGTACGCCTGTAACGGCATTCTGTTCAACCACGAATCACCGCGCCGCGGCGAAACCTTCGTGACCCGCAAAATCACCCGCGCTATCGCCAACATCGCGCAGGGTCTGGAATCATGCCTGCACCTCGGCAACATGGACTCCCTGCGTGACTGGGGCCATGCCAAAGACTACGTGAAAATGCAGTGGATGATGCTGCAGCAGGACAAACCGGAAGACTTCGTGATTGCCACCGGCGTGCAGTACTCCGTACGTCAGTTCGTGGAAAAGGCTGCCGCGCAGCTGGGTATCAAACTGCGCTTTGAAGGTACCGGCGTGGAAGAGAAGGGCATCGTGGTGTCTGTGACCGGTCACGACGCGCCGGGCGTGAAGCCAGGCGACGTGATTGTCCAGGTTGACCCGCGCTACTTCCGTCCTGCTGAAGTGGAAACCCTGCTGGGCGACCCAACCAAAGCGCACGAGAAACTGGGCTGGAAACCAGAAACCACTCTGCAGGAGATGGTCTCTGAGATGGTGGCCAAAGATCTTGAAGCAGCGAAAAAACACTCTCTGCTCAAGTCTCATGGCTACGAGGTTGCCATCGCGCTGGAGTCCTGAGAATGACAAAACAACGTATTTTTGTCGCCGGTCATCGCGGAATGGTGGGTTCCGCGATTGTTCGACAGCTGGAACAGCGCGGTGACGTCGAGGTGATTGTCCGCACGCGTGACGAGCTGAACCTGCTCGACAGCCGTGCGGTACAGGACTTCTTTGCCAGCGAACGCATTGACCAGGTGTATCTGGCGGCGGCGAAGGTGGGTGGCATTGTTGCCAACAACACCTACCCGGCGGATTTCATCTACGAAAACATGATGATTGAGAGCAACATCATTCACGCGGCGCATCTGCACAACGTGAACAAGCTGCTGTTCCTCGGCTCATCCTGTATTTACCCGAAAATGGCGAAGCAGCCGATCGCCGAAAGCGAGCTGCTGCAGGGTACCCTGGAAGCGACCAACGAGCCGTACGCGATTGCCAAGATTGCCGGGATCAAGCTGTGCGAGTCCTACAACCGCCAGTACAACCGTGACTATCGTTCGGTGATGCCGACCAACCTGTACGGACCGCACGACAACTTCCACCCGAGCAACTCGCACGTGATCCCGGCGCTGCTGCGTCGTTTCCACGAGGCGACCGCCGAGAACGCACCGGACGTGGTGGTGTGGGGCAGCGGCACGCCGATGCGGGAATTCCTGCACGTGGACGACATGGCTGCCGCCAGCATTCACGTGATGGAGCTGGATCGCGAAGTGTGGCAGGAGAACACCGAGCCGATGCTGTCGCACATCAACGTGGGCACCGGCGTGGACTGCACCATTCGCGAGCTGGCGCAAACCATCGCGCAGGTGGTGGGCTACAAAGGCCGCGTGGTGTTTGACGCCACCAAGCCGGACGGCACGCCGCGCAAACTGCTGGACGTGACCCGACTGCATCAGTTGGGCTGGTATCACGAGGTGTCACTGGAGCAGGGGCTGGCCAGTACCTACCAGTGGTTCCTGGAAAACCAGCATCGCTTCCGGGGGTAATGATGTTTTTAAGTCAGGAAGATTTTGCCACGGTGGTGCGTTCCACTCCGCTCATCTCAATTGATTTGATCGTGGAGAACGAACGCGGCGAGTTCTTGCTGGGGAAACGAACCAACCGTCCTGCTCAGGGCTTCTGGTTCGTGCCCGGCGGGCGCGTGCAGAAGGATGAGACGTTGAGCGATGCGTTTGAGCGTCTCACTCTGGCGGAACTGGGCCTGCAGCTGCCGATGGCAGCGGGCCAGTTTTACGGGGTCTGGCAGCACTTCTATGACGATAACTTTTCAGGTACCGGGTTCTCCACGCACTACATCGTGCTGGGGTTCCGCCTGAAGGTGAGTGAGGCAGACCTGCGTCTGCCTGATTCTCAGCATGACGACTACCGCTGGCAGACGCCAGAGGCACTGCTGGCGAGCGACAATGTGCACGACAACAGCCGTGCCTATTTCCTTGCCGATCGTCAGTCTGAGGTGCCGGGCTTATGAAAATATTGGTGTATGGAATCAACTACTCGCCGGAGCTGACCGGTATCGGGAAATATACCGGCGAGATGGTCGAGTGGATGGCGAGCCAGGGACATGACGTGCGGGTCATTACCGCGCCGCCGTACTACCCGGAATGGAAAGTGGGGGAGCGCTACTCAAGCTGGCGCTACCGTCGCGAAGAGGGCGCGGCGACCGTCTGGCGCTGTCCGCTGTATGTGCCAAAGCAGCCCTCGACGCTGAAACGGCTGATTCATCTCGGCAGCTTTGCGCTGAGCAGCTTCTTCCCGCTGATGGCGCAGCGTCGCTGGAAGCCGGATCGCATCATCGGCGTGGTGCCGACGCTGTTTTGCACGCCGGGCATGCGCCTGCTGGGCAAACTCTCCGGCGCCCGCACCCTGCTGCACATTCAGGATTATGAAGTCGACGCCATGCTGGGTCTGGGGATGGCAGGCAAAAGCAAAGGCGGCAAGGTGGCGAAGCTCGCCAGCGCGTTTGAGCGCAGCGGTCTGCATAACGTCGATTATGTCTCGACCATTTCGCGCTCAATGATGAACAAGGCGCAGGAGAAGGGCGTCCCGGCCCAGAAGGTGATCTTCTTCCCGAACTGGTCCGAAGTGGCGCGTTTTCGCGACGTGACTGAGCAAGACGCCCAGACGTTACGTGCAGAGCTCGGTCTGCCTGATGATCAAAAAATCATTCTTTACTCAGGCAACATCGGCGAAAAGCAGGGGCTGGAGAACGTGATTGAAGCGGCTCAGCAGCTGAGCCAGCATCCATGGATGTTTGTGATTGTCGGGCAGGGTGGTGGGAAAGCGCGGCTGGAGAAGATGGCGAGCGAGCGCGGCCTGTCCAACGTGAAGTTCTTCCCGCTTCAGTCCTACGAGGCACTGCCTGCGTTGCTGAAGATGGGCGACTGCCATCTGGTGGTGCAAAAACGCGGCGCGGCGGATGCGGTGCTGCCGTCCAAGCTGACCAACATTCTGGCAGTGGGCGGTAACGCAGTGATTACGGCCGAAGCCGAAACCGAATTAGGCCAGCTGTGTGACAGCTACCCGGGGATTGCGGTGTGCGTGGAGCCGGAATCGGTCCCGGCGCTGGTCTCCGGCATTGAACAGGCACTTGCCATGCCAAAAGTAAACACGGTGGCACGTGAATATGCCGAACGCACGCTCGATAAAGAGAACGTGCTGAGCCAATTTATTGCAGATATACGGGGATAAATCATGAGTCAAACCACTTTGTATCCGGTTGTGATGGCTGGTGGCTCTGGTAGCCGGTTGTGGCCGCTGTCCCGCGTGCTCTATCCAAAACAGTTCCTCTGCCTGAAAGGGGATCTCACCATGCTGCAGACGACGGTAAACCGTCTGCAGGGCGTGGAGTGTGAAAGCCCGGTGGTGATTTGTAACGAACAGCACCGTTTTATTGTTGCCGAGCAGCTGCGCCAGCTGAACAAACTCACAGAAAATATCATTCTGGAGCCTGCCGGACGCAACACCGCACCCGCGATCGCCCTGGCGGCGCTGGCGGCAAAACGCAGCAGCCCGGATTGTGATCCGCTGATGCTGGTGCTGGCGGCAGACCATGTTATTCAGCAGGAAGAGGCCTTCCGCGACGCGGTTCGCGCGGCCATTCCTTACGCGGAAAGCGGCAAACTGGTGACCTTCGGCATCGTGCCGGATCTGCCGGAAACCGGCTATGGCTATATTCGTCGCGGCAACGTAACGCCGGGCGAAGGCGACAGCGTGGCGTTTGACGTTGCGCAGTTCGTTGAGAAACCGAATCTGGAAACCGCGCAGGCCTACGTCGCCAGCGGGGAATATTACTGGAACAGCGGCATGTTCCTGTTCCGCGCCGGTCGCTATCTGGAAGAGTTGCAGAAATACCGTCCGGATATCCTGAGCGCCTGCGAAAAAGCCATGAACGTGGTGGATCCGGATCTCGATTTTATCCGCGTCGATGAAGCGGCTTTCCTCGCCTGCCCGGAAGAGTCTATTGACTACGCGGTCATGGAGCGCACGGCAGACGCCGTGGTGGTGCCGATGGATGCGGGCTGGAGCGATGTGGGCTCCTGGTCCTCACTGTGGGAGATTAGCGCCCATACCCCGGAGGGTAACGTCCATCACGGTGATGTGATTAGCCACAAAACCGAGAACAGCTACGTCTACGCCGAATCCGGCCTGGTCACTACGGTCGGGGTGAAAGATCTGGTGGTGGTCCAGACGAAAGACGCCGTGCTGATTGCCGACCGTAACGCCGTGCAGGACGTTAAAAAAGTGGTTGAGAAGATCAAGGCGGATGGCCGATACGAGCACCACATTCACCGCGAAGTGTACCGTCCGTGGGGCAAATACGACTCCATCGATGCGGGCGAGCGTTATCAGGTGAAGCGCATCACCGTGAAACCGGGCGAGGGGTTGTCGGTGCAGATGCACCACCACCGCGCGGAGCACTGGGTGGTGGTAGCAGGTACGGCGAAAGTCACCATCGACGGTGAAGTGAAGCTGCTGGGCGAAAATGAGTCCATCTATATTCCGCTGGGGGCGACGCACTGTCTGGAGAACCCCGGGAAAATTCCTCTCGACTTAATTGAGGTGCGCTCCGGCTCGTATCTGGAAGAGGACGACATCGTGCGCTTCCAGGACCGCTACGGCCGGGTCTAGCACCGTCTTTAACGCCGGATGGCGCTTCGCTTATCCGGCCTACGAATGAATAAAAACAATTTTGCCTGTTAATCGGGCGGGCCAACTGTTGCCTGAAAAAGGGGTCATCATGGAAAAGTTAACCTGTTTTAAAGCCTACGATATTCGCGGCAAGCTGGGCGAAGAGCTGAATGAAGACATTGCGTGGCGCATTGGCCGCGCGTACGGCGAATATCTGAAGCCAAAAACCATCGTGCTGGGCGGCGACGTGCGTCTGACCAGTGAATCCCTGAAGCTGGCCCTGGCGAAAGGGCTGCAGGACGCGGGCGTGGACGTGCTGGATATCGGCCTGTCCGGG